>CAJOHO010000031.1 GCA_905234555.1 uncultured Bacteroidaceae bacterium
CACCGCTTTCAAGGTATTCACGGACGATCAAAATACGGTCATCGTCCGTGAATGTGTAACCTTTTAACTCTACTTCGCGTGTCTCGTACCAACCTGTAGCTTCGTTATACACGCGTTCTGTTCTTGTCTTGTGCTTCATTGTCACTTCTTTTTAGGCCTCCGAAAGTGACAACTTTTTCTAGTCTAAGTCACTATTCAAAACTTACGGACGATTACTGGCTGAAACAGACTTGAGTTTTACCAGATATCTTTATAAAGAAATCAATTGGGCCAACCGGCTGATTGTGATTAAAGGTGCGAAGGGTGTGGGGAAGACGACAATGCTCCTGCAACATATCAAACGATGTTTCCCTGATGCACAGAGAGCACTCTATGCATCGGCGGATCATATTTGGTTTTCCACACATTCCATCCTCGATTTGGCAGAATATCATTATTCTCATGGCGGCACTCATCTTTTCTTGGATGAGGTACATAAATACAAAGGCTGGGAGCAGGAAATTAAGAACATATATGACTCTTATCCCAACCTGCATTTAGTGGTGACTGGTCCGTCCATGTTGAAACTTGACCAATCGCTCATAGCAGACCTTTCCCGTCGCCATCGTCTTTATACGATGGAAGGATTGTCTTTCAGGGAATACTTGAAACTGGAAGGGATTGCTGATTTGCCGGTATTTCCATTGGAGGAATTATTAGGCAATCATTTCTCTTTAGCATCGGAGATTACATCAAAGGTGAAAGTGTTACAACATTTCGAAAGATATATTCAGTCGGGCTATTATCCGTTCTATCGTGAGGAAGGCGACGGATTTGCCGATCGGCTCCAGCAAGTGATCGATACCATTGTCAGCAGTGAGATACCTGCCGTGAGTAATATTGAGTATGACTCTGTCTATAAAACCAAACAGCTCCTTGGGGTTCTGGCCGAAAGTGCTCCTTATACGCTGAATATTTCTTCGTTGTGCAACACGTTACAGTCTTCACGGAACAATGTTCTGAAACTGTTGGATTTGATGGACAAGGCAGCACTTGTGCGTCGGCTTTACGCTGTGGAAAGCGGTATGAAGATGCTGACAAAACCTGAGAAGATTCTCTTTTACAATACCAACTTGATGTATAGTCTTACTCCACATGCAGATGCTGGCACTATGAGAGAGACCTTTCTTGCATCGCAGATTGGTGCCGCGCATGCTTTGTATATGCCAAAACAAGGTGATTTTGTTGTTGATGGAAAATGGCTTTTAGAAGTAGGAGGTAAGAAAAAAGGCTTCTCACAGATTAAGGACGTCAAGGACAGTTTTGTAGTTGCAGATAATATAGACGTCGGATTTGGAAACAAGATTCCTCTTTGGCTGTTCGGACTATTGTATTAACAACCATGTAAGCCCCTCCAAATTTGCCAAAAACTCTTTTTTCGCAACAACCCCTCAACCCCTCAATTGTCAGTCGGAAAGCCGCATGAATACAGAGGCTGCAGCGATTGAGGTGTTGATGCAACACCTCACAAAACACCTCACTCAACACCTCACTTTGAGGTGAGTAAAAAAGTGGAGAATCAAATAAGGAGAAGAACAGCTGAAAAGGGGCGACGAACTACAAACGCTTGTCGGCTTTTTGGAACTCTACGGTTCTGGAGACCCAATATGTGTCTTCCTTTTTTATGAATTTTGCGACGTATTTTCCGCTTTGGTGTTGATAGGAATAAGTAGAGACTGGTCTGTTTTGTTCTGTCTTTTGTTCTGATTTGGTCAGAACATAACCCAACTGTTCCAGTTGATAGGCTATTGCGTTGTCTTCCATGTTGTTAAGACCGATGGAGAGAGACCAGATGGTGTTGTCGTTACTAGTCATCCGTATGGCTGAGAAAGAATGCTTCTGAGCCTTATGGGTGCTAAAGAATACGATTTTCTGGTCGTCTGTTATTTCAAATCCCTTTTCCTTCACCTGCTTCTTGGTCAACTTATAGTCGTCTTGTACTAACATCCGTTGTGCAAACTCAAAGATGTTGAAGACGTTAGAATGGTGGGCAACATGAATCGTGTCTGGGACTGGTTCTGGTTCTGGCACAGGGATGGGAGTTGGTTCTGGCTGAGGCTCAGGTTGACCAATTATTTCTTTTGGTGTGTCGGAAGGATCGTCCTGGTTCGTTGGTAAATTGCATCCGTCATCTTCACTCGTTTTGCTTGTCTTCTTGGTTTTTCCATCCTCATTTCCATTTCCTTTAGGTTGTTTATTGTCATCTTTTTTAACATTGTCCTTCTTCTGTCCGTTATTCTCTGGTCTGAGATTGGGCGTCAGCTGTCCGTTGGTGCTGTACGACTCATTATAGTTTCCTAACTTGCGAGGTGGGGCAGGAACATTCTTCAGCTTCTCCGGATTTGGGTGGTACTCAATTCCGTTGATGACGGCATTCGGCTTGAACTTGGTGACATTGGCTCCCTCAACCTTCGAGTATGAATACTTGAGGTCGGTAGTGAACGTGAAGTCATCTTGATAGTAAGTCTCAGCCTTCCCTTCTTCCAAAGAGACAACCCACGAAGGATTGTAGAACCGCTTTTGGTAGTCGTCCACAGAGCTACCGATGTGAACTCCGAGTGTTGTCATGATATTAGTGTGGTTCGTAGGCAGAACGTCAAAGCAGGTGATGCGACCATCAATCACGTTGCTCACCAATATAGGCTTGCTATCCTTGTAATAATGAATCGTCACCCATTCGCGACGGTCTGCTTCTTCCACAGCAGGGTCATTTTCTTTCTCCACACGACGTTCCCAGCGGTCGTAAAGTCCTTCTACACGCTTTGGCACATCTTCCAACTTCCAACCCAGCTTCACAGGACCCAGAGCCGGTCCATTACCCATATCACCCAGGATAAACCATCCGTCCTGTTCCTGCACAGAACTGGGAATCCATCCGTCAGCATCCCAACAGCTGGATGCAGCAGGTGGATTCGTGGTGGGACGATCTGTAATGAGTGTGTCACATAAGTCGTAAATATCCACTCTAAGGAAGGTATGTGCGCAGAAACTCTTCAGCTGACGAGCTGCCATAAACTGCATAATGTCTCCCTTCACCTTTGGTGTGAAAGCATCAGGACTGAATCGTACCTTAAACGGCTGTTTGTTCGTACGGCGTACAGCATAATAAGGGAGTACGCGGAAGCGCTCTGTGTCCATCGAGTAACCGCCTACGGGTTCTGGCTGTTCCTTGTCCACATTGAGTAGTACGCACTTCAGTCTGTTCCAATCCACATCAATACCTTTTCCGTTTTCCACTTTGATGGTCGGGTGCAGGCAATCCTCTTCCTGCCAGATGGAGAAGCGAACCTCAAACTGATTCGGAATCGAGGCCGGTTCTATGTACGAAACCGTTACCTCCGTATAGGCATCACCCTCTGTCTCAACAGGCACAGCCTTGTATTGAATGAGAGGCCGCACACGCCCTTTGGTTTGACCCATTGCCGATGAGGCTACCATCAGCATCGCAAGGAGAAAAGATACTATTCGGGTTTTCATATTGATAAGGGTTTTATGTTTATGGTCAAAGAGTTTTTACGTTTTCAACGAATGATGTGGCAAAGTTACAAAAAAGTTTCCAATCCAACAACAAATTTCAGCTCCCAAACGCAATTCAGTTCTGATTTGCGCCAATCAAAATTAAAAGGGAAAGTAACCTTGGTAAGTCCACTGCATCCGTCAAAACAATAATCATGAACCTCTGTCACAAAATTGCTAATAGTAAGCTCCGTTATACTGCTGACATTTTGAAAAGGACCATAATAACCATTATCCATTATAAAACTTGTATAAGCGTTATAGCTTAAGTTTCGTCCCAAATACACCTCTTTAACATTTGTCCCGTTAAAGGCATCATTGTTTATATCCAACGGTTCTGTTCCGTCTTCTATATACACCTTCTCCAAATTTTTATAGTAAAAGCCTCTAAACGATGCAGATGAAACTTCAGATTTGATTCTGATTGTGTGAATCGTAGTTATGTCAACGGCATCATCCCAGTCTTTACTCGCAGTAGGATCATTACCCATTGAACCATTACCCGAAATCGTCAAAGTGCCTCCGGCTAAAGACCAGTAACAACTACCAATTTTACCACTCGCAGCCCATACCCATTGCGGAATTAACAACATTCCAATAATAATGGTATATGTCTTAGGTAAGGGACATATACGTAAATAACTGTTTTTCATATCTTAACGTATTAAAGTCGGATAATTTATTTCAATTAAGTTAGAAGCATCACTTAATGATGGATTTACTAGTGAAGTCCGTATTGCCCTTATTAGGATCCTACAAGAGATGATACATCCCAAATCTGGTCTTCAGAAAGATTCAGTTCTTTGCCACGTTTTTTAATCGCCTGCTCAAGTTCTACCTGAACATCAATAATTTCTTTTAACATTTCTGCGTCTTTGAAATCACCATTCTCATTTTTTTCAATTTTTTCCGCGATGGAGAGTGCTTCTTTCTGCCAGTCAGAAACTATAGAGAACATTTCTTCAAAGGAATTTGCTTTCTGGACTTGCTCCGTTGTATTTTTTGTAAGTTTAATAACTTGTTCTTCAGGTGTACCTTTTGAACATGACACAAAAATCATAGTAGCAAACACTAATAATACGAATGTGATTTTTTTCATGACGTTTAGGGTTTTAAATGTTGATACAAAAAATAAAAAAATGATAATCAATTAATTGATTACTTCAGGAACCTCAAATGACTTAATACTTTAGAAGAGTGTATTTGTCAAGTTGAGTTCCTCTTGCATTCGTACGAATATATGAACCTTCAAAGACAATAGTCATAGTCTTAGTGGCATTGAGGTTATCTTTAGGTGCATAAGTTATAGTAAAGATGCTTTTTGTAGTTTTTCTAATCTGCAATATCACATAATACTGACGCACTCGCCCATTGTAGTCAGCTGTAGCTAAATATCCATAACCGATTTTGTTGTCCACAGCTTCAAGACGATGACGTTCTTTGCGAATATCTATGTGAAGTTGGTTGAGACTGGTGTCGTGTCCCTTCCAGAATCCAGCCATGCCTGAAGGAAGTGCAACAGGGTCCTTGGTAAAGTTTTGCGTTGTCTCATTATCGTTGCTGACATCGTCGTTAACATTATTATTAACCAAGACAAGACGAATAGCGGCATCGTCACCAGTTTCACAACCATAGGTTCGAAAAGTTACTTCACTAATCTCCTTACTATAGCTTTCTGCAATGCCACGCTTTACTCGATATCCTGTCGATTCCTTGGGACCGCCAAAGCGAACGTCATTCCTGCGATAATAATGTTCTATGAAATAGTCACTGCACCATTCTCCACCTTTACTTACCATTCCATATACTCCATAAGGATTAGGCTTATTGAGTGCTCCTCGTTCACTACTCTTAACAGGCTTAAAACTATCACGAAACACATCCGATAGTTCATCACTGATACCATAAATCTTTCCTCCACTGCGAGCTACATATTCCCATTCTGCTTCTGTGGGAAGGCGAAAATTCTTACCAGTTATGTTGTTGAGGCGCCTGATAAACTCTTGAGCTTTGTTAAACCATGTAGTTATTTGCCATTGAGCTATATTAGAACCGCTATTAGTCCCCATTACTGCATCCCATAACTGGTATGTAACTTCTGTTTCCGAGATATAAAAATCCTCTGGAATCGTCATTGAGACCGTCTCGGGTGGTCTACCCATTGTGAAAGAACCTTTCTTAATGAAACACATAGTAAATGGCACACCTTTTACATTCAGTTTCATTTTATTTACTTGTTGTAGATTATCCGTCTGTGCATACAATGTATTGCTACATAATAACAATATCGCTGCAGAAATAAGAAAGTAGTTAAATCTTTTCATATGTCTTTGTTGTTGTTATTCATTACCGTCCCTTTAAGTGGACCGTAGTGATTGGAGACAAATAAGGACAAAGGCTGATATAAACCGTTGGTTATATATCAAGTTCCAAAGCTTTTTTATTTATAACTTTATGATGTTCATCCCATGCTGCATCAAGTTTCTTTTGCTCTTCTTTTGTAGGACGATAACCTCTGTATGTTTTATTCCAGTTGTTAATTTGGTCAGTGAATTCCTTTTCTATTTCCTTAAAATCTTCTTTTGAGGTTGCATCTTCGATTTTTTCAGTTGCATCTTCAAGAATCCCTATATATTGATCTACAGGACTCTTTTGACAACTTACCATCAGGAATGTGGCAAACGCTACTAATAAAAATGATATCTTTTTCATGATAATTAAGTGTGTATTTATTTCTGCCTACTCCCTTTCAAGCGGATCGGCTGTTTCTTAAAGGGGTGAAGAGTGTGTGTCAAAATGGATATGCCTATTCTGACACACACCTTGATATATATATTGATTTTATTGCTTTTCGTAGTTGTAAAGTTGGGCAACTTCGTCTTCAGTCAAAGCTACGCCATAAATGCGAACGTTGTCAACCTTGAACGGATCCGCCCAAGCTTTATATTCGTTATCATGACGTCCTCCAATTTGCATTTTGTTACCCCTACCAGAGTCTCTTTCTGTACTGGAATCAATCAGCGAGCCATCCACATAATAATCATAGCCCTCTCCTGTTTGCACCAATGTCAACATGTGCCATTTGCCGGATTGTAAGGGCAATAAATTGTACTCAAAGCTATAGTTTGCTAGACTCCAAGAATTCCATGAAAGTTTGCCTTCGTCTGTTATAATCATGTTAGGATTCCCCTCAGTTGATGAGCTAATTGTACTGAATAAGTAACCTGCTCCAAAGTCCTTTACCCACATGCTTATAGTATAGGCTTCTTTACCTTTCAGCGGATTGCGGGCAATGTTCACATACTGCTCTTGGTCGAGGAAGAGTGCTTTACCTGTGCCTTTAGGAGTATCTGTAATGAAGGATGCTTCGCCGTTGATAACGCCGTTGTTCTGCGTGCCGGCAGCGTTGTTGGCTGTGCCATCATCGAAGTTGTAGTAAGCCAGCAAGCCACGAGTTACATCACCTGTCGTTGGTTCTGGGTCGGGATTAGGGTCTGGATCTGGATCAGGCTTGGGATCGTCTGGAGGAGTAACGTTGCTATTGGTCATTGTCAGTGTGAGAGCGTAGGAGTCGCTGCCCACATTCACAAGGATAATCTGTGTTCCTGTAGCTGTGACTGCGCTGCGGTTAGGAATGGTGGCAAGAATAGCCTGGCGTCCCTTAGCGGCAACTGTACCTGCAGAAGGAGAAATCTGTAAATAGTCGGGCACATTCGAGAAGCTGTAGGTGAGCAGCTGGTTGGTGTTGTTCACAATGTAGAACGACAGCTGATTGATGTTCTTTCCAAAAGTCAACGACATTGGAGTGATTTCCACATTCTGTGAAGAACGTTGGAGTTGGAAGTCGCAATGAGAAGACTCGCCAGCAACGACGTAAGCCATTTGAGTGGTTGCCTGAAAGTTGTTGGCTGCCACAGCAACGGTGTAGGAGCCGGGTTTCAGGTTGTCGAACTCGAAGCGTCCATCGACACCTGTCACCTTCGAGTCGCCCAGCTGTACCAAAGTGACTGTAGCACCGGCAATAGGTGTGTTGGCATTGGCATAGTCAGACACAAGACCCACAATCTTACCAGTTTTCTCTGTCTTTTCCTTGTCGTCGTCCTTTTCGTCACACGAAGCAAGACCTACACAAAGCATCGCAACCACGAAGGCTGCCATCCATTTCAATAAAGATTTTCTTTTCATGTTGTTTGGATTATTAAAAGTTAATACTAAAGGTTTCAGACAAATGCACTAACTTTTAACCAAAAAGAAAGCGCAGGGTTCACCATACGCCAGTCAAGGTCTAGCACAACCTACTAAGAACTATGGGAAACCTACGCTATAAACGTAAGTCTCTAGTTCTCAGTTGCGCTCTTTCACTTTTCCGAGGTGCTAGTTCGACTGGCGATAGAGCAAATAAAAATGTAGCGTGCTCCGAAGAACACGCTGCAAAGATAGTGCAAATCGAGCGAAGAACAAAATAAAAAGAAGATTTTTTTTATTTTTTTCTTCCGAGTGCCGCCTATCTTATCGAAATTAAGCAAATAATTTTGAATCTACCAAACTTTCAAACGTTTTTTTGAGCAGAAACACGAATAAACATGAAAAAAGGTATTAAGTCGCGAAACTTTATACCTTAATAATACTTAGCACGCACACCTATTTGTCGAGGCTGTCCAAATATCGTTGGGCTTCTTGCTTGAGAGCTTTGGGCAAGGCTGAGAGGGTTACAATGGAGGAGGTTGTGCCTGGATAGTTCCTTTTCGAGAGAGAGGCTTGCGCATAACCGCCTGCAGGAATTGTTTTCAGTAATTTCATATTATTCACACTAAAGGGAAAAGCAAGGCTTGACTGAACAATACAAATGGGTTCGTTCATTAGGTTGACCATATATTCTTTGTTCGGTTCTGGCTGAAATCGAATGGTTTTGTCGCGATAAGCTGTTTCAAATTGCTTCCAAGGATAACAACTTACAATTTCCTGCTTTGAACGGCTGCGAACCAGCATGATGTTCGAGCCAAGGCTGTTTTCTTCTGGTATTTGGCTGATGGGAAGCAAGACATTATAAGTCACAGTGAGGTCATACTTGCTGACAGTAATTGAGTCTGGCGGGGTGCAGAATAGAAAGTTAGCCTTTGCTTTTACTGAATTGCCTGGCATCAGTACCTTAATGATAGACTGACCAGAAACAAAATCAGGAAACATCGAACCATAACGTTGTGCGTAAAGCACTAATGTATCGTTAGATGCATTAATAATGCAATCTTTGAGAAATCCATAATTCCAGAAAACGTATTTCTGCTGTTCCCCAATGATTAATATACCATTAGGAAACTTTTCAAACAAACGCCTGGTTGACTTGGCACGAGAACAACCAAAGATGAAGATGCCTACGCAAAAAAGAATGCTCCAAAAGACATTTTTCTTCATTATTCTCCATTTCTTATTTCTCATAGCTTTTCGTTTTTGGTGTTTGTATTCACTTGATGAGGGAATATTTATACTTGCAAAGTAAGTGTATAAATCTGAAAAAACCAAATATTATACCAACTATTTGCAAACAGATAGAAAATTATCATGAAAAAGAACGTGAAAGAGGACTTTTGTGTTGAAAGAATGGATGTTCAGTCGGTAAGAGATTTGAGTTAAGATGAAAGGGGAAGTGTGTTAAGAGGAGGGTGGGGTTGTGCTAAGTGAAAAGAAGGAATAGGTTAAGTGTTTTGAAAGTTTTAAGTATATGGAAGAAAAATTCTAAGTACTTAGAAAAAAATTTCCAAGTACTTGAAAAAAAATTTCTAAGTACTTAAAAAAATATTTCTAAGTACTTGGAATTTTCGTAAGAGTTAAGCGTTTTGAAATTTTGTGCGTGCTAGGAGTGGGTGGGGTGTTCGGTGAGTGTTGAAAATGAGCGTGTTAGGTTGGGCGAGGATGTTGATTTTTGAAGAAGGTTGGGGCTTGGAGGAAAGTTGGTTGAAAAGCACTTGTTTTTGAAGCTTGGGTTAAGCTTGTTTTTGATGGTTTCGTGGAGTCGATTTTTGTGGCTTTCGTTGTGCTGATTTTTGCTGCTTAGTTGTCGGATTTTGTTGTTTTCGTTGTGCTGATTATTGTTGCTTGGATCGTTTGTTTTTTGGGTGTGTGTAATAGCTTTTTTTGTTTGGAAAGAGTGGTTTGGGTGCTACGAAAAGAGTTGTAGAATTGTCAACGATGCTTAAAAATGGGCAGAAATGAGGATTTTCTGCCGCTTTTCTTTGTGGTTTGGGGGGAAATCCTTATTTTTGTACGCTAAACGCGAAGCAAAGATAATTATGAAGAAACAAAAATGGATACCTATCCTGTTGCTGCTGGCAGGACAGACGGCAACAGCGCAGAACCCTCTTCAGCTTCCTCATGGGAAGGAGACGCAGAGGGTGGCTCAGAAGCTGACGGACACGCAGCATTATTTTGGTAGCTCGACGTTGAAGCCTACTACGAGGGACGCGAAGGGTGCGAACCTCAAGGATGCCAACGCTCTGATCTCGATGAGTATGGAGAACGTGGACGAGGTGGCTGTGCAGCTGGTGAATGCGTATTTCCTGAATGAACCGCGGACGGAGGAAAGGCTGAAGGAGTGGACGGATTGTTATCGGGTGCATCCGATGAACGAAAGACTCCAGCTGCTCAGAGCGAACCTGATGGTGCGTCGAGGTGCGGACCAGGAGGCTTTGGAGCTGTATCGCCAGCTGAGTACGGAAGGCCTGCCGACGGAGGAAAGGGCTGAGGCTCAGCTTTATGAGGCTATTGCCGATATCCACGTAGGCGACTATGCGAAGGCTCGTCGTTTGTTGGCAGGAATAGGAGAGACTGAACGCCACAGGATGGATGTGCAGTACTATACGGGTTATGTGTTCTATGCGGAAGGCAGGTACCAGGATGCTTTGCCTTATCTGCGTTCGGCTGCGACGAGTGCCGACTACGAACACGAAGCTTGTGTGTATATTGCTGACTGTCAGCTTCAGACGGGTCAGGCGCAAGAGGCGCTGAACACGATCCGTCGCAGCCGTGTGGCTGCCGCTTTGGTTCCTGAAGCTAATCGTATTGAGGGGGAAGCTCTCTATGACCTTGGCGATTTGGACGGAGCGAAGGCGAAGCTGGAGCAGTATGTAGCCCCCTCTAACTCCCCCAAGGGGGAGGATACGGCTGCTTCCAAAGGGGAAAGTGCCAAGCGGACGGCGCTGTATAAGTTGGGAATGTGTTATTTTAAGTCGAAGGAGTATGCGAAGGCTGCTGATTTGTTCAGCCGTAGTGCTGGCGTTGAGGAAGATGCGTTGGCTAAGAATGCTTGGCTCCATGCAGGAACGTCGTATGTCAACGCTGGAAACAAGAAACAGGCAAGTATGGCTTTTCAGCAGGCTTCGTTACCAGCACGAGTGAAGATTATCTCCGACGAAACGAATACAGGAATTGAGCCGATGGGTGCTACGACGGCAGATGAACGGAAAGCTGAAGAGGTGCGAGAGACGGCGCTGTATAATTATGCGCTGACGCTGCACGACGGAGCTACGATGGGCTTTGGCGAAAGCGTGAAGGTGTTTGAGGATTTCCTCAACCAGTTCCCTCAGTCGCAATATAAGGCAAGCGTCGCCAAACACCTGACTGAAGTGTATTTCACCACGAAGAACTATCCAGCCGCTTTGGCTTCGATCAATAAGATTAAGAATCCAGACAGCGACATTCTTCAGGCTAAGCAGAAAGTGTTATACAACTTAGGTGTACAACGCTTTACGGATGGCGACTTCAGTAGTGCGAAGGACTTTATGCGCCAGAGTATTGACACTTACTCGCAAGCGAAAGCTAAGAGCAGGAACGCCAAACTGGAAGATGCGCAGAAGACGTTGGCAGAAAGCTATTACTGGAAAGGCGAATCGGAGTATCGCTTAGGTGAATACCAGGCTGCAGCCACAGACTTGCAGCAATATCTGAAATACCCAGCTCTCAGCACCCAGAACCACGCACTTGCCAACTACACGCTGGGCTACTCACGCTTCAAGCAGAAGAACTATGCGGCTGCCCAGCCTTCGTTCCAGACGTTCCTCACAGAAGCCGACAAAGCCATTTACACAGGAACCGACCAGCGTCTGAATGCCTTGTGTGCAGATGCTTATAACCGAATCGGTGACTGCGAACTCACCAAACGAAGCTACGACGCAGCCGAAAACGCTTATCGCAAGGCATTGGCCACAGACCGTACGAACGGAGGCGATTATTCGCTTCTGCAACAAGCTTTGATTGCAGGACTTCGAGGCAATTACGAGAAGAAGGTGGATCTGCTCAGCCAGCTCAACGGCGAATACCAGAACTCAGAATTTGCTGTCGATGCGTTGTTCGAACAAGGTCGTGCCTACGTTCAGACAGGTAACCGCCAGAAAGCGATGACGACGTTCAACAGCTTGGTGGAACGCTATCCGCAAAGCACGCAAGCTCGTAAGGCTACGAACGAAATCGCGATGATTCATGCTGAGAACGGCGACAAAGAAGCAGCCATCCGTGCTTACCGAAGTGTGCTGGAGAAATATCCTAACTCTGCGGAGGCTCATACCGCTCTGGCAAACCTCAAGGACATCTATACCGAACTGGGACAGATCAACGAATATGCTGCGCTGGCTCAGAAGGCAGGCAAGACGCTGACTTCAGCCGAACTCGACGAAATGGTGACTGGTGCTGCGCTGAGAGCTGTGGCAAACGGCGACCAGACTCAGGCCATGAACTATTATCGTCAGCTGGAAGCCCAGACACAGTCGGGTGAGACCCGTCTGACCGCTCAGCAAGGACAACTGAATGCTGCGAAAGCCGCTCAGGACCACGCAACAGTTGTGGCTGTGGCTTCACGCATCCTGCAAAACTCGAAGGTTTCGCCCGATGTGGCAGCAGAAACACGTCTGCTTCGTGCCCAGAGCTATATGGCTCAGAACAACTCGGACGCAGCTGTGGCAGATTACCAGGAACTGGCGAAGGACACACGTACCGTTTATGGTGCGCAAGGACTGGTGGAACTGGCTCAGTATGCTTACGACACGCAGCAATATCAGCCTGCGGAGACCCTGCTGACCGACTTCATCAACTCAGGCACTTCCCACGCCTACTGGCTGGCTCGCGCCTTTGTCCTGCTGTCGGATGTGTATAGCCAGACCGACCGTACGATTGAGGCCCGCCAGTATCTGCTTTCGCTCAAGAGCAACTATACGGAAAGCGAGGAGATTAACCAAATGATTGACGAACGACTCAAGAAACTGAAATAAGCTATGAAAAAGAAACAGATATTGACGCTCCTGTGCAGCCTGACGGTGCTGCCTGCTTTGGCACAGATGGACAACGTGGTGGAGGTGGAGAATACCTACACGCCTGTCGTGAAGGACGCCAACAAAATCAATGTGCTGCCCGAAGTGGAGAAAACGAATGTTCCCCACTATCCTGTGAAATATACGGACCAGGCTCAGCCCGCCAGCTCTTACGTCTTCCAGCCCACAGAGGCTGCACAGAGTGAGGCTGTGGATGAAGGTGCGCCTCGTGGATTCGCCACGATTGGTGCCGGCGTTCGAGGCAACCTGAATATCCGTGGTGCCTACGGTCTGAAACTGACTGGCAGCGACCTGCTGGACTTTGACCTCTCCCTTCGTGGCTATAAAGGACGAGTGGAAGATGCGTTCTACGATGCCGAAGACTGGAGTTCACGCTTCTTCACCACTCGTGGAGCCGTAGGTTATGAACATCGTTTCGACAAAGGTTTTTCTTTGCGACTGAAAGGAAATGTGGAAAGTCAGGTGTTCAACTATTTCCCCGACCACATCAATTATCTCATACCGGCTGTGACGCCTCACAATAAGCAGCACAACTGGTTGACTGAGTTCGATGCACGCATCACACCTATTCAGTTCGGCAAATTCACAATTTATGGCAACCTCGGCTACAACTCGTTCATTCAGAAGTACAGCCATTTTGCCCTTCCCACTTTTGAGAACGCCGAAGAGGTACAAATCTGGGTGAATGCCGGAAGTAACTTCCTTTTGGAAGAAAACGAACAGGGTAAGCACCTTCTGGGACTGGACTTGCGCACGAACTTCACGCAGTACGACTACGAACTGTACGACAACAACAACTCCTTCACGTTTGTTCCTTACTATGAATGGGCAGCCGAACGCTTCACGCTCCATGCAGGTGTGCAGCTCCACCTGAACAGCGGTTTTGAGAGCCGTACACGACTGGCGCCCGATGTTCATTTCCGCTACCATGCAACTGAGGACATCGACCTCTTTGCCCGTTTAGACGGAGGAGAGGTGCGCAACGAGTTCCGTCGCTTCTCACAAATCACTCCTTGTTGGGCGTTAGAGTCCAACAACCAGATGGCTCATCAGTTCGACCGCTTCCGCACGTTGGTGGGAGTAGATTGGAAGTTGATGGACGGTCTGTTTGCACGCCTGTATGCAGGTTACGACCGCTCTCGCAACCGAACCGAACTGTATGGCTCCTCCATCCTGCAGTCAGCCGACGGAAGTCTGATGCATATCAACGCCGACTTCACCTATCAGTATCAGAACGACTTCGCAGCTAAGCTGAAATGTCAGTTCAACGGCTGGGAAACGAAGGCAGACAAGGCGGTTGCCGACGAACTTCTGTCGTGGCGTCCGATTTTCGATATCCGTGCTGAGGCCAACTACCGTGTGTGGAAAGGCTTAAGTTGTGGTCTTGACTATGTGCTCCAGACCTTCGCTCACGATGGTGTTGACCAGTACAAACGTCCTGCTACGAACAACCTGGGTGCCAGCGTCACCTACACGATGCCTGTGGAGGGACTGCGAACCGGCAGCGTTCTGTCGTTCTACCTGAAAGGCCATAACCTGTTGAACCAAGACTTCGACGCCTACAAGTGTTATCGTGCTCAGCGCATCAGTTTCTTAGCTGGTGTGGCTTTGACATTCTAAGAAATGATACAGTCGATTCATATTGAGAACTACGCGCTGATAGAGCATCTCGACATCCAGCTCCACAAAGGCTTTTCCGTCATTACGGGTGAGACGGGAGCCGGAAAGTCTATCATTCTGGGTGCCATCGAACTGCTGAGAGGCGGCAGAGCCGACACACGTGCCATCAAGCAAGGTGTACAACGCTGTGTGGTGGAGGCGGTCTTCGATGTCAGCGACTACCAGCTGGAGTCTTTCTTTTCAGACAACGAACTGGACTTCGACGGACAGGAATGTATCATCCGTCGTGAACTGACGGCTGCCGGAAAAAGCCGTGCTTTCATCAACGACACACCCGTCTCCCTGAAACTGCTGAACGAAATTGGTACGCAACTGGTCGATATCCATTCCCAGCACCAGAACCTGTTACTCAACACGCAGGGTTTCCAGCAGAATGTGCTTGACATCCTTGCCCAGAACCAAGAACGCCTGACACAGTATCGTCAGACTTTCAGGACTTGGCGTCAGACCCAGGACGAGTTGCAGCAAGTTATCGAAGCTGCGAACAAAAGCAAGGACGAGGAAGACTATCTGCGATTCCAGTACGCCCAGTTAGAGGAAGCCAATTTGGCTGAAGGCGAACAGACCGAGCTGGAGGAAGAACAGCAAATGCTGGAACACGCCGAAGAGATCAAGCAGGCTTTGCAAACGGCTCAGACTGCAATCGACAGCTCCGCCTACGACGAAGCTGAAGATGTGCTCCAGCGACTGAAGTCTGCGATGTCTGCCCTTCGGAGCATAGAGGACAAGGTAACTGCTGCTCAGGCTTTGGGAGAACGACTCAACTCCTGCTACATAGAAATCAAGGATATTGCCGACGAACTCGAAACACGTGCGGACAACGTGGAGTACAATCCCCAGCGGCTCGAACTGGTGAACGACCGCCTGAACCAGATCTATTCGTTGGAGCAGAAACATCACGTCAACTCTGTTGAGGAACTGATTCAGTTGGCTACGGACATCCAGCAGCAACTCAGCGTCATCGACTCCAGCGAGGAACAGATTGAAGCTTTGCGGAAGCAATGTGACCAACTGCAGAAAGAAGCTCAGCAGCAGGCCAAAGCGTTGTCTGCCCAGCGTCAGAAGGCTGCCCGTAAGGTCGAAGAACAGATGCAGCAGTCGCTCCAGCCTTTGGGGATGCCGAATGTGCGTTTTCAGGTAGATGTGGAGTTCTCAGACGCTTCGCTGACAGAACACGGTGGCGACCACATCTGTTTCCTCTTCTCTGCCAACAAGAACGGACAGTTGCAGAATCTGGCACAAGTGGCGTCGGGCGGAGAGATAGCTCGTGTGATGCTTTCGCTGAAGTCGCTCATCGCCAGCGCCGTCAGGATGCCAACCATCATCTTCGACGAGATCGACACTGGTGTTTCCGGCAGTATTGCTGAGAAGATGGCACGCATGATGCAGAAGATGGGACAGGCTGACCGTCAGGTTATCAGCATTACTCACTTGCCTCAGATTGCTGCACTTGGCTCAGCTCATTATAAAGTGTATAAACAGGACGGTGAAGATACGACGACCACACATATCGTGGAACTCACATCCGAACAACGTGTGGAGGAATTGGCACACATGCTCAGCGGCGAGACCCTGACTGCTGCCGCCATCGAAAACGCACGTACATTATTGAATCACCCATAAAAACCCATTTATGAATAACTTCATACAGAGAAATATCTTGCTGGCGATTCTCCTTGCCCTCGCCACAACGACTTGGGCACAGGACGCTGAAGTGGCTGTGCCCAAATGGGGAAGCAAGGTACAGAAATCCTTGGTTTCACTCATTGCCTACGACCAGAACCACGAGATGATTCACGAAGGAACAGCAGCCTTCGTCAGCGACAATGGTGTGGCTGTTGCCGACTATGCGCTCCTGCGTGATGCCTACAGCGCCATCGTAGTCACAGCCGACGGGAAGAAACTCGACGTCAGCCGCATTCTTGGTGCTGATGATACCTACGGAGTGGTGAAGATGCAGATTGACACGAAGAAATCCACACCACTTACTTTCGCTTCATCTACCAGCGGAACCAGCGGCACTCGCACTTTCGCCATTCTCTACCAGAAAGACAAACTGACGAAGTGTCCCTCAACGCCAGTTGCCAAGAAAGAAATCGTTGAGGAGAAATATGCCTACTACACCCTTCAGACAGCTTTCGACAATAAATACACAGGTGCCTTCCTCTTCGACGAACAGGGTAACTGTCTGGGCATTGTTCAGTCGCCTATCGCAGAACACAGCTACGCCATTGATGCTGCCTACGCGTTCGACAGGAAGATTACGCCCATTCCTTCTAAAGCTGAGACGATGGCACTTAACAATATCCATATCCTCAAAGGGTTGCCCGACAGCAAGGAAGAGGCGCTGGTCTATCTTTTCTTTAAGTCGAAATCTGCAGGCAACGACGAGTACTTGGATTTGCTCAACCTGTTTATTGACACTTGGCCCGATGTGGCTGAAGGTTATCTTCGCCGAGCCACTCCGCTCATGGATACGCACCGTTTCGAGGAAGCTGACCGCGACCTCAAGACCTATCTGAAACTGGCAGACGACCCAATGGCTGCGAACGCCAATGTGGCTGATGCTATATACAACAAACTGCGTTTCCTGCCCGAAGAAACCTATGAACCCTGGACTTATGACCTCGCCATTCAGCACATCGACAAAGCGTTGACGCTGGCGAAAGGAAATGTGTCTTCTGCCAAGGACGAAGCCACTCGGACGGAAGCTGAGAACGTCGTGCTCCAGTTCCAGCTTCAGAAAGCATTGATCCTCACAGGTAAAGGCGACCATCAGGCAGCCATCGACATCTACGACGAACTCAATGCGGGTCCGCACCGTTCACCCAGCATCTACTATGCAGCCAGTATGGCGCACGAAGCTTTGGGCGACAGCCTCTCCGTACCTGTTGCCTTGATGGACTCAGCTCTCGCCATGTTCCCTGACCCAATGCCAGCCGATGCAGCGAACTACGTGATGCGACGTGGACAGCTGTTGGCAGCAGCAGGACGTTACCGTGAGGCTGTTCTCGATTACAACAAATACTGTTACCTCAACAACAACCGAGTCACCGCAGACTTTTACTACGACCGCTTCCTGTTGGAGAAGCAGGCACGTATGTATCAGCAGGCACTCGACGACATCGATCTTGCCATCGGTCAGGCGCCACGCGAACCGCTCTATTATGTGGAGCGTTCAGCCCTCCAGCTCATGGTGGGGCAGACAGACGAATGTATAGAATCGGCACGTCAGTGTCTGGCGCTCGATCCACAGAACTCAGACGCCTACCGCATCATGGGTTATGCACAAATCCAGAAGGGAGACAAGACTTCTGCTCGTCAGAATCTCCAGCGAGCCGTAGAACTGGGCGACCCCAACGCCCAAGAACTCATCGACAAGTTCCTTAAATAATTCCGATTTCCGAGTACTCCGAATACTCTGAGTACTCCGAAAATCGTCAAATAAATCGTAAATAGAAAATCGTCAAATCGTAAATAAGTAGATGAACCACAAAGTCATTACCTCAGCCGTTAACCAGTTGGCAGAAGTGGATTCGCTCACCCATCTGTTCGATCAGGACAGTCAGGTGTTCCGCATGCCTTCCGAGAAGACGCTTGCCGAAATCATCGACATCGCACGCGACATCATCTTTCCTTATCATTATGGTGATACGCCTGTCTATGCCGACACCCTCAAATACTATATCGGTGTTCGTGTTGACCGCCTCTCCCGTCTCCTGCGTCAGCAGATCGAGATAGGACTGGAGTATGAGTGCAACAAATGCCCCTGTGCTGCCAAGACTGCCGATGAGGTGACAGAGGAGTTCATCTCCAAACTGCCAGAGCTGCGTGCCATCCTCACCACTGATGTCATTGCGGCCTATAACGGTGATCCTGCTGCCAAGAATCACGGAGAAATCATCTCCTGCTATCCTGTCATCAAGGCACTCACCAACTACCGCATCGCCCACCAGCTCCTGCTTCTGGGTGTGCCACTCATTCCGCGTATGCTCACAGAGATGGCTCACTCCGAAACAGGAATCGATATCCATCCAGGTGCACAGATTGGTGAATCCTTCACCATCGACCACGGAACAGGTGTCGTTATCGGAGAAACCTGTGTCATCGGACGCAACGTAAAACTCTATCAAGGTGTGACCCTTGGTGCCCGCAGCTTCCCGCTCGACGACAACGGCAACCCCATCAAGGGCATTCCTCGTCATCCTATCCTCGAAGACGATGTGGTGGTTTATTCCAACGCCACCATCCTCGGACGCATCACCATCGGACGCGGAGCCGTCATCGGTGGTAACATCTGGGTCACCAACGATGTCCCAGCAGGCTGCCATGTAGTTCAGCAACGCGCCACACAATCATAACCCCATCTTAAGATATGTCTTTCAAAATTATCGCCAAGACCTTCCAAGGACTGGA
Source organism: uncultured Bacteroidaceae bacterium (assembly GCA_905234555.1). Taxonomy (GTDB): domain Bacteria; phylum Bacteroidota; class Bacteroidia; order Bacteroidales; family Bacteroidaceae; genus UBA3839. The sequence continues at coordinate 18,969 of CAJOHO010000031.1, forward strand.
AGAAGTACTTGCCAAAGAAATCACGGCACTGGGTGCCGACAACATCGAAATAGGCAATCGTATGGTTACCTTCACAGGTGATCAGGAGATGCTCTATCGTGCCAACTTCTGCCTCCGTACAGCCGTGCGTGTACTCAAACCCATCAAAGAATTCAAAGCCAGCGATGCTGACGAGATCTACGAAATCGTGAAGCAGATGCCGTGGGAGGAGTATATGGACGAGAAACAGACTTTCCTCGTCGATTCCGTCGTCTTTAGCGAGAGCTTCCGCCATTCCAAGTTTGTGGCTTATCGTGTGAAGGATGCCATTGCCGACTATTTCCGCGAGAAGACCGACACGCGTCCCAATGTCAGCATCAGCAATCCTGATATCCGCATCAATATCCATATTGCCGAGAAAGATGTCACCGTCTCCCTCGATTCCTCTGGTGAGAGCCTCCATAAGCGTGGCTATCGTACCGGAACCGTGGCTGCACCCCTCAACGAAGTGCTGGCTGCAGGTATGATACTGCTGACGGGCTGGGACGGACAGTGCGACCTCATCGATCCCTTCTGCGGTTCTGGCACCATCCTCGTCGAAGCAGCACTCATTGCCCAGAACATCTATCCTGGCGTCTTCCGCGAAGAGTTCGGCTTTGAGCGTTGGCACGACTTCGACGAAGCTCTCCTTGAGAAGATCTACAACGACGACAGTCAGGAACGTGAGTTCGACCATAAGATCTACGGTTTCGACATCAACCGCCAGTGTGTAGCCATCGCCACTGACAATGCACGCTCTGCGGGGGTCAGCAAGATTGTTGATGTGCAGCAGCAGGACTTCTACGAATTTGAATGGACTTCTCCAACTCCCGATGAGGCTTCTCCCTCGGAGGGGGCCATCATCATCACCAATCCTCCCTACGGTGAACGTATCACCACCGACGATATTCTCGACCTCTATGCCACCATCGGACAGCGTCTCAAGCAGCATTTTGCCGGTAACGACGCTTGGATTCTGAGCAGTCACGAGGAGTGTTTTGCCAAAATCGGTTTCCGTCCCTCCACCAAGTTTGCCCTTTACAACGGCAGTCTGCCTTGCGAGTTCCGCAAGTATCAGGTTTTCAGTGGCAAACTGAGTGAACGACGTAGTGAGGGAATGGAACTCAAGACCGATGAGGAACGTGCCCGCAACAAGAACTTCAAACCTCTGAAGCGTCGTGAGGAAGCTGAATTCGACGGTAAGAGTTGGCGAGGCGACAACGGATCACGCGACGACGACCATTACTTCCGTTCCCGTCCCGACCGCAACCAGAAACCAGGTGATAAGCGTTCGGGTAAGAAGGAATTCAAACCGCTCTTCGAGGGAGATGAAGAACCCACGCTCAATCGTCACAACTTCAAGTGGGGAGACCGCTCCGAGGACTATCGTCCCGACGATAAACGTCGTCACAGCTCTTCACGAGGGTTCCAGAGCCGGTCAAAAGATTCTCGCGAGGATTCTCACCCACGCCCCAAGAAATTCCGTGACCACGAAGACGAGCCACGTCGTCACCGCGATTCGCGTAAATCCCCCTCCTTCGACAAGAAGAAAGATCGTCGTCCCCGTTGGGGCTTCGATGCCGAAGGTCGTCCCTTCCGTCGTGACGAAGAAGATTAGAATAGGTAAACAGTAAACTGTAAACAGTAAACTTATATTATTATGGCAAATCTGATTCCAGACGAACTGAACACACTGATTCAAGAGTATCTGAGTGATGGCGTATTGTCAGACAAAGAGCGCCAAGTGATATTAAAGAAAGCTGAACGCATGCATCTCGATCGCGAAGAGGTGGACTTGTATCTTGATGCTCAGGTTTACAAGATTGAGCATGCATACGAAGTGTCTGCTAATCGACAGAAAGGAAAGACCTGTCCGTTCTGTGGTGCCCCTGTCCCTCCACTGATGGATAAGTGCCTCGAATGTGGCCAGTTTGTTACACCAGAGGCTACCCGTGAACTAAAAGAAATTTTAGAGAATCTGGAAGATGCATTGGTTGATTTCAAGGCTGGTAGGAACTGGGAGATCAACAAAGCCAACGTAGAGCGTTATGCCCGTAAGGCCAAGATGTACTACAGCAATAATCCCAAGATTAAGCCGCTGCTCAGGGAGGTCGAGATTGAAAAGGAACAAGCAGAGAAACGTGCTAAGTCAATGGCTCGTAAATCGTTCTTCCACTCCATCTTATCGTCACGTTGGTTCTTGTTTTTCCTGGAATTGCTGGCAGCCATCATCATTATCATGATTACGTATCACCACACCAAATCATGGCGTGGCTTCTACATCTTCATCGAGTCCATCGTTTCGCTCTACCTTCTGGTTGCCACCGCAAAATGGGCAGCAGACGACTAAATTATAAGGCAGTCTTCATTCTTCATTCTTCACTCTTCACTCTTCACTTTAACATATGATCAAGTTCTTGGATTTACAGGCAATCACCGCCATGCATGGTGATGAATACAGGGCAGCGATGAACCGCGTGATGGAGAGTGGCTGGTTCCTTCAAGGAAAGGAAACCGAGCGGTTTGAAGCTGACTATAGCCGTTACATTGGCACAGAGCATTGTGTGGCTGTGGCGAACGGCTTAGATGCTCTGTATCTGCTGCTGCGTGGCTATAAGGAGATGGGTGTGATGAAGGACGGCGACGAAATCATCGTACCTGCCAACACCTTTATCGCTACCATCCTTGCCATCACTCGCAACCATCTGGTGCCGGTGCTGGTGGAGCCTACGTTCGAGCATCTTGAAATAGATATTGACCGGATAGAGAAAGCCATCACGCCTAAGACGAAGGGTGTGATGACGGTTCACCTCTACGGACGTCTTGCCTACAACGATCAGCTTGGCGAAATTTGCAAGAAACACCATCTGAAACTCATGGAAGATTGCGCTCAGAGTCATGGGTGTCGGTTTACCATTCTTCACTCTTCACTCTTCACTCTTCACTCTTCTAGAACCGGTTCGCTTGGTGATGCAGCGGCACATAGTTTCTATCCTGGAAAGAACCTGGGCGCATTTGGTGATGCCGGGGCCGTTACCACGAACGATGCAGAACTGGCAGCAACCATCAGGGCTTTGGCCAATTACGGGAGTCAGAAGAAATATGTGTTCCAGTATGTAGGTGTGAACAGCCGCATGTCGGAAATAGATGCCGCCGTGCTCGATGTGAAGTTGAAATATCTGGATGAGGACAACCGGAAGCGTCAGCAGTTGGCTGCCTACTATTATGAACATATCACGAATCCCCTGATTACCCTTCCCAAGCGCCTTCCCGACGAAAACAACGTCTATCACCTCTTCCCCGTCTTCTGTGAGCGTCGCGACCAGCTGCAGGCTTTTCTGAAGGAACATGGCATCGAGACCTTGATCCACTATCCTGTTCCTCCCCATCAGCAGGAATGCTATCAGGAGTGGAACGCACGGAGTTATCCCATCACAGAGAAGATACACCGTCAGGAGCTTTCGCTGCCGATGAATCAGGCACTCTCACAGGCAGAGGCAGAAGAGGTGGTTCGTTGGCTCAATGCCTTCAGTTAAAACAGCACAAAACCAAATATCTAACGAAATAACATGCTTATGAAACGAGTCAATGTATATGAAGAAGCAGACAGATGTCTGATGTGCCAGGACGCTCCGTGCACAAAGGCTTGCAAGACGGGCGATCCGGCAAGGGCTATGCGTGCCATCCGTTTCGACAACCAGACGCTGGCCACGCGTTGGGTGGCAGCCTGTAGCGATGCCGACCTTGAAGCGGCAGAACAGGCTTGTATCCATTACAACTGGCCCATCCGGCTGAGGGAGGTGCTGCGCAGCATCGAACCCGATGAAGTCACGCCCCCTTATCCCAGTCTGGAGATAGACTTCTGCGGCATCCATTGCGAGAATCCTTTCTTCTTAGCGTCCTCCGCCGTCTGCACCAATTATGAGATGGTGGCGCGTGCCTTCGAGGCAGGTTGGGCAGGCGTGTTCTACAAGACCATCTGCCTGCAGGAAATCAAAGAGGTGTCACCCCGCTTCGATGCCGTACACAGCAATGGCACACATGGCGATTTCTATGGTTTCCGCAATATGGAGCAGCTGAGCGAGAATCCCGTTGACATGGACTTCGACATTCTGCGCCGTCTGAAACAGGACTATCCGACGAAGGTGGTCATTGCCAGTATCATGGGCAACAGCGAGGAGGAGTGGACGGAGCTGGCACAGATGGCGGAAAAGGCAGGATGCGACGCTGTGGAGCTGAACTTCTCGTGCCCTCAGATGCGAGTGTCGGGCATGGGCAGCGATGTGGGGCAGAACCCTGAGTTAGTAGCCATCTATACCACCGTCGTGAAACGCGCCGTGAAGATTCCCGTCATCCCCAAAATGACACCCAACATCACACATATCTCCCAGCCAGCTCTGGCGGCCTACTTGGGTGGTGCCGACGCCATCTCGGCCATCAACACCATCAAGTCCGTCACGATGGCTGACGACGCACAGGTTTCTGGGCAGCGTGTGGTATCGGGTTACTCCGGTCGGGCCGTGAAACCCATCGCCCTGCGCTTCATTCTGGAAATGTCGGGGAACACCGTGATAAAAGGTCTCCCGTTCAGTGGCATCGGCGGTATTGAGACGTGGCGTGACGCCTTAGAATTCATACAATTGGGATGCAGCAACGTTCAGGTCTGCACCGCTGTCATGCAGTATGGCTACCGCATCATCGACGACTTGGTGCTGGGTCTCCAGTGCTATATGGCTCAGCATGGCGTCAGCCGCTTGCAGGATCTTGTGGGTTCCCAACTTCCCAGCTTCACCACTCCCACCCATCTTGACCGCTCCACGATGATCTATCCCATGATCGACCGTGAACGCTGTGTAGGTTGTGGCCGTTGTGAGATATCGTGTCGAGACGGAGGACATCAGGCCATTGTCTTTGACTTTGACACGCGTCAGCCCCGTATTGTCGGCACCAAGTGCGTAGGCTGTCATCTCTGCCGTCTGGTTTGTCCCACAGGTGCCATTCACCCCAGCAAGCGGATTACGAAGAAATAACAGACTTGCACCGTCCTTGCAGCCAATCGAATTTATCAGCTCAACGATATGTACGATCAGATACGGGAAGATACGATATTTATCATGCTCTATGCCGTCGTGACGGTGATAGCTGCGCTGGCAAGCGTTTATCTGCTGTTCCGGCGGGGCAATGCCTTTGCCGCCGATGTCACGCCGCCGCGCAGACTGCACCGCTGGACTGCTGCATTCATGGCGGTCATAGCCTTGGGGCATTTGTGGTACATACCGGCTGCCTTGTGCGATTCGAGCGAGGCTGTCATGCTGAGCTTACTTATTGGCGGGCTGCTCGACAGTTTGCTGACTGTTCCCCTGGCTCTCGTCATCATGCTCTGCATGCTGCAGGACCGTCGGCGACCGCTCTGGCCTGTTGGCGTGATGGTGGCACCGCTCGTGGTAGGAATGGTTGTGAGCGTTGTCACTCGCAGCGAAGCCCTGTTCCCTTGGATGAGCGGTTATTTCCTGCTGGCTGCCCTAGGCTTCACGATATATATGGTGCGTGCCGTGCGGCAGTACGGTCGATGGCTGCGCGACAACTATGCCGACTTGGAGCACAAGGAGGTGTGGCAGAGTTTCCTGGTGCTGGCTGTCATCATGCTCATCATCGGCTATTACTTGGTGGGGGATAGTGGCATGGCCTATGAATATATCACCCAGGTGGGCGGTCTGATGCTCATCGGCTATCTGCTATGGCGTGTCGAGACGCTGAGCGACCTGACCGTCTCGCAGCCTCTGCTCATGGAGGAGGAAACGACCGAGTCTGTCAGTCCTTCCGAAGATGAAAGCCCGTCACCCGAAACCCTTTCCGATGCCGCCTACGAGCAGATCGGCACCTTGCTACAGCATCACTGCGTGGACACGCAGCTCTACCTGCAGCACAACCTGAACATCTCCGAGCTGGCCCATGCCATTGGCACCAACCGCACCTATCTCAGGTTGTACTTCGTGCATCGTGAAACGAACTACAACGCCTACATCAACGACTTGCGCATCGATCATTTCGTCCGTATCTACGACAAGGCCGTCGCAGCCCAGCGTTTCTTCACCGTCCAGGAGCTGGTTGCCCAGAGCGGCTACCGCAACTACAACACCTTCGCCCTCGCCTTCAAGCAGCGTATGGGCAAGAGCGTAACGGAGTGGAAACAGAAAAACTCCGTTGAAATGGGCGATTTTTGAGGGGGCGACTACCAAAAATCGCAAAAATGTACCAAAAATCGCAATTTTTTTGTTTTCATGCGGTCTGCGCTTGCAGGATTAGACGGTGTTTTTGCTTTCATTGATTTCAAAGCATGAAATGCTGTGTATGGGGCTGGTGATGGCTGACGGAACGTTTTCGATAAGCCAAATGAGCAATGCCAAACGACGCACGAGCGAGTGAAGAGTCAAACTTGTTTGAACTTTTCCGAGCGAGAAGGAGGAAAACGAAGTTAAACTTGTTTGAGCATTGTC
>CAJOHO010000032.1 GCA_905234555.1 uncultured Bacteroidaceae bacterium
AAAGGTACAAAAAAATCTGCACATAGCCAAATTATTTAGTGACTATGTGCAGAGATGAAGTGTCAAAAAGATGCTAACGGGACTTTTTCAGTGCCCTCCGTTGTGGCGGTCTCTTTTTGTATTCCATAATTACAAGTACGTTAAGTACAGGTAATTGGTTTGGGCTGGATATTCGGCAGCCAAGGTGTCGATCTGGTTGACGACGGGCAGGATGCCAAATTCCTTTCGCCACCGGCGAACGACCAGTGCAGCATCTTCCATCTTCATGTCCTCTCCCAGACCGATGGCTCGTGCTATCTGGAAGTCGGAGAATCCATAGACCTTTGCTTCGTGCAGCAGGGGCACAAACGCTGATGTCTCCAGGTGTTCCAGCAATTCTGTCTCATCCATAAACTGTATCAGTTCGGAGACTTGGTGAAACTCCCTGAGCCGCTGGTCGATGTCGATGATATGCTTCAACTTCTCAAGGAACCAACGGTCAATCTTCGTCCACCCGTAAATCTGCTCCACCGAATACCCCAATAGCAACGCTTTGGCAAGAACGAAAATGCGCATATCGGTAGCGTTCTGAAGAGACCCCTCTAAATCTCCCCGTGAGGGGAGACTTTCTTTTCCATTTGTAATAGCCAATTCGCCGGAGGCCTCCCCTCCATCACGGGAGGGGTCGGGGGTGGGTCGTCTATTATCGACAAAGCCGTGCATTCCCTGCCCAATCATGCGGAGTCCTTTCTGGATGGCTTCTTCGAAGGTGCGGCCTACAGCCATCACTTCGCCTACGCTCTTCATGCTGGAACCGAGCTGGTGGCTGACGCCGTGGAATTTGGTGAGGTCCCAACGGGGAATCTTGCAGACGACATAGTCGAGGGCTGGTTCGAAGAAGGCAGACGTGGTCTTCGTTACGGAGTTCTTCAGGTCGAAGAGTCCGTAGCCGAGTCCCAGTTTGGCGGCAACGAAAGCCAGAGGATAGCCTGTGGCCTTGCTTGCCAAGGCTGATGATCGGCTGAGGCGTGCATTGACTTCGATGACGCGGTAGTCTTCGGAATTGGGGTCGAGGGCATATTGCACATTACACTCGCCCACGATGCCGATGTGGCGGATAATCTTGATGGCAAGGGCACGGAGCTTGTGGTACTCGCTGTTGGTGAGCGTCTGGCTGGGAGCCACCACAATCGACTCGCCTGTATGGATGCCCAGCGGGTCGAAGTTCTCCATGTTGCAGACCGTGATGCAGTTGTCGTAGCGGTCGCGCACCACTTCGTACTCGATTTCCTTCCACCCCTTCAGCGATTTCTCTACCAACACCTGTGGCGAGAACGAGAAGGCTTCCTCTGCCTGAGTCTCCAGTTCTACCTCGTTGTCGCAGAAGCCGGAACCCAGACCGCCCAGTGCGTAAGCGGCTCTCAAGATCACAGGGAATCCCAGCTCGGCAGCTGCCTGCCGCACTTCCTCCTTGGTTGAGCACGCCTGACTCTTGATGGTCTTCACGCCAATCTCGTCCAGACGTTTCACAAAGAGGTCGCGATCTTCTGTGTCGATGATGGCCTGTACGGGTGTGCCCAAGACTTTTACGCCGTATTTCTCTAATACACCTCTTTTGTATAGTTCTACGCCACAGTTCAGTGCCGTCTGTCCGCCGAACGAGAGGAGGATGCCGTCAGGACGTTCTTTCTCGATGACACGTTCTACAAATTCGGGTGTCACAGGCTGGAAATAAACCACGTCTGCCACATCCTTCGAGGTCTGCACGGTGGCGATATTGGGATTGATGAGGATGGATTTCACCCCTTCTTCCTTCAGCGCCTTCAGCGCCTGCGCTCCACTGTAGTCGAACTCACCAGCCTGACCAATCTTTAAAGCTCCACTGCCTAAAAGCAGAACGGACCCACCCCCCTGCCTCTCCCTTGTAAGGAGGGGAGTATATACTCCGTCGGTAGTTAGGGGTTCATTAGCGTTCTCATTAGCTGGGTGACCACTCCCCTCCCTGCAGGGAGGGGTAAAGGGGGTGGGTCCAAGCATTTTTACGAACTCATCAAACATCCATTCTGTGTCCGTGGGACCGGAACAGGCCTCTGGGTGGAACTGCGCAGAGAACCAAGGGTTGGTTTTGTGGCGGATTCCTTCGTTGGAGCCGTCGTTCATGTTTACGAACAGGGGTTCCCAGTCGGAGGGTAGGGTAGAGGTATCGACAGCGTAGCCGTGGTTCTGCGAGGTGATGTAGCACTTTGTCGTGCCCACCTGCTGTACGGGCTGGTTGTGGGAACGATGTCCGTATTTCAGCTTATAGGTCTTCGCACCTGCGGCACGAGCCAAGAGCTGATTGCCCAGACAGATGCCCATGAGGGGACGAATTGACCCCTCTCCAGCGGACTCACCCCCAACCCCTCTCTTGTAGAGAGGGGAGTAGTTACCTTTTGCTGCTTCGTTTTGAAGAAATGTCCTTATATGCTCAACGGTTTTACCACAGCGCTCTGGGTCGCCTGGGCCGTTGGCGAGGAAGAGACCGTCGAAGTCGAGCTGGTTGAAGTCGTAGTCCCAAGGCACGCGGATGACCTCTACACCACGCTTGATGAGGCAGCGGATGATGTTAGCCTTGACGCCACAATCGACGAGAACAACACGAGGGTGTGAAGAGTGAAGAGTGAAGAGTGAAGAATCGGGTTTGTAGGTGATGACTTCTTTGCAGCTCACCTGCTCTACCCAGTTCACAGAACCGTAGTCATGAGTATTTTCACTCCCCTCTCCATTCGGAGAGGGGTCGGGGGTGAGGCTTATTCTGCCCATCATCACTCCGTGTTCTCTCAGCAGTTTGGTGAGGCGGCGGGTGTCGATGCCTGTGATGGCTGGGATTCCTTCGCGCTTCAGCCAGTCGCTTAGTGACTCCTTCGCGTTCCAATGGCTATATTTCTCGCTGTAATCGGCTACCACCAACGCCTTGACATGAATACGGTCGCTTTCTGTAAAAGGTGGCAGGGGGTTACAACCCTCGCCATCCGGAGAGGGGTTCTGTCCCCCGATAACGGGGGAACAGGAAGGGGTGAGGCTTGGTACCCCATAGTTTCCTACCAGCGGATAGGTCATTACCAGTATCTGACCCGCATAACTGGGGTCGGTCAGGCTTTCCGGATAGCCCGTCATCGCTGTGTTGAAAACGACCTCGCCGATGGTGTTCTTTTCTGCACCAAACGACCAACCAGAGAACACGGTTCCGTCATCTAATATGAGTTTTGCTTCTCGCTTCATTGTCTTTTTACTATTTTCCTCGTGGATAAGCGCGAGGCACTGTTTTTTTCCGATGTTGCATCAATAGGCTTGCTCATGAACGCCTTTGACGGCACGTCCGCTGGGGTCGTTCATGTTTTTGAAGGCTGCATCCCATTCGAGGGCGATGGCTGTGGAGCAGGCCACGCTGGCTTCCTGATTCACGCTGCGAGCAGCGGAGTCGCTGGGGAAATGCTCGGCGAAGATGCTGCGGTAATAGTATTCTTCCTTGTTGAGCGGCGTGTTGATGGGGAATTGTTCTGCGGCATGAGCCATCTGTTCGTCGGTCACAGCTTCGGAAGTAATCTTCTTCAGCGTGTCAATCCAGGAGTAGCCCACACCGTCGCTGAATTGCTCTTTCTGTCGCCAGGCGATTTCCTCCGGCAGCATATCGGCAAAGGCTTCGCGCACAATCTTCTTCTCAATCTCGAAGCCAGGTTCTCCGTTCTGCTTCGGTCCGCACATCTTGGCTTTGGGATTCGTGCGCATCGCCACATCCAGAAACTCCTTGTCGAGGAAAGGTACACGACCCTCCACACCCCAAGCACAGAGGCTTTTGTTGGCACGCAGGCAATCGTAATAGTGCAGCTTCGAAAGCTTGCGGACGGTCTCTTCGTGGAACGCCTGAGCCGACGGTGCCTTGTGGAAGTATAGGTAACCACCGAAAATCTCGTCAGCACCTTCGCCGCTAAGCACCATCTTGATACCCATCGACTTGATGACGCGGGCCAGCAGGTACATGGGTGTGGAGGCACGGACGGTGGTGACGTCGTAGGTCTCGATGAAGTAGATCACATCGCGGATGGCATCGAGACCCTCCTGAATGGTGTAGTTGATTTCGTGGTGAACGGTGCCGATGTGGTTGGCTACGAGTCGTGCCTTTGCCAGATCGGGCGCACCTTTCAATCCCACAGCGAAAGAGTGGAGTCGGGGCCAATAGGCACGGGTCTGTGAATTGTCTTCGACCCGATGTTCACTGAATCTCTCGGCAATGGCTGAGACGACAGAGGAATCGAGACCTCCGCTGAGAAGGACGCCGTAGGGAACGTCGCTCATCAACTGACGTTTCATCGCATCAGTCAACGCATCGCGGATGGCATCGACACTGGCTTCATTGTCCTTCACAGCCTCGTAGTCGAACCAGTCGCGCCGGTAATACCGCTTCATACCTAGGTCTTTACTCCAATAGTAGTGTCCTGGCAAGAAGGGTTCGTACGTCTCACATTGTCCCTCCAGCGCTTTCAATTCCGAAGCCACATACACAGTCCCGTCAGCATCGTGCCCTATATAGAGAGGAATGACTCCGATGGGGTCGCGAGCAATGAGGAATGCGTCTCGCTCTTCGTCGTAGAGGGCAAAGGCGAAGATGCCGCTGAGGTCTTCCAGGAAGTTGATGCCTTTCTCGCGATACAGGGCCAGTATCACTTCGCAGTCGCTGCCCGTCTGGAACTCATATTGTCCGGCAAAACGGCGACGGATCTCCTGATGGTTATAGATTTCGCCGTTGACGGCCAGCACCTGCTTCCTGTCGGGAGAAAACAACGGCTGTCCGCCACTCTCAGGGTCAACGATGGAGAGTCTCTCGTGGGCAAGTATGGTGTTGTTACTACAATAAATTCCACTCCAGTCAGGTCCGCGATGACGGATTTTCTGACTCATTCGCAGCGCTTTGTCACGCAGTTCGTGCGTTTGCTGCTTGATGTTAAAGATTCCTACTATTCCACACATGATGGTTTACGGTTTTACGGTTTACAGTTTACCTTCGGTCAATTTTGTCACGACTCGGCATAGTCCAAACAAGTTTGGTCTCTGCTCTCGCTGTTCCAAAATGTTCCAGTTTACCGTTTACGGTTTATTTGATTTTTCGATTTTCTTCTATATAATGGACGAATGCTTGGTTGACGAGGCGGTTACCGCCTGGGGTGGGGTAGTGGCCTGTGAAGTACCAGTCACCTTGATGGTTGGGACAGGCTGCATGGAGTCCTTCGATGGTCTGGAAAACAAACTCTACAGGTGTCTGCATGCCTACAGGACGCAGCATCTTTGCCATCTTTCGGTTGATGTCATCGACGCTGAAAGGCTCGTAGAGGGCGCACACGCAATTCTGTTGTTTGTCTTTAGGTTTCCGAAGTTCGGCACGACAAGCTTCGTATGTACGCTGGACGAGGTGCCAAAGACCACGTTCCGTCAGCAGTTCGATGGTGGCGCGGAAAGCACAGAATTCCTCCAGTCGTGCCATATCGATGCCGTAGTAGTCGGGATAGCGAATCTGTGGTGAGCTGCTGACCATCACAATCTTCTTGGGGTGCAGACGATCGAGAATCTTGAAGATGCTTTCGCGGAGGGTTGTGCCGCGAACGATGCTGTCGTCGATGATGACGAGATTGTCTTCGTAAGGACGAAGGGAACCGTAGGTGATGTCATAGACGTGTGAGGCAAGGTCGTTGCGAGAACCAGCCTCCGTAATGAACGTGCGCAGTTTGATGTCCTTCCACGCTACCTTCTCGCTTCGTACGTTGAGACCCTGACTGTGGAGACCCTCCATCATGCCGTAGAAGGCTACCTCGGCGGTGTTGGGGATAAACGAAAAGACGGTGTGGTCGGTGTCGCCGTCGATGGCTTTCAGGATGGGTTCTGTGAGTTGCTGTCCCAGTTGCTTGCGCTCATGGTAGATGTCGCGGTCGGAGCCTCGGCTGAAATAGATGCGTTCGAACGAACAGCGTGCCTGCTGCTTAGCTTCCAGGATGGTTTCGAGGACTGAGCTGCCATTTTTGTGAATGATCAGCGCCTGACCAGCAGGCAGTTCATGTACGTCCTCCACCTGCAAATCGAAGGTGGTCTGCAGAACGGCACGCTCACTGGCAACGGCTATCACTTCGTCGTCTTTGTACCAGAAGGCTGGACGGATGCCCCAAGGGTCGCGCATGGCAAACATCTCTCCAGAGCCAGTCATGCCGCACATCACGTAACCGCCGTCGTAGTCAGCCATCGTGGTTCGCAAGACATTTGCCATCTGCATGTGATCCTCAATGTAGCGGGTGATGTCGGTGTTCTTCAATCCGCGTTCCTTGGCTTCCACAAAGCAGCGTTCCACCTCGCGGTCCAGACGATGCCCCATCCACTCCAGCGTGATGTAGGAGTCGCTGTAGATACGTGGTGACTGCCCCTGTTGCACGATCATGTCGAATATGTCGTTGATGTTCGTCATGTTGAAGTTTCCACACAGACAGAGATTCTTGGCTCGCCAGTTGTTGCGGCGCAGGAAAGGATGTACATATTGAAGTCCGCTCTTGCCCGTTGTGGAGTAGCGTAGGTGGCCCATGAAAAGAGAGGCCCCCTCCCAACCTTCCCCATGAGGGATGCGTTCGAAGATTTCCGTAATGGCGTCTTTGCCTAAAGCTTTTTCGCGGAACATATACTCTGTTCCTACAGGCGCATCCGTGTTGACGCAGGCAATACCAGCCCCTTCCTGACCGCGGTTGTGCTGTTTCTCCATCATCAGATAGAGTTTGCTCAGACCATAGGACAGAGTGCCGTATTTTTCCTTATAGTAGCTATGGGGCTTTAGGAGTCTTACCAAAGCTACGCCACATTCGTGCTTGAGCTGTTCCACCATCGAGATTTAAAGATTTACTAATTTACCTTCGGTCAATTTACGAATTTCCACGACATTTCGACATTATGAGATTACGATTTCAGGCAAGCGTTGACGAACGACATGAACAACGGATGCGGATGCAGTACCGTTGATGAGTATTCAGGGTGGAACTGTGTGCCGATATACCAGCGTTTCTCTGGAATCTCCACGATTTCGACAAGATCTGCATCGGGGTTAATGCCTACACACTTCATACCTGCGTTCTCGAATTCTTCCTGATATTTGTTGTTGAACTCATAGCGGTGGCGGTGTCTTTCCTTGATCAATGTCTCTTCGCCGTAAGCTTCGTAGGCACGACTACCCTCAATCAGCTCACAATCGTAGGCTCCCAGACGCATCGTTCCGCCCATCTGTGTGATGTTTTTCTGTTCTTCCATCATGTCGATTACGTTATGTGGAGTCTTTTCGTCCATCTCGCTGCTGTTGGCATCCTTGTATTTCAGAACATTGCGGGCAAACTCAATCACCATCATCTGCATACCCAGACAGATGCCGAAGGTAGGGATGTCGGTGGTGCGACCATATTCGGCTGCGATAATCTTTCCTTCAATGCCACGTTGGCCAAAGCCTGGACAGATGACGATTCCCGCCAGTCCTGCGAGTTTCTGCGCCACATTTTTCTTTGTGATTTCTTCGCTGTTGATGAATTCAATCTTCGATTTTACATCGTTGTAGATGCCTGCCAAATTCAGGCTTTCGCGAATACTCTTATAGGCGTCCTGAAGGTCATACTTGCCGACAAGTCCGATTCGTACCTCACGGGTGGTCTTGCGCTGTTTCTCCAGGAACTCGTTCCAGGCTTTCATGGCGGGAGTTTCGCCAACAGGAATTCCAATCTTCCTCAGAATCGCTGCATCGAGTCCCTGCCGCTGCATGTTCACAGGTACTTCATAGATAGAGGGTAAATCCTCGCTTTGTACTACGCACTCCAAATCGACGTTGCAAAAGCCTGCTACCTTGAGCCGCAGCACGTCGTCGAGGTGACGCTCCGTTCGCAGCACGAGGATGTCTGGCTGAATACCCATACTCTGCAGTTCCTTAACGCTATGCTGCGTGGGTTTGGTCTTCAATTCACCGGCTGCTTTCAGATAAGGCACATACGTGAGGTGCACACATACCGCATCCCGTCCCAACTGCCAGCGCAGCTGTCGGATTGCCTCCATGAACGGTGCACTTTCAATGTCGCCAATGGTGCCACCGACTTCTGTGATGACGAAGTCAAAAACCCCCTCTTGTCCCTCCCCTCTCAACATCCTCCTCTTAATCTCGTCCGTGATATGAGGGACCACTTGTATGGTCTTGCCCAGATAGTCGCCGTGACGTTCGCGATCGATGACCGTTTTATAGATGCGACCTGTGGTGATGGAGTTGTGTCGTGTGGCCTGAATACCTGTGAAACGCTCATAGTGCCCAAGGTCAAGATCGGTTTCCATGCCGTCTGCCGTCACGTAGCATTCACCGTGCTCGTAGGGGTTCAGCGTGCCTGGGTCGATGTTGATGTAAGGGTCGAACTTCTGGATCGTGACTTTGTAGCCACGTGCCTGCAGCAGTTTGCCGATGCTGGCGGAGATGATGCCTTTCCCTAATGAGGAAACGACACCGCCCGTGACGAAGATGTATTTTGTGCCCATAAATTTAAAGTGAAGAGTGAAGAGTGAAGAGATTTTTGATGATACGTCAATTCCTCTCTCCCATTAAGGAAGAGAGGAATTTCTGGCAGGATTAAGGACGCAAAGTTAATCCGAAGACCAGATAGGCTTTCTGATTACACGGGTTGGCCGTGATTTGTCCGAAGATGGGTATTGAGAAAGAATCCGTTATTTTGATGCCTTTCGTTGCTCGTACTGTTACGTCTGTTACGGCAAATCTGCTGGTGCCATAGAAGTCTGTGGCATGGGGGACGATACCGAGTGAGGCGTTCCAATCGCAGGAAGCCAGTTTGAAGGGTGCACTGACTTCGAGGTAAGAGCTGTAGGCACGGTCGCCATCTTTGTTCACGCCGTCGTTACCGGCAAAGTTCGTAAACCACTGCAGGGCGACGGGGCCGAAGTCGTAGCCCACGTTCGCTTCAAACACGTGGTTGGTGCGATGAGCCTCGTACATGAAATAACGGGAGCGTGGGTCGAGACCCTCACTGAACCAATAATCGGTAATGCCGATTTTGAAACCTCCGATGGTATAGCCGAGTGTCAGGTCAAACTCCTTTGTGTCGGCTGGATCGCTGAGTCCGATGCTTCCCCATGCAGAGAGTGAGATGCCTTTGTAGTCAATGCCCAAAGTGGGTTGCAGGCTGACACTTCCTAAATCCTGACCACGCCAGATGTAACTACTTACGACGTCGGTTTCGATGGTTGTCTCAATTTTATCCTGGGCGTTAAGGGCAGCAGCGATGCTGCAACTTGCGAGAAAAACGAATATTTTTTTCATACTTTCTTTATTTAATCCTTGCGGAAAAACGCAAGGCACAGTTTAACATTTTATAAGTAAGGGGGTGGGTCCTTTTAGTTGTAGCAGGCTTCTCCGTGTTCGTAGATGTCGAGTCCTTCTTCTTCGATGCGGGCATCTACACGCAGACCGTGCAGCTTCTCGATGCCATAGAAGAGTAGGAAACCACAGGCGGCAGCCCAGAGGTCAATCATCAGGATTCCGAAACATTCAGCACCGAAGAAGCCCCATCCGTAACCATAGAAGGCTCCGTTGGTTGTTGAAAGAAGTCCGGTCATCAGTGTTCCTAAGATGCCGCATACTCCGTGAACAGAGCTGGCACCGACAGGATCGTCGATGTGAAGTTTGTGGTCAATGAACTCAATGGCAAAGACCAGTACGACTCCACATACGAGGCCGATGATGACAGCACCGACAGGTGATACGACATCGCAACCTGCTGTAATACCCACTAAGCCGGCAAGGATGCCGTTAAGGGTAAGGGATAACGACGGCTTACCATATTTCAGCCAAGTGACAAACATCGTAGCTACACCACCGGCAGCGGCTGCGAGGTTGGTGGTCAGGAACACATGAGAAATGGCAGTACGGTTTACTTCACCTGAAGCAGCAAGCTGTGAACCAGGGTTGAAACCGAACCATCCCAACCAGAGGATGAATACGCCGAGTGCTGCCAAGGTGAGGTTATGACCAGGGATAGCACGGCTATTACCGTCTTTGCCATATTTTCCGCGTCGAGCACCCAGAGCCATCGCACCGATGAGGGCAAGAACACCACCTACGCTGTGCACAATGGCAGAACCGGCAAAATCATGAAATACATCGCCGAAGGTGCTCATCATGAAACCGTCAGCAGCGTTGTCGCAGAGCCAGCCGCCGCCCCAGGTCCAGTGACCTTCAATGGGATAGATAATCAGTGAAATGAAGGCACTATAGACCAGATACATCGAGAATTTAGTGCGTTCGGCCATAGCACCGCTGACAATAGTTGCACTGGTGGCACAGAAGACCGTCTCGAAGATCAGGAAACCTTCTACAGGCAGGTCACCATTATAGAAAGAGAGGTCACCCCAGTTGGGCATACCGATAAAACCTGCTCCGTCACTTCCAAACATGAATCCAAAGCCGATGAAGAAGAACAGAAGTGAGCCGAACATGAAATCGACAAAGTTCTTCATCAGGATGTTGGCAGTATTCTTGCTTCGGGTGAAACCAGCCTCACACAGGGCAAACCCTGGTTGCATAAAGAAAACCAACATGGCTGCTAATAGCATCCATACGGTATCGAGTGATAATCCTATTTCGTTCATATTGTTTTTGTGTTGTGTCGTTTGTTATTAATATTGCAGCAGCTAATACTGCTCTCTTATCTCTTCCCATCCGGATGGTCTCCCCTCTCTTTCGGAGAGGGGCTGGGGGGGAGAGGCTTCTTACTTCTTATCTCTCAGTACGGTGTCACCGTTTTCACCCGTGCGTATGCTCCAGGTGTCGATCATGTCGCTGACGAAAATGCGACCGTCTCCCACCTCACCTGTGTGGGCAACTTCGAGTATGACCTTTACGGTTGGCTCCACGAACTGGTCGCGGCACACAATGGTAATGGCTACACGCTCGATGACATCCGTACTGTATTGGACGCCACGATAGATGCGTTCTTGTCGGCTTTGTCCGATACCGTGAACGTTGTGGTACTCAAACCAGTCGATGTCTGATGAGAGCAAGGCATCTTTTACATCCTCAAACTTTGTCTTTCGGATAATTGCTTCGATTCTTTTCATAAATTACCTTTTTACCTTTAGGCATGTTCTGCCTTGAATTAATGACTAAAAAACGCTCTCTTTGATTGCAATCTGTCAATTGACGGTGCAAAGTTACGACATTTTGTTAATAGTTTCCAAGTATTTCATGACATTTGTATATATAAATTTTAGGTTTTGTGTCATTTTGGAAGTTTAACCAATTACTTGCTTTCGGATTGAAAGGGAAATACGCTTTTTTTATTACAAATTGAAACAATGTATAAAAAAATAAGTAGTTTTTGTAGCATTATTGTATATTATTATTTCAAATTGTCGTAACTTTGCACCGCAATTAAAAAATTGCAGTGCGATTGTGGGCGGCACCTCGGCAAAGCATGAAAGCGAACTTTCTTTTTGCACTCGGCTTGCACCACAATTGTCAGCGCAAATAAAACAAAAAGACAGCAAAATTGTCGATAGGGAATCAAGATGAAACAAAAAACACATTTCACAAAGATGCAGGGTTGCGGAAATGATTACATTTACGTTGACGCCTCTGTATATGATATAAAGGATCCGTCTGCGGTTGCGCGTGCGTGGAGCGACCGTCACAAAGGCATTGGCTCCGATGGGTTGGTGCTCATCGGGCGTTCCATGATACCGCAGGCGGATTATTCCATGCGAATCTTCAATGCAGACGGTTCGGAAGCGATGATGTGCGGAAATGCCAGCCGATGTGTCGGAAAGTATTTGTATGAGAGAAGCCAAGGAAGTGAAGCGTGGAGAGTGAAGAGTGGAGAGACGGTCATTCGTCTGCAGACGCTGTCTGGTATCAAGCTTCTCTATCTGCATATTGTCGACGGCATCGTGGAAAGCGTGACGGTAGATATGGGTGAACCTCTGTTGGAGAATGATCAGCAGTTTGTTCCTTGCGGTGAAGCTCTGCCTGCCGGTACGTTTGTCAGCATGGGCAATCCGCATTATGTCATCTTTGTGGATGATGTGGAAGCGGTTGATGTTGCCGCAGAAGGCTTTAAATTGGAAAATCACCCTGCTTTTCCTGAGCGCTGCAATATCGAGTTTGCGACCCCCCTTGAGGGGGTTGTTATCCGCACCCGTGTCTGGGAACGGGGGAGTGGTATCACTCAGGCTTGTGGAACGGGTGCCTGTGCCACCGCTGTAGCAGCAGCACTTACGGGTGAGGCTGGTCGCACCTCCCACATCGTGATGGACGGTGGCACGCTCGACATCGAATGGAGAGAGACAGACAACCATGTGTTGATGACGGGTCCAGCAGAGTTTGTCTTTGACGGAGAAGCCGAAATTCCGTAAACTGTAAATCGTAAATAGTAAATCGTCAAATCGTAAATATCAATGGCTTTAGTAAACGAACATTTCCTGAAACTGCCGAACAACTATTTGTTTGCAGACATCGCGAAGAAGGTAAACGCTTTTCGCGTGACTCATCCCAAGGCCGAAGTTATTTCGCTGGGTATTGGCGATGTGACCCAACCCCTTTGTCCTGCTGTCGTCGAGGCCATGCATCGTGCTGCCGACGAAATGGGAACCCTCGAGGGTTTTCATGGTTATGGACCTGAACAGGGCTATGACTTTCTGCGCGAAGCCATCTTGAAGAACGACTTCCTGCCGCGTGGCATCCACCTCGATATCGACGAGATATTCGTGAACGACGGAGCCAAATCCGACACAGGCAACATCCAGGAGCTGATTCGTTGGGACAACAGCATCGGAGTCACAGACCCCATCTATCCTGTGTATATCGATTCCAACGTCATGATCGGACGAGCTGGTGTGGTGGAGAACGGTCGTTGGTCGAACGTCATCTATATGCCCTGCAACGCAGAGAACGGATTCGTTCCCCAGCTTCCAGAACATCGCGTGGATGTCATCTATCTCTGCTATCCCAACAACCCTACGGGAATGGTCATTACGAAGGACGAACTGCGTAAGTGGGTCAATTACGCGTTGAAGAACGATACCCTCATCTTCTACGATGCCGCCTATCAGGCATATATTCAGGACGACGACATTCCTCATTCCATCTATGAGATTCGTGGTGCCCGCAAGTGCGCCATAGAGTTCCATTCCTATTCCAAGACAGCAGGTTTTACAGGCATCCGTTGCGGATATACCGTCGTGCCGAAGGATCTGACGGCAGCCACACTCACCGGTGAGCGCATCCCTCTGAATCCCTTGTGGTACCGTCGTCAGTGCACCAAGTTCAATGGTACGAGCTATATCAGCCAGCGTGCCGCAGAAGCCATTTATACTCCAGAGGGCAAAATGCAGATTCAGACCACCATCGGTTATTATATGGAGAATGCCCGCACCATGTTGGAAACGCTGCGTCGTCTCGGTTTCCAATGCTATGGCGGTGAGAACGCACCTTATATCTGGATGAAGACCCCTCATGGCACATCCTCCTGGCAGTTCTTCGAGAGCCTGCTGTATGGTGCCAATGTGGTCTGTACCCCAGGCGTCGGCTTCGGTCCCAGCGGCGAGGGTTATGTCCGCTTCACCGCTTTCGGCAGTCATGAACAGACGGAAGAGGCTTTGTCTCGCATGAAGAAATGGATATCATAAATGATTTAAAAAGGTAAAAAGATGAAAACAACACACAATACTCAAGGTCTTTACCAGAGCAGTTACGAGCACGACGCCTGTGGTGTCGGAATGGTTGTGAATATTCATGGAGGAAAGAGCCATGAGTTGGTGGACAATGCACTGAAGGTGTTGGAGAATATGGAGCACCGAGGAGCAGAGACACGTGACAAGACGGGTGACGGCGCTGGCATTTTGGTACAGATTCCCCACGAGTTCATTCTGTTGCAGGGCATACCAGTTCCTGAGAAGGGACGGTACGGAACGGGATTGGTGTTCCTGCCGAAGGACGAGCAGGCGCAGCAGGAAATCCTGAGTGTGATGATTGAAGAAATAGAACGTGATGGACTGACGTTGATGCACATGAGAAGTGTGCCGACCTGTCCTGAGGTGCTGGGTGTTGGTGCACGAGAAGTGGAGCCTGACATCAAGCAGATTTTTGTGACGGGTGTGGAAGAAGAGAAGGTGGAGACGTTCGATCGTATATTATATAAGGTAAGGAAGCGGATTGAGAACCGCATCACCAACGAGGATTTCTACATCTGCTCATTGAACAGCAAGAATATCATCTATAAGGGAATGTTGACGAGCGGACAGCTGAGGAGATACTTCCCCGACTTATCAAGTCCGTACTTCACGAGTGGACTGGCACTGGTTCACTCACGTTTCTCTACCAACACGTTCCCGAAGTGGAAGTTGGCACAGCCGTTCAGACTGTTGGCGCACAACGGCGAGATCAACACCATTCGTGGTAACCGCGGATGGATGCAGGCTCGTGAGAGCGTGCTGAGCAGTGAAGCGTTAGGTGACATCAAGGATATCCGTCCGATTGTGCAGGAGGGTATGAGTGACAGCGCCAGCCTCGACAATGTGTTTGAGTTCCTGATGATGAGCGGTCTCTCGTTGCCACAGGCGATGGCGATTCTGGTGCCAGAGAGCTTCAACGACAAGAATCCGATTAGCGAGGATCTGAAGGCGTTCTACGAATACCATTCCATTCTGATGGAGCCGTGGGACGGACCTGCCGCACTCCTTTTCTCAGATGGTCGCTTTGCTGGTGGAATGCTCGACAGAAATGGACTACGCCCCAGCCGCTATACAATTACGAAGGGCGGCATGATGGTCGTGGCTTCGGAAGTGGGTGTAATGGACTTCGAACCTAACGATGTGGTAAGCAAGGGTCGTTTGCAGCCTGGAAAGATTCTTCTCATTGATACCCAGGAGGGCAAGATATATTACGACGGAGAGATCAAGGAAAAGTTGGCGAAAGCACATCCTTATCGTGAGTGGTTGAGTACGAACCGCATCCAGCTGGAGAAGCTGAAAAGCGGTCGCCATGTAGAGAACTCAGTCGAGAACTACGAGCGTAAACTCATCAACTTCGGCTTTGGACAGGAGGACATCGACAAGACTGTTGTGCCGATGGCTACAGCAGGCCAGGAGCCTGTGGCAGCGATGGGTAATGACACCCCGTTGGCCGTCATCAGCGACCGTCCGCAGATTTTCTTCAACTACTTCCGTCAGCAATTCGCGCAGGTGACGAACCCCGCCATCGACCCGATTCGCGAGGAATTGGTGATGAGCTTGACCGAGTATATCGGCGCTGTGGGCACAAACATCTTGATACCCGATGCGAGCAACTGCAAGATGGTGCGTTTGCCTCAGCCGGTGCTGACGAACACGCAGTTGGACATTCTCTGCAACATTCGCTACAAGGGCTTCAAGACCAAGAAGCTCGCCATGCTGTTCGACATCGAGAAGGGAGCCAGCGGACTGCGTCAAGCCATCGAAGACCTCTGCAAGGAGGCTGAAGCATCGGTGGACGAAGGCGTGAACTACATCATCCTCTCCGATAGAGACATCGACGAGAAACGTGCTGCCATCCCCAGCCTGTTAGCAGTGAGTGCCGTGCACCATTATCTTATCAGCGTGCAGAAGCGTGTACAGACCGCCCTCATCGTAGAGAGTGGTGAGATTCGTGAGGTGATGCATGCGGCTTTGCTGCTCGGCTATGGTGCGAGCGCCATTTGTCCGTACATGACGTTCGCTGTGCTGGATGATCTGGTGAAGAAGCACAAGATTCAGGAGGAGTATGCGACTGCCGAAAAGAACTATATCAAGGCCGTGGACAAGGGTCTGAAGAAGATCATGTCGAAGATGGGAATCTCGACGATTCGTTCTTACCGTGGTGCGAAGATTTTCGAGAGCATCGGACTGAGCGAAGACCTCTTAAGAAGATACTTCGGCACCGAAGTCAGCACTATCGGCGGCATCGGTCTGACTGACATTGCCCGTGATGCCATCCGTCTGCACGACGAAGCCTTCAAGCCTGCCGAGATCAACGAGTTCCTTCCCAACAACGGACAGTTCTCTTACCGAAAGGACGGCATCCTGCATGCTTGGAATCCAGAAACGATTGCGAACCTGCAGATTGCCACGCGCCTGGGTTCGTATAAGAAGTTCAAGGAGTGGGCACAGATGGTGGACGAGAAGGAGAAGCCCATCTTCATTCGCGACTTCTTCGGATGGAAGAAAGCCGCTGTGCCAACGCCGCTGGACGAGGTCGAGCCGGTAGAGAGTATCGTGAAGCACTTCGTGACGGGTGCTATGTCGTTCGGTGCGCTGAGTATCGAAGCGCACGAGGCGCTGGCACTGGCGATGAACAAGCTCGGTGCACGCTCAAATACAGGTGAAGGTGGTGAGGATAATGCCCGTTACCACACTGATGTGGACGGCGTTTCGCTGTCAAGCAAGACCAAGCAGATTGCCAGTGGACGTTTTGGTGTAACAGCCGAGTACCTGGTAAATGCCGAAGAAATACAAATTAAGGTGGCACAAGGCGCCAAGCCCGGTGAGGGCGGTCAGTTGCCGGGCTTCAAGGTGAACAAAATCATTGCAAAGACACGTAACGCCATCCCCGGCATCTCTCTGATTTCGCCTCCACCTCATCACGACATCTATTCAATCGAAGACCTGGCGCAGCTCATCTTCGACCTCAAGAATATCAACCCTACCGCTGCCGTGAGCGTGAAGCTGGTGGCCGAGAGCGGCGTAGGCACCATCGCCGCAGGTGTGGCGAAGGCCAAGGCAGACCTCATCGTTATCTCTGGTGCAGAGGGTGGTACGGGTGCAAGTCCTGCTAGCTCAATGCGCTTCGCAGGTATCTCGCCCGAGATAGGTCTCGCTGAGACACAGCAGACCCTTGTGCTCAACGGCCTGCGCAACCAGGTGCGCCTGCAGACCGATGGTCAGCTGAAGACTGCCAAGGATGTAATTCTGATGGCCATGCTTGGTGCCGACGAGTTTTCGTTTGGTACGCTGCCGCTCATCGTGCTAGGTTGCGTGATGATGCGCAAGTGCAATACCAACACCTGCCCTGTGGGTGTGGCGACGCAGGATGAACGCCTGCGCGAACGTTTCCGTGGCAAGGCCGACTACGTAGTGAATTTCTTCACCTTCTTGGCTGAGCAGGTGCGTGAATATCTGTCTGAAATCGGTGTGAAGAGTCTGAAGGAAATCATCGGTCACACCGAACTTATCGAGGTTGATACGACTAACGCAACAGACAAGCAGAAGACCATC
Organism: uncultured Bacteroidaceae bacterium; assembly: GCA_905234555.1. Classification (GTDB taxonomy): domain Bacteria; phylum Bacteroidota; class Bacteroidia; order Bacteroidales; family Bacteroidaceae; genus UBA3839. The sequence continues at coordinate 17,305 of CAJOHO010000032.1, forward strand.
GACTTCGCCCGTCTGTTGCACCGTCCAGAAACTGACAAGGTCCTCTATTGGGACCGTAGCGTCTACACGAAGGTCAGCGGCGTGAAGGATGAGGACATTATCGCTGCCGCACAGAAGGCTATCGACGACCAGGAGGAAGTGACGCTCGACTACGCCATCAAGAATACCGACCGCGCCGTAGGCACGATGCTTTCGGGTGTCATTGCGAAGAAATATGGTGAGGCGGGTCTGCCCGACGGCACCATCCGATTGAAGTTCAAAGGCTCAGCGGGCCAGTCATTCGGTGCTTTCGCCGTGAAAGGATTGGAGATGCGCCTTGAAGGCGAGACCAACGACTACTTCGGCAAGGGACTTTCAGGTGGTCGCATCAGCATTCTGCCACCCGTGCGTCGTAGTGCTGACTTCGTGGCCGAGGACAACATCATCGCCGGTAATACGGGTCTGTATGGAGCCACCAGCGGTGAGCTGTATGTGAACGGTCGTGTGGGTGAACGTTTCGGCGTGCGCAACTCCGGAGCCATTGCCGTCATCGAGGGTGCCGGCGACCACTGCTGCGAGTATATGACTGGCGGTCGCGTGGTCGTTCTCGGTAAGACAGGGCGCAATTTCGCGGCAGGTATGAGCGGCGGTGTGGCTTATGTGTATGACCCTGACCACACGTTCGACTACTTCTGCAACATGGACATGGTAGAACTCTCGCTCGTGGAGGACACCGTGAGCCGTAAGGAACTGCTCGAACTTATCCGCCAGCACTATCTGCATACAGGTTCTGCTCTTGCAGGACGGATGCTCGACGACTGGCACCGCTACGTGGAGAATTTCATCCAGGTAGTCCCCATTGAATACAAGCGCGTGCTCGAAGAAGAGAAGATGGCTAAACTCCAGCAGAAAATTGCTGAAGTGCAACGTGACTACTAAGAAGAATTGATGAATTGAAATACAGAAAACTATGGGAAATCCGAAAGCATTTCTGACAGTGCCTCGCAAAGAGGCCGGATACCGCCCCGTCCACGATCGCATTCACGACTTCGGCGAGGTGGAGCAGACACTCAATACTCGCGACCGACAGGAACAGGCCAGCCGTTGCATGGACTGTGGCGTTCCCTTCTGCCACTGGGCCTGTCCGCTGGGTAATAAAGACCCCGAATGGAACGACGCCCTTTATCGCAGCGAATGGGAGATTGCCTATAAGATACTGAAAAAGACCAACCCCTTCCCTGAGTTCACTGGCCGCATCTGTCCGGCACTCTGTGAGAAGGCCTGCGTGCTCTACCTCACCACGGGCGAGGCTGTTACCAACCGCGAGAATGAAGCCGCCATCGCAGAACGTGCCTTTCTTGAAGGCTACGTCACCATCGAGCACCCAGAACGTAACGGCAAGAAGGTTGCCGTCATTGGTGCTGGTCCTGCCGGCCTCGCTGCAGCCAACTCTCTCAACTACATGGGCTACGAAGTTACCGTCTTCGAGAAGAACGAAGCTGCTGGTGGTTTGCTGAGATATGGTATTCCAAACTTCAAACTGAACAAGCAGATCATAGACCGCCGCATTCGCGTTATGGAGCAGGAAGGTGTGAAGTTTGTGTATGGTGCAGCAGTTGAGCCTATCGCGGTGTCACAGCAACTCTCTACCGAGTATGACGCCGTTATCCTCTCTACTGGCACCCCTACTGCCCGCGACCTCAAAGCTCCCGGTCGTGACTTGAAAGGTGTTCGTCTCGCCCTTGAATTGCTCAGTCAGCAAAACCGCGTATTAGCAGGCATGGAATTCTCAAAGGCGGAACGTGTAACAGCTAAGGGCAAGAACGTCCTCGTCATTGGCGGTGGCGACACCGGCTCCGACTGTATCGGCACAGCGCATCGCCAGGGCTGCAAGTCCGTCACCCAGATTGAGATTATGCCGAAACCGCCCGTTGGTCACAACCCCAATACTCCCTGGCCCAACTGGCCCGTTATCCTGAAGACCACCAGCAGTCACGAGGAAGGCTGTACCCGTCGCTGGAACATCAACACCCTTGAATTCCTCGGTGAAGACGGTCACGTGACAGGCGTTCGCGTCCAGCCCATTGACTGGAAACCCAATCCAGAGGGCGGTCGTCCCATCATGGTCGAAGCCGGTGAACCCGAGATTATCAAGGCAGAACTCGTTCTTCTCGCCATGGGTTTCCTAAAGCCCGAACACCCCGAGTACCCGAAGAACGTCTTTATCTGTGGTGATGCCGCTAACGGCGCTTCCCTCGTTGTTCGCGCCATCGCCTCCGGCAAACAGACCGCCGATAAAGTCAACGAATTTTTAAGTAAATGAAATATTATTCACCCTTTAATACAAACACGACTATGGCAAATGAATTAAGATTCCAAGTTGTCGGTGAGGCATTCAAGAAGAAGCCCCTCGACGTGAAAGCTCCAACAGAGAGACCTTGCGAATACTTCGGCAAGAAGGTCTTCAACCGCGAGAAAATGTACAAGTATCTGCCCAAGGACGTCTATGAAAAGATGAAGGACGTGATGGATAACGGAGCGCATCTCGACCGCAAGGTGGCCGACGCTGTGGCTGCTGGTATCATGCAGTGGGCCAAGGAGAATGGCGTGACACACTACACGCACTGGTTCCAGCCCCTGACCGAGGGTACAGCTGAGAAACACGACTCGTTCATTGAGCACGACTTCAAGGGTGGCATGATTGAGGAGTTCAGCGGTAAACTGCTTGTTCAGCAGGAGCCTGACGCAAGTTCTTTCCCAAGTGGTGGTATCCGCAGCACTTTCGAGGCTCGCGGCTACTCGGCATGGGATCCGACATCACCTGTGTTCATTATTGACGACACACTGATTATCCCAACGGTGTTCATCTCTTACAGCGGTGAATCACTCGACTACAAGGCACCGTTGCTCCGTGCTCTGAAGGCTGTGAATATCGCAGCCACTGACGTGTGCCACTATTTCGACCCCGAAGTGAAGAAGGTGACTTCTAACCTCGGTTGGGAACAGGAATACTTCCTCGTGGATGAGGGTCTGTACGCTGCACGCCCCGACCTTTTGCTGACAGGTCGCACGCTGATGGGTCACGACTCTGCCAAGAACCAGCAGATGGACGACCACTATTTCGGCTCTATCCCAGAGCGTGTACAGGCATTCATGAAGGATCTGGAGATTGAGGCTTTGGAGTTAGGCATCCCCTGCAAAACGCGCCACAACGAGGTGGCTCCCAACCAGTTCGAGTTGGCTCCTATCTTCGAAGATACCAACCTTGCCGTTGACCACAATATGCTGCTGATGTCGCTGATGAAAAAGGTGGCCCGCAAGCACGGCTTCCGCGCCCTCTTGCACGAGAAACCATTTGCAGGCATCAACGGTTCTGGTAAGCACAACAACTGGTCTCTTTCGACCGACAACGGTGTGCTGCTCCACGCTCCTGGCAAGACACCTGAACAGAACCTGCGCTTCGCCGTATTCATTGTCGAGACCTTGATGGGCGTCTATAAGCACAACGGTCTCCTGAAGGCTAGCATCATGAGCGCTACTAACGCACATCGTCTGGGTGCCAACGAAGCTCCTCCAGCCATCATCTCCAGCTTCCTCGGCAAGCAGCTCAGCGAACTGCTCGATCACATCGAGAAGGCCGACAAGGAAGACCTCTTTACCATGGATGGTAAGCAGGGCATGAAACTTGATATCCCCGAGATTCCCGAATTGCTTATCGACAATACCGACCGTAACCGCACCAGTCCTTTTGCTTTCACCGGCAACCGCTTCGAGTTCCGTGCCGTAGGTTCTGAGGCCAACTGTGCCAGCGCCATGATAGCCCTCAACAGCGCCGTGGCTGAGGCACTCGTTAACTTTAAGAAGCGTGTCGATGAGCGCATCGCGGTCATCAGCAAGAACTTCGTTGGTACAGGACACAGCGCCACTTTCCACGCCATCATCGACGTGCTTCGCGAGGATATCAAGACTTGCAAGCCTATCCGCTTCGATGGCAACGGCTACAGCGATGAGTGGAAGGCCGAAGCTGCTAAGCGCGGACTTGATGTGGAAACTTCTTGCCCCGTCATCTTCGAGCGCTATCTCGACAAGGAGAGCATCCAGATGTTTGAGAGTCTTGGCGTGATGACAAAGAAGGAACTTGAAGCACGCAACGAGGTGAAGTGGGAGACCTACACGAAGAAGATTCAGATTGAGGCTCGTGTATTGGGTGACCTAAGCATGAACCACATCATCCCCGTAGCCACCCGCTACCAGAGTGCCCTGCTGAAGAACGTGGAGCGTATGCGTAATGTTCTCCCCACCGAGGAGGCCGATGAACTCAACGCCCGCAACCTCAAGCTCATCAAGGATATTGCTCGCCGCACAGCCTCCATCGAGACGCAGGTGGAAGAGCTTGTTGCAGCTCGTAAGGTCGCCAACAAGATTGAGGACGAACACACGAAAGCCATCGCCTACCACGATACCATCGCTCCTATGTTCGACACGATCCGTCGCCAGATTGACAAGTTGGAGCTTATCGTTGATGATGCTCTTTGGCCACTGCCCAAGTATCGCGAACTCCTGTTCATCCGATAGTAACGTGTGTGAAGATGATTCTTCCTGCTACAAAAACATCCACCAAATACTGAGACCAGTAATTTGGTGGATGTTTTTTTGTTGCGGCGGTGCCGTAACATACAGGAAAAATGTGATCATTATTTTTTGCCGGCAAGGGTGAGGAGGATTTTTGCATCTTCGTCGCCTTCGGCGGCGTCCTTGCGTAGCTCAGCGAGGATCTCTGCACCGTCTTCTTCGTTCTTCACGGCTTTTGTTACCCACATCTTGGCTTTCTTTTGGTCTTTTTCTATACCCTTACCCTTCAGATAGCATTTGGCAAGGGCTAACTGGGCATCGGCATTGTCCTGACGGGCTGCAAGGAGAAAATAGCGGACAGCTTTCTTGTGGTCTTTCGCCACTCCTTTCCCTTTCTTATAGCAGCGCCCGAGCTGGTACTGTGCTTTATGGTAGTTCTGGGCAGCGGACTTGGAATACCAGGCGAATGCTTTGGCTTCGTCCTCGGCTACACCATTGCCTTTGTCGTAGCAGCGACCGAGCCGATACTGGGCTTTCTTGTGTCCTTTGTTGGCTGCTGCCTGCAGTTTGGGTACGGCTTCTTTATAAGCTTTCTTGTCGTAGAGCGCCTTGCCTTCTTTGTAAAGTTTGTCGGCATCCTGTGCCTTGACTGATGTGCTGATGCTCATGATGAGCAGCAGACAAACAAGTTGAATGAGGTGTTTCATAATGATGTAAGAGATAAGATGTAAGAGGGTTATTTGTAAGTAATGATGTAAACGGGTGAGCAGAGGCCTGAGGGCATGGGTGTCCACGAATCGTAGTGGTCGCGCTTGTAGTTAAGATCAACGACGTTGATTTCCTTGAAATGCCGCCAGGGGATATTGTCGCGGTCCATTTGGGCAATGCGATTGGCGGGCAGGTTGGTGACATAAACCTCGAGTTTGTTCTTTCCTTTCTTCAGATAAGGTGTGATGTCGCAACGGAAGGGAACCGCGAAAAGGGTGGCAACTTCCTTTCCGTTGAGTACGACGCGTGCGGATTCACGTACATCACCCAAGTCAAGAATGATGCGGTAGTCATCGAATTGCTTGTTGTGTTTAGCTTTAGAAGTGAAATAGGTTGTGTAGCAACCTGTGGCCATCCTTTTGGTGTAGGAACCGCCAAAATCAGTCCACGAGAAGGGGTTATCCCTCATCGGCACCCAGGTGGAGGTGAAGTTCTGTGGGCATGTTGTGTCGTTATTGTCTGCGTTCATGGGAATCTCCTTGGGGAAGGTGAGCTCCCAGTTGAGAAGCTCAAACTTGTTGAGCATGGTGTTGGCATAAGGGTGGGCGGATATGGACTTGTTACGACCTTGTTGCAACACACTTGAAGCAGGGGATGAGTCGGTCGCAAATGTGCGGAGGATGATGCTTTCGCCGCTGGCGAGCTGAAGGCGGACTTTGCCATCAGCGATGTCGGGATGGGTGACGGCTCCGGTCATGGGGTTGTAGAACAGGGCATCGGTGAAATCCACACCAAGAGCGACGTAGGCATCGGCATCGTTGGGCGTGAGGTTGGAGATGAAGTAATGGTGGCCGTCGGGGTTGGTGCGACGGATGCAGGAGAGATGCTGGTCGGTGCGCATTCGCTCGATGCGTCCTCTGGCAAGAGTAAGTGCTTCGTTATAGTCGTGGGCGAGCAGGGCTTTCTCTTTCAGCGCAGCCAAAGCGCTGTCGAACTGTGCCGCCTCCGTAGTCAGACGTCCGTAACCAGGAACGCTCTCGGGGTAATGCCCGACGAAGATGACGCGCTTGCCTTCGGCGGCAATGGCTTGTAAGCGGTTCATTGTAGCCACAGGCATGAAGCGGACATCGGGAATGATGATGGAGTGGTAGCGACGGTAGGCATCCGTCAGCAGGTAGCGGTCAGAGATGTAATCCACATCGTAGCCGTTGCGAATGATACGCTGGATGGTCTCGATGAAGCGTGGCGCCCGCTTTGCCATAGAGTGAATGTCGAAAAGGGCGAGGCGTCCCGTCTGCTCGTAAATCATGTCATAGAAGGGCAGATAGACGAGGAAGTCGTTGTCGGGTTCTCCCCATTGCAGGAAAGCCTGTGTGCGGCTGATGTAGTCGCAGAAGGCAGGCATCGCATCCCACTGCGGATTGTAGGGCGTCATATCCACGGAGGCATAGAAGCGCCATCCTGGCCAAGGCTCATCTTTGGGTGAATAGCAGGAACCGTGGAACACCACGTGGTTGACACCAGCAAGGAACATGAGGTCGAGGTCGGGCTTGCACTGAGAGAGGGAGGTGCGGAAATGCTCCGTAAGCCAGGTAAAGGTCTCGCTGGAAGTGAAAGGCTTGCTGGTGATGTGAGCAGCAGACGACGCATATTTCAGCATGGAGATGTCGCTGTCGTTCTTTTTCGTGAAGCCAGGGTCGGTGCGCAGTCCTTTGATGCCAAAGTCGCTGAGTCCGAATCCTTCACACTCGGGAATATCCACAGCGGCATATATGTCGATGAGGTTGGCTGGAGAGCCGTGAGCCTGATTGCGGGTGATGGCACCTTGACTATGTGCCCACTCGGTCCATTGTTCGGTGAAATTCTCCAAAAGCAGTTCGCCCAGTGTTTCGCGATAGTCGGAGAGAAGACGGCGGTGGGTGTCGGCGACGGAATCGCTGACCACAGCACAGAGGCTGTCGGAAAGGAGAAAATCAGTGGTCTTCGAGGCGGTAGCCGCGACGCTGGACAAACTCTTTGAGGAGACTGGGTGTCCAGTCAGCACCATACACTTCGTAGGAGTCGTTGAAGAAGGTGTGGGGAGCTGGTGTGCGGTGGGTGGTGAAAGCGGTGGAGAAGGTGGCGAGATAGCTGCGTACGGCATCGCGGTCAAAGTGGTCGATGACAAATCCTTCCCCTCCAGGAGCAGCCCGTTTTACTTTCTGGCTGGTACGTCCCAGTTCAAGGTTGAAAAGGGGGAAACCGTTTTCAACACTTTCCTTGAATTCGGCTTTGCAGGCTGCTTGTTCTTTGGGAACGTCTGGACCGCCGAAGGGCCAGCCAGTGCCTGTACTCATGTCAATTTCGATATTCAGTTTTTTCCCTAACTGCTCGGTGTAGTTGAGCATTTGCATCCAACGGCTACTGAGGTAGGGGATGTCGTTCTTCTCGTTTCCCTGAACACCGTAGATAGGTGTGATTTCCACGCCACCGATACCCACACGGGCAAACTCACTCAATTGGTGTTCCAAACCCACGGAATCGACAGCAGATCCAAGCCACCACCAACGAGTGAAAGGACGAGCCTCACGAGGGATGGGAAGCCAGTCTTGGGAGTAAGTAAAGAGTGAAGAATGGAGAGTGAAGAATAAGATCAGGAGTCGTTTCATAATTATATCAGTTTCCGTCGGGTTTGAGGGCTTCGTAGAAAGGAGAACTTACCCAGTAGAACGCTTCAAAGGCGTCGGGGTGAGCGGGATTGTAAGGAATATAGTCGGAACGTAGATGCTGAAGGATGGGCAAGTTGAGTTGCTTCATTCCTTCGATGACCATCTTGGCGATTTCGTAGGCTCCGTAAGGATTGAAATGGGTGTTGTCAGCCAAGGCTGTTGTCTGTCCAGGGAAGGTGTTGGCTGGATAGTGCACAAAAGCACGGGTGGAGGTCTCTTCACCCAGTGTCTCATAGAAAGTACGAGTCATATCATGAAGCTCGATGACGCTGATTCCTTCACGTTGAGCCACCTGACGCATGGCATCGGGATAGTCGCCGTGGGTTTCCTGAATACGACCTTCGCGGAAGGAACGTCGTTGGGTAGGTGTTACGAAGATGGGTGTAGCTCCTCGCAGACGAGCTTCGTCGATGAATTGCTTGAGGCAGAACGCAAAATTATAGTAAGCTCCTGCTCCTGCGAACTTCTGCTTTTGGTCGTTGTGCCCGAATTCCACCAAAATGAAGTCACCCGCTTTCATGAGTGAAAGGATTTTCTTCAGCCGACCTGCAGCAATGAAGGTGCTGGCCGTTTCGCCACTCTCAGCATAGTTGGCAAAAGCAACGCCAGCATCGAACCAACGAGGTATCATCTGTCCCCACGAAGCCCAAGGCTCATAGTCCTGATCGACAACGGTACTGTTGCCGCAAAGCCAGACGGTGGGAACATCGGCAGGCTCGATGCGGATGGAACTGACAGCTGGGTTGTCACCATTGATTTCGAGGGTGAGCTTATCGTCCCAGTTGAGTTTGGTCTCTTCGCGTTTCTTGATGCGGACACGATCAACAGCCTTTCCTTCTGCGTCATAGATGGTTGTGTTGCGTTTGTTCACCACAAACGAAACTTCCTTGAACTCACCTTTCTTCGTGACGACATTCTCCACGAACAAACGACGAGATTCTGCACGGACGGTGGTGCTGGCAGCACGGCGTTTGTTGCCCAATGTCATCGTAACGAGCCAGTTGCCGTCAGGAACAGCAACAGAGAGAAAAAAAGGCTGTGCACCTATTCCTTCTTTGGGGTTGGCAAGCTTCAGCGTGTTGGTGAAGTCAAAACCATAGCCTTTTTCCTTATTATATACATCGGTGGCGGAAAGGAGGACTGCCGACTTGTCGCGACCGTCGAACGAGAAGTTGAAGGGCTGGGAAAAAGTGAAGAGTGAAGAGTTAAGAGTGAAGAGTAAGATGAGTAAACGTTTCATAAGCGTTAGCGTTATTTGACGGTGTGGAGGGCGGCTTCGAGTTGGCGGATGTATTCGCGTTTTTTCTTGTTGGGCGCGAAGACGAAGCCTTCGGCGACGAGCACACGCTGGTGGATGCTGTCGTAGCGGGCCTGCAGCACGAAGGGACCACCCATCGCCTCGTGTTCCATTGCCCAAAGACCACGGATTTCGAGTACGTTCTGATTATTGACCTTTTGGATGGAGGACTGAAGAACATGATGGTCTGTGGTCATATAAGGAACAGAACCATCAGGCATGGTTTCCCCAATGATGTTTAGTTGCATGATGGAATCGCGTTTCTCGATGACTGCCTGTTCAGTGATAGACGCAGCCGAGAGATACGGATAGGCGTACATGCAGAAGTTCAGGTAGTTGTCGTGATCACCTTCCGACGATGCCCAGAAGAAATCCTTTCCCTCCTTGAGGGCATTGAGGTCGGCTGGAGCGTGTACATCCATCTGGAACTGTTTCTTGGCTTGTGTCTGAACCAAACCACTGAAAGTACGTTGCAGCAGCTTGATATTCCGTTGGGTTTCTTCGTTGTTGAGAAGGCGCAACACCTCATCACGGTGGTCTGTGCAGAGCTGTTGGAAAGATGCTTCGTTGGGCGCTACCAGACTCACCATCAGTTGAGGCTGGCAATAGACATTACGAGCCACTTTCACTTCTGGCTTCTGATGCGATTTGTCAATTTCGGCTTTTACAATCAGCGCATAGAACCTAAACCGGTCCTTGAACGCACTCGGATTGATGTTCGTGAGGCGGAAGTAAGTCTCCTGCTGAGGCAGACAAGGCATATCGGCATTGACAATCTGACGGAAAGCCTCCGCTCCGCTACTCTTGAGCCAGTCCTTGTTGCAGACCACCAGCAGTTCGTTGGGCGCAGAGATACTCTTTCCCAAATTGCCTGATTTTTTGTTGCCACTACAACTGCAGAGCAGACAAAGCAGCAGCAACGTAAGATAAGTGTAGCGTTTCATGTTATGGATGGTTGACTAACTGATAAACTTCGCTGCCTGCCAACAGAAAACAGCCTAAGCCATAATCGTCGAAATCAGGTTCTATATTCTTTCCTACAGGCTGTGAGTCCTTTGGTTCCTTGCCAGTACCTTGAACATAATGGAGGAAGCCATCCTTACGCAGACAGTTCTTTACCATTGCTTTCCACGTTCGGGCGATGATCGGTGTAAAGCGTTCTCTTGGCAGAAAACCGTTGTTCACACCCCATGCCATTCCGTAGATGAACAAGGCTGTACCAGTGAGTTCCTTACCGCCAAAGTTCGTAGGGTCGTGGAGACTGACATTCCAGAATCCGTCCTTACGCTGACAATTTAGAAGTGCCTCTGTCATGAGTAGGAAATCACGTTTGTAATCATTGAAATGGAACTCTGCAGGGATGTTGTCATAGAGTTCCTTGTAGTCGAGTGCTGACTGCATGGCTCGTACCAAAGCAGCATAGACCCATCCGTTTCCACGGCTCCAATAACAGTTGGCACCGTTGGGTTCCTTGTAAGGTGGCACAAAGTCCTTGTCGCGCCACCAAAGTGATTCCTGTTGGTTGAAAAGACCTCCTGCCAACGAGTCGCGAGTCCACACATACATGTGGTAACCATGTTCTGCGAAATCCAGTCGTTGTCCTTCTGTTCCGTCCATATAACTCAGCGTCACAGGCAGATAAGTCAGCACGGGCAATCCCATCTGGATGGCATCAATCCAAGTCCAGTCGTGCAGGCTGGTACTACCATAACGTGCTTTGGTGGCTGGCGTCATATTCTCTGGAGCCGGTGTCAGCAGGTTTTCCATACAGGCAATCGTTGGACTGATGGTCTCGTCCCACTCTTCGCTGAGCGGATAGATGTTACGCTGACGATTCATCAGCAGATAGGTCTGGCAGCAGCAATAGTCATCTGCATCGCGTGTATAGATGCCATTGCGCGGAGTGAAACGATGGAAATTAGCCCACCTCATGACATAATCGCGATTGACCTCGTGCAGGTCAATACCGTTGAGCGCCATCAAGCCCTCGAAATAGACTCCTCGTGTCCATAAGTTGCTGGGTCGTTCCTTCTTGACAAAGGTCGGAACGGTTGGGTCTGGATATTTGCGGATGAAGTAGTCGTTGGCACAATGCATAGCTTTCAGTACCGATGGTGCTGATGGTAACTTCTGAGCCTGAAGGGACAGGCATCCGGCAAGTAGCAAAAGAAGATAAAACAATCGTTTCATGGGGCTATGGTTTATTCTCAGCGGGAATACTTCGACAAGCTCAGTAACCACTGTTGAGCATTTTACATGACTGTTGTGAGATAACTTTCCAGTTCTTCCTGACTGACGCCAATGGTGAACTCACCACGAAATGCAATCGTGATACGTCCTGTTTCCTCGCTGACAATGATGGCAACGGCATCGCTCTGCTGAGTGATACCCAAGGCAGCACGATGGCGCAGACCCATTTCCTTGGGAATATTCGTGCTATGGCTGACGGGCAGGATGCAGGCAGCAGCCTTGATGCGGTTCTCGGAAATAATCATGGCGCCATCGTGAAGTGGTGAGTTCTTGAAGAAGATATTCTTGATGAGCTGGGCATTGATGTTGGCATCGATGACTTCGCCTGTGTTGACAATGTCGTTCAGCGACATGTCCCGTTCGATGATGATGAGTGCACCTACATAATTTTTGCTCATGAAGTCGCAGGCGCGGACAATCTGCATGATAGCAGGATTTTCCTCTTCAGTTCCTTTCTTCTTTCGGCTGAACAGCCTGCGGAGAATGGAGAAGCGGTTGCTGGTGCCGATGGTGAGGAAGAAGCGTCGGATGTCTTCCTGGAACAAGATGATGAGTGCCAGCACACCCACGCTGACCAACTTGTCGAAGATACTGCCCAGAAGCTTCATCTGGAATATCTGAGAAACCAAAATCCAGGTGACGCCAAAAATCAGAATGCCATAGAAGACGTTAAGCGATCCTGACGTCTTCATCAGCTTGTAAATGTAGTAGAGCAAGAATGCCACGCATAATATATCAATGGCATCTTTTAATCCGAAATCAATCATATCTGTTCGTCGGTAAAACGGTATTTGTCAGTTTGTGAAACGATAGAGACAGCCTCCACAGCTTCCCGCACATCGTGAACGCGCAGAATTTGTGCACAGTCCTTTGTCAGCGCAATGGTGTTGAGGACTGAGGTGCCGTTTAGCGCGTGTTCGGCGCTGGTGTTCAGGAGTTTGTAAATCATGCTTTTGCGTGAAACACCCACCAGGATAGGCAGTTCGAAAATACGAAGTGCGTCAACATTTGCCAGCAACTCATAGTTCTGTTCCAGCGTTTTGCCAAAGCCGAAGCCTGGGTCAAGGATGATGTCTTTCTGTCCTAAGTCGCGCAGTTGTTGGATTCGTTCAGCGAAATAGAGCAGTATTTCTTTCATGAGATCCTCATAGTGAGGCATCTGTGCCGTTGCCGACACCGTTCCCTGTCCATGCATCAGGATGTAGGGAACACCCAGTTTGGCTACTGTGGCAAACATCTGCGCATCCAGTTGTCCGCAAGAGATGTCGTTCACCATCTGCACGCCATACTCCTCCACACACATCTTTGCCACATCGGCACGAAACGTGTCAACCGACAGGATGGCGTCTGGTGCTTCTTGGCGGATGGTCTTCAGGGCAGTCCTCAACCGATTCATCTCTTCTTCCTTGCTGACGTCGTTGGCTCCTGGCCGTGTGCTAAAAGCGCCGACATCAATGATGCAGCCTCCTTCGTTGAGGATTTGTATCACACGCCGACGGATGGCCTCCTCCGTCTGCACCCTACTTTCTGCGTAGAAAGAGTCAGGAGTTACGTTGAGGATTCCCATCACTTGAGGTGTGCTCAGTTCAAGGAGGTGTCCGCCTACATTGATTGAGTATTGCATGTCTGAAAGCATATTTTTGGCAAAAATAGCAATAAATTTTCAACTTTCGTGTCTGAATCCTCAACTTTCAACGATTTTTTCATAACTTTGCACAAAATTCACTCATTATTCAATGGAAATACAAGAACTGTACGACATCTTTCAACAACATCCTGTCGTTACAACCGATAGCCGTAACTGTCCGGCTAACTCTATCTTTTTTGCCCTCAAGGGGGCTTCGTTCAATGGTAATGCCTTTGCTTCGGCTGCGCTGGAGAAAGGGTGTGCCTATGCTGTTGTCGATGAGGCTGAATATGCCACAGGCGACAAACGCCTGATTCTGGTGAACAACGTGTTGGAAACGCTTCAGCAACTGGCTCGCCACCATCGTCGTCAGTTGGGACTTCCCATCGTCGGCATTACGGGAACCAACGGAAAGACAACCACCAAGGAACTGACTGCTGCCGTTCTCTCCAAGAAATACAATCTGCTCTACACGCAAGGTAACCTCAACAACCAGATTGGTGTACCCCTCACTCTGCTGCGCCTGACCCGCGAGCATGAGATGGCGGTTGTGGAGATGGGAGCCAGCCACCCTGGTGACATTAAGGAACTGGTGGAAATAGTCGAGCCAGACTATGGACTGATTACGAATGTGGGGAAGGCTCACTTATTGGGCTTTGGCTCTTTCGAAGGTGTGATTCGTACGAAAGGTGAACTCTACGACTTCTTGCGTGAACACCACGGACGGGTTTTCATCAATCCTCAGAACCCTCATCTGATGGGTATTTCACAAGGTCTGGACACCATTCCTTATTTAGAAGGAAAACTGACCGACTGCAATCCGTTTCTTCGTTTCTCCCTGCTGGGACACGAGGTGCAAACCCACCTGATTGGCGCATATAACATCGACAACGCACTGGCTGCAGCCACCGTAGGTGTTCAGTTTGGTGTGTCGGTTGAGGATATCTGTGCTGCGTTGGCAGATTATGTTCCTTCCAACAACCGCTCACAGTTCATGCAGACTGCCGACAACGCCCTGATTGTGGATGCCTACAATGCCAATCCCACCTCTATGTCTTTGGCTTTGCAGAATTTCCAACAGATGCAAGCCTCTCACAAGATGTGTATCATCGGTGATATGGGTGAGCTGGGAGAAGCGTCAGCACAGGAGCATCAGCGAATTGTGGATTTGTTGCAGACGATAGACCTTGAGGAAGTATGGTTGGTCGGTGATAATTTCGCCCAAGCCAACTGTCCGGACGCTTTCCGTCATTTCCACGATGTGGAAGCCGTGAAGGCAGAACTCGCCAACCATAAGCCACAAGGCAAGACCATCCTTGTGAAAGGTTCCAATAGTACCAAACTGTTTCAATTACCCGAACTTCTGTGATGGGAAAAAGAATCATTTCCTTTATCTCTCATAAGGTAGGAAAACAACAAACAAAGAATCTACCATAAATCAAATACGATATGACTCAACAAACAGCTTCATTCGATTGGAAAGCATGGGCTAAGCGTGCGTTGCCCGATGTTCTGTGCATCCTGCTCTTTGCTGCCATTGCCCTTTTATACTTCAGTCCTGCCCTCGAAGGCAAGAAAATCACAGGTGGAGACCATTCCCAGATGGATGGTGTCAGTGTGGAAATCCAGGCTTATCGTGATGCCCACAACGGCGAAACGCCTCGTTGGATCAATTCCATCTTCGGCGGTATGCCCACCTATCAGATTGCACCCAGTTACGACTCCCAGACCACGCTCAATACAGTAGAGAAAGCCTACCACTTGTGGTTCCCCAACTATGTGTGGTACATCTTTGCTTCCATGTTGGGATTCTACATTCTGTTGCGAGCCTTCAACTTCCGTCAGTGGATGGCAGCACTTGGTGCCATTGTCTGGGCATTCTCCAGCTATTTCTTCATCATCATTGCAGCAGGACACATCTGGAAAGTCATCGCTCTTGCCTATATTCCACCGACAATTGCCGGTCTGGTGCTCTGTTATCGGGGAAAATACCTGTGGGGAGGCATCGTGACAGCTATTTTTGCAGCTCTTCAATTAGCCGCTAACCATATCCAGATGACCTACTATTTCCTGATTCCTGAGGTACTGATGGTCATCGCCTTCCTCATCGAAGCCATTTGCAAGAAAAAGCAGGCCCAGTTCTGGAAGGCTACAGGAGTTGTCGCAGTAGCAGCTGTTATTGCCGTCGCACTCAACATCTCCAACCTCTACCATACTTACGAGTATGCAAAGCATGCACGTGGAGGTAGCGAACTGGTGAAAGCTGACAAGCAAGGCGACCAGACCGCTGGTGGATTGGACCGCAGCTATATCACCAACTGGAGTTATGGCATCGACGAGACCATGACGCTGCTCATTCCTAACTTCCGAGGTGGAGCCTCACAAGATATGTTCTACAATCCGCAGGAGTATGCTTACCATCACGCAAGCTTCGAGGATAAAGCTGACCCAATGCTCCCTCCACAGGTTTATGCTGTCATGGGCGAATATTGGGGTGAGCAGCCGATGACCAGCGGACCGGTCTATGTAGGTGCTTTGGTCTGCATGCTGTTCATTCTTGCTCTCTTCGTGATTCCTCATCAGAGTGCGCTGAAATGGGCTTTGGTGGCAGCCACTCTGCTGTCCATCATGCTCTCATGGGGACACAACTTCCCTGGGTTTACGAACTTCTTCATCGACCACGTACCTTTCTTCTCTAAGTTCCGTCCGATTTCCAGTATTTTGGTTGTAGCAGAATTTACCATTCCGTTATTGGCTTTGCTGGGACTCAAGGAATTTGTGAAAGGATGTGGCGATGCTGAACGACGTCCACAGATGAAAAAGGCTTTGATCTACAGCGGAGCGATTACTGCTTTCATTTGTTTGTTGTTCGTGCTTTCACCCTCGTTAGGTGGAAACGGTCTTTCGTCTCACGAACACAGCACTTGGATGTCCCGTTCCGCCTGGCTCGGACTCAATCCAGAGCAGGCACAGAGTTTGGAGGCACCGCTCTTTGCCAGCATCTCACAGATGCGTCTCTCTATGCTGTCGTCCGACGCCCTTCGTTCCTTCTTCATCATCGTTTTGGGTTGTGCTGCGATGTTCTGGTTCTTCAGAAAAACCAACTCCAAAGCGCAGGAATCACAAAACTCCAGCACTCAAATCGCTCTCTTGAGCGGCATCCTTTTGGTCATCTGCTTAGTGGATATGTGGAGTGTCAACAAACGCTACATCAACGACACGATGTTCTCTACGCCTCAGGTGCAGGTAGCTCCCGATCCTACAGAAGCTGACCAGTTCATTCAAAGTGTGTCGGGTACTCAGCGTAACTATCGTGTCTGCGACTTCAACCACATGGGCGACAACACACCAGCATTCTTCTATGCTAGTATCGGAGGCTATCATGCCGCTAAACTCTTGCGCTATCAGGAACTGCTGGATGCCTACGTGCTCAGTTCTGAAATCGGAAATGTCTATGCGGCGCTGAATCAGGCTTCCATCGATACGATGGCTACGATTCAGGCACAGAGCAATTTCCCCATCTACGACCTTTCAGCAGCCAATACCGACAGCCTTTTCCCTGTGCTCAACATGCTCAACACACGTTGGTTCCTCCTGCCAGCTCAGCAGAATCAGTCCATTCCCGTCCAGAATCCTGCTGCCTACGGAAATGCTTGGTTGGTAAATGACATCATCTATGTAGATAATGCCAATGCTGAGCTGGAAACATTAGGTAAGGTATCTCCTCGTCTTACGGCTGTGGTTGATCAACGCTTTGCCGAAACGTTGGGCAAGGAGGCGGTTCCTGCTCTCAGTCCTGGCGACACCATCTACCAGACGGAGTTGACTTCTGACCGCGTGACCTATAAAGTCAGCACTAAGAATGGTGCTTTGGCCGTTTTCTCCGAAATCTATTATCCCGACTGGACTGCAACGATCGACGGTAAACCAGCCGAGATGGGTCGTGCCGACTATGTGCTGCGAGCTATGCGTATTCCTGCAGGCGATCATGTGGTGGAAATGACCTTCGATCCCCAATCGATCCACACTACTGAGACCATCGCCCGTATCGCTCTGATTCTCCTTGTTCTTGCCATCATTGTGGCTCTGGCGCTGCCTTGGATTCGTAAGAGACGTTGTGCTTCCTGCGTTACGATGCTGGCAGTTCTTCTACTGCTTTCAGCTTGCAATTCTGGTCAGAAGTCTGACAACAACGCCGAGCCGAACGATTCTGTACAGAGCGATGAGTCAAATCCAGTTTTGACACACTTTGCCGATTCCCTCAGCGAAGCCTATCAAGGTCATGTGGCTCAGTTTACCCTCATTGCAGACCTTCCAACAGATACTTTACAAGGTTATTCTGCAACCTTGACACGTGCCGTCTGCCAATGGGCAAACACGCTGATGGCACGCGAAGGAGAAGTCTTTGAAGGTGACCCCACCCAGCTCAACGACCTGTCCCAGTTCTATGCCACCCGATTCTGCCAGCAGAATTCCGCTTCTCACATCAAGCAGCAGATTGATATGTTGCTCGAATTGGCAAAGATGGAACATCCGGAGGGCGTTGACAGCATACAGCCTGTCAGCGTTCCTGAGTGGGAATACCGCTATTGGATTCAGCGTGAGTACGAGAACGACTACTTCATCTCCTTCACAGGCAAGTTCTATGGCTATGGTGTGGAGAACGCTACCAGCAACGCCAGTTGCGCGGATGTCACGTTCTTGAAGAGCGACGGCAGTATTCTGGGTTTCGAAATGTTTACTTCGATGGATGATCTGCGTCCGCTCATAGAGAAAGCCCTCAAGGAGAAATATGGTAAGGAGAACGTGGATATCTACCAGTTGGGTATTCCGATGCCCAATGCTCCGCTTTTCATGGGTGAAGGTGTACGGTTCGACTATAGTGACTACCAAATCATCGAGTCACACTACTTCGAAGAACATGGAGAGTTTCCTTCCTGCTTTATTCCTTATATCAACTTGAAGAAAGTCCTCACTCCTCAAGCTAAGGAAATCCTCCATCTTTAATCGTCCCAAATACGTATTCAGCGGAACAAGCAATGATGTTTGTTCCGCTGAATGCTTCATGGTTGGTTCTTAGTTCTTTGGATGCAGCATCTCGTTCAGGATGGATAGTGCTTGTGCTACTGTGGAAACTTTGCGAATCAGAACAGAACGCTTCTCCCCATCGCGCAGCTGGCAGTCGCGAGGATGCCACGACGCATAGTGGATGATATTTCCGAAGACATCGCTCTGGTAGTACAAACTGTCGTTGTTGCTTACCAGATAGAGGATCATACGCTGTTGCTTGAGGATGAGTCGTTCCACTCCCAACTGGCTTGCCAGCCATTTCACCTGAATGATGTGCATGAGTTCTTCGCCTTCTGTCGGAATCTGTCCAAATCGGTCCAGAAGCCTGGTTCGGTAGTCATCCAACTGGCGCTGACTGGTCAGAGAGTCGAGTTCGCGATAGAGACTCATCCGCTCTCCGTTCGACGGCACAAAACTCTCTGGGAAGAAAGCAGGAATATCCGATTCGATGGAAGCCTCTCCCCAATTTCCTCCAAGAGAGGAGATGCTTGCCGTCTGGATGTTTTTTTCTCCCCCTCTTTCGGAGGGGGCAGGGGGGAGGCTGTTGGCTTGGCTTTTAAGTTCAGCCATTGCTTCTGCCAGTATCTTTTGGTAGGTCTCATAGCCGAGGTCAGCAATGAATCCGCTTTGTTCCGCACCCAGCATATTACCGGCTCCGCGGATGTCCAAATCCTGCATGGCGATGTGGAGACCGCTGCCCAAATCCGAGAAGTTGGAGATTGCTTGGAGGCGACGACGGGCATCGTCGGGTAGGGCAGCGAGGGGTGGTGCCAACAAGTAGCAGAACGCCTTGCGGTTTCCTCGTCCCACTCGTCCACGCATCTGGTGCAAGTCGCTCAGTCCGTAGTTCTGTGCCCCATTAATAATAATGGTATTGGCGTTCGGCACATCCACTCCGTTTTCCACAATCGTGGTGGAAAGCATCACGTCGTAGTCGTGATTCATGAAGTCGAAGACTTTCTGCTCCAGTTCCTTGGGATCCATGCGTCCGTGACCTACACAGATACGTGCATCGGGCACAGTCCTACGAATCATAGCCTCCAGTTCGGGCAGGTTGCTGATTTTGTTGTTGACAAAGAACACCTGTCCGTTGCGTGAAAGTTCAAAGTTGATGGCTTCGGCAATGACGTCTGGTGAGAATGTGTGTATCTCTGTCTGAATAGGGTAGCGGTTGGGGGGTGGCGTCTGGATGACACTCAGGTCACGAGCACCCATCAACGAGAATTGGAGGGTTCGCGGAATGGGTGTAGCGGTCATCGTCAAGGTATCTACATTCACTTTCATCTGACGAAGTTTTTCCTTGACGCTGACACCGAATTTCTGTTCTTCGTCGATGATGAGCAGTCCCAAATCCTTGAATTTTACGGCTTTCCCAATCAGTTTGTGGGTGCCGATGATGATGTCGATTTTTCCCTCCTCCAGGTCTTTCAGCAGTTCTTTCTGCTCTTTAGCTGTGCGGGCACGGCTCAGGTAATCCACACGAACAGGCATATCCTTGAGTCGGGAGCGGAAAGTCTGGTAATGCTGATAAGCCAACACGGTGGTGGGGACCAATACCGCCACTTGTTTGCTGTCGGCAGCAGCCTTGAAGGCAGCACGTACCGCCACTTCGGTTTTGCCGAATCCTACGTCGCCACACACCAGTCGGTCCATGGGCTGAGGCTTTTCCATATCAGCCTTCACATCCTGTGTGGCTTTGAGTTGATCGGGTGTGTCTTCGTAGATGAACGACGCTTCCAGCTCGTGCTGCAGGTAGCTGTCGTGTGAGAAGGCAAATCCCTTTTCCTTCATGCGCTGTGAGTAGAGACGTATCAAGTCGCGGGCGATGTCCTTTACCTTTGTCTTCACCCGTTCCTTCATGCGCTCCCATGCACCCGTACCGAGTTTGTTGATACGTGGGGCTTCGCCCTCCTTGCCTTTGTACTTGGAAATCTTGTGGAGTGCGTGGATGGAGACATAGACCGTATCTTCGTTCTGGTAGGAAATCTTGATCATTTCCTGCCAGCCAGGCTGACCGTTCGGTCCAATGGTGTTGGTGGGTACGCGTACCAGTCCACCGAAACGCCCCACACCGTGATCGATATGCACTACGTAGTCGCCTACAGCGAACTGTTGGATTTCTTTCAGCGTCAGCGCCACCTTACCTCGTCGCGCCTTGTCGCTTTTGAGGTTATATTTGTGGAAACGATCGAAAATCTGGTGGTCGGTAAACAAGCAGATGCGTAGGGTGTGGTCAATGAAGCCTTCGTGAATGGTGTGCTGAATCGGCTCGAAGGGAATACCTTTGCCGTCGTTCAGCGAATCGAAGATGTCTTTCAGACGCTCAATCTGTTTGCTGCTGTCAGCTAAGATATACAGCCGATACCCCTCTTCCTGCAAACGTACAAACTCCTGCTCCACCATGTCGAAGTTCTTGTGAAACAGCGGTTGCGGAGAAGTGGAGAAGGTGATGTTCGCTGGCAAGTGTGCCGAGGGTTTTTCCCCCGAGGTACTCCTTCCCAATATAATTTTTCTGATTCCTGCTACAGCGTTGTTGAATTCACTTGGTTCCACCACTCTTTTGTGGAACAACAGATCCGCACCTTGCTCCTCCACCAAAGCCTGTGCTGCAAACCCTTCCTCATGAATCTGTGCTACTTTCTCGCAGAGGTAGGCAACGTCCTTTGTCACCATCACCGTGTTCTGCGGAAAGAACTCCAGCACAGGGATATAGTCGAAACCGTCCGTCGAAATCTCTGGCACAATCACCACCTCCTGCACTTTCTGCTCCGACAACTGTGTCTGAACGTCGAACAGACGGATGGAGTCGATTTCGTCGCCGAAGAAGTCCAAACGGTAAGGCGTTTCGGATGAGAAGGAATAGACGTCGATGATGCTGCCTCGAATGGCAAACTGTCCAGGTTCATAGACGTAATCCACGCGAAGGAACCCTAACTGCGTCAGGCGCTCTTCCAACTGCCCATAATCTACGGATTCACCCACTTTCAGCGTTACCGTGTTTTCCGTCAGTTCGTTCTTCGACACCACTTTCTCCGCCAAAGCTTCAGGATAGGTGACGATGTAGAGTGAAGTGTCAAGAGAGGAGACTTTAGAGAGCACTTCGGTTCGCAGGATTTCGTTGGCAGAGTCCTTCTGGTTATACTTGATGGCACGCCGATAGCTCGATGGGAAGAACAACACCTGTTCCTCACCCATCATCTGTGTGAGGTCGTGGTAGAAATAACCTGCCTCGTCCGCATCATCCAGAACAAAAAGGAAAGGAACCTGGGGACTTAAGGCTGCAAACACCAGCGGCGCAGCCGACCCCGTCAGCCCATCAACGAATAAAGGGCTTTTGCGCGATTTGCGCAAAGCCTCACTCAATTGCTTGACCTGCGGATGTGCAGCCAAGACACGTAAAAACTGTGAAGTGTCCAAGATGTAAGTTGTTTAATCATGAAGCCGAATAGGCTCGTGCAAACAAACGGACAAAGAAAAGGGAATCTGCCGATGCATGCATAGACGCAGGAGCCTGCTTCGCTGTATGCTTCACGGTTCGTTGGACATTTTGTGTCAATTCATGCGATGGGGTAAAATCTGTCATAGGCGCTTGGAATCTTCTCTTTCTGTAGTTATTAACGTAAGAATTTCATCCTTAGTATGTTCAGACCCCAAAAAATTTTTATAATTATGAATTAGCTTCTTTTTCCGCCTCACTCTTCACTCTTCACTTTAGCTGTGGTGCCCAGGGCGTCAGCCGTGGATGTCCCGTTCTTTGTCAGGAGATTTTATCTCCGTCCATTCTTCACTCTTCACTCTTCACTCTTCACTTTATAAGAGGCACTCCATCGTCGTCTTTTGCACCCCCATCCCCATGTTCCTGTAGAAACAAAGGGCAGGGTCGTTGCCTTCCCACACGTTGAGGGTGATGTTCTGGCAGCCGATGGAGCGAGCATAGTCGAGCACAAATTCATACAGCGCCTTTCCCACATGCTTGCCACGAGCTTTTTCGTCCACACAAATGTCGTCGATATAGAGCGTCTTGATGTCCTGAAGCAGTCGGTGGTTCTTCACTTCGCTAATCTGGCAGAAAGCATGTCCCCGAACTTCTCCGTCGTCATAGACGAAGATGGGCATACTTTCCTCGTTGAGCAGGGTTTCCAGTTCCTGTTCATCGTATTTGGTGGTATGAGGCTTGAACAAGTCAGGCCGCGCTTCGTAGTGCACCATATTCACCTGATGCAACAGCGCCATGATGCTTCCTATGTCTTCCTTCTGTGCTTTCCTTACCATTGTTTTTGTCTGTTTTGCGGTTTTCTTCGTGCAAATATACTAATTATTCTTCATTCTTCCAATTATGCATGATGAATTATGCATTTTTCATTCTTCATTCTTCATTCTTCATTTATAATTACTATCTTTGCAAGCACATTAACCTCATTAACCCATTATATGAATGTTGAATGTATTCTTCATTCTTCACTCTTCACTCTTCATTCTTCATTCTTCATTTAACTATGAGTAAGGCAAAAGAACAATGCATGGTCTCTACGGAGAACATCCACCTGAACGACCCCACGCTGGGACGTTTCATCGAAGGCTACGACAGCCAGAAAGACTCCAATCCTGCCAACGGATGCTCGCTCGGACTGAGCATCTTCCTGCTGGCCGGCGCATTCCTCGCGCTGTTTCTCTATTTCACCAAAGTAGCCAACAAACCGCATCCTGGTCCCGACAGCTGGATGATTCTGATTATGGCAGCCATCTTCCTCCTGACGGGCGGACTCTTGTTATTCGTGCTTCTGAAAGGATGGCTGAAGCCCAATCGCGTCTATGTCTATCAGAACGGATTCATCTGGAAAATCGTGAACCGCAAGGGCGAGGAACAGTCCGCCACGTTGGTGAACTTTGCCGACGTAGAAGCCATAGCTTACTCCAAGACCCGTCGCTACACAAACGGAGTCTATAACGGTACCAGCTTCGACTTAAAGGTGCTGGACCAAAAGGGGAAAATGCTTTTTCGCAAGAAAGGCGCTTACAAAAACAAAGGCGAAAACGTAGATCGTGGCGGCTGGGTCTATTATTCCCTCGAAGCCATCGACAGGCAATGGACCAAGGTGGGTCTTGAGCGTCTGCAAGAACAGCTGGAGAAGCACGGCGAACTCATCTTCAAGAACGACAAAGGACACCGCATCCTCCTCAGCCGCAAAGGCATCTCGATGGACGACAAGTCCGTTCCCTGGGAAACGATGGAGACGAAGAGCCACGACGGCTTCCTCTGGATTGACGATTCGCGCAAAAAGAAAAACCTTTTCTCTGCCTCCGACATCAAGCTCAACCTCAACACAATGCCCAACGCCCGCCTCTTCCTCGCAGCCTTCCGTTTCCTAATTCAGCAAAGCGCATCCAACACTTAACTGGAATGGGCAGATTAATTTAGTGCTATTCCACCCTTACTCTTAAGCGCCTTCCCGTGAGTAAAAATCCGCATTCCATTCGTGTTTGTTTTTCTTCACGTTGTAAGAATTTTTAACCTCTGAAAGCCGCATGAATACAGGGCTTGCGCCATGTTAGGTTGAAATGCTTTATCCTAACATCCAACCTAACATCCATCCTAACATTATGGTCCTCGAAAAATTGCGTTATTATTTTCTCGTCATTCTCTCTTTTCATCCTTTCATCTTTGTTCAGAAACAAGATTTCTATCCGTTTTTAGTTAGGCTGAATTGGTATCCCATGTTAGGTTAAATGTTAGGTTGCATGTTAGGTTCAGCCGATTTAACCTAACATCCTGAAACCCGCATCAGCACAGGGGTTCCAGGCCCCTATGTTAGG
>CAJOHO010000033.1 GCA_905234555.1 uncultured Bacteroidaceae bacterium
ACCGGTAGCTTCGTTATACACGCGCTCTGTCCTTGTCTTGTGCTTCATTGTCACTTGCTTTTTGCCTCCGAAAGTGACAACTTTTTCTAGTCTAAGTCAAGGCAAAATACAATAGAATTTAAGATATATGGAAGAACAAATCAATTATCTCATTAAGATTTTCCAACGCAGGTTGGCTGCTACGCCAATGTCTTTCTTTCGTTACCTATATGGGAAAATAGATTGGAACGACACACTGATTGGTATAAAAGGTCCGAAGGGATGTGGTAAGTCAACTCTGA
The DNA here is from genome assembly GCA_905234555.1 of uncultured Bacteroidaceae bacterium. Lineage (GTDB taxonomy): Bacteria > Bacteroidota > Bacteroidia > Bacteroidales > Bacteroidaceae > UBA3839. Next base: position 282 of record CAJOHO010000033.1, read on the forward strand.
TTTTACAACACATCAAAGAGACCTTTAAGGGTAAAGAACTGGATAAGGTGCTTTATGTGTCACTTGACAATCTGTGGTTTAGCACTCACGATATTATCGATGTGGTGGACTATCACTATACACACGGTGGAACTCATCTTTTTATCGATGAGATTCATTATTATAAGCATTGGCAGACGCTGCTTAAAAACATCTGCGACGACTATCCAGGACTCTATGTGGTTTACACTGGATCATCCATGCTTCAGATAGAAAGCAGCGAAGGCGATCTCTCGCGTCGCCTGACTATGTATGAAATGCGAGGGCTGTCACTAAGAGAGTTTCTGGAGTATGAAGGTGTACTGCAAATGAAGCCGGTTACTCTTGAACAACTGCTTGTAGATCATGTTGGCATCGCTATGGAGGTGTGTGGCAAAATAAAGATATTGGAGCATTTCAAGAAATATCTTGAAGTGGGGTATTATCCATTCTATAAGGCTGTACATCATGGTTATTATCAAAGGCTGCAGAATGTCGCCAATCAAGTGATAGAAGTGGATTATCCTAATATTGAGGATATCACAATATCAACGATTCGCAAGACAAAAAAGATGTTGATGATTCTTGCTGAGAGGGTTCCGCAACTGCCCAAGATGAATGAGATCTACAAGGAGTTGGAAACAGATCGTAATCAAGGGCTGAAAATGCTTTATGCGCTACAGCGCGGTGGTCTGCTTCTGTTGTTGAGTGACAATGCGAAAAGTCCGGATAACCTGTCTCGCCCAGATAAAATATACATCAATAATCCTACCATGATGTATGCGCTTACACCAAAAGTTGATACAGGCACCCTGCGTGAGGTCTTCTTCTGTAATCAGTTATCGCAAGGCCATGAAGTACGTTACCCAAAGGCGGGTGATTTTCTTGTTGACAGAAAACATTTGTTCGAGGTTGGTGGAAAAGGGAAGGGTTTTGACCAGATAAAGCATATAGATGACAGTTATCTTGCTGTTGACAATACAGAGGTTGGTCACAGAAACCGCATTCCGTTATGGATGTTTGGGTTGTTGTATTAATAGAATCGTAGGGGACAGGTAATTCCATACACGCCCCTGTACAATAATAAGGAGGAACAAGAAGTGATTCAACACTCTGTTCCTCCTTAATGTTTTCTCAGTTTGGATGGATTGTAGGGAGTGGTGAGCCTCCTGCTCGCGATGGACCGAAGGCTCAATTGATTATTCTTTGGGGACAGAATGCCATAAATTGAACATGAATTGCTCATGATATAGATAGATTGATACATCTTTTTTTCTTTTTTGTTTATCTTAAAGATATTGTCTATCTTTGCAACTGCTATCTGAATAACATAATCATAAATAAGAATCCTAAATCGTTAAACCGTTTAATCGAATAAATGGGAAAACGATTGAACGAAAAATCGATTAATCGTTAAACCGTTTAATCGAATAAACGAGAAAACGATGAAACGATTAACCGATTAATCGTTAAAACGAAACAACGATAGAACTAATTCCTTTATAAGATAGCTGATTTACTCTGCTGTCTGGGTAACGAGGGAGAGGTAGAGTTCATCGAGCTGTTTCTGTTCGATGGCTGCTGGGGCATCGAGCATGACATCGCGTCCGGAGTTGTTCTTCGGGAAGGCGATGCAGTCGCGGATGCTGTCGAGACCGGCAAAGATGCTGACCCAACGATCCAGACCGTAAGCGAGACCTCCGTGTGGTGGGGCACCGTACTTGAAGGCGTTCATGAGGAAGCCGAACTGCTCCTGTGCCCGTTCGGGGGTGAAGCCGAGGATTTCGAACATCTTGGCCTGAAGCTTAGGATCGTGGATACGGATGCTTCCGCCTCCAACTTCTACGCCGTTGCAAACCATATCGTAGGCATCGGCACGAACGGCTGCAGGGTCGGTATCGAGCATAGGGATGTCTTCGTCCATAGGATGGGTGAACGGATGGTGCATAGCCATGAGGCGCTGCTCTTCGTCGCTCCACTCGAACATGGGGAATTCGGTCACCCAGAGGAGGGCAAACTTGTTCTTGTCGCGCAGACCGAGACGTTCTCCCATTTCCAGACGCAGTTCGCAGAGTTGCTTGCGGGTCTTCATGGCGTCGTCGCCGCTGAGGATGAGGATGAGGTCACCAGCTTCGGCTCCCATCGCTTCTTTCAGCTTCGTCAGCACTTCGGGAGTATAGAACTTGTCAACACTCGACTTCACGCTTCCGTCTTCCTGAACGCGTGCATAGACGAGGCCTTTGGCACCAATCTGTGGACGCTTCACCCAGTCGGTGAGCTGATCCATCTGCTTGCGGGTATAGACAGCACAACCTTTGGCGCAGATACCGCCAATGTAAGCAGCATCGTTGAAGACTGCGAACTCACCGGTTCCTTTCAGCACGTCCATGAGTTCGACGAACTCCATTCCGAATCGCATATCGGGCTTGTCGCTACCAAAGCGACGCATAGCCTCTGACCAAGGCAGACGCAGGAAAGGTTCGTTGAGATCGACGCCGCGAAGCACTTTGAAGAGATGCTTTGCCATTCCTTCGAAGGTCTGAATGATGTCCTCCTGAGTGACGAACGACATTTCGCAGTCGATCTGTGTGAATTCGGGCTGACGGTCGGCACGAAGGTCTTCGTCGCGGAAGCACTTCACAATCTGGAAGTAGCGGTCGAAACCTGCCACCATGAGCAGCTGCTTGAGGGTCTGCGGACTCTGAGGAAGGGCGTAGAACTGACCTGGGTTCATGCGGCTGGGTACTACGAAGTCGCGTGCGCCTTCTGGCGTAGAGCCGATGAGCATAGGTGTCTCCACTTCGAGGAATCCGAGGTTGGAGAGGTAGTTGCGCACCTCGATACACATGCGATGGCGCAGTTCGAGGTTCTTGCGAACACAAGAGCGGCGGAGGTCGAGGTAACGGTACTTCATGCGCAGGTCGTCGCCACCGTCGCTCTGATCCTCAATGGTGAATGGAGGTGTCTCGCTGGCGTTGAGCTGGGTAAGGCGGCTGACGATGATCTCGATGTCGCCGGTAGGCAGGTTGGCGTTCTTGCTGTAGCGCTCGTTCACGGTTCCTTCTACCTGAATGACGTACTCGCGTCCCAGTTTGTTAGCTTGTTCACAAAGTTCTGCGTTGGTTTCTTCGTTGAAAACCAACTGAGTGATGCCATAGCGGTCGCGCAGATCGACGAAGGTCATTCCGCCCATCTTGCGTACACGCTGCACCCATCCGGCCAAGGTTACTACCTCGCCGGCGTTCTGAATGCGGAGTTCTCCGCAGGTGTGAGTTCTGTACATAAATATAAAGTTTAAAGTTGAAAGTTTAAAGTTGAAAGTTTATCAGCGCGGTAAAACGCGCTGCACAGTACCTTAGAAGGGGAGACCGATGGCGAAGTGGAAGGCGAAGTCGCGATCCAGATTGGGATGGATGATGGGGTAGTGGTCTCGTCCCTTGTAGGCGGGGTTGATGGCTTTCATACCTGCATCGAAACGCAGGGTGAAGAAGTCGAGTGCCAGACGAAGTCCGATACCGTAGCTCATGGCGATCTGTTCATAGAACTTGTCGAAACGGAACTCTCCTTCGGGCTGGTCATCGTATTTGCGGATGGTCCAGATATTACCGGCATCCACGAAGATGGCGCCGTTGAGTTTCCAGAAGAGCAAAGCGCGATACTCCATCGAGAGGTCGAGCTTGATGTCGCCGCTTTGGTTCAGAAAGTTGATCTGGCGGTCAGCACCTTTGTAAGCTCCTGGTCCCAGACTGCGGACGCTCCATCCGCGAACGGAGTTAGCTCCTCCAGCGAAGTAGCGTTTTTCGAATGGCAGCTGGTTGCTGTTCCCGTAGGGAACGGCAATGCCAAAGCCTGCGTGGAGCGCCATCGAGTTGTTGCGGTCGATGCGTATGCTTTTCGCCCAATCGAAATCCCCTCGTACGTACTGAGCAAAGGCAATGCCGCAGAAGGTGCGCTGGTCTTGGTCGTTGCGTTTAGCATCGAAGATACGTGTGAGGGTTCCCAACACATTTCCTGATGTCTCTATGTTGAAGCGAAGCGTGTAGGCGTTCTGTCCGTAGGTGGTTGTGGCGGAGGTGCCGAGTGAGTTAAAGGAATAGGTGTAGCCCAGTTTGGTGATGAGCAGGTTCTCGTAGTTATAACGGAGAATGGCGTTCTGGCGTCCTAACGAATCGAGATACTGCTCGCGGAAGCGTGTGGAAATCCACGGCATGTAGATGTAGTTGACTTCGAGCAGGTCGAAACGGTGCTGCACCTTTTTGTTCATGCTCTGCCAGCGATAGCGCCAGGCAGCGGTCAGCACTCGGCGGTTGAATTCAGGGCGGTTCTGCCGGTTGTACTGAAGCGAGATTTCGGAGGTGGCAGCATGAAGCGACGCAAACTCATGACTCACCAACGGAAGGAGGAAGCCAGGGAATGCGAGTCGTGCCTCACCACCCAGTTCGATGTAGTTATGTCCTTCATAACCGTCCAGACCGGTGATGGCTTCGTAAGCACCACGCAACTTCAGCGTCAGCGTCTCCGAACCCTTGAACAGGTTCTTGTTCTGGAACGAGGCAGAAGCGGCAGCTCCCAAGTCGCCTGCGGAGTTGGTGCCTTCGAGGTCGAAGCTAAAGGAACGAGGTTGCGCACGATTGAGCACGATCTGGCAGTCCAGCGTGTCGGTGCCTGGGCGTTCGTTTATACGGATATTGCTGTAACTGATGGCCTGCAGACGCGTGAAGTTGTTGTAGGTCTGGCGCAGATGTGCGTCGTTGTAGAGTTCTCCGCTGATGAGACGCGTGTTCGACGTGAGGAGCGAACGACGGAAGTGTTCGGCTCCGCCTTCCACCTGATAGGTGACATCGCCAATGCGGTATTGCGTGTGGTTCTCTGGGTCGGAACGTCCGTTCTCCAGATGCAGACGTACATGCATGAGCAGATCCACAGACAGACTTCCTGCCAGCGTGTCGGCACGATAGGTGATGTCGTCTTTGTTGAACTTGTAGTAACCCATCGAACGAAGGAGATTCGTGATGCGTGAGCGTTCGCTGTTCAGCTTGTTGACATCCATCGGCATTCCGATGCTGAGGTGGGAGTCGGCGGTATCGGGTCCGCAGATCAGTTCGCGAAGCTTCGGATCATCGACGACGCGTTCTAAGCTCCGAACCGAATAGCGTTCGCCTGGCGTCACCTTATAAGTAAGATCGAGCTTCTTTCCGTGAATGTCGTTAACCAGTTCCACAGAAGAGTGCATATAGCCAGCGTTCGAAAGCACCTGTTCGATATCTTCGATGGTACGCTGGGTACGAAGTGTGTCAAAGAGCACGGGTTCTTCTCCAATTTTTCGCAGCAGTTTGGATGTCCACGACTTGCTGTTCGGATTGCTGGCACAATAGATTCGCATGGGAACCTTTGCACCAAACCACTTCACGTTGGGCGACTGTTTCACATAACCGGAAAGCTGGTAAGGCTTTGTGACTTCCGGCTCTGTGCTGACGACTTTTACACTACGCAGATAAAGCTGGTCGTCTGCCACGTATTTATCCACACTGCATGCCGCCAACAGCGTCGTCAGCAACAGGAACGTGAGCAGGCGAGGAAAGGAAAAAGCCCTATGTCGTTGTGTTAAGTCCATAAATCTTTGCAAAGTTACGTGTTTTTCTTAAAATTATCAACTCCTTACCTAATTATTATGCATTCTTTATTCTTCATTCTTCATTTTTCAATAATTTTTCACTACCTTTGCCGCATGATTAGCAAAAACAGACAGAAATGGGTGCGTTCGCTGGCGATGAAGAAATACCGTCAGCGTGAAGGCGTGTTTGTGGCAGAAGGTCGTAAACTGGTAGCAGATTTGACAGCTGCGGGTTTCGAATGTGTGTGGAAAGCCGAAGTGGGTCAGGACGACGGACAGGGTGGTCTGGTAACAGAAGACGATCTGCGCCGTATCAGTCAGGTGGAAACACCACAGGGAATCCTGGCTGTGTTCCGTCAACCTCAGACTTCACCCGACTTCTCAGCTCCTGAACACGAACTCTGCCTGGCACTCGACGATGTGCAGAATCCAGGGAACTTGGGCACCATCGTCCGACTAGCAGATTGGTTCGGCATTGAGCATATCTTCTGTTCGCAGGGATGTTCCGACCTCTACAATCCCAAAACCGTTCAGGCAACGATGGGTGCTTTGGCGCATGTGCAGGTTCACGAAGTGGATTTACCTGCTTTCCTCGAAACGCTTCGTCAGAAGGAGAATATCCCTGTGTATGGCACGTTCCTCGACGGCGACGACCTGTACCAGACAGAGTTGGGGAATGCAGATTGTGGTGTGATAGTGATGGGAAACGAGGGGAACGGCATTTCGAATGCTGTGGAGAAATGGGTGAGCCACCGATTGCTGATTCCGAACTATCCCTTAGGACGCCCTACGACGGAGTCGCTCAATGTGGCTGTGGCGACAGCAATCGTCTGCGCTGAGTTCCGTCGGAGAGGTGTGTGATGTGAAAAACGCCAGCTTCCTCGAAGCGAATAGTTCCGCCTAACCATTCAGTCATCGCGATTTCGCCCTGCAAAGGGTAATGATTCACTAAACGCGAACCGAGTAGTTCAACTACGTGGTTCGCGTATTCTTTTCCATCGGGCAGAATCACCTTCGAGGCTGCTATGCGTCGGATATCCATAAACCTAATTATGATTGACAGTTTACCAGTTCCTTAAAAATGGCTAACCTGTTCCCTAAAGATCTTTCACCTATTCCTTATTTTTTGTTAGGTGCTTGCATTCTGACGGGTTGAGGCTTCCTTTGCTGATTGTTCATCGGCTGAGGCTTCGCTGTTGGCTTCGCTACACGACGACGCGGACCAAAGCTGTTAGGCGTGCGATGTTCGGGTGCCGTGCGGATCTGGATCTTGTCGGAGTGGAGACTGTCGGTCTGCATCTCCTCTGGCGTCAACGGCACAGGCATCCTTCTCCTCAACGAGTCGTTGGGCACCATTTGCTTCAGACTGTCAGCACGCAAACTGTCAGCTTTCTGCTGAGTAGCAGACAGCGTATCGCCAGGAATGTGCATTCGCACCAAAGCGATATTGTCGATGAGGGCAAAGTTGCGTCCGCCTTTCTTTCCTCGATAATAGAAGAAGCCCGAAACCTCCTCGATATCCTTGGGAACAGCCTGCGACACTTCCATTTGGTGACGTCCCGACTGCGTATAAGTCTCCACCTTGCTGAAGCTCTTTCCTTCTTTGTTCCGTAGGGTCAGCGCCATCGTCAGCTGATAATCGGTTCCCAGTCCAGGCTCATGCTTCAGGTTGATGTTGGCGAAGAGCAGGAAGTGGTCGGCAGGATGGAAACTGCTGTCTGCCTTAAAGGTAAACTGTTCCACGTTCTGCAAATTGCGGTTTCGCAGCACAACCACACGCTGCCCTGTCCACAGGTTCGTGGTGTCGCTACCATGCGACACAGCCACCGCCATTTCGCTGTTTCCGGTCTGGAGCTGAAGCGTCTGGTTCTCTTCCTCGAACCGTTGGCGCAGATCGGAATAAATGTCCTTGAGGTCTTCGGCATTCACATTGTAATACACCAACGAACTGTCGAAGTCCTCCTGGGTAATGCCGTGCTTGCGAAGAACAGCGTCGATATAGTCCTGGTTCGAACTCCTTTCACTTTCCGGAATCGTCGAAAGCATGGCCTGTGCTAAGTGATAGTCGTACAGCACATCTTTCATCTTGCCTTTCGACATCACGCCTTTGGGACGTTGTCTGCAAGACGAAAACGCGCTGACCAGCAGCAGCAACAGGACTATGGGAAGGAGTTTTCGCAAAGGACTAAGGACTTGAGACCTCGCCACAAAGCAGCAAGGAACATAACTGTTAACACTAAATCTTAAACGTCACCTTTAGCTTCTTGGGGAAGAGCAACAGGGTGATGATGGAGCAACTGATGGCGGCATCGGCAAAGTTAAAGATGGCGGAGAAGAAGGTGCAGTGCTCTCCTGCGTTGGGAATGAACGGCAGAGAGTTCAACCAGCCCCAGTCGGGCATTGTCCATTCGAACAGCGGGAAGTAGAACATATCGACCACGCGTCCCAGCATCAAACTGGTGTAGCCGTCACCAAACGACACAAACTGTGCCACCTCTGGAGCAGCGGGATTGTTGAAGATGAGTCCGTAGAACAGACAGTCAATCACGTTTCCCAGATTTCCTGCCAGAATGAGCGCAAGGCACACGATGAATCCTGTGGAACGTCGCGCCTTGATCTGGCGATAGATGAACCACGAGATCACCGGCACCATGATGAGGCGGAAGGCTGTGAGCAGGTATTTGCCGCCAATCTCCCAACCGAAGGCCATTCCGTTGTTCTGGATGAAACGCAGGTGGAACCAGCTGAAGACCTCGATGTCTTCACCCAGATGCATGTGGGTCTTCACCCAAATCTTGATGATCTGGTCTATCAGCACCACCAGGACAACGATGCCGATGGCGAGATAGGTGAGTTTACGCTTTCTGGACATGAATAACAGCTTTGAAATCTTCAAAGTTAATGGGTTCGCCTTCAGGTTGTCCCAGCTCGATGGCATTGGCGAGCACCTGGTTGGCAATGTTCTCCTTGAAGCCGGCGAGTGCAGCCTGTGTCTCTGGCGTATCTGTGATTTCCACGAGAATGCGGTCCGTGATGTCGAAACCTTGTGACTTGCGCAGGTTCTGAATCTGCTTGATGAGCTTACGTGCGTGACCTTCTGTCTTCAACTCTGGCGTGATAGTGATGTCGAGAGCGACGGTAACGGTTCCTTCGTTGGCAACACTCCAGCCAGGAATGTCCTGCGACATGATATCCACATCGGCGAGTTCAACCACAGCGTCCTCACCAGCGGCAGAAAGGGTGATTTGTCCTTTCTCTTCGAGTTCGGCAATCTGAGCCTGCGACATATTGGTCACAGCGTCGCTCACAGCTTTCATCAGTTTTCCGAACTTCTTACCCATCACACGGAAGTTACACTTCACACTCTTCACCAGCAACGCACCGTCCATCAGCTGCAACTCCTTCACGTTTACCTCTTTGGTGATGATGTCCTTCATGCGTTCGATACGTCCGCTCAAGACAGGGTCGGTGTCGGGAATAGCTAATGAGTGGAGCGCCTGGATCACAGGAATCTTCACTTTCTTGCGAATGGAAAGTCCCATCGACGTTACCTTCATGGCAGCTTCCATCGCTGTTTCGAGTTCGCTGTCGATATAGCTTTCGTTGTATTTTGGGAAGCGTGCAAGGTGAACGCTCTTGTTCTCGTCCTTTCCTGTTACGGCATTGAGGTCGCGGAAGAGCTGGTCTGCATAGAACGGAGCGATAGGTGCGATGAGTCGGCTGAGAGTGTCGAGGCAGGTGTAGAGGGTCTGGTAGGCACTCAGCTTGTCTGCTGTCATCTCGCCAGCCCAGAAGCGAGCTTTGTTCAGACGGATGTACCAGTTGGAGAGATTGTCGATGACGAAGGACTGGATGAGTCGTCCTGCAGGAGTCGGATCGTAGTCGTCGAGATACGTCTGCACGTTCTTCACCAGCGAGTTCAGCTCAGAGAGCAGCCAGCGGTCGAAGTCTGGACGATCCTCGTAGGCGAGGTCTGCTTCCTTGTACTCAAAGCCGTCAACGTTGGCATACATCGTGAAGAAGGCGTAGGCCTGCTGCAGCTTGATGAAGAACTGGCTCGTCACTTCCTTCACGCCTTCGGGGTCGAACGACAGGTTGTCCCAAGGCGACGAGTTGGTAATCATGTACCAGCGGACTGCGTCTGCGCCGTAAGTGCCGATGCAGTCGAACGGATTGATGACGTTGCCCAGACGCTTCGACATCTTGATGCCGTTCTTGTCGAGCACCAGTCCGTTGGAAATCACAGCTTTGAAGGCAACGGAGTCGAACACCATCGTGGCGATGGCGTGGAGCGTGAAGAACCAGCCGCGTGTCTGATCGACACCTTCGGCAATGAAGTCGGCTGGGAAGGCAATACCTTTATCTATGAGGTCGCGATTCTCGAAAGGATAGTGAACCTGTGCGTAAGGCATAGCGCCTGAATCGAACCACACATCGATGAGGTCGAGTTCGCGTGTCAGCACGTTGCCGTTCTCGCTCACCAGTTTGATGTCGTCAACATAAGGACGGTGCAGGTCGATCTTGTCGTAATTCTCCTGACTCATGTCGCCAGGAACAAATCCTTTGTCCTTCAGGGGATTGCTCTGCATGACGCCAGCCTTTACGGCTTTCTCAATCTCGTTGTAGAGTTCTTCCACCGAACCGATACACAGTTCTTCGTGGGTGTCTTTGTTGCGCCAGATGGGCAGCGGCGTACCCCAGTAACGGGAACGTGAGAGGTTCCAGTCGTTGAGGTTCTCGAGCCATTTGCCAAAGCGTCCCGTACCCGTCGATTCGGGCTTCCATTGGATGCTTTGGTTCAGTTCGAACATACGGTCCTTGCAGGCTGTGGAACGGATGAACCAGGAGTCGAGAGGATAGTAGAGCACAGGTTTGTCCGTACGCCAGCAATGAGGATAGTTGTGGATGTGCTTCTCAATCTTGAAGGCAGTTCCTTCTTCCTTCATCTCCAGGCAGAGCACCACGTTCAGGTCCATATCCTTGTTGGCAGCCTTCTCGTCATACTTGCCGCCCTGATTATACTTCGGGTCGTAGGCATTCTTGACGAAATCGCCGCTGTGCTTCCAATAACTCTCGTTCACACAAGCTTTTACGAACGCTTCGTTCATGTCGTCCTTCAGGAAGTATTTTCCTGTGAAGTCAACCATAGGACGCGTATCGCCAGCTTTGTCAATCATGAAAAGGGAAGGGATGCCGGCATCTTTCGCCACCTTGGCGTCGTCTGCACCAAAAGTAGGAGCGATGTGCACGATACCCGTACCATCTTCTGTGGTCACATAGTCGCCAGGAATAACTCGGAAGGCTGCGCTCTCCTTCACAACCACCTGGTCGCCCTCGAGTGCGCAAGGTTTCACCCAAGGGAAAAGCTGCTCGTAGTGAAGACCCACGAGGTCTGTACCCTTGCCTCGCCACAGGATTTCCAAAGGCTTCTCGTTGCCTTCCTCGTCCTTCTCAGGAGCGAAGTAGGCAGACAGGCGACTTTCGGCGAGAATATAGATGGCTTCCTCTCCGCTGTAGGGATTCTTGCCCTTCAGCGCCACGTAGTCGATTTTCGGACCCACACAGAGTGCTGTGTTCGAAGGCAATGTCCACGGCGTTGTCGTCCAAGCGAGGATGTAAACGTGGCCCCCCTCGTTCCCCCCAAGGGGGGATGAAGAGATTGCGTCCCACAGTCCTCCGTTCTCCCCCTTGGGGGAGTTAGAGGGGGCTACCCTAAACTGTGCCGTTACCGTTGTGTCCTTCACATCTCGGTAGCAACCTGGCTGGTTCAGCTCGTGGCTTGAAAGTCCTGTGCCGGCAGCTGGCGAGTAAGGCTGGATGGTGTAGCCTTTATACAACAGACCCTTTTGGTAGAGCTGCTTGAGCAGGTACCAGAGAGTTTCGATGTATTTGTTGTCGTAGGTGATGTAGGGATGTTCCAAATCTACCCAGTAGCCCATCTTGTCGGTGAGTTCTGTCCATTCGTTGGTGTACATCATCACGTTTTTGCGGCAAGCGTCGTTGTAGTCATCTACGGAGATCTTCTTGCCGATGTCTTCTTTTGTGATGCCCAGACTTTTCTCCACACTCAGCTCCACAGGCAGTCCGTGGGTGTCCCAGCCAGCCTTACGCTTCACCTGGAAACCCTGCATGGTCTTGTAGCGCAGGAATGTGTCCTTGATGGTACGGCCCATCACGTGGTGGATACCTGGGTGTCCGTTGGCTGATGGAGGTCCCTCATAGAAGATGAAGGGAGGGAATCCTTCACGTTCGTCAATACTTTTGTGGAACACATCTTCTGCGTTCCAAGTCTTCAACACTTCATTATTTACTTCGCTCAAATCCAGTTTTGGGCGCTCTACAAACTTTTTCATTATACTAATTTGATATGTTCGATCTGTTGTTCTTTTCCGCAGTAGCGGCATTTCACGATTCCTTTTTCCTTGTCTGTCACGTAGAAAACGGTCTTCATCGGCTCGTTGTTGGTGATGCAGACAGGATTGGCGCAACGTACCACATTTCGCAGTTCGTCGGGCAGTTCGGCAATCTTCTTCTCCACCACATCGTAGTCCTTGATGAGGCAGAAGCGGATGTTAGGGCAGACCACAGCGATACGGCTGATTTCTGCATCCGAGAAGAAGCGGTTGGCAATCTTGATGATGCCTTTCTTGCCCATCTTGTCACTCTCGAAGTTGTTACCAATCGTCACCTGGTCGCTGCATTTGTCCAGTTCGAGCAGGGAGGCAATCATAAACACCTTATTGGTCGGTATGTGGTCGATGACAGTTCCGTTCTCAATGGCTGCCACTAATAGGTCTTTTCTCTTTTCCATCATCTTCGTTCTTCTTTAATCGTTCTTTACTTGATCCAAAGTGATTCCGAGCACGTCGCAAATCAGCGCCTGACGGGCATAAAGTCCGTTCTGAGCCTGCTGGAAATAGTAGGCGTGTGGGGAGTCATCCACATCCTGCTCAATTTCGTTCACACGTGGAAGCGGATGCAGGATCTTCATGTTCTCGCGGCACTTGCCCAGCATGTCGGCACGCAGGATATACGCATCCTTCACCCGCTCATATTCCATCAAGTCCGTGAAGCGCTCACGCTGCACACGAGTCATATACAGAATGTCGGCATCGGCAATGGTCTCTTCCGTGAAGTCCGTCTGTTCCACGTACTTAATCCCTTCCTTCTGGCAGTAGAGCTTATACTCCTCAGGCATCTCCAGTTCCTTCGGCGCAATGAAGTGGAACGTAGGATTGTACTTGCGCATCGACATCAGCAGCGAGTGAACGGTTCGTCCGTACTTCAGGTCGCCCACCATGTAGATGTTCAGGTTCTCCAGCGTACCTTGAGTCTTGTAGATGCTGTAAAGGTCGAGCATCGTCTGCGAAGGGTGCAGGTTCGAACCGTCGCCAGCGTTGATGATGGGGATGTGGGTCACTTCGCTGGCGTAGAGCGCTGCTCCCTCCAGCTTATGACGCATGACGATGACGTCTGCGTAGTTCGACACCATCTTAATCGTGTCCTTCAGCGTCTCGCCTTTCGACGAACTTGTCACCTTCGGATCGGTAAAGCCGATGACACGTGCACCTAAGCGGTTCGCAGCTGTCTCGAAAGACAGGCGAGTACGTGTGGAAGGTTCGAAGAACAGCGTAGCCACCACTTTTCCTTCGAGCAACTTACGGTTCGGATTTTTCTCAAACTCAGCAGCCATATCGAGCAGATACTGAATCTTCTCGCGGCTGTAATCGGCAATTGAAACAATGCTTCGGTTCATATATTGTTGTTTTCTTTCTTGCTTTTCTCGCGTCTTTCTTTGTGAATCCTCACTCAGAGTCGTCTAAGCTGAATTCCCATTCAACCTGCAAAGTTACGAATTTTCTCCCACACTTTCGCCTTTTCACTCTAAAAAAACGTTATTCCTTCTCATTTCTTCCTTTTTCTTCGTTCCAAACCCATGAAACACCCTTTCTCAAGTCGATTTTCCTCACCAAAATGCTCCTTCCTTATATTAATAAGGTATAGCAAATCTTGTTAACAAAGTATAGCAAATGTTGTCAATAAGGTATACAAATCTGCAAATAAGGTATAGCAAATTTTGTCAGCAAATCTTCTCAACAAGGTATAGCAATTCTTGTGAATAAGGTATGAATCTTATTTGTGGTTATTTTCGATGAATTTTGCGTTGTTTCGTAACCTCCTGTTTGTCTGCTTGTAATGGTCTGTTTGTTCGCTTGTAATAATCTGTGTGTTAACATGTTGCACCATCTGACTTAACATAAATTTTTCTGCGTGTTAAGTGTGGATAAATTTCCAAGTACTTAGAAATTTTTTTTCAAGTACTTGGAATTTTTTTTCTAAGTACTTAGAATTTTTTTTCCAAGTACTTGGAAATTTTCTTATAAGTACTTAAAAATTTATTTTGAGTGAACATTTGCGAAATTTTGTGTTCGCACATTTCAATTTTTGTGTTTGCACATTCAAGAGTGAGTGTTTGTGTGTTTTAGAGTGAGTGTTTGTTGTTGTGTGACGGGATGGAATGGCGAAAAAAAGGTGCGTAAGCAAGAAAAACTGCATCGATAGGGTAAATTATTTTGCGGATTGGGGAAAAAGTCTTACCTTTGCAGGTTGAAAGTATAAAAAGTACATGCACGCGTGAACATGGAACCTGAAAATATCAATTTTTCCGCAGAGCAGCCAGCGAACGAAAAGCCTGTCGTGAATCCGACTGAACCTACGACGGAACAGCCTGCGCCAGTTGTGAATCCGACTGAACCTACGACGGAACAGCCAGTTGTGCCTGCAACGGAACAACCTATGCCTGTCGTGAATCCGACTGTGAATCCGCAGGACGCAGAGGTGCTGCGTAGTTTTCTGGAAACGCATCCTGAGTTGTCGGACGAGGTGAAGGCGCGAATCCAAGCGGCTTTGGCTGACAACGACGACGATATGGACGATGAAGGCGAAGAACCAATGCCTGTCGCTGAGCCAACGCCAGTTGTTGAGCCAGCTCCGGCAGCAGAACCACTGGCTCCAGTTGAGCCTGCCCCTGAGCCAGCTCCAGCAGCAGAACCGATTTCGGTTTCTGCTCCAACGCCGGCAGTTGAGCCTGCCCCAGTGGTGGTGCCTCCTATTCCTATACCAACAAAGACAGAGAATCCCGTGAATACTCAAAATCCTGTGAATACTCAGAATCAGAACAAAAAGCCGACTGGAAAGAAAGCTAAGTCGGACAAGGATGAGAAGAAAAAACGTAGTGTGAAAGGTGCGCTGAAGTTTATTTGGTGGACCGCCGGTATCATCATCTTCCTCTATATTGCAGCGTTTGCTACGATTGCCTGGGGATGGATGGGTAAATTGCCGGACATTGAAGATATGCAGAATCCTATCAACAAGTCGGCATCCATCATCTACAGCGCCGACGGCAAGACGATGGGTACGTACAGCTATGCTTCTGCCAACCGTATCAATGTGCCGTTCGACTCGCTTCCCACGAATCTCGTGAAGGCGTTGGTGGCAACGGAGGATGAACGTTTCTTCGAACACTCAGGTATCGACGGAAGGGCTTTGGGACGTGCTGTCGTGAAGCGTGGTGTGATGCGTCAGAAGTCTGCCGGTGGTGGTTCCACCATCACGCAGCAGCTGGCAAAGATGCTTTACAGTAACGTGAATGCCCACACCACCGTGATGGAACGATTGATGCAGAAGCCTGTGGAATGGTATATCGCTGTGAAGCTGGAACGCACCTTCACCAAAGAGGAAATCATCGCGATGTATTTCAACTATTTCGACTTCCTGAACAACGCTGTCGGCATCAAGAGTGCAGCAAAAGTGTATTTCGAGAAACTGCCGATCGAACTGACGCTGGAAGAATGTGCCACGCTGGTGGGTATGTGTAAGAATCCTTCCTATTTCAATCCGCTCCGCTTTGGCGATCGTTGTAAGGAACGTCGCAACCTGGTGTTGCAGAAGATGCAGGAAGAAGGTTACATCACCAAGGATCAGATGTTGGCAGCTCAGTCGAAACCGTTGGACGTCAGCCATTTCCACCCTATCGACCACAAAGAAGGTATGGCGCCTTACTTCCGTGAGCGACTCCGTAAGGTGATGATGGCGAAGAAGCCTGTCCGTGAGAATTATGGCTCCAAAGGGCAGAAACTTACCGACTGGCAGTATCAGCAGTTCTACGACGACTCTTTGGCTTGGGAGAACGACCCGCTCTTCGGCTGGTGCCACAAGCATTTCAAGAAGAACGGAGATCCTTACAATATCTATACCGACGGACTCCGCATCTACACCACCATCGATTCTCGTATGCAAGCTTACGCGGAAGCGGCTGCCTACAAGCATGTGGCAGAAACCCTTCAGCCTCGTTTCGAAGCTGAGAACAGAGGAAACGCCAACGCTCCCTATCGTGGTGTGAAGCCAGAGAGAATCGAACTGCGTCTGTGGAAAGCCTTCAAGCAAAGCGACCGTTATCGTATGATGAAGAAATACGGCGCTACGGACGAACAGATCAAGCAGGCGTACGAAACCAAATACCCGATGACGCTCTTCTCTTATCAGGGCAACTTCGATACGGAGATGACGCCTCGCGACTCCATCCTTTATTACAAGAAGTTCCTGCGTACAGCTATCTGTGTGATGGAACCGAATACAGGTGAGATCCGTGCTTATGTGCCTGGTCTCGACTTCCAGCATTTCCAGTACGACAACATTCTGGGAGGCGGACGCCGTCAGGTAGGTTCTACCATCAAGCCTTTCCTCTATTCGCTGGCGATGATGAACGGCTACACACCTTGCGACGAAGCACCCAACGATGTGGGTCGCCGCTACGGAAACTGGTGTCCTCGCAGTACTCATGCACGTGCCGGACAGATGGTGCCGCTGAAGTGGGGATTGGCGCAGTCGTCAAATACCATCAGCGCTTGGGTGCTCTATCAGATGGGACCTGAGAACATGATCAAGATTATGCGTCAGATGGGTATCGGCACACAGAGCATCGAACCCACAATGCCGCTCTGTCTCGGACCTTGCGACATCAGCGTAGGCGAGATGGTCAGCGCTTACTCCACCTTCCCCAACTACGGCTACCGCATGCCGCCTGTGATGGTGACGCGTATCGAGGATTCCGAAGGTAACGTGCTCCACGACTTCATCTTCTCGACGAAGAAGGGTGAGACCTACGAACCTACGGAAATCATGGACAAGGAAGAAGCATGGAAGATGCTGGTGATGATGCGTGGTGTGATCAACGAAGGTACAGGTCGTCGTCTGCGTGGCAGCTATGGCTTCAAGAACGATATGGCTGGTAAGACGGGAACGACCAACTCCAATGCCGACGGTTGGTTCATGGGAATCGTGCCGAAGATGGTGGTTGGCTGCTGGGTAGGCGGTGAAGACCGCGACATCCACTTCCTCAGTGGTGCACAAGGTCAGGGTGCTGCTGCAGCTTTGCCTATCTACGCTCTCTTCCTCAAGAGTGTGTATGCCGACAAGTCGCTGGCTGCGGATTACGGCATCACCAGCGACGATAAGTTCGACATTCCCAAGGACTTCGACATCTGCGAAGGCGAACTCTCTGGTCTTGAACGAGCCAAGAAGGTAGGCGGACCATCTAACCCCGACGGCATCGTCGAAGGTGAACTCGATGCTTTAATGCAATAAATACTGTGCTCGGCGGTTCCCCCGCCGAGTATTCATAGATACCCCAACGATATGAAATACATAGGAATCATCCCTGCCCGCTACGCTTCCACTCGTTTTCCTGCGAAGCCTTTGGCAATTCTTGGTGGAAAGACCGTCATCGAACGCGTCTATCGCCGGGTGGAAGGACAGATGGACGAAGTGGTTGTGGCAACCGACGACGAACGCATCGAACAGGCAGTTCGCAGCTTTGGCGGAAAAGTCGTGATGACCAGTACGGCTCACCGAAGCGGTACGGACCGTTGCTACGAAGCCTACACGAAGATCGGAAGCAACTACGATGTGGTGGTCAATATCCAGGGTGACGAGCCTTTCATCCATCCTTCCCAGCTGCAGGCTGTAAAGGCTTGTTTCGAAGACCCGCAGACCGACATCGCCACCCTCGTCAAACCCTTCACGGAGGCAGACGGTTGGGAGGCTGTGCTCAATCCCAACTCTCCCAAAGTCGTGGTGAGCAACCGAATGGAGGCACTCTATTTCTCCCGTTCCGTCATTCCTTTTATTCGTGGGGCTGAGCAGGGGAGTGAATGGCTGAGTCGCCACACGTTCTACAAGCACATCGGACTCTATGCCTACCGTTCACGGGTCTTGGCAGAAATCACCCGTCTGCCGCAGTCTTCCCTCGAACTGGCTGAGTCCTTGGAACAGCTCCGCTGGCTGCAGAACGGCTATCGCATCAAGGTCGGCATCACAGATATCGAAACCATCGGTATCGACACACCCGAAGACCTAGCTCGTGCAGAAGCGTTCTTAGCCTTATGATTCCCGTTACTCTTCGTCCCTTTTCCCTCAAGATTCCTCATCGCCCCGTTTGTCAGTCTTTGTCGAACGGATGCACAGCCTATCTCTTTCCCATTGCCGACACGCAGTTAGTGCGGATCGACTTTATGTTTGGAGGCGGACAATGGCTCCAAACCCAGACCCTGCAGGCTCGTTTCGCTTTCAAGAGCCTGCGCGACGGCACTCGTTCCTTATCTGCCGAACAGATTGAGCAGCAGCTCGATGACTATGGCGCCACCCTCGAAGCCTCTGCCAATCTCGCTTATGGCGTCGTCACCCTTCGTTGTCTGCGTAAGTTCCTGCCTCAGCTCCTCACGGTGATGCGTTCCCTGCTGAGCGAACCGCTCTACGATGCCCCGCATCTCGACATTGCTTTGGCTCAGGCTCGCATGACTTGGCAGATCAATCATCAGAAGGTAGAAACCTTGGGCAAGGAACTGCTCTACGAACATCTCTTTGGCGTACAGCATCCGATGGGACGAAATATCCGCTTCTCCGACTACGATCTCATCAACAGCGCTGTTCTGCAGGACTACCACCATCGTTATTTCCACGCAGCCAACTGCCGTTTGCTTCTGACAGGTGGTTTTCAGCCAGAGGACGTGGAAGCAATAGCTTCTTGCCTTCCTGTGCGAACCGATGCCGATCCCGTCGTTTTCTCTCCTAAGCCCGTGTCTTCACTCTCCACATTCTCCCCCTCTTTCGGAGGGGGGCGGGGGGAGGCTTCTTCACCCTTCACTCTCCATCCCGACTTCGAGACCGTGCAGGCAGCTGTTCGTATGGGTTGCCTGTTGCCTGAAGCCACCCATCCCGATATGCCTCTCGTCCGTCTGGTGGCAACGATTCTCGGCGGTTATTTCGGAAGCCGTCTGATGACCAACATCCGTGAGGAGAAAGGCTACACCTACGACATCCACAACACCATCTACAACATTCCGTTCGGCAATTCGCTGGTGATCAAGACAGAGACCACTAACGAGTCGGCACAGGCTGTGTTGCAGGAAATCCGCCACGAACTCCAGCTACTCATCGATCAGCCTGTGGAGAAAGCGGAACTGCAGAACGTTCTCAACTACATGACAGGAAATCAGAGTCGTCACTACGAGCTGAACTTTGAGCTTCCACAGGCTTTCATGACGCTGCTTTCCCTGAACCGCTCCCTCGACGACATCGTGGAAGACAGCAAAAAACAACACGCTGCCACACCCCAGATGTTGCAGGATATAGCAGCGCGTTATTTTGCCCCAGATCACTTCATTTCCGCTATCGTTTCCTAAGTAGAAATTCTTCACTCTTGACTGTGCTCGGCGGTTTTCCGCCGAGTTATTCTTCACTCTTCACTCTTCACTCTTCACTCTTATCACCGTGAAGCTGTAAGGAGGAAGCTTGCAGTTGGTCTGTGCCGATATGTTCAGCTGTGAAGTCACAGGCTTGTTGTCCTTGTCGGCAGGTTGTCCGCTGAGGGTGCTGACTGTGGCCTGTGGCTTATAACCGTCTGTGGAGCCGAAGTCGAGGGTGACGTCAGCAGCTACAGGCATGATATTCACGAGTTTCACGATGAGGTCACCCGTCTTCTCGTCCTTGACAACAGAACGGCTGATGCGTCGGCTTACGGCAGCATCGTAGGTCTGAACGTCCTTGCCGCGTTCCTCACGCTGAACTTTTACGTCGAAATCACTATACACATACTGCGAACCCACATTGTTACCGCAGAGACGCTGCACGTGGTAGTTCACGGTGGGGAAGACCTCCGTGTTGTTGAAATAGATGAGGTCGGGATTCCATTGCGTGTGTCCGTGCTTGGCAAGCAGAGGGGCGTAGGACGACATCACCACCACGTCGGCATTACGTTCGAGGTTGGTGATGTGGAGTGCTTCCGCCAACGCGTTCTCCAAACGGTTTCCTCGCGAAGCCCACTCACCCAGATAGACTTTGGTGCCCTCACGCGAATAGGTGTCGTAGAAATTCTGGTTATGGAGGTACCAGCCTGGGTTCACGTAATAGTGCTCATCCACGATATCTATGTTCTCCTCACGTGCTAATTTCCAACCCCATTCGTAGTCGCTGCCTTCGAAGAAAGGACCCACCGTTCCCACCACCTGGATGTTGGGATAACGCTGTTTGATGATGCGGTTAAGGTAGTTGAAGCGTTCCGTGAATACATCGCTGATAAGGTCTTCATTGCCAACACCTAAATACTTCAGATTAAATGGTGCTGGATGACCCGCTTCTGCTCTCATCTTTGCCAGTGGACTGGTCTTGGTATCGCCGTTTGCCCACTCGATCAGATCGAGCAGTTCCTGCGCATATTCATCCATTTCTTCCATCGGCAGACCTCCTTGCTGACCGTGTCCGCCACGACTGCTGTTCTGGCAGGGAACACCGGCAGGAAGCACAGGCAGCGGTTCGGCTCCGATGTCTTCGCAGAACTGGAAATATTCGAAGAAACCCAGTCCTTTCGACTGATGATAACCCCAGATGTTGCTTTGGGTCTTGCGTTCCCACAGCGGACCGATGGTGGTTCGCCAGCGGTACATATTCTCCAATCCGTTTCCGTGACTCACGCAGCCACCAGGGAAGCGGATGAAGCGAGGTTTCAGGTCGGCCAACGTCTGAGCCAGGTCGGCACGCAGTCCGTTCTTCCGATGCTTGAAAGTGTTCAGCGGGAAGAGGCTGACGAAATCTACACCGATCTTTCCGGCTTCCTGTGGTTCAATGGAAAGGGTGGCGTTCTCTGTTGAAACAGAAGGCTTTACCGTGAAACATATCTGCTTCCAGCCGTTGATGCTGGCGTCGTGATAAGGAGGAACGTTGAGCGTGGCCTTCGCCAGTTCCTTGTTGCCGTCGAGCATACGAACCACGAGTTTGTGGTCCTTCCCGTCCAGACTTCTGGCGAAGAGGCTCAGGTCGTATTTCTCACCTTTGCGAAGCACGATGCCGTCGAAGCCGTTGTTCGTCAGCGAAGCGCCTTTCTGCGTAGAGGTGAGGACGGCATAGTGGCTGTTGTTGGCATGAATGGGCTGGTCTTCTGCGATGTCGAACGTAGTGCCTTCTCCTTTCAGTTCCCAAAAACTCTTGGCGTTCCATTCGCCACGATCCAGCGAGTTGTATTCGAAGTCGCGGTTCTGGATCAATTCGGCATAGAGACCGCCGTCGGCGCTGTAGTTGATATCCTCGAAGAAGATGCCGATCAGGTCTGTCGAGATGGCTTTCGTCTCGTCAGGATGAACCTGAAGCGTGGCACTCACAGCTTTCACGTTCTTGAAGCGTTGTGCGTCGTCGCCGCAATTCTCGTTGTAGTTGCGGTTGCGAACCTCAGCGTCGTTCACACGCAGCAGCAGGTTCTGCAGGGTGGAGTAGGGCACACGGTGGATTTCTCCCTCCTGCTTCTCTCCGTTGAGAATCAGCGTCGTACGTTTCTGTGCCTCAGCATATTCCTCTGGAGTGATTTCGATATTCGATGTCCAGCTTTTGAAGTCGTCGCTGACTGTGACGCGGAAGCCCGTTGGGGTCTGATACCTCAGAAAGAACGTTCCGTTGGTGTAGGTCAGGATGGGGTTGGAGAATTCTTCCCCTGATATAATATAAGGATAGTCCTGCGGCTTCCACACCCACAGGTTGGTTGAGCGAGTGGTGGCAAACTGGTGGATGCCCTCACCCAGCGCAAAGGCTGAGAACCACTCTCCGTCGGGTTTGACGGCAAAGGTAGGCGTAAACAGTTTCTTCTGAGCACCCCAGGTGCCGAAGTCGCTTTGGAAGAACGTGTGTCGGTTGCCGATGACGGTCCAGTTGTGGCGGTCTGTGCTGTAGGCAAAGTGTACGCCGTCGGTCGGAGCCGCTGTGGTGTAGGCAAACAGATAGACCGAGTCGATAGGACTGGTTGTGCGGGTTGTAGCCGCTTGCATCCCTGCCGTCAACGTGCAGGCAAACAGGAATAAGAGGAGTTTTCTCATTGTTGTGTGGGTTTTATTTAGTTTTTCTTTGCAAAGATAATGATAAATAACCAAAATACGGCAAAGAATGTGTCATATTTATACTGTTTTCATATTTTTTGCTTACTTTTTGAAAGAAAAACAGGAAAAAGTTGTTGATTTTTGACAAAAGTTGCTGCCAATTGATAAAATATTCGTACCTTTGCCGCCACAAATCAAAAAAAGCCGCAAACAAAATAAAATTGAAATGAGCAAATTGATAAAGCCCGAAGGGTATGAACAGCTGCTGTCCCCAGCCCAGACGGAGCAAGGCATCAAACTAATCAAGGATTTCTTTCAGGCAAACTTCTCCACAGCGCTTCGCCTGCGTCGTGTCACCGCCCCTCTGTTTGTGTTGCGTGGACTCGGCTTGAACGACGATCTCAGCGGCGTGGAACGACCCGTCTCCTTCCCCATCAAGGATATGGAGGACAAAGTGGCAGAAGTGGTTCATTCGCTGGCAAAGTGGAAACGACTCATGCTGGCAGAATACGACATCCAGCCAGGCTACGGCCTCTACACAGATATGAACGCCATCCGTGGCGACGAGGAACTCGACAACATCCATTCCCTCTATGTCGATCAGTGGGACTGGTGCCGCACCATCCGTCGGGAAGACCGCAACCTCAAGTTCCTCAAGAAAATCGTTCGCAGCATCTATGCCGCCATCCGTCGCACCGAGTACCTCGTGTGTGAAACCTATCCACAGATCCATCCCTTCCTGCCCGAAGACATCCACTTCATCCACAGCGAGGAACTCCTTAAGATGTATCCGGATATGAGTCCGAAGGAACGCGAGAACGCCGTCTGCAAAGCCTACGGAGCCGTGTTTATCATAGGTATCGGTGGTAAGCTCAGCGACGGAAAGGAACACGATCTGCGTGCACCTGACTACGACGACTGGACCACCCCCAACGAAGACGGCTATCTGGGACTGAATGGCGACATCATGATTTGGTACCCCATCCTCAACCGCGCCATCGAACTCTCCAGCATGGGCATCCGTGTGGATAAGGAGGCGTTGCTCTATCAGCTCGACCTCACCGGCAAGCAGGAACGCAAACAACTCTTCTTCCACCAGAAGCTGCTCAACGACGAACTCCCCCTGTCGGTAGGTGGTGGAATCGGTCAGAGCCGCCTCTGCCTCGTCCTGCTCCACAAAGCCCACATCGGCGAAATCCAAGCCAGCATCTGGCCCGACGATATGCGCCGCGAATGTGCTGCTATGGGTATGCCCCTGATCTAAGAAAAATCTCCTGTCCGACAACGAATGTCGAGCAGGAGAATATAATGGCTTCTGAGAAAAGTGAGATTTTTCACATAGATGTTTGCAAAAAATAATTCTTTGCAGTCTTTCGCTCTCTCCATCATACAACTTCCATAAAACACAAAAAGCCCTCTGTCATCAGATCTATGGAAAGACAAATGGCTTCTGAGAAAACTGTATACTGTATACTGTGCGCCCCTCTCATGATGAGGAGAGATTCGAGGTGAATTCAGAAAATCTCCCAATCGTTTTGGATTGAGAGACTTTTGAGGCGTTTTTGAGAGCAATTAGCAAATCCCTCAGTTTTTCATGTCCTCCCCCTTGGGGGAGTTAGAGGGGGCTTTAGAAGGGACCATGCCCCATGCAACTGGTGGTACCCAGTGCAGTCAGGGCGGCGGTGAGGATAGAGACAATCAACTGGATGATTCTCTGCCAGGTTTCCTTATTCGTTTTCATATCCATTCAAATTTCGGACCCCCTCCCTTGCCTCCCCCTGAATGGGGAGGAGTATATACTCCGTTGATGACTCGGGATCAGGTCGGTTAATAAAAAATTTGTAATCTCTGAACCTTCCGTTTCTGCACGTCGAGCCGGCTTCTTCGCGCATGTTTTAAAAGGTTTGCAACTCGTTTCCTAATTGCAGTGACAATTGTGGTGCAAGGCGAACGCGGAGGGCAAGCTTGCTTAACTTCGTTTTCCTCCTTCTCGCTCAACAATGCTCAAGCTAGCTTGGCGTTGTATT
>CAJOHO010000034.1 GCA_905234555.1 uncultured Bacteroidaceae bacterium
TTGTAGCGAAAACAAAGGTAACAAAAAGGTCGGAATCCAAGCGAGGATACCGACCTTAATTTGTGTATCGATTAAGAAATTTTAGCGGACAGCAATAAATAGAAACCAACTCAATTGCAAACAAAAAACTGCCCAACTGTTCGCTCAAAACATCATTTGTGTGAACTCTTTTTGTGCGGACAGTTAAGTGTTTTGAAAATTCTAAGTACTTAGATGAAAAATTCCAAGTACTTGGAAAAAAAATTCTAAGTACTTAGAAAAAAATTTCCAAGTACTTGGAAAAATATTTCTAAGTACTTGGAAATTTCCGTAGTGTTAACACAAAGCGCAAAAAGTGTTCGCACGCAACTCAACAGATGCGTGCACAAAACAGCAAAAGTGTTCGCAGGAATAAGACGAGATGTTTGCAGAAAAACGCCGAAGTATGTGTACAAAAAAACCACGATTCAGCAGATTATCAGGGATTTGCGTCCGCTCAATCTGCTGAATCGTGGTAAACGATAAAGCCTAAGACTTTACTCAGAATTGATTGCCTTAGCTTAGGATTTTATTTCGGCTGGGACACCGTTTTATATGCCACTTCCTTGTCTGCACGAACGAAGCGTTCGTAAGCATCGTCTGAGCTGCTCCACTTACCCACGAAGAAGTTCTTCGACAGGCAGGAATACTCGTAGGTAATGGTTTCGTTGTTAAAGAACTGCTGCATTGTGATCTTACCCGTCGTAGGATCCGAAGCGTTGGGAACGACCTGATAGTTGCGGCAACCCAGATAGCCGATAGTCTGTCCCCTGTAGTCGTAGCACCAGTAATAACTACTAACGCTTGTTCTGACCTTGAAGATGTAATAGAGGTTCCCGTCCTCGTTAAAGTCCTGATATGCTTCATCGTAGAGTGACTCAGGATACATGTAGCTCCAAGTTCCCACCATCATGGCCTTCGCTTCGTCTGTCGTTTCAGGCATACGCGCCACTCGGTAGTAGGCGTCCAGCGAACTTCCATTGTAGAGAATCAGGTCTGCCCCATCGTCCTTGTACGTATCAATCTGGAATGTCTGCGGATTTTCGTCACTCTCAATCGCCAGATACACATTATATCTTGAATGATATTTCTCCGTAATCATAGGAGTGCCGTCAATAGAGAAGATATAGGTGCCGTCAGCTGTAAACTCAAACGTCATCTTCATCTTGCTGACATCCATCCACTCTTCTGAGTTTTTGTTGCGTGCTTCATACACGAACCACTTGCCCACCATCGCATCAGGCCAGCTTCGCACATTCACCAGAATCTTCTGAGTGAGGTCGCGAACCTTCAACGTAATTTCAGCCTGACCACCAGACTTCGCCTTCACGCTTCCCTTCAAAGTAACGGAAGCCACACCAGGTTCAGAACTCTCAAAATCAATTCTGGTGCCATCACCATTCACATAATTAGCCTCAATCTGGAACTCATCGCCAACGGTGAGATTCAGCACATAAGCCTTCACATTATTGTCGTAACCCACATTCGTGATCTCGATATGAGCCGGACCATCAGGCTGTTCAGGAGTTCCAGGACCATCCCCATCCTCCTCCTTATCCTTATCACAAGAGGCGACCGACATCGCCATCACAACTGTCAGCAGCGCAAACGCCACAAAACCAAAGTACTTTTTCATGATTAAAAAATTTATGAT
Source organism: uncultured Bacteroidaceae bacterium (assembly GCA_905234555.1). Lineage (GTDB taxonomy): Bacteria > Bacteroidota > Bacteroidia > Bacteroidales > Bacteroidaceae > UBA3839. Next base: position 1,673 of record CAJOHO010000034.1, read on the forward strand.
TAGTATTTTCTGATTCGCTAATATTCTACCTTCTATCGCTCCACCCAATTCTCTATCTCAATACCTGGAATACGTTCAATGTGATCAAGGTTTTCTGTCACCATAATGTAGCCGTGATGAACGGCAGACGAACCGATAAGCATGTCGAACTCATCTATCAGCAATCCAGCACGGCGCAAATGGGCTTTTACCTTAGTGTATCTTCTCTTTAATACCATACTTGCCTTGAAGAAAAAAGATGCAGACATTGGTGTCAAGCAAGTATTTTTTCTTATTCATCTTCTTCGAAATAAGCCAGTTTACGTTTATAACTTGTTGGCTGTCTTCCTATGCGTATAGCGTCAAGTACCTCATTGCCGATAGGGTCGTCCTTCCATGCACCAGCAACACTAAAAAACAGCTCATCCTTTTCCTTCTCCGTCAGTTTCCGCTTAGCTTTGACGGCAGGAACGATTTTTTCTTCAGCTCTGACTTCCTCGTAAAGATGATCTGCAAGCCAACGCTTATTGCTCGTCGAAAGCGCCATCGAGTGTAGGAAGTTCAGCACCGTATTCATTGAAATTGTCAGATTCATAAGCATCAATTATTATTTATGCTGGCAAAGATACAAAGAATTTTGCAAAAACAATACCTTTCGCAGAAAAAAGTAACAATCAACTTATCGATTCCCACATAATTCCTTAAAGAAACATTTTATTGACATCAAGAGATTAAAATAACTATTCGATTATCGTATAGTTCATGCTCCATCATCCAAGCAAGATTTCATTGATGATTCAACTAAGAAAAACGATTAAATATCAATTGAGACTTCGAAACACCATACTTTTACAAAAAACAGACTCTTTTTCGTATAAATTAGATAAAAAATCGTTCTGCATTTATGTTTTATTCGAAGAAAATGAGTACATTTGCAACGTGTTCTTCAGACACAGACATTTTATCTGCTCAATCGCCATCCGAATTAGCACTTCAAAAGCGAAAAAGAGCATTTTACTACACATTGAACGTGCGCAATTATGCGCAGGCTTCTCATAGTGTAGTTTGGGCGTGCTAACCCAGGATGGCGTATGATGATAGTCTGCGCCTTTTGTTTCCATAAGTGTGCAGTTATTTGGAAACCAAACTTAAAAATCAATAATTATGAGAGCAAAAACTAAAAAGAATCTGATTATTCAGCTTATTCTTATAGCCATTCTATTACCAGTCCTATTTGTTTGGAACCCAGGTAAGGCTGGGCGGATTTTGAAACCTGTTTTTATGGGTTTGGCAGCGGTGCTTTATGTATTGATTGATAGAGTGTGGAAATGGAAAGAAGCTGATGAGGACGAAAAACCTTTGTGGTTTGAGGAAAAGAAAACAAAGCAAAAGGCTTCTCTGCAAGAAGAAGAAGAGTTAACAATAGAAGAACCCACATTAGATCCTGTGTTTCTTGCTAAAGCTGAAGAGCAGGCTAAAGCTGATCGTCGTTCTAACATGTGGCTTTTGGCTGTGTCAATCGCCATTTTGCTTGTAATGATAGGTGCAACCATTTACCATGTTACCAATCCCAATTTCTAAAGGTCTGATAAACGTCGAGTGATTCCTCGAACTCAATGCGGTACAGTTCGTTGACACGAACAAAAATAAGCCTTTAACGCACTAAACTTTGTAATCCAAACTGATGTCTTCTCTAAACAGTATTCAGAGTTTATATCTGTTGACGCCTAATTGCATCGTCAATTTGCCTCTCTTCAGCATCTTTCAACCTCTGTTTCCTCTCTTCTTCATCTTTACGTTGGGCATAACCTTTATCCAGATAGGTCACAGAATGGTTGGAGAAGGTTTCACGAGGATTGTAGGAAAGGATAATAGTTTGATTCTTCCATTCCCATACGAAAAGAAACTTGTACGACGAAGAATTACCATATTCTAAGAAATCATTGACGGCATCTTGTCGAGTCCACGTCTTATCGCTATATTTACTTTTTTCTCCGATGTGGAAAGTGCCCATACACTCATCATTCTGGTTGAAACGTTTGTAAAAGGAAAAACATCCATAGTTGTCCTCATACATACAAAAAAAGGATAGGTAGTCGTAGTATTTATCTATCTGTCCATATATAGAAAGGGAATGAACAATATCACCTGGTTGTGCGTTATTCAACCCATTGATAAGAATTGTAGGAAATGTAAATGAATCACGGTTCTCACGATATAGTATCACAGGTAGATTGTTTATCAATTCTTCGTAGCGTGCAAAATCTAACGGCTCCGAAATTCTGATTCCTTGGAAAGCTAAAACAGTATCAGTTTCAGCACGTTGCTGACTAAACGACTTCTCGTTTTGTTGAGATCTCGGATTACAAGCAGCAAGGAATAGAACTGCTAAAATGCAAATTGATTTTATTCCTGTCTTAATTACTAGATTCATAGCATTCCAATTTCATTAATTTTATGTCTTTAGAAACCGCTCGAAGCGAAATCTATGGGCAAAAATACTCATTCTTTGGCACATCACCAAACAAATTAGATGAAATAAGGTGATTTTGCTGTCTTATTCTTTGCTCTTTGATAGAAAATGCTTAATCTGGTATGCAAAAATAGGAACGGTTTGTTCAGTTGATAAGAACATTCAACTTTCTAAAAAACAGGCCCGACAGCTTTTGGTTTTCAAACTGTCGGGCATTATCTTTATAGAGATAGAAAGTCTTATTTCCTCTCCAAATCGATGAAGGCGTAGGGGAAAGCGTGGCGTTCATCCACGGGGTGGGAGTCGCGGAAGGTTTCCTGCCAGTCTTCGGGGGAATAGGGTGGGAAGAAAGTGTCTGCCTGCGCTGGTGTATCATCGATGCAGGTGAGACAGAGGCGATCTGCCAAAGGGAGGGCTTGACGATAGACGGAAGCGCCACCGATGATGAAAACCTCATGTGCCTGTTCGTCACCAGCCTGTTCTCGCAGACGGCAATCGGCAAGTGCAGCTTCCAATGAAGGAAAGAGGTCTGCACCTGGAAAGTCTTCTGCCTTTCCTCTACGCGAAAGAACGATGTTGCGACGATTGGGCAAAGCTCCTTTGGGGAGAGAACGGAAGGTGTTGCTTCCCATAATGATGGTGTTGCCCACCGTCAGCGACTTAAATCGTTTCAAGTCGTTGGGCAGCCAGTAAATCAGTTTGTTCTTGTAGCCAATGGCGCCATTCTTGGCAATGGCTACGATGATGCTCACTCTCATACGCCTAAGTATTCAGATGAATCTCATTTACTCATAATCACACGCTCACCACTCCTTTGATGTGATCCCAAGGATCGTAGTCGGTGAGTTTGAAATCTTCGTACTGGAAAGAGAAGATGTTCTTGACGTCAGGATTGATCAGCATCTTCGGCAGCGGACGCGAAGTTCGAGTAAGTTGTAACTTGACTTGCTCTAAGTGGTTGAGATAGATATGAGTATCACCTGTGGTATAGACAAAGTCACCAGGTTTGAGTCCGCAGACCTGAGCCATCATCATCGTCAGAAGGGAATAGCTGGCAATGTTGAAGGGAACACCAAGGAAAGTGTCTGCGCTGCGTTGGTAAAGCTGGCAGGAAAGACGTCCGTCTGCCACATAGAACTGGAACAGCACGTGGCAAGGCGGCAGGTTCATATTTCCCAGATCTGCCACATTCCATGCAGACACAATCATACGGCGTGAATCAGGATTATTCTTAATCTGGTTCACCACTTCTTTAATCTGGTCGATGTGTCCGCCATTGTAGTCAGGCCACGAACGCCACTGGTAACCGTAGATATGTCCGAGGTTGCCATCAGGGTCAGCCCATTCGTTCCAAATACGCACACCTCGGTCTTGCAGCCACTTGGCATTGGTGTTACCATTGAGGAACCAAAGCAGTTCGTAGATGATGGACTTGAGGTGCAGTTTCTTGGTGGTGAGAAGGGGAAATCCTTCTTCGAGGTTGAAACGCATCTGGTTTCCAAAGACGGAGATGGTGCCGGTGCCTGTGCGGTCGGACTTTTCCACACCTTCGTCGAGGATGCGCTGTAGGAGGTCGAGATATTGCTTCATAGACTGAATTTGGATGCTGGATTCTCAGCGAGAAGAACAGCTGAACACGAATACTTAAGAATTAAAAAAGGAGTGGCGCGTTGCCACTCCTTTTGCATTGCGCAATATTGCGTTGGATTATTTATCTGCTTTGTTAGCTGAATATACAATCTTGAGTGCGTTTGCTTTTCGCAGCACCTGCTTCACATCGGTGATGACACCCATTGGTGACTCGTGGTGAGCCTTCAGCGAAACGGTGAAGAAAGGCTGGTCTTCCTCTGCCAACGAACTGCGTTCATTACGTACGTAGCTCATCACTTCGGATGCTTCAGCATACTTGTCGTTCAACTGAATACGTGTACCTGTACCGAACTGACCCTTGAGGGCTTCGGTTGGAGGACCGATGTAGATGAAAGAAGTACAAGACTTACGAGCAAGCTTCTCAAGTCGGTGTCCAGCTGGACGTTCAATCTTCACTCGGAGTGTTACTTCGCGCATGGTGGTTACCATCATGAAGAAGAACAGAATGGTGAAAATCAAGTCAGGGAGAGATGAGGTGTTCATCTCAGGCATTTCTCTGCCTCCGTTTTTGTTAAATCTGCTCATAATTACTTAGCTACTTTTCCGTCTTTAGTGTAATCGTATGGTTCAGCCTCTGAAATCTTCTGAGGATAGACCTTGCGGATAGCATCCTGCTGTTCCTCTGTGCACTGAGCGAACTTCTTTGCGGGTGGGAACTTCTCACGTGCGAGTTCGTCGCGCAGTTCGGTGTAGGCTGCAACAAGTGTATCCTGAACCTGGAAATAGATACCGTATGGTGTACCGCGGTCTGTCTGCACAGAAATCACGTGCTTCTCAGTCACGTCGTGCTTACCGATGAGGTCAATGTCCTTGGTGAAGAGTTCAGGAAGGTTGGGATCGTTATCCTCGTTCTTGATGAACCGCTTGGCAATTTCCTTCACATCCTCAATGCGTGCATAGTCTTCGCCTACCATCAACATACCGTTCGAGTTGATACGGATGTCGAGCAGGTTACGACGGTTCACGTCCTGAGTGTTGTTCTGGTCTTCATCCTCTGGAGCACGTGGCAACGTACGTCCGATACCTTGGTCAGTGTCCATAGAAGTGGTCACCAGGAAGAAGATGAGCAACATGAAGGAGATGTCGGCGGTGGAACTGGTGTTCAGTCCCGGCATCTTTCTCTTTTTCTTTGCCATAGTTACTCAATGATTTTGAATTACTACTTTGCAATGTACTGCTTCACGGCACTCCAGATGATAGCCAGAACGGCAATCACAGCGAGGAGTCCGATAGCAACCATGGATGCATCTGTGAGGATGATGTCACCCTTATCAAACCAGTCCTTACCATTGATGATGAGGTGGTTCTCAGGAGTATCGCTGGAATGTGAAAGACCCAGCAGAGCACCTGCGCCAATACCCACGATGGGGAGTCCCCAAGTGAAGATGACGGAGCGATCGAGTCCATGTTGTACTAGATACATGATGAAGCTGACAAGCATGCTGATAGCGGCAGCAGCAATAAAGATAATCATTGTCCACATCAGCAAATCAAGCATCATGGGGTCTTTCATGTCAGGATTCACCTCGTATGGATTGCTGAACCCCACAAAGAAGAACAGCACAATAACGATGATGCTGAAACCCATCAACCCCCACAACAGGTACTTGGAAAATTTATCGATATTCATTATAATTCTCTCCTTTAATTATTGCGAGAAACTCGCGGGTGATTACTTCTTTGCGTTGTACTTGGAAACCATATCCAGGAGGTCGATCGTAGAGTTCTCCATCTGGGCAGTGATGCCTTCGATCTTAGCGAGGATATAGTTGTAGAATACCTGGAGGATGAGGGCAACCACGATACCGAAGATAGTAGTCAGAAGGGCCACCTTCATACCGCCGGCAACGACTGTTGGAGAGATATCACCTGCAGCCTGGATGTCGTCGAATGCCTGCACCATACCAATCACAGTTCCCAAGAATCCGAGAGATGGAGCCATACCGATGAAGAGTGTGATCCAAGAGCAACCCTTTTCAAGGTTAGAAGCCTGAACAGCGCCGTAGGCAACCACAGCCTTCTCAACGGAGTCAGCACCTTCGTCCATACGCATGAGACCCTGATAGTAGATAGAAGCGATAGGACCGCGAGTGTCGCGAGCTACAGCCTTGGCTGCTTCCACATCACCCTTCTGGAGAAGAGCTTCTTCTACGCCTTCCTTCATCTGCTTTGGATTCACATCAGCAAGAGCGAGAGAGATGATACGCTCGATGCAGAATGCAAGACCGATAACGAGAGCGATAGCAACGAGTGCCATGAAGCCAGCGTCACCTTCGATGAACTTAGTCTTCAGAGTCTTGTACATACCAGTCTCTTCAACAACAGGAGCTTCTTCTGCTTCTTCTGCAGGAGCCTCTTCTACTGTCTCAGTGCTTTCGATTTCAGTTGCAGCTGAATCAGCTTCTTCAGCTACTTGTTCGTCCTGAGTTGCTTCAGTCTGCTCAGCAGGAGCAGCAGCTTCGTCTTGTGCAAATACAGACTGGCTCATGCCAAAGGTAAGAAGACCAGTCATTGCAATCATTGCAAATACTTTTTTCATTTTGTTTTTGAAGTTTTTAAGATTAATAATATTTGTTATTTTTACTTTCTTTCAGTAATGTTAGGTCCTTGTGGGCTTAGCCCATTAACATCTTTCTGCATTGCGGAGAGACGGGGATTCGAACCCCGGATACGCTTTTGACGTATACACGCTTTCCAGGCGTGCCTCTTCAGCCACTCGAGCATCTCTCCAATGGTGATTTCGCTTCTAAATCGGCTGCAATTTACGACATTTTTCCGAGATACCTGCAAAATCAGCAACAAAAATAATGATTTTTTTGCTACAAAACGTATTCTTTGCAAGGAAAGTTGCATTTTTTCGCAAAAAAAATCAAAAACTGCCCCATTCCGTTGCAAATTCAGGGTCATCGGGAGCAGATTGTGCCAAATAACTCCATTTTTATCCTAAGGCAAAAATCCTGTTCACATTTTGAGTGGTCACAGCATCCACTTCACTCATATCACAACCATAAATCTCTGCCATTTTCTTCGCAACTTCCACCACAAACGCACTTTCATTCCGTTGTCCTCGATGAGGAACAGGCGCCATATAGGGCGAGTCTGTCTCCAGAACAATCCGAGAAAGGGGAACACTTTGACGCAGCACTTCGGGCAATTGGGATTTCTTGAAGGTGAGAACACCTCCGATTCCCAACACGAAATTGGGGAACTGCAACAGTTCTTCTGCTTCGTTCGCTGTCCCAGTGAAGCAATGGAACACGCCACGAAGTTGAGGATGCTGATGACGAGCTATGATTTCCACCAGTTCGCGGTGGGCGTTTCTGGCATGAATCATCAACGGCAGATTGTAGCGGATACCCCACTCCACCTGTCGTTCGAAGACTTCTAACTGCTGCTGACGGAAAGTGGTGTCCCAGTAGAAATCCAAACCTATTTCACCCACGGCTATGTACGGATGGTGCTCCTGCTGTAGTTCCTGCTCCATTTGCTGAAGGACAGCCTCAATGTCGGTGGTTTCAGGATTCACATCCTCAGGATGGAGACCTATCATCGGATAGAGATAACCTGCGTGCTCAAGGCAGAGCTGACGTATTCTTGCCAAAGTCTGCCCATTGATGTTGGGAAGGAATATCTTCTCAACACCAGCCGACTGAGCACGTTGGAGGACTTCGTGAAGATCGTCCACGAACTCTTCCCCGTCGAGATGTGAGTGAGTGTCTATCATAAGGCAGTTTTGTGGATGTCTCGCCGACCCAATCGGCGAGCACTTTGGGGTTGTCCCTCTATACCTATTTAATAATAAGTACTCGCAATTAATACTTGCGATGCATCAGCTGATGGGCAAAGTCACGAAGACCCTGTTTCTTCTCCGACTCCACATCAACCAGGTCAAGGGCACGAAGCGATTCTGCAAACAGTTCTTCGATTTTCGCTTCACAAACCTGACGAATACCAACCGCATCGTAAATGGCACGGACAGCTTGGATTTTCTCGTTGGCATCAAACTCTTTCCTTTCAATCCACTGGTTCAATTCTACCCGCTGCTGCTCATTCGCCATCTGAAGGGCATTGATGAGCATATAGGTCTTCTTGTTACAGAGAATATCGCCTCCGATTTTCTTGCCAAACACAGCCGGATCGCCATAAACATCCAGCAAATCGTCCTGCAACTGGAAAGCCAGACCCATCTTTTCACCAAACTGATAAAGCAAGTCTGCATCCGAGTCAGAAGCATCCGCCAACTGTGCGCCAATCTTCAAGGCACAGGCCAGCAAGAGCGACGTCTTCAGCCGAATCATCTCCATGTATTCAGCTTCCGTCACATCGTTGCGAGTTTCATACTCAATGTCATACTGCTGACCGTCGCATACACCAAGCGTGGCTTCCGTAAAGGTTTTCAAGGCTTTCGACACAACCTCTGGTTCCTTCTGATTATATTCTGTCATCAGTCGGTAAGCCAGAATCAGCATGGCGTCGCCAGAGAGAATGGCAGCATTGTCGCCCCAAACCTTGTGGACACAGGGCTTACCTCTGCGCATCTCAGCACGATCCATCACATCATCGTGTAGGAGTGTGAAATTGTGGTAGGTTTCCAGAGCAATGGCGTTGGAGAGAATGCTGTCCACATCGTCACGGAACAGATTGTAGGCCATCAGCATCAACACAGGACGGATGCGTTTTCCGCCTAACGACAACTCGTAGCGAATAGGAGCATAAAGGTTTTCGGGCTGTGCAGGATAAGCTATCTTGTTCAGCGCTTCGTTTACCTTATTTAATAATAGGTCTTGTGAATACATACGGTTTTGTTTTTTCTCGCCGAAGGAATCGGCGAGCACAGTATGGTTAAGCGGTTTTCAATCGAGCAAAAAAAAGTCGCACAAAGAATGTGCGACCTAAACTGTTTGTGTGATTTTACTGCAGGCGGAAACGCACTGGCAACGTAAACTTCACAGATACAGGCTTACCTTGCTGGTTACCAGGAACCCACTTCGGCATAGCCTTCACCACGCGGATAGCCTCGTTGTCGAGCGCTTTGTCAGACGAAGATTTGGCAATCTTAGGATCATTGATACTTCCGTCCTTACCTACAACGAACTGAACGTAAGCAGTACCCTGGATGTTGTTATCCTGAGCTGAAGACGGATACTTGATGTTCTTGTTGAACCAAGCCATCATCACCTGACCGTCGCCGTTGTCACCTGGGAAGTGAGGCATCTTCTCCACAACTTCGAAGATGATGTCTTCCTCAACAACTTCCTCAACAGGACCGATAGGACCTACAGGAGCTACAGGACCCGTTGCCACAGGACCAGAAACAACGTTCACTGTTGCTTCGGTGGTCTGCTCAGACTCCTGAATGTTGTCTTCCTTGATTTCCACATCATTTTCCACAACGTTGATAATTTCCACTACTGGTGGAATATCTGCTGGTGGTGGAGGTGCAGCCACCAAGAACTGCTGTTCTGTCACTGGAACTTCTTCAACTTCCATTGGCATGTAAGCAACATACTTGACTTTTTCAATGGTCTTGTATTCGCGAGTGGTCCACTCGAAGCAGGCAAAGATCAATGCCAGCGCGAATATGTAACCAATGAGAAGGCTCGAGGTTCTCGTTCCTTCAAGGTCGGCTTTCTTTGATTTTTTGATTTCCATAAAGTATTTGTTTTTTGTTATTTTCAGGTTGTTTTTTTCGTTAGGATTTCATGCGTCAGCAGACTTATCTGCGCTAATCAATGGCAAAAGTAATACATTTTTTTTATTCTGCATTCATTCCAAGCCATTTTTTTTCAGATTTTTGTGTTTTTTTTCCAAAACGCATCAATTTTGACACTTTTTTGGACTTTTATGACTCCATCTTGCGAATATAAACGTCTCTTTGCGGGAATGGAATTTCGATATGGTTTTCGTTCAGCGTATTGTAGATGGTTTCCTTTGCTTTTGCCAGGAAACTGGGTTTCTGATCCACAAGCACCCAAACCACCACGAAGAGATCCACGCTACTGTCACCGAAATCGGCAAAAGCCACCGAGATGGGTTGGTTGGGATTCACCACATCCCTTCCGTCGGGAGTCTTCTCTCGCAGTTTTTCCATTGCAGCCACCAACATCGTCCTCACCTGATCCACATTCGTTCCGTAAGCCACACCCACAGGAATCTTCTGGAGTTCGTAGCTGTGGTTACGCGTCAAGTTCTTGAAATTCTTGTTGAACAGCGCTGAGTTCAGAAATGCCATCACACTACCGTCCAGCAGGATAATCTGCGTACTCTGGTAAGTGATGCTTTCCACCTTACCCTGCATACCGTCGCACTCGATATAGTCTCCCACTCGCACACGTCCTGTCATCAGCGAGATGCCATAGAAGAAGTTCTCCAGCAAGTCCTTCATGGCGAAACCCATACCAGTTGCCAAACCGGCGGTAACGACGGAGATGCCACTCTTAGGAACCTGCAGCAACGAGAGAATGAAGATGACGTAAGCTCCCCACACAAGGATAGCGATGACATTGCGTGAAAGAGTTTCGTTGCCTCTGTCCTTTTTCGCTTTGCGGAACCAGTGATTATAATAGGAACGGATGGCGTAGTTGATATAGCGGAACAGGAAGTAGCAGGCCAGCGTCAGACAGAGCTTGAACAGCGAGAGCTGAATCACGTCAGGCACATCGAGGAAGTTGTGGAAGAACACATATTCCACAATACTTCCCAGTTCGAACATTCTCACAGACAGATAGATACTCAGCAGAACGGAAAGTACCGCCATCACAGGAATGATGGTCTTGTTGACAAAGTCGAAAACCCATGTTGTCGTAAAGAACTCGCCTTTCTTCATCCGCTTGACCAGTTTAGCGTGGTCTATATCCTCCTTATGCGTCGCATACTTCACCTTGCGGATCAGCACTCTTTCCTCATACATCCGCATGAGATCGTAGAGACAAGTGATGGTCTGGATGAACGCCAACTGAAAGGTCCACCAGATCATAATCTGCACGGCCAGCATGGTGTAGCCCAACCACGCCAGCACACAGCCCACCAACATGGTCAGCAGGGAAATGCCTGAATACACCGTATCGCTGAGGGGTACTTTTTCCTTATTCTTACGCTGGGCACGCAACTGCCAGATGACGAATATCAGTAGAATTGGTGGATAAATAAGATTCACGATTGTATTGGGAATCAACACAATACGGAAGACAATTACGATAAACGCCATCATGATGAAAGGCATATAGATCTTGAAGCCGTACTTCATCTGCTTTCCCTTCAAACGAATGAGCAGCGAAATGATGATAGCTTCCATCAGCCAAGCCATATTCACCATCAGGTTGGCAGCCATGATGAACAGGTTGCGATGCATAAACTGCTTGATCACCATCACCACAATGGCAAAGATGGCAATACCTACTGCCAAAGTGAGAGCACCACGTTTCTTTTTGTATTCTTCTTCGTTGAGGAATCGATGGTTGATATTCGCGCTCATCCGTTCTGCACACTTCGGAGCAATCAGCTTCATCAGCCAAGGAACACCTCGCATGATGATATTACTCAGCAAGGTGGCTATAAAGATATAGAAAAGCATGAAGATGCTGACACTCAGCACGATCGGTCCTCTCCATTCTGATGCGTCCTCCCCACCTTCCAGCGGCAGATACTTATCGGAGAAGTCTCGCGATGCCATCTGGAAATAGCGAGGTAGTCGTGTCAGAATCTGGAAATAGTTCTCTCCTCCGTTCACGAAGATGCTTTGCCGCAACTGCACATATCGCTCCTGCGCATAGTTGTTGAGTCTTTCCACCTGCTCCGACACCTGCGTGTAGTACCGGTTATCCTTCGTGATGGCTTCTATCATCTTTTTCAGATTGTTACGAAGCGCTGTGGCATACTCAATACACTTGGCTCGGTCCTCCAACTCCTTGTCGGTCAGTATATATGGTTCATCGTCAACCTTGGCAGTTTCCACCTCCGCCAGCAGCGAGTCCGTCGCCGTCATTTCCCAGTTCTTCTTCCCGATGGCAGGAGGAAGGGCTTTCAGCGCCTGAATCAGGCTGTCATAACGCGCTACTTCCTGCACCATCCGCCTGCGAATCTGTTCATAAGGCAAGTTGTTCTTGTGGAGTGCACGATAGAGGTCGGTGGCTTGCTGGCAGGCATAAGCCACATCCAGCGTGAAGTCTGTCTTTTGGGAATAGAGAATCAAGGCAATCTGCTCGCTCTTCTTCATGTAATCCACCAACTGGGCATGTTGTTCCTCACTCTGTCGCTCATAGCGGACAAGGAAGGACTTCTGCTGGCGGTAGTTGCGTTCCAGTTCCAGTCGCAACACACCCAGTGTGCGGGAAAGGTCTTGTTCTTTCAGCACAGCGTGTGACGAAAGCGCCACACACATTATTATTAATAAGGAGAAGATTCTTTTCATTTGAAGATTTTTGTTTATTTCTCTATTTCCGCTAGTTTAACTAGTCCTGCTAGTTCTACTAGTTTCACTAGTTTTTCCATTTTCTTTATGCTTCCACTATCTTTTTCATGCCGTCGTAAAAGCGTTTGCCCCACGAACGGACTTTCGATTTCTCAGGCAGCGAGGATTCCAGCAAGTCGGTGTCCACCTCTGTCTCTCGCTGTTCTGGTCTGGGGTCATCGGCGTCTTCGGGATCTGCTCCATCGTCCTGATCCTCATCCATGTAGTTGGTCACACTTCGTTTCAGACCGTTACCGATATCTATGAGCAGTCCCTTGAATCCTTTGTTCTGGCGAAAACGGCGATAGGCTTCCTTGCGACGACGGAACCATGCGCAGATGGCTTTCCACACTCGTTTCAGCCATTCTTTGGTAGCAACGGCTCCGATGCAGATTCCTTTCCATATCTTAGCCAACGTAGGACGCAGGTGGATAATACCCTGGACTGTCTTCTTACTCAGCCAGATAGACCATATTATCAGGTGCTTTCCCAGCCAGACGAGTCCCTTGCCCGTATATTCCAGACCTATCAGACACCAATAACCCAATTTCTTCAGCCAGAAGATCATCACTTCTTTCGCCACACGCAGTTTTTCCTGTGTGTTGTTGTCGTTCCAGAAGTCACGCAGACGATGGAAGCCCTTTTCGCTGTAGTCAATCAGCAGGAGTATTCCCTTGCACAGCCACTTGAGCAGGAAACGCAGGAATATCTTGGTGTATTTCCACAACTGCTGCAGAAAACGTCCGAGCAACACCAGCAGCAGACGCCCGATTTCCGCGAGCATCTGTCCACCCGACTTCTCTTCGAAGCCGTTATCTCGTTTGTGGATATTGAATTCTTCGTCTGCCATAAACAGGGTTTTTATCAATGAATTTGGAGATACAATCCACCAAATCAATTGCAAAATTAACTATTTTCTTCAAACGAACGAAAAGATTGCAGCATTTTTCTTATATTTGCACCAAAATTTAGCAAAAATTCACGCAATACATGACACACATAGGTTTATTGTCGGACACACACGGCTATTGGGACAGTCGTTACGAGAAGTATTTTGCCGACTGCGACGAGATATGGCACGCAGGTGATATCGGTACGGTGGAGGTAGCCGACCGCTTGGCTGAAATCTGTCCCTTGCGAGCTGTCTATGGCAACATCGACGGAGGCGATCTGCGTCATCGGTTCAGCGAGAAATACCGATTCCGCTGTGAAGAAGTGGATGTGCTCATGAAGCATATCGGTGGTTATCCAGGACATTACGACCCCAGCATCCGCGGCAGCCTCTTCGCCCGTCCGCCCAAACTCTTCATCGCAGGTCACTCACACATCCTGAAAGTCATGTACGACCAGACGCTCCAGTGCCTCCACATCAACCCAGGAGCCGCAGGCATATCCGGCTTCCATAAAGTCCGCACCCTCGTCCGTTTCAACATCGACGGCAGCGAAATCAAAGACCTCGAAGTCATCGAGTTAGCAGAGAAAAGTGAAATCCTTCCTTAAACCCTTTATTCAGTAATCCCGTGATTCCGTAAATCCGTAAATCCATAATATGAAATCAACAAACAAAAAAGCCTACTGGTGGGTTCCCACCCTCTATTTTGCAGAAGCACTTCCTTACGTTGCCGTCATGACCATCGCCGGCATCATGTTCAAGAAGATGGGTCTTTCCAACGAAGATGCCACTTATTATACCGCGTGGTTCTATCTTCCTTGGGTCATCAAACCCATCTGGAGTCCTATTGTCGATGCACTACGTACAAAACGCTGGTGGATCCTCACCATGCAGTTCATCATGGGTGTGGCCTTCGCCAGTATCGCCTTTACCCTACCCTTCGGCTTCTGGCTCCAAAGCTGCATCGCCCTGTTCTGGCTGATGGCATTTAGCAGCGCCACCCACGACATCGCTGCCGACGGCTTCTACATCCTTGCCCTCGACAGCCATGATCAGGCGTTCTATGTGGGCATTCGCTCCACGTTCTACCGCATCGCCACACTCGTAGGTCAGGGTCTGCTCGTCATGCTGGCAGGATGGGTAGAGAAAGGAATGCCGTTGGGCACAGGCGACGATGCCACTCACCTCTGCGAACCAGGACGTATCGCCTTCTCGTGGGCAGTTACCTTCTATGTGATGGCATTCCTGTTCCTTGCTCTTTGGGCATACCACCGCTTTGCGCTCCCCAAAGTGGAAAAGCAGGACGAACTGGCTGCAGAATCACCAGCTGCCGTGCAGCGTGAAGCTGTCACCTTCCGTCAGGTTCTTCACGACACGTTGAAGAGTTTTGCCGCCACCGTCAAGATTTTCTTCTCCAAGCAGCAAATCGTGGCAGCCCTGCTTTTCATGCTTCTCTTCCGTTTCCCTGAAGCATTGTTGGTGAACATCGTGAAGTTCTTCATGCTCGACCCAGCGGAAGCTGGTGGTTTAGGACTTGACACAGAAACCGTTGGTCTTGCTTACGGCACCATCGGTATGATTGGTCTGACGCTGGGTGGACTGCTGGGCGGATTCCTGGTGGCAAAAGACGGACTGAAACGTTGGCTGTGGCCAATGGTGCTGAGCATCAGCGTTCCCGATGCCGTTTATATCTACCTCAGTTTCTTCCCAGGTTCCGACATCTGGTTGGTAGATGCCTGTGTCTTCCTGGAGCAGTTCGGCTACGGATTCGGTTTCACCGCCTATATGCTATACCTTATTTATTTCGCGCGAGGGGAACAGTCCACATCAGTCTATGCCCTCTGCACAGCTTTTATGGCGTTAGGCATGATGTTGCCAGGAATGGTGGCAGGTAAGCTTGCCGACCTCATGGGTTATCAGATGTTCTTCATCGTCACCTTCATCTGCTGCGCCATCACCTTCCTCGTTTCTGCCTTTCTGAAGATCGATCCTCAGTTCGGCAAGAAAGAAGATGCAAAGAAAGAATAAGTTTTTATCATTCAACTAACACTTCATACGTTCTATGAAAAAGTACATTTCATTAGCAGCCTTCGGGCTGCTGGCAGCAATGCTTACAGTTACGTCCTGCGGCAAGGACGATGACAAAGATGGGGAAAAGACGAAAGAACCCGTTCCCGTGACAGGTGTCGTCGTCATCAGTCCCGAAGGTCAGCAGGTGACGCTTGAGAAGGGCAAGACTTTCCAGATTGAAGCGCACGTGCTTCCTGAGAACGCCACAGATCAGGAAATCAGCTATTCCAGCAACCGTCCCTCTGTTGCCAGCGTTGACGAGAAGGGACTCATCACAGCCATCGACGGACCGCTTCACGGACAAGTCACCATCACTGTGAAGTCCCACGAGCACAACTACGTCAAGTACATCAGAGTGGATGTGCCCAAAGAAGCGGTTCATGCCACCAGCATCAGCTTCTCCCATTCTTCCTACGAGATAGAGCAGCACCAGCCCACCCTGCTCTATGTGACGGCAAAGCCTTCCGATGCCGTCTATCCAGGCATCACCTTCACCAGCAGCAATCCCAGTGTCGTTGAAATCACGCAACAGAGCGGCTACATGGTCTATGTGGAAGGAAAGAAAGGCGGAACTGCCACCATCACAGCCACCACGCAGGACGGGAACCTCACCGCAACCACCGAAGTGAAGGTGAGCGATGCTTACGTCACAAGCATCTCCCTTGGAACTTCAAGCGTGACGCTGAGCAAAGGAAAGACCTACCAGCTCCAGGCTACCGTGAAACGAAGCAACGGCACCAGCACCACCAGCAACGCAGGCGTTACCTTCGCCACACAGGATCCGAACGTCGCCACCGTTTCTGAAAGCGGACTCATCACAGCGGTTGCCTACGGCTCCACACGCATCACAGCCTCCATCGGAGGTAAGACGACTTCGATTGTCTGCAAAGTCAATCCGGAAGAGCCGAAGAACTCAACCGAAGCCATCCGTATGTTGCGCGACTGCCAATGGAAAGTAGAGAAAGAACTCAAGGACACCTATTACGACGAAATCCGCTACGAATTCACGGAAGACGCCCACTTCTACAAAATCTATCATGTCCGCACCGACCTCAGCTCCAAGCACGAATACTACAAATGGCGTGGAGAATACGTTGGCTACGAATACCCCGAACATTGCCAGATCACCCCTGACGGCTCAGACCCGACGAAGGGTGAGATACAAGTAGAAGAACAGTATTTTAACGATGGTTCGGTCGTTCCACCCGTTTGCATTCGTTACTCCAAGCTCAATCAGGCAGGTTGGTACAAAATTGAAGGAGTGTGGGAAAGCACCCACGACGGATTGGTGCTGAAATGGCCCAGCACAGGCTATAACATGTCCCGCACCAAAGAGAAAGTCAGCTTCATCCTCCTCGATTTTTAATTCCCAACAACTCAACGGCTCCCTGCACATCAATGCAAGGAGCCGTTGATTATATATTCTTCCCTACTGATTCCTTAGTGTCATCCGTTAGTAAGTGCCACTGCCATTGCAGGTTCCACACAATTTTGAGCCGCCGCATGATCCGCAAAGCTGTTGTCTACCATTATATCCAATAACCAAACCTGCACCTCGACAGACTGTACAATACTTAGTAGCATTGCACGTTGGACAAGTTCTGGCAAGGACAATAATGGAACTCGGAGTTACTTCTGATATGGAAAAGTAGGTACGACCATAACTCGAATCAACTTTGTATGTCCAGAAATCATTATCCACACCAAAATAGTAGGTGCCATTCTCAAACTTCCAGTAAGGCTTGACAACAACATTATTACCTGCCGTCACTTCTATTTTATCCGTATAGATTCTTGCATAGACAGACATCGTAGGAAGAGACACAACCTGTTTGGTCTTAACATCAAACTTTCCCCCTGATGTTGTAAAACTGCCTTCATAGAGTAAACTATGTGAACCTTGTGTTGGTGCAGCCTGTTGTTGACTCTGAGGTTGAGATACAATGTTTGAGAAGTCAAAAGTCATGTTATTCAGTTGCCCCATTGCCATATTCATGATATCTTGTCCCGAAAGTACTTGAGCCTTTGCACCCATCGAAAGCGTCAGAAGCATCATTAAACAAATTGTCCAGGTTTTCATAATTTTCTCGTTTTTAAGGTAATGTGACACTATTGTCACGACAAAAATAGGAAAAAGAAATCAGTCCGACAAACAATCATCCCATTTTTTTAAATCCCTCACCATTAATTTACGGATTGACTCTCAAAAATAGTGTATTTGAAAGATGTGGCTATCTATATGCATTTTGTACTGGCGCGTGTACAGTTTCTGTCCTCCACGGAAACTTACATTCTTATAAATAAAAAGGTATAGGAACCTCGTCTTTGTGCCTTTTTTCATGTCTCTTTGCAAAAAGTGACTGAACCCAATTCAAAGATGAGAGCACAAACTTAGAAAACATAAAGGAGGAACAGAGTGTTGAATCACTTCTTGTTCCTCCTTGTTTGCTTATGGCGATTAGATGTTTCTACTCCCGCAGAACCCCTTTGACATTGAAAATAAGTAGTAAAACGAGGATGTGCCTATTTTGACACATCCTCGTTTTCAATTATTTATTCAATCTGTTTCGAATTTCATCACTAACAGCATCATTCATCTCGTCATATAATGATTCTGTTTTATGTCCAGCTTTGAGTTCTGCGATTCTTATGTATTTGGTATTGGCAACTAGTTCATCTGCATCATATTCTGCCAATTTGTAATCTGTAATCACTGCCACATCGCCAACTTCAAGCCCTATGAGTTCATCCAAGTCGGTATATACTTTTTGAAGGACACTACCATCTTTATCTATAAATTGAATAGTACCCAGAATCTTATCAACTTTTTCTGGGAACTCCTTAATCAATTTCACGTTTATTGTAGCATTTACTTTATAGCTATACTCAGATTTCCTATTTTCGTTGGTAGATTTTGCCACTGCAACCTTCTGCATTTCCAAACATCCTTTTAAAGGCACATCTACATAGGTTTCAAAGCCATCGGATTCCTCATATTTTGAATAAGTAAAGGGAGGATCTGCTGGTTCACATTGGGGAGTTGCAGTTTCTTCTGCGGCTGCCTCAGTTGCTTCACCAGAATTTGACTTACTACCGCATGAAGCGATAACGAACAATGCTGAAAGCATCAGCGAACTAAATAATACTTTTTTCATAATGATTAAATGTTTTAAAGTTGGTGCCTACCGCCTTTAAAGCGCCTCGGCTTTCTCTTTGTATTTTTGTATGATACGATTATTTCTTGTTTACGATGCTCTCGTAATAATCTAACTGGCGTTGGAAGTCAGAATCGCCCCGCAGGCTGCGACCTTTCAACATTACCTGATTAAACTTGCTGCGCCATGCTTTCTTTCTTTTTGATTGGAGCATCGCATCACTCTCGTTTGGATTTGTCTTAGCCATTCCGAATGTGTATATTTTTGCCAGGAAAGAAAAAACCGTTGACATAACGCTTGCTGTTCCAATAGACTTGTTGATGTTTGATACTGCTAAAGACAAAAATTCCAGAATGTCTTCTTTACTATTAGGAACAGGGATCATTTCAATTGCATCGCAGATACGCCTTTCACGTTCTGTGGCACTGAAGCCTTCCACGTTATGAGAATCGTTTATTTCCTCTATTTTCTCTAGAAGCAGTTGCGCCGAACTAACACTTTTGGTATTAGTGAACTCATAACCGCAATCACACTTCAGAGTCATTGGTGGAACTTGGCTGCCACAAGCAGGACAAACTCGACCAAATGCCTCTTTCTTTTCTTTGGCTAGTTTCTCCATTTGGGCTTGCTGCTCCTTGTGTAGTTCTATTTGACGCTTCTGAAGGATGGAGTTAATGTAGATTTCCAATTCAGCGATATCCACACCTTCAGCCTGAGCACGTCTTACAAGAGCCGCTTTCTCATACTCTTCAAGCACACCATCCTCAAGTGTTGCCTGAATAAGGGTATCAAGTTCTTTTGAAAACATAGATTGATTATTTAGATGTTTCACTTACACACAAACAGTGTGAGCCTTCTTGCATTCTTAGCTAGAAGGTTCTGGAATACCTGTGTACGTTAGAATGAAAAACAGCTCACACCTGCAGGTATATATGTGAGCTGACTCCACAACGGAGTTAGCAGTATATATGCAACTGCAGGAGAAGCAGCCTTCAAACTTTTCGCCCGTACACTCGAATTTTCCAGATTCACTAGCGGGTCAAAGCTTAATTGCTCTTCTCGATTGATATGGCCAGTTATTTGTAACTGACGGCGCAAAGTTAAGCAATTTTTCTGAAAGTTGTATCATTGTGAGCTGTTTTTTTAAATATTTGTGCAAAATTATTTGGTTTTCAGCAAATTTCGTTGTTCCATTTCATTCCTTTTTGCTTTTCTTACTCATTCTTTTGGATTTTTGAGGGGAATCATGTAACTTTGCACCACAATGATGCACGATAACGACAGTTCTGCCTCTGGCTACCTGACAGATTCCTTTGAGGGCATTAGCCAGACGTTCACCGATATAGAGATACTCAGTATATCGGATGTCAATGTTGTTGCCAAAGCAAAAAGATATGGCAGGTGGTGGCTGTTGAAGGGACTGCAGAAGGATGTTGCCAGTCAGTCGGGCTATCAGCAACGGCTCCGCAAGGAGCTGGAAATCCTGATGCAGCTGCAACACCCAAACGTGGTGGCTGCATACGGCATAGAGGATGTAGAGGATCTGGGACGCTGTATCGTGATGGAATATGAGGAGGGTTCGACGCTGAAACAATGGTTGGACAGCCGACCCACTCGTCAGTTGAGACTTGCGATAGCACACAAAGTGATGGACGCTGTGGCGTATATACATTCCAAAGGTATTGTGCACAGGGATGTGAAACCAGAGAACATCATTGTCACCCATCACGCAAGCAACATCAAATTGATAGACTTCGGACTGGCTGATACCGACAGCCACGCCATCCTGAAACAGCCTGCCGGAACCCCGAAGTATATGTCGCCGGAACAGATGCAGACATCTGTGGCTGATGTGCGCAACGACATCTACAGCATCGGTGTCATTCTGAAGCAGATGAACCTCGGTCTGCGCTACCGCTATATAATAAAAAGGTGTATGCGACCCATCGAACGCCGCTATCAGAATGCACAGGAATTGATCAACAGCATGCGCTCAACGGAGGGACGCATCAAAAAGATGCTTACGTGGACGGGAGTGCTGATTATTGCTGCCTTGCTCGTACTGGTCGGCTGGCAACTGAGGGAGACCACAGGACAAGGGAAAAGACTGGCTGAGCTGAATGCTTCCCATCAGCAGGAACAGAAGGTGCAACAGCAGCAGATGGCACAGCTGACTGACACGATTGCAGAACTCAAAGACTATAACAGGCAGGTGGAAGAGCAGAAAGCAGCACAGGTAGAGAAAGAAATCCGCCAGAAGAATGCCATAGATAAAGGCTGTGCCATCATTGACAGGGCTATGCGCGACACCAAGATAGACCAGCACCTGGATACGTTGTCGAACTTCTTATACATCTGGCCGGATTTCACCCAAAAAAGCCAGTCAGGCTTTCAGACGATTGAAACCTATCTTCAGCAAATCAAGCCCTCTTTCGATGAGAACGAGATGGCACAGATAGCCGATGCATTGAACCAGCATTATGCAACCATCATAGAGAAATGGAACCGGAAAATAGTAGAAATTGCAAGATGACACCAACTGAGCAACTCCGTTCAGAAATTGAAACGGCATTGAAAAAGAGACTGTGCACACCGAAGGATTTTGACTTTCTGCGTGAACGCCTCTATGCACGACTGCATGTACTGGTCAGCCGCACCACCTTGATGCGTCTGTGGAGATATGTGAACGAAGGGGTTACGCCACGCAAGGGAACGCTGGACATCCTGGCACAATTCTTAGGCTATCAGGATTGGGACAGCTACTGCCAGAACAGCCGTTTGCCGAAGGAGCAACAGAGCAGTCCTATCCTGAGCAGGAAGCTGAGTGTGGCGAAAGAACTGATTCCGGGGGAACGGTTGCGGCTGACTTGGCAACCGGACCGGATTTGCGACATTGAGTATCTGGGTGACTTGCAGTTTCATGTCAAAGCATCGGAGAACACTCGCCTGAAAGCAGGTGACACCTTCGAATGCAGCCTCATCATAGAAGGAGAGCCGCTGTATCTCGACCATCTCCGGCAATCAGCCCAACAAGCCATCTCCTACGTCTGCGGCAAACAATCCGGCGTTTTCTTCGAGCATCTGTAAATCGCAGGATCTGAACGAACTTGTTACTGCCATCGGCGAGTACCTGAAAACGCAGAATCGACTCTCCTACAACGAAGTATCATTTTGACACTTTCGCACGTCAATCCTCAAACACGTGTCATTGGGTAAAATGGTTAAAAGTTTGGTTAAAAGTTTGAGTATTTACGCCACTTATATCTCCCAGATAATCAAACAAATCACAGCATCATGGTTAAAAGTTTCAGCAAAAGTCTAAAAAGTTTTCAGAAAAAAATTTTTTATATAAAAGTTTTTTGGGAAAATGCTAAAACTTTTAACCATAACCCATATAACAAACATATTATCAGACAATTGCAATGGTTTCCACATTACAAACTTTTAACCAAACTTTTAACCAAAATCTAACCCAACCCATCTTTCCCTCATGTTGCCAAATCTGACAAAATGAAAGTCAAAACATCATTTATGCGTGCACAAGTCAAAATTCGTGCGTGCACGGTTGACATTTTGTGCACGCACGGATGAAATTTTGAGCGTGCACGAGTGGGTGGTTCAAGCGTGCACAAAATTTCGTTCGTGAATTTTCATTCGTGCACGCACGAATTTTCGCAACTTACTTCTTGATTTTGAGGACGGGCATGATGTTGTTGAACGCCTCAGGAAGGGTGACTTCGAGGGCATCCTTCGTGCGGGTGAACTTCACTTTGCCGTAACCGAGAAGCTCGATGGTCTTGATGGGGGAAGGGAAGAGTTCGGAGCCGTCAGCCAATGCCTTTACCTTGATTATATGGTCTGCGGGCCAGGCGAGGGCTGTGACATAAAGGTACTTTTCGGTTTGGTTGAAGCGGATTTCTTCAGCACCTGCCTTTGTGTACTGTCCGTCGTTGAAGCCCTGGTTGTTGATCTTGATGTCGGCATTGGCGATGGGGCCTTCACCGAAGATTTTCCAGGGACGTGTCTTGACGATGCTTTCGCTGTTGATCTTCATCCAAGCACCGAACTCCTTCATGATGGCGAGTTCTTTCTCGTCGGGTGTGCCATCGGCTCTCAGAGGTACTGACAGAAGCATGTTGCCGTTCTTGCTGACGATATCCACCAAGAGCTTGGCAACGGTGGCTGCACTCTTATAGCCGTTACGACGGTAAGTGCCTGTGTTATAGTGCCAGTCGCCGATGCAGTTGCAGCATTGCCAAGGACGCGGCATAATCTGGTTGGGTGCTCCACGCTCCACATCCCAGACGAGGGCATCCTTCATATCCTCTTCGAGAATCTTACCGAAGACCACAGCCTGATTCTTACCTTTGTGGGTGGCTGCGCTGTGGTTGTACATGTGAGCCGTAATCTTCATGCCGGCATCGCTGACGGGATAGAAGGGCAGGACGGTGACATCGAAATAGATGAGGTCGGGGTTGTAGCGGTTGATGGCGTCGAGGGTGCGGTTATAGAAGTTCGTCACATATTCCTGAGTTGGCAGGCAGGCTCCCCCACCCCAGCCCCATTGGCGATGGATGGCGCCGTTGTCCCATGTGTTCTCGGAGAAGTCATGATCCTGGGCATAGAGTTTCTGAGGATCAAGTCCCTTCCACCATTTGTCGGTGCCGTCGGCATTCTTCTTGTAGCCGTCTTCCTTGGTCAGCCATCCGTCGTACTTCACACCACGCTTCTCTCCTTTGAGGTCGAAACGACGACTGGGTTCGTACCAGGTCCAGGCGTGATCGGAATGGAAGGAAATACCGAAAGGCAGACCCGCTTTCCTGGCTGCCTTCGCCCATCCGTCGAGGATATCCTTGTGGGGACCTATGTTCTGTGAGTTCCATTCCTGGTACTTGCTGTCCCAAAGGTCGAAATTGTCGTGGTGATTGCCGAGAGCAAAGAAATACTGTGCTCCACATTCCTCCTTGTAGAACTTCACCAGCTGCTCGGGTGTCCAGTTCTCTGCCTTGAAAAGCGGAAGGATGTCCTTGAACCCGAACTCGGACGGATGTCCGTAGTGTTCGCGGTGGTAGTTGTACTTGCCGTTTCCTTCCATATACAACTCACGTGCCATCCAGTCGCCCGACCCTTCCACACACTGAGGTCCCCAATGTGCCCAGATGCCGAACTTGGCATCGCGGAACCAGTCGGGCACCTGATAGGTGCGGAGTGAAGCCCAGTCGGGTGTGAACGGTCCCGTAGCCATCGGTTCGTCGTTTTCAAGAACGGGAATCTGATACGTTTGTGCGTTGGTTGCCAAAGCTGCTGCCAGCAAGGTGGTCAAAAGGAATGTTTTCTTCATTGTTTTATTTGTTAGCTTATTGTTAGTCGATTGTTTTGCAAAGATAAGGAAAAAAATCACAGATTCCGCAGATTTAGCAGATTTTTTGTCAATTATGAATTATGAATTATGAATTATGAATTAAAAATCGTAACTTTGTAGCAAATTACTCACAAATCACATTGATCAAAATGAAGAAAACACTCGTATCACTCAGCTTCGTCGTGCTGTCGGCAGGCTGTTTCGCCCAAGGTATTTCGCAGGAAATGCTCGACCGCTTTGCCAACGATAACAAAATGAACGGCAGCGAACGTGCCATCAAGAATGCGCTGGCTGCTGGTCCCGTTGCCAACCTGGCACTCAATCAAGATAATCAGGTGGAGCAAGACACCTATTTCTCTAACTCTGTCCCCTCGAAAGGCATTACCGACCAGGAGTCTTCGGGTCGTTGCTGGCTCTTTACGGGTCTGAACGTGCTGAGAGCCAAGATGATTAACGAACAGAAGCTGGTATCGGGCATGGAATTCTCACAGAACTACCTCTTCTTCTTCGACCAGTTGGAGAAGTCGAACCTCTTCCTGCAGGCCATCATCGACACACGCAAGAAACCGATGGACGACCAGACGGTGATGTGGCTCTTCCAGCACCCACTCTCCGACGGCGGCACTTTCACAGGTGTGGCTGACCTGGTGGCGAAGTACAGCATTGTTCCCAAAGGCGTGATGCCGGAAACTTATTCTTCAAGAAACACCAGCCAGTTCACCACGTTCCTGAAACGTAAACTGCGTGAGGATGCGCTGGCGCTGAGAGCAGATACGAAGGCTTCTGACAAGGCGTTGCAGGCACAGAAAGAGAAGTATCTGTCGGAGATTTACCACATGCTGACCTTGGGCTTCGGCACACCCGTCAAAGAGTTTATGTGGGCACCGAAGGACACCAACGGAAAGATGACGTCGGCACCCAAGAAATATACGCCTCGCTCTTTCTACGAGGAGTTCATCAACCTCGACCTGCAGAACGACTACATCATGCTGATGAACGACCCGACCCGCGACTACTGGAAGACCTACGAGATTCAGTACGACCGCCACACCTACGACGGACATAACTGGCTCTACCTGAACGTGCCGATGGAGGATATCAAGGAAGCTGCCATCGCCTCCATCAAGGACAGCACCATGATGTACTTCTCCTGCGACGTGAGCAAGTTCCTGGATCGTAAGCGTGGCATTGCCGACCTGCAGAACTTCGATTATGACGAGATCTTCGGTGTGCACTTCGGTATGGACAAAGCACAACGCATCCGTTCGTTCGACTCCGGTTCCACCCACGCTATGACGCTGAAGGCTGTTGACCTCGACGAGAACGGGAAACCCGTGAAGTGGGAAGTGGAGAACTCTTGGGGAGCCAGCAGCGGTCACCAAGGACATATCATCATGACGGACGAGTGGTTTGACAACTACATGTTCCGCCTCGTCATCAATAAGAAATACGCTTCGGAGAAAGTGCTGAAGGCTGCCAGTCAAAAGCCCACCCTTCTGCCTTGTTGGGATCCGATGTTCAGCTGTGAAGAGTAAAACCTCCCCCCAACCCCTCCGAAAGAGGGGAGTGGAGTTTAAGGGTTTAAAAGTTTAAGAGTTTAAGAATTAAAAGTTTAAGAGTTTAAGAGTTTCAATGGAAATTGTAGATAGATTCTTGAAATATGTTTCGTTCGATACGCAGTCGAGCGAAGAGTCAGAAACAACGCCAAGTACAGACAAACAATGGGCGTTGGCACGTTACTTGGAACAGGAACTGAAGGACCTTGGCTTCGAAGACGTGGAACTCGACGAACACGCCTACCTCTACGCCACCCTTCCTGCCAACACCACGAAGAAAGTGCCCACCATCGGCTTTATTGCCCACATGGACACCAGTCCCGACTGCTCAGGTGCGAATGTTCGTCCCCGAATCGTAGAAAACTATGACGGAGGCGACATCGTGCTCAGCGAAGGCATCGTATCTTCTCCTCAGAAGTTCCCAGAACTCCTCAACCACGTGGGCGAAGACCTCATCGTGACAGACGGCACAACCCTGCTGGGTGCTGACGACAAAGCGGGTATTGCGGAAATCGTATCTGCCTGCGTCTGGCTCATGGAACATCCTGAGGTAGAGCACGGAAATATCCGTATTGCCTTCAATCCTGATGAGGAAATCGGTATGGGTGCCCACAAGTTCGATGTGGAGAAGTTCGGCTGTGATTTTGCTTACACGATGGACGGAAGCGAAGTGGGCGAGATAGAATTTGAGAACTTCAACGCCGCCTCTGCCAAGATCGCCATCACAGGCTGCAGCGTTCATCCTGGCTATGCCAAGGGAAAGATGATCAACGCCGGACGTGTGGCTACTGAACTGGTCAGTCTCCTGCCTGAGCAGGAAACGCCTGAGCACACAGAAGGTTACGAAGGTTTCTTCCACCTCACAGCCATCAGCGGCTCGTGTGAGAAAGCGAACCTTTCGTTCATCATCCGCGACCACGACCGCCAGCGTTTCGAAGAACGCAAGAACCAGATGCGTGAGGTAGTGGAAGTCATCAACAACAAATATGGTGCAGGTGTGGCGGAACTGGAACTGAAAGACCAGTATTACAACATGCGAGAGAAGGTGGAGCCGATGATGTATATCATAGATATTGCCAAGGAGGCCATTGCCCAGGCTGGTATGACTCCGAAAGTTCGTGCCATCCGTGGCGGTACCGACGGTGCCCAACTCTCCTTCCGTGGTCTTCCCTGTCCCAACATCTTTGCCGGCGGCATCAACTTCCACGGTCCCTACGAGTTCTGTCCTGTCCAAAGTCTGGAACGCGCCATGCAGACCATCATCAACATCTGCCGCCTCGCCGCTCAACAATTATAGAGAAATGGAAGCAAGACTTGATAAGTTCCTGTGGGCAAGCCGCATTTTCAAGACGCGGTCGATTGCTGCCGATGCCTGTAAGAACGGGCGAGTGATGATTGACGGTGTAAAGATGAAACCTTCGCGTCTGGTGAAGGAAGGCGACGTCATTCAGGTACGAAAACCACCTGTCACCTATTCCTTCCGCATTCTCAAAGCCATACAGAACCGCGTAGGTGCCAAGCTCGTACCCGAAATCCTTGAAAATGTCACAACACCCGACCAGTACGAACTCCTGGAGATGAACCGCATCGCAGGTTTCGTGGGTCGTGCGCGTGGCACAGGCCGTCCTACCAAGAAGGAACGTCGCGACCTCGACGAGTTCACAATGCCTGCCTTCTTCGGCGACTTCGATTTCGACTTCGACGATGAAGATGACGATGACGAGTCAGACGACTTTATCGACGAAGAAAACTATTAAGACTGAAGATCAACAGATTTACGACGAAGGTGGCAACAACGATCACCAGCCAACTGAGCCAATCGAGTGGCTGAACACCAAACATCTCGCCACCGAAGTTCACAATCAGAATCTGTCCGATCAGAATCAACAACGCCACCGATGTAAATCCTTTACCGTTCTTGCGAAAAGCCAGCAGGAACGGTATTTTTGTGCCGTGCATACGTACATTGAACAGGTTCCAGAACTGCAGCATGACAAAGGTCGTGAAGAAGAATGTCAGTTCATAGGCATGAAGTTGAGCGTTGTGATGGTCTGCCATAAAGAAATGACGGAAATCAGCTATGCCGTTGAGGTCGTGCGTCTTGAAATACCAGAGCAGCCAGCCAAGCACCACCAGGAAAACAGCTGACGCCACCAGCAGATTGGCGAACATCGGACGACCTATGATGAAGGCACGACGGCGACGTGGTTTCTCTTTCATCACATCGCGCATCGGTGGCAACGAAGCCAAAGCCATTGCGGCAAAGGTATCCATGATGAGGTTCACCCACAGCATCTGCGTGACATTCAGCGGATTCTCCGTTCCCATAAACGCACCTACCAGCACCACCACACAAGCCACCACGTTGACCGTCATCTGGAAAAGAATGAAACGTTGGATGTTCTTGTAGAGCGAACGCCCCCACATCACAGCCTTCACGATGCTGGCGAAGGAATTGTCGAGAATGGTGATGTCGCTGGCTTCTTTCGCCACAGCTGTTCCGTCGCCCATCGAAAGACCCACATGGGCAGCTTTCAGGGCAGGTGCATCGTTGGTGCCGTCACCCGTGACAGCCACCACATGCTGGGAACGCAGTTGCTCCACCATCTCTTTCTTATCCATCGGGCGTGCACGCGAGATGATGTCCGCTGGTTCCACACCAATCTGACGACCAATCTCTACGGCTGTGTTCTGGCTGTCGCCCGTAATAATCTTCACCTGAATGCCTGCCTCCCGACATTCACGAATAGCAGCAGGCACATCCGCACGAACTGGATCGCTGATGGCCACCAAGCCCACCATAGTCCGGTCTGTAGCGAAAGCCAGCGTGCGCATACCTCGTTGCTGCTTTTCCTGCAACCACGCCATGATATCGGCACGCGTCCAGCCGCCTGCAATTTCCTGACACATCTCCAGCACAATCTCTGGCGCACCCTTGGTATAGGTGACCGTCTGTCCGTTCAGCGAGCTTCGAACGGTGGTGGACATATATTTCAGTTCGGTGGAGAAAGGCACTTCCTCCAGCACCTCCATACGATTTCTTAACTCCAGACATTCAGCATCTTTCTCGCGTGCCCACAACAAAAGTGCTCCTTCTGTTGGGTTTCCGATGACGTGGTCGCCATCGAGCGAAGCGGTGGAATTGACCACGATGGCTTCGAGCAAAGACGGAGAATAGTCTTTCTGAGAAACGGGCGAAGTGCTGGACGCAGGCTGAATGGTAAAATCCACCATCTCAGCCACACGCATGCGGTTCTGGGTAAGGGTGCCTGTCTTGTCGGTACAAATCACATCCACAGCGCCCATCGTTTCACAGGCATGCAGACGACGCACCAAGTTGTTGGATTTGAGCATTCGTCGCATGTTGTAGGCAAGGCTCAAGGTTACAGCCATCGGCAAACCTTCAGGCACAGCCACTACGATGAGGGTGACAGCAATCATGGCAGCCTTCAAGAGGTAGGCTAAGAAATCTACAAGGTGGAATGTTTCTCCAAAGTGTCCGTAAGTTGCCACTTTCGCCAAAACAATCAATACGGCCAAAGCAAAACTCACTCCAGAGATCCATTTGCTTAAGCGGGAAAGCTGTTCGTTGAGCGGTGTCTTCACGGAATCGTCAATCTGTACTTCTCGGAACACTTTTCCGTTCTCAGTCAGGTCGCCCACAGCATCCACCTTGAAATAAGCGTGTCCTTCCACAACTGTCGTTCCACGCAGCACACGATTTGAAGCGTATGTGGCATCTGGATTCATCTGAGATGGATCTGTGGTCTTACGGCACAAAGGTTCACCCGTCAAGGTTGATTCGTCCACCTGAAGGTTCGTACATTCCAAGAGGATGCCGTCGGCAGGAATCTCATCGCCTGTACCAATGCTGACAATATCATCGACCACCACCTCACGACGAGACACTTCCACTACCCTGCCCTCACGTACTACTTTTACACGCTGTTCATCGTTGACGAGCGTGAGGATAGAGAATTCCTTCTCTGCTTTTTGTTCAAAGATGAAGGCAAGACCTGTTGCCAGAAGGATGGCGATGATGATGCCCAAAGGCTCAAAGAAAACGCTGAAGGACTGATGCAGCCAGCCATATTCATAACAGGAAATGCCAATGGACAGAACTCCTGCCACCAGCAAAATCACAATCAGCGGATCTGTAAACTTTGCCAGAAACTTCTTCCAAGCGGGTGTCTTCTCGCGTTCCGTCAGCACGTTCTCACCGAACTGCTGACGGCGTTCCAACACCTCGCTCTGTGTTAAGCCTGCATATTTCATCATTCAGGGATTATGCTTAAAATGGTTAACAGTACCGTCTCACGGGCATCTCCGTAGGGATAGAGGTAAGCATATTCAAACTCGTTCACCTCTATGTCCGGTGCGATTCCTTCTGCATAATCGTAGTCGCCAAAACCATCGGCGACGTATGCCACAGCAGGATAAATCGTCACAAAATATTCCTTGCCTTCCACCTTTTCTGTCATCACAACCTGTCCGGCAGAATTCGTTCCGACAACTGTGACAAAACCCGACTCGTCGTAAGCTTGCAAACTGCGAATCAGCCACTCTGCCGGTCCTGAAGTATAGGAAGAAGTAATCACATATAGGCTTGTGACAGACAGGTTGTTAGCTACAGCCTGAGGATCGAAGCTGTAGGTTCGGTTCTCTGCCGAACGGCTTTCACGGAAGAGGGTTTGGGCAAAGGCTTTGTCAGCATACGATTCGTCAATCAGGAATGAAGCCAACAGACGTGCAGCCTCCAGCGTTCCGTCATTACAGAGACGCAGATCGAGCACCAGCGTTTTCGTCTGCATGGCATCAATCTGATGCGCCAAATCCATGAGTTCGGAGAGTGAGGCATCGAGCATGTTACACTGAAGATAGGCTACGTCTGTGCCGTTTGCGCTGACCTTCTTACAAACTGGGAATGTCGCATCAGCCACTTGTGTGGAACGTGCCATCGTCAGCGTATCGGTCTGTACCCAATAAAACTCCTGCGTCTCCTCGTTCACACCAAAGCGACTACGCACAACGGTTCGTTCCCTGCCGTTTTCGAGTGCTGAGGTCTGACTGCTTGTCATGCGATTGCCATCCACCATTCCGATGAAGTCGCCACGTTCCAGTCCACAGCGTTCAGCCGGACTGTTGGGATAGACGGTGAGTACACGGGCATACTGACGGTTGGTGGCTCCTGTGGGGTCAGTCATCAAG
Organism: uncultured Bacteroidaceae bacterium; assembly: GCA_905234555.1. Lineage (GTDB taxonomy): Bacteria > Bacteroidota > Bacteroidia > Bacteroidales > Bacteroidaceae > UBA3839. Next base: position 32,467 of record CAJOHO010000034.1, read on the forward strand.
GTAAAGTCCAGTCCGTACGAATCCAGATGGTTAAAGTGTCCACGCTGATGGTGGTCTTCCTCCAACGTGTCAATCTCGCACCACGACCACTGGTCCTTAATGGGAGCGTAGGCAATCAGCTTGTTAAAGAAAGCCGACGGAGCAGCAAAATAATCTTTCCAAGCTATCTTATCAGCCTTGATGCTATCGCCCCAAAGATAGGTCTCCTGCATCGCCTCCAGCATCCAGTGATCACGTGCGGTTTTCGCCTCGTACTCATAGGTTCGGTCTTCGCCACACGCCAGCAGCAGTAGTGTCGTCACCACTGCCCAGAACGCATATCTCATCCGTGCAAACATTCGAACTTCAGAATTCTTTTACCTAAAGTCTAATTCCTGAACTTGGTCAACGAGAATTAGAAATAGTAGCTGAGACCCAGCTTGAAACCAATCTTCGTGTTGTGACCGAAGTCAGCAAGACTGAGATCCAGATAGGCTACAGGTTCAACCGTTACGTCCTTCGAGAGGAAGAAGCAGTAACCCAACTCTGGTGTCAGCTGGAAGTCGTTATGGTTCTTGAACTCGTGCAGGAAACGTACACCACCACTCACGAACAGACCGTTGTTCTCCATGTAGTAGCGAGCCTTAGCACCCAGACAAACAGAACGCCAGTCGGAATGACGATAGTCCCAACCCAATTCGCCCAGCAGCATCCAGTCCTGCTGGAACATATAACCAGCCTGTGTGCTCACGCCGAAAGCAAAACCCTCATAATCGCTGTAAGAGAGACCTGCACCCGACAAAGATGCGTTGATATACTTCTTTCCTTCTTCGAACTGTGCAAAAGCACTGGTTCCCATCGCTGTCATCAGCAGCAAAATAAATAATTTCTTCATACTATTAAGATTGTGAATTAAGAATTATCAATTATGCATTATGAATTATGAATTCCCCTTTCGTTCCTTTTCCATCTTTTCCTTCTTGCGAAGCGACCAGAACAAGGCACCGATAATCACGATATAGATCAGGAGATTGGCGATATTCTCATGCCATGCGTTCCATGTCACTCCGTAATAGACATAGAAGGCGATGCCGACCAGCAGCAACAAAACTGGCAGATATTGGGACTTAGGAATTCGTTTCATATTTTCTTACGCCAAACAATGAAGGTTGAAAGACATGTGAGAGTCAAGATGCCTCCTATCAGATATGAAATCCAAGGTAGTAAGCCGAAGCCTTCCTTGGGTGAGACAAAGATGTAAGTAGAGCACACCATCGTCATCCAAAGAGCCGGCACCAGCGAGATGTAGAAGTTGCGATGCTGACGCGCCATCCACACCGTCACAGCCCAAAGCGTGAACACAGCCAATGTTTGGTTCACCCATCCGAAGTAGCGCCAAAGGATATCGAAGTCGATGAACAACAGCGCAAAGGCAAGAATGAAGAGCGGAGCAGCCAGCAGCAGACGCTTATAGATTTTGTTCTGCTTGTAGTGCAGGAAGTCGGCAGCAATCATTCGAGAAGAGCGGAACGCCGTATCACCCGTCGTGATAGGTGCTGCCACAACACCCAGAATGGCAAGGATTCCACCCACCTGACCCATCCACGAGTTGCAGATATCGGTCACGAGCTTGGCAGGATTTCCGTTCATGGCAGCCATCAGCTTTTCGTAAGGCGTAGAACCTTCCACATCCAGCGAATCTGCAAACTTAATGGCAGCGGCAGCCCAGATGAGTGCTACCAAACCTTCTGTAATCATCGCGCCATAGAACACAGGACGTCCCCATTTCTCGTTGTTCATACAACGTGCCATCATAGGACTTTGGGTAGCGTGGAAACCGCTGACAGCTCCACAGGCAATGGTGATGAACAAGCCTGGGAACAGAGGAATGGATGAAGAGGGATGATGGTTGGAGAAAGCGTCTGTGATTTCAGGCACATTGCCTGGTTCTGCAAAGATGCTATAACCCACACCCACCGCCATAATCAGGAGCGCAAGTCCGAAAAGCGGATAGATGCGACCGATCAGTTTGTCGATAGGCAGGAGAGTTGCGATGATATAGTAGGCAAACACGACGATGTACCAGAACGTGGGAGAGCCAAAGAAGCCCCATTCCGTCGTCTGAAGTGCCAGCAGATCGGAAGGTGTCTTCACAAACACAGTACCCACAAGCAGCAAAGTCAGAAGGATGAACCCACGCATGATAATACGCGCTTTTTTACCCAGTTCGTCGCCAATGAGTTCAGGCAGGCTGACACCGTCCTTCCGCAGGGAAATCATACCAGAGAGGTAATCGTGAACAGCTCCACCGAAGATACAACCCAGCACAATCCAGAAGAAAGCAGCAGGTCCGAAAAGAATTCCTTGGATGGCACCGAAAATAGGTCCTGTGCCGGCAATGTTCAGAAACTGAATGAGAAACACCTTCCAAGTCGGCATCGGAATATAATCCACACCATCCTGCTTGGTGTAGCAGGGCGTCTTGCGCGATGGATCTGAGCCAAACTTCCGTTCCACAAAAGTTCCGTAGAGCAAAAAGCCCAGAACAAGCAGAACCAAAGATACTACAAATGTTGTCATAATTAAATCACTTTTTCTTTCGACGTTAAATCAATTTACCTTAACGATTGAAGACAATTCGCCAAAAAATGAAAGGCAAATCGCCTAAGAGTTCTAAGAAACTCTCTAAAAAGGTGCAAAGTTATCATTTTTTTCCGTAACTTTGCACACTGAAAGGAAAGAAAGCGCATTTTCTGCCACTTTTTACCACAAAATAACAATTATTTACCCAAAACGTCATCGTTTCACCCAACATGAGTTCCTTTTCCTTATATATAAATAGGTGTATCCTGATACTGACACTCTGCCTATCCTTCTCCACGCTTTCAGCGCAGGAATGGATGGGTGTGGAAATGCCCAAACAGGAAGTGCGAGCTGTGTGGCTCACCACCGTCAAGAGTCTGGACTGGCCTAAAGCCAAAGCCACCAGCGCCAGCGGCATCGAACGTCAGAAGCAGGAACTGCGCACCATTCTCGACAAACTCCAACGTGCCAACATCAACACCGTCATTCTCCAGACACGCCTTCGCGGCACCATGATCTATCCGTCCAAGCTCGAACCGTGGGACGAATGTCTGACGGGCAAATACGGACAAAATCCTGGCTACGACCCCTTGGCGTTTGCCATTGAGGAATGTCACAAACGCGGAATGGAACTGCACGCCTGGCTCGTCACCATTCCGTTAGGACCTGTGGCGAAGCAACGTGCGTTGGGCAACCAGTCCATCATCAAGCGTCACCCAGAACTCTGCAAAATGGCTGGTGGTGAATACTTTATGATTCCTTCAGCTAAAGGCACAGCCGACTATGTGGCTTCGCTCTGCCGTGAAATTGTGGAGAACTACGATGTGGATGGTATTTCCCTCGATTATGTCCGTTATCCAGAAACCACCTACGGCTTCAAAGATGCTGGTTCTGCTCAGCAGAAACGTGACAACATCACTCGTATCGTTCAGCGGATTCACGATGAGGTAAAAAGCCGTAAACCTTGGGTAAAGCTGTCCAGTTCGCCCATCGGAAAATTCAAGGATCTCAGCCGTTACAAAGCTGGAGGTTGGAACGCCTATAGCGCTGTCTATCAAGACGCTCAGGGTTGGTTGCGAGACAATCTGCAAGATATGCTCTTTCCCATGATGTACTTCTTGGGCAACAACTTCTATCCCTTCCTCTACGACTGGCAGGAACACGCCTACGGACATCCTGTCGTTCCTGGACTGGGTATCTATTTCCTCGATCCTCGTGAAGGGAAATGGACGTTGAACGATGTGCGTGCACAGATGCATTCGGCCCGTAAGGCTGACATTGGTGGTGTGGCGTTCTTCCGCAGCGATTTCTTCACTCGCAACTGCAAAGGTCTCTACGACTGTTCGCAGAGCGAATTCTTTGCCTACCCTGCCCTCACCCCACGCATGACCTGGATGGACGACACCATCGCTCCACCCACACCTTCGTGTCTTAAATTGGACGGCAGCTTGCTGTCGTGGAACGCACCGATTGCCAACGAATCCTCCTATATTTATTATAATGTGTACGGAGCCAATGTGCACCCTGTGGATGTGAGTCGTGCAGAGAACCTTCTGAAAACCCGCGTGACGGCATCTCAGCTTGATTTGGGCATGATGGCCAGCAAGAAACAGTATTTTGCCGTCACGGCCTGCGATCGCTTCGGAAACGAGAGTCCAGCCCTTCAGGAAGAGGTGAGCATCAATCTGCCATTACCTACGGATGCCTGGAATCCCACTTCCCGTCTGGGTGTCAACGGCACACGCACAGACGACCGCATGCAGCTTCTCAAGCAGTCGAAATCAGCAAAGGGAAAATCCTCAAAGGGTAAACGCTCACGAAGCCGCAAGTAAAAATCTTTGTCATCAGCCTTCTGCTCCAACAACAAGGCAAGAATTCCCATATTCATTCGCAGGTTGATTTCCACGCACGGATGGATTTTCACCACTCCTTCTTCGCTGACCACCATCATGTCGATTCCCACAAAACCACGATAACGGCCTGCCAACTTCTGACGTAGCAGGTTCAAATGGCTTTGTAATAAGGCGTCCAAAGATTGTTGGGCAGCCTGTTCGATGATGGCTTTTAACTCGTTTTGCGGAGCCACCAGATTATAGCCGTAATTGCCCTGAGTGCCTGCTGAGAATACAGAAAAGCCTAAGAACTGAACCGCTCCGTCGTCTTCCACTTTGAACTCCAAAGCAAAATCTAATACCTTATTATTATAATAGGTGTCCACCAGAAAACCACCCTGATGACGCACAAAGCCCTTCAGATGTTTCTGCGTAGCATCATCCAAGTTCTCAGCCATAAACACACCACGTCCACTACTCGACCAAGGGGATTTGAAAATCAGAGCCGATGTTGGCGTTTTGTGGTCTTCCATAGTTCTCTGAACAGGCTTCAGTTCTTTCAGAGTTTTCTGATAAGTCCCCAATTCGTCAAGGCTTTTCAGGAATCTCATATTCCGCCCAACACATTCTTTCTCAGGTGTTTGGTTTAGAAAAGCAGACAGATAATCGGCTGCAAAGGCACGGCTGGATAGCATTCGCCAGTCCTCCAGTTCTGCATCGGTAGGCAGCAAGTTCTCGGCAACACCGCGTTTAAGGAACACGTGCTTTGCTGCCTTGCTCCAGCCCCACGGCTGAGGTCTTCCGCTGCCGTCATCCCACAGTTCAACCAGCATAGCCAAGTCGTCCTCCATCTTCTGAATGTGACGAGGAGGGAAATAGGGAGCGGCATTTGCAGCCAGCGCCATATCGTTCGACAGGTTACAAAGGAGGAGGGGATTCAAGGATTTTCGGAATTACGGATTTTCGGAATGACGGAATGACGGAATGACGGAAAGCTTATGCTTTCTTGTTGACTTTATCCCAGAGGTTGGAGGAACGCATGGAGATATTGTTGGTGTATTCCTTCATGATATTGACGAAATTGGAACCGATGGTTTCCACACCTTCGTCCTCGCCACAGATGCAACGCAAAGCTTGCGGAACGATGGAAACTTCTACGTCTGCCTGTTCCATCATGGGGTCGCCATCGAAATGAATCGCACCTTTCTCCTTACGGTGAATCAAGACACGTTTACAACGCAACGTCTTGATTTTACTATGTTTATCCAGCGAACCGCGCATCAGCTGATAAGCCATGTGAGTGGCTTCGAGCATCGTAAACGGTTCTACGATGATGACATCCAGCAGACCGTCGCGAACAGACGCTTTGGGTGCGATATAGGCATTGTTGCCCCACTGCGAGGCGTTGGCACAGGCAATCAGGACTGCCTGATAGGAGAAATGTTCCGACTGCTCGTTCTCCACATCCAGTTCGTAGGTCTCTGCCTGATACTTCAGCACGGTCTTCAGGGCATTCTCCACATAGGTCACCAACCCACGTTTACCCGATTCGGCAAAACGCTGAGAGATAAACGCATCCAGTCCCACACCACAGGTACAGAAGAACGGGTGCAGGTTCACCATTCCGTAGTCAATGGTCTGAATATCACCCTTGTTGATGAGTTTGATGGCACGTGTGGCATCCATCGGCACATGGAGGTGACGGGCGAGTCCGTTGCCTGAACCACAAGGAATAATAGCCAGCGCCGTATTCGTATGTACCAGGGCACGAGCCACTTCGTTCACCGTTCCGTCACCACCGATGGCACAAACCACATCCACGCCTCGGTTCGAAGCCTCACGGGCAATTTCCTCCGCATGACCCGCATACTCCGTCGTCTTCACCTCAAAGTCATAACGCTCTCGATCGAGCAGTTTCTCAATTTCTCGCAGAATGAGTTTCTTGCCCGACGTGCCGGAAATGGGGTTGACCACGAAGACGATTTTTTGTTGCGTTGGAACCATACGAAAAAATGGTTAAGTCAATAATTGTGGTGCAAAATTACGGATTTTTAATCGTTGATTGGCAAAAAAACAAGAGTTTTTGACAAAAAAAACATCTTTTTTCGATTTTTTGCACGTTATCCCATAGTTTTTTACTAACTTTGCAGCCTGTAAGATAATGAACACAATAAAATAGAAAGGTTAAATCTTAAAATAGTGCAGGTCTGAAACAGGTGTTTTTTGCGTCCATTTAGGACGACTTGCACTGCGAAAAGTTATGGGTTTATTACAAGAAAAATTAAGTAAGTATAGAGAGCCGCAGAAATTCATGGATCTTGGCATCTATCCTTACTTCAGAGAAATCGACAGCCACCAAGACACAGAGGTGACGATGAGTGGAAAGAAAGTCCTGATGTTCGGTTCGAACTCTTACATGGGCTTAACCTACGACAAACGCATCGTTGAAGCTGCCCTTAATGCCACGAAGAAATACGGTACAGGTTGTGCCGGTTCACGTTTCCTCAACGGAACACTCGACATTCACATCCAACTCGAACACGAACTGGCTGAGTTTGTGGGCAAGGACGAGGCATTGGTTTATTCCACTGGTTTTACCGTTAACTCAGGCGTTGTCAGCTGTCTGACAGGCCGCAACGACTACATCCTCGGCGATGACCGCGACCACGCTTCCATCGTTGACGGACGCCGTCTCTCCGTTTCCACTTTCTTCCACTACAAGCACAACGATATGGAAGACCTGGAACGCGAACTGAAGCGTTGCCGTGAGGATGCCATCAAGCTCATCGTGACCGACGGTCTCTTCTCTATGGAAGGCGACTTGGCAAAGCTGCCTCAGATCGTAGAACTGAAGAAGAAGTACAACGCCAGCATCATGGTGGACGAAGCTCACGGACTGGGTGTGTTCGGACGCAACGGACGCGGAACTTGTGACCACTTCGGTGTGACCGACGACGTTGACCTCATCATGGGTACGTTCTCCAAGTCTCTCGCTTCCATCGGCGGTTTCGTAGCTGCCGACAGCGACACCATCAACTGGCTGCGCCACAACTCACGCACTTACATCTTCTCGGCTTCCAACACACCTGCTGCCACAGCTGCTGCACTCGAGGCACTCCATATCCTCAAGACAGAGCCTGAGCGTCAGGAGAACCTCTGGAAGATTACGAACTACGCACTTGAGCAGTTCAAAGAGGCTGGTTTCGAAATCGGAGAAACCGAAAGTCCTATCATTCCTCTCTACGTGCGCGACACAGAGAAGACCTTCCAGGTGACGAAGCTCGCTTTCGACCGCGGCATCTTCATCAACCCAGTTATTCCACCTGCATGTGCTCCACAAGACACACTCGTGCGCGTAGCCCTCATGGCAACCCACACGAAAGAACAGGTTGACACTTGCGTGGCAGCGCTCCACGAAAGTTTCAAGGATCTGGGTATCATCAAGTAAAAACAACATTGTAAGCAAACAATAAACTCTGCTCTCTCGAACGGTTCAGGCCGCGAGTCGGCAGAGTTTTCTCCTTTGAAGCAATCAAACACAAATCATTCAGTTTAACATGAAACTGTGCCTTGCGGTTTTCCGCAAGGTTAAACATTAAAACATTCTACAAAATATGTGCGGCATCGTAGGTTATCTTGGTAAGCGGAAGGCTTACCCCGTATTGATCAAGGGTCTGAAACGTCTGGAGTATCGTGGTTACGACAGCGCAGGCGTTGCCCTCATCACAGACAAGAACGAACTCCAAGTTTATAAGACCAAAGGCAAAGTATCCGACCTGGAAACTTACGTCGAAGACAAAGACATCTCCGGCACCATCGGCATTGCCCACACACGCTGGGCTACACACGGAGAACCCAACTCCACCAATGCCCATCCACACATCTCCAATTCGGGCAATCTCGCCATCATCCACAACGGCATCATCGAGAACTATATCGTGCTGAAGGAAGCGCTCCAGCGTCACGGAGTGGAGTTCAAGAGCAGCACCGACACAGAAGTCCTCGTGCAGCTCATCGACTACATCCAGCAGCATCTGAACGTCGATCTGCTCACAGCCGTACGCCTGTCCCTGCGTCAGGTCATCGGTGCTTACGCCATCGCCATTCTCGACCGCAACGAACCCAACCAGCTCATCGCAGCTCGTAAGAGCAGTCCCCTTGTGGTGGGTGTCGGCGAAGAAGAATTCTTTCTCGGTTCCGACGCCTCTCCAATTATCGAATACACGGATAAGGTGGTTTATCTGGACGACAACGACATTGCTGTCATCCGTCGTGGAGAAGACAATCCTGAGTTCATCAACTTCAACAACGAGAAGATTGACCACGAAATCAAGACCGTAGATCTCAACCTCGGACAAATAGAGAAAGGCGGCTATCCTCACTTCATGCTCAAGGAGATTTTTGAGCAGCCCAACTGTCTGCGCGACTGCATGCGTGGACGTGTGAACGTGGATGTGAACAACGTGGTGCTCTCTGCCGTCATCGATTATCGCAAGCAACTCATCAACGCCCGCCGCATCATCATTGTGGCGTGTGGAACCAGCTGGCACGCAAGCCTCATCGGCAAGCAGCTCATCGAAGGCATCTGCCAGATTCCTGTCGAAGTGGAATACGCTTCGGAGTTCCGTTACAGCAATCCTGTGATTGACTCGCAGGATGTCGTCATCGCCATCAGCCAGTCGGGTGAGACTGCCGACACCCTTGCTGCCGTAGAACTTGCCAAAGAGCGTGGAGCTTTCATCTTCGGTATCTGCAACGCCATCGGTTCGAGCATTCCTCGTGCCACCCACACAGGCTGTTACATCCACGTAGGACCTGAGATCGGTGTGGCTTCCACCAAAGCCTTCACAGGTCAGGTTACCGTCCTCACGATGCTGGCATTGGCACTGGGTAAAGCTCGCGGAACCATCAACAACGACGACTACATCCAGCTCGTTCAGGAACTCGATGCCATCCCCGACAAGATGCAGAAAGTGCTGGAACAGAACGACCACGTTCGCGAAATCTCACGTGTCTTCACCTATGCCCACAACTTCCTCTATCTGGGTCGCGGCTACAACTATCCTGTGGCACTCGAAGGAGCACTCAAGCTCAAGGAAATCTCCTACATCCACGCAGAAGGTTATCCTGCCGCAGAGATGAAGCACGGACCTATCGCCCTCATCGACGAGGAAATGCCTGTAGTTGTAGTCGCTACGCAGAATCCGCTCTACGACAAGCTTATGAGCAACATTCAGGAAATCAAGGCACGTCGTGGTCGCGTTATCGCCATTGTCAGCGAAGGCGACGAGAAAGTGAAGGCCTTAGCAGACGAATACGTGGAACTGCCCCACACCATCGAGTGCTTAGAGCCGCTCCTCTCCACCATCCCTCTCCAGCTCCTCGCCTACCACATCGCCATCTGCAAAGGCAAAGATGTGGACCAACCCCGCAACCTCGCCAAAAGCGTAACAGTAGAGTAAGACAACAAATCAAAGCAAATAACAACATGAATGGCTCAAGGAACAAAATCCCTGAGCCATTTTTGTTGCACTACCCCTCAAAAAACATCTGTGAATTGTGAATCTGTGAATGAGTGAGCACAATATCAAGCTTGCTTGAATATTGCCGAGCGAAGAGCAGATGTCCAAAGGACAATCTGTGAACGAGCGAGAGTATTTTCAAGTTTGCTTGAGCTTTGCCGGACCGACGAACGAAACAAGAGCAGAGACCAAACTTGTTTGGGCTATGCCTTGTAAGGAGGAGGAAGACGACAGTCAACGAAGAGCAGATACACGAAGTGAATCTCTGAAGAAAAAGTCATATTAACTCTGAAACTAGTTTCATAAATTGCTCCCTCACGGCTTGATTTGCAGCTGTGTAGGGGGCTTTTTTGTGTGGTTATAAGTAAATTTGCAGACAAAAACTGATGCTGTCAAAAGGGAAACGGACAGAAGTCTGATTATTTGTTATGCTTTTCGTGCAGTCTTTCTGGAAAATGGGTATCTATGTCAGTAGAGACAATGTGTTTCTGATGAACATAGAACAACTCATAGAACGTGGAAAGCAGAGCGACGAGACAGCTCTCGAGCACCTGTATGCGGCATATCACCGACGGATGACGGCGATATGCCAACGTATTGTAGGTGAGCGTGAAGTGGCGGAAGAACTGGCTCACGATGCTTTTCTGCTGGCATTTGCCAATTTGGATTCGCTGCGTCAACCTAAACGCTTCAAATCCTGGCTGACAAGCATCACAACCCATGTGGCTCTGCGATATAAAGAACGTATGCATGAACCAGTCATGCTTTCCCTTTCTGCACTCTCAGAATCAGAATTGGCACAGGAGATAACACCAACGGATGCTAAGCCTTTGCCGACAATGGCTGAGCTGATGGAGGCTGTGGAGGCTTTGCCAAACGGTTACAAGCGGGTGTTTAAGCTGGCAGTCATCGAAGAAATGTCGCACAAGGAGATTGCTGAAATCATGGGTATCGCAGCCCATTCGTCCTCGTCGCAACTGGCAAGGGCGAAGAAGATGCTGCAAAAGTCTCTAGCCCATTACTGGCTGTTGTGGCTTCTACTCGTCTTGCTGCCTGTCACATATTTGCTTCTCAGAACTGGCAGAGACGAGGAAGAGTTGAAACCTATAGCGACCAAACAGAGAGAGCCGAAACCAATAGCGACTAAGCAGGTAGAGAAGGAAAAGCCTATCGTACATCCAGATGTGCAGGAAGTGCAGAATGGCAGAACTCACAGAATGGCGAATGCACCTGTCATGCTTCCACAGAGTGAAGAGTTCGTATTGACCGATTCCGTTCCTCAGAATGTGGAACAGACGGACACAACCACTATCACAAACAATAGACCACAGCCTGAATTTCGTCCCGACAACGACATACATTTTGCCGACTTTCTCCCTGAGAAACCTGCGGAAGTGAACGACAGGCAGCAGACGTGGTCTGTGGATTTTGCTTATACCGTCAGCATGGATGAGCAGAATATCAATCGTCCGTTTGTGCTCACGGAGAAGGAGATGATTGATTCTCCAACGGCTGATGCTCCATCGGTTTTCTCTTTCGACAAGTGGAGCGACTATGCCGAAGCCTTGCAGAGTGGAATCTTTGAGGGCGACTACAAGACGCAACAAATCTTGATGAAGATAGCCCAGAATAATGCCAACCTTCCTGATAACGACCAAATTGTCCGCAGAAGTCACCACTATATGCCGGTTACTTTGTCGCTGGCAATGAAGTACCAATTCAGCAGCCACTTTGGTTTGGAGACAGGTCTGAGCTACAGCCGTCTGAAATCCGATTTCGAAGTAGGAACAAACGGAAATGCTATTCACGACGAGCAGATCATCCACTACATCGGCATTCCGCTGAAGGGGTCGTACCTATTATATAATGGTAAGCTGTGGAGTCTCTATGGTAGTCTTGGCATAACGGTGGAAATCCCCGTTCAAGCACAGCTCAGCACTAGTTATTATGTCAATGGAACGATAGAAGCTAGCGATGTATCTACCCTTCATGCCTCACAGCAATGGTCCGTAAGTACAGGCTTCGGCTTGCAGATCGACCTCACATCTGACATCGGTTTCTTCGCAGAACCCAGTCTGCAATACAACATTCCTACTGGTGGCAACATAGAAACCTATCGCACAGAACATCCATTCACGTTTACCGTGCCGATGGGCATCCGTATTACCTGGTAAAGTCGTGCAGTCTTTTCTTGCCTTGTGGTATCTATCCTTATAGAAAAACAAAACAAGAAAGACAATGAAACAACTGGACTTGGCAGCTTATCGGGCTGTGAATGAATCTTTTCGCAGGAGACTGGTTTGCCGTATTGGTGTGGATTGTGGTTTCTTTGTAGAGATGAACTACATGGTGAATGCGATGCTCTATTGTCTGGCTCATCGCATTCAGTTCCAGCTTTATTCCTGCGATGCCAACTTCGGCACAGGCATTGGGTGGACAGAATACTTCCAGCCTTTCTGTAAAGAAGTATCCGAAACCTATCATCGGAAATATAATTTCCATCAGCCTCCCTCTTGGAAACGAATCCTGAAAACAGTCGTCAGGCAACGATCCTTGAGGTCGGCAGCTTGGAAGGTGAAACTGACTTACCGAACCTTCATTGGCAGAATCATCGGACTGTGGATTTACAAGGAAAGAGTGCTGACGAATCAAGACGTTAAAGCTACAACAAATGTGCATTTCTTCATTCCTGAGCTGGACATTGATGGGGATTACATCGAAGTCTATGGACTGATTGCAAAAATGGTGTGGAGATTGCGACCAGAGATCATGGAGCAAGAACTTGAAATCAAGCGAGAACTCCTTTTGCCCAACAGCTATTCAGGCATTCAGATTCGTGGAGGCGACAAGGCAAAAGAAGCACAACTGATCAATGGCAAAGAAATGGTATCGGCCTTACATCCTCAAAAAGGAGATTGTGTATTTGCTTTGGCAGACAACTTCCTCCAGTTAGAAGCCCTTCGGAACGAGTTTCCCCATTTGCGCATCCTTTCGCTTTGCCAGCCTCACGAAAAAGGCTATTACCATCAGGCGTTCAGCCACTTGGCTCCTCAACAGAAAAAGGAATCCATCATCCGTCTGCTCATTTCTGTTGACATCTTGCTTCAAGGCAAAGCATACATAGGAACCATCACTTCGGGTCCCAGCGTGTTTATCATGAAAGTTAGAGCTGGCGACCCAGATGTTTCTGCTATCGATTGTCCGAAAGACATGTTGCCAGAGTGCCTGTCTTTCTTTATAGATGTTCGTGCAGCAATATCTCGTGAATTCCTCTTGGGCAGGTTCTAATAATTAGCTTTAGTTTGATTTTAGGCTATTTTTGAGTAGATTTGTCTGCAAGACCGCCGAAGCGTAGTGAACTACGGTTCAAGGGCTTAAGGACAAAGATGCTGAAAAGAGCCAAAATCGAACAAAGATAATCTTTGAAGATTTTGTAATTTTTAGAACATACCCTTAAATAATGCAAAAAGTTTTGGCTGTTCAAGCGAATAGCTGTATATTTGCAAGTCGAAAGAAGGGACAACGTTTTCCTCTATTCACTATGGAACAGAAATTCAGCAATAACAGTATCGACCTTCAGGCTTTACGGAAGTTTTGCGAGCAGGAAGGTCATGTGGTAAGCTATCAGAAAGGTGACCAGATGGAGCGTGAGGGCGAGCCGTCTCGTTGGTTTGGCTTCGTAGCCGAAGGTTGTTTCAAATATACGATACAGGGAGTTAGCGATGTCAAGGAGCACATCACGTGGTTCTCCTTCGAGGATGAGTTCGTGGGCGACTACCCGTCTTGTCTCAGCAGTCTTCCTGCACAGACGACCATCGAGGCGATGTTGCCCAGCCGTGTGTTTCAGGTGAGTGGCGAGCAACTGGTAAAGTGGTTCCGTGAGAGTAAAGAGGGTCTGGAACTACGTTGTTTCATTGGCGAGCATCTCCTGAGTCAGGCTCGTGCCCGTTACCTCGACTTCCACAGCGCCACAGCTCGCGAGCGCTACGAACTATTGCTAAAGCGTTGTCCAGGCATCGTTCAGCACCTGCCCCTCAACGCCATTTCCTCATTCCTCAGCATCACCCCGCAAATGCTCTCCAAAATCCGCAAAGGGATCACCTTCGAGGCGCGACAGTAGAAAAACTCTGTATTCGACTCTCTTTCATCGCTCTTTCAACCACCTTGCAAACACAGGGTCGGAGATAAACACATCGCGACCATCCAACTCGATGAGGTCGCGCTCAAGCAACGCATTTTTCAGACGGGGAATGTTGGACGGACTGCCGAGGTCGAAATCATCACGGACGGCTCGCTCACCCAAATCTGAATGATGACCAGCCAAAATGGCACGCAGACAATTCAACTGATAGCCAGTAAGCGTAGAAATCTGTTGCTTGAAGAGGGGCGTGCATGCATCCAGCAACGAGGAGAATGCTGCTTTGAGATGCGCCATGGTTGCCTTTTCTCCCTCTGAAAGCATAGAAAGCAGGAGTGCTGCCAATTGTTGAACGTAGGAACTTTGCTGCTCTACCAAAGCGCATAACTCTGTCACTACCTCATTAGGGATCTTGCGACCACGTTCCTCAAAGTGACTTTGAATGTAGCTAGTCCATGCATCAACGGGAATCTTGGATAGATACATCATCTGCCCGAATTGATAGAAGGGTTTGCTGCGCATCCCGAAGAGGCTTGTCATCAAATGCTTCTTGCTGCCGAACAGGCAATAGCTGGTCAGTTGTTGATGTTGCCAAATCGTGCGTAATCGCTTCTGCACAGTCATAGAATCTGTGAACTCGCCAATCTGTTGAAACTCATCTATACATACGACAATGCGCTTCCCTTTCTTCTGTGCAATCCTTTCTGGCAAGCTTAGAATTTCCTCAGGCGTATGTGTGGAGGGAGTGATGCCTAATGAGAGTAAGATGTCAGAGTTTGGCTCTGGGCTTAAGGATATTTTGGGCATCAGTCGGGCCACAAAGTCACGTGCATTCTCCATCCAAAGTTCCTTTCGCGAAGCAGTCTGCGTCAGCAAAGCAGCGGAAAAAGCATTATAGAAATCGTATTCCGTTTTGCATGGAAACATATCCATGTGTACAACCATCACACGTTCTGTATCCACCAATTTGGCAGCCTTCTTCACCAGCGATGTCTTGCCCCATCGCCGGGGTGAGACAAGAATCGTATTGATGCCGGCCTCAAAGTTCATCTTTATCAGCCGTTACTCCTGTTCGCGGTCGGTAAAGTTGTAATCGTCCACGGCCACGCCAAAGACGAAACTGCGCTTGTATAGTTCATCTTTCATAGTGTTATTTGTTCTTTTGACGCTGCAAAGATAATACTTTTTCTTGATAACACAAAATTGTGTGACACAAATTTGTGTAACACATATCAATGTTGCTCTATGTAGCTTGTTTTAGCCCAAGAAAAAGGCGATTTTAAGCATCCAACATCAGCGAAACTCTTAACTTTCTCGTTAAGTCAAACGAGCAAAGCAAAACCTGTTTTAGAATTGTCATGACGAGCAAAAGTCATATAAACTCTGAAACTTGTTTCATATTTACACCCTCGGCGCCTGATTTCTGGGCTTTTCCGAGGGCTTTTTCGTACAGATTGCTTTAACTTTGTAGGCACAAAACGATAATTATAAAGAATACAAGTTTCGCATATTAACAAAAACCATAAAAACTCTCACTTCAGTATGTGTCGGACTTACAGTCCTTATAAGATTCAAGGTAACTATTTTTCCTTG
>CAJOHO010000035.1 GCA_905234555.1 uncultured Bacteroidaceae bacterium
AAGGGGCTGCATTGGATAGTCGTTCGTAATTCCAACCTCTTGACGTAATCACACGCGCGTATTGTAATAATATGGTATAATCATAGCCTCCGAACTTGCACATCAAGACCAGTATCTCCTCAATGTACAACTGCGACAGCTGTCGCAGTTTTGGATTACTATCGAAGAAAAAATCCACATAACCCAACTAAAAAACTGCACATTTTTATGTTATTTGTGGCTTACAAAAGTTAAATACGTTAAATCTTCGTCTTTTTCATCCTCTATTAAATCCACGCAATCACTTTTCTACCGTTTTAAGCGAAACAAATTGGTACACAACAAGTTGCAAATACAAATTCTGCGGCATAACATCAGTAATTATAGGTAACAGTGTAACAGAAATAGGAGCAGCTGCTTTCTATTACTGCACACATCTTACCTCCGTAACTATAGGCAACAATGTTTCATCTATCGGATTTAATTCTTTCTGCCAATGCAGAAGTCTAACATCTATCATCATTCCCAATAGTGTGGAAAGTATTGGGAGTCAGGCCTTCCAAAATTGTAATGGTTTGACAAGTATAACTATTGGAAATGGTGTTACAAGTATTGGAGAGAATGCTTTCTATAATTGCAGTAGTCTTACAAATGTATATTGTTACGCGAAAAATGCTCCAGCAGCAGAAGGGAGCTTTGATAATTCTTCTTATCGTGATGCTACGCTTCATGTACCAGCAGAATCTATTGAGGAATATAAAGCAATTGCGCCTTGGAAGAATTTCGGAAGCATCGTACCTTTGGAAGAAGAAGAGACAAGAATAAGTGAAGGGTTAAGAGTGGAGAGCGAAGAATCGACTGGAATGTGGTATATGCTAAACGGTCAGCAAATTGCTGCTCCTCAAAAGGGTGTGAATATCCTCCGCATGAGTGATGGAACGGTGAAGAAAGTGCTGGTGAAGTAGTTATTGACACATTTTCATTTCTGAAGACAATAGGGAGAAGAAATCCCAATGTTTACTGATGGGCAGCATGGTGTAATGAGCACGATGCTGCCTTTCTTTGGTGTTTCTGGGATTCTCATGGGGTGAGATGTGATTTTTTTCGCAAAATTGTTGGTGGATTGAAAAAAACTTGCTATCTTTGCAGCGTTTTTAGAAGTTTAGACTTCGTTTTGGCTGAATTTGGAAGATTCATGCAGAGTTAATTTGTATGGCAGAACTAAATTCGATTGGCAGAAGCCATTGACGCCAAAACGCCCCATTCACCATTATTCTTTGTTTTATTGAAGTTTCACGCTTGATAGGGAAAGGTTTCAAAACCTTCTTTACATAGCCTGATTTGAAAGGTTTCTATACCTTTTTTATTATAGGGCGAAGAAACGGAAGTGGAGTGGGGAATCCATCTGATATTTTCTACGACAGATTATTCTATTTCAGATTATTTTCTACTACATTATGAAATATACAAAAGACCAATTGACCGGTATGAGCTTGGACGAATTGCGTTCCATAGCTTCAGAACTTGGTATTAGCACGACAAATCAGAGTGAACTTGATTTGGTTTATGAGATTCTGGACCGTTCGGCAGAGGTTTCGGCTGCCGACAATGCTGCTTCTGCAAAGACAGCCAGCCGTAAGCGTACCCGCATCAAGACGGTGGACCGCGTCTATACGGCTAACCAGTCGAAAGCCAAGAAAGTGGATAAGACGATGACCAAGAGTGTGGATGATTCCCTCTTTGGTTCGTTGAGCGACGAAGAGCAGTCGATGATGATTGAGACGCAGGAGAAGGAGAAGGCTGCCGAAAGTGAAGAAATCCTGGCAAAGGGTGAAGAACCGGCAGCACCTGCCTCAGAGACAGGAGCTGCTGCTGAGGCTCCAGCTGAACCGAAGAAACGAGGCCGTAAGCCTGGTTCGAAGAACAAGAAGACCTTGGAGCGTGAAGCTGCTGAACAGACCGACCCTCAACAGGAAGAGAAGAAAGACGAGGATTTTGTGGTGATGGGTTTGGAAACTGTGAATGAGGAGAAGCCCGAAGAGGCGGCTCAGCCTGCAGAACCAGCCACCAAAGGCAGACGAAAGAGTGCTGCGTCGAAGGACGAAGCACCTGCTGAACCTGCAGCCGTACCAGAGGAGATGTTCGCTGTTGGTAGCGGACGTATGGAAACTCTGGCTCACATGGGAGCTGCCGGCGAAACGGGTGTGGACGACGAGTCAGACTTCATTATCCTGGAGGATATCCCCAACGAGCTGGAAATGGTGGCTCAGAATCCAATGCAGTTCTTTAAGAACGCTTTCCGCCACGAACCTCAGTCGCAGCCTCGCAAGATGGACTTTGTGCCAGAAGCACCCATACAGGAAGTTCCTCGTGCTGTCCAGCAGTCTGTGGCTCCGGCACCCAAGGAAAAGAAATATGACTTTGGCGACGTGCTGACGGTGACGGGTGTGCTCGAAGTAGTGGAGAACTACGGTTTCCTGCGTTCTTCGGACTACAACTATCTGGCTTCGCCCGACGATGTGTATGTGAACCAGTCGCAGCTGAAGCACTACGGCTTGAAGACAGGCGACGTGGTAGAAGGAACGGTACGTCCGCCGAAGGAAGGCGAAAAGTTCTTCCCGCTGGTGAATGTGAAGAGGATCAACGGCTGCGACCCGTCTGTGGTTCGCGACCGTGTGGGCTTCGAATTCCTCACGCCTCTCTTCCCCGACGAGAAGTTCAAACTCTGCACTGGCGACGGCAGCGACAGCCACTCTTCACGCATCGTCGATTTGTTCTCGCCCATCGGTAAGGGACAGCGTGCCTTGATCGTGGCTCAGCCCAAGACAGGTAAGACCCTGTTGATGAAGGATATTGCCAACTCCATCGCCAAGAACCATCCTGAAGCTTACCTCATCATGCTGCTCATCGACGAGCGTCCGGAGGAAGTGACGGATATGGCCCGTACGGTGAATGCAGAGGTGATTGCCTCTACCTTCGATGCACCAGCCGAGAACCACGTGAAAATTGCAGGTATTGTGCTGGAGAAAGCCAAGCGAATGGTGGAATGCGGACACGATGTGGTGATCTTCCTCGACTCCATCACACGTCTGGCTCGTGCCTACAACACGGTGAGTCCTGCTTCCGGCAAGGTGCTCTCAGGTGGTGTGGATGCCAACGCCCTGCAGAAGCCTAAGCGTTTCTTCGGAGCTGCCCGTAACATCGAGGGTGGCGGTTCGCTCACGATTGTTGCCACAGCCCTGATTGACACAGGTTCGAAGATGGACGAAGTGATCTTCGAGGAATTCAAGGGAACAGGAAACATGGAGTTGCAGCTCGACCGCACATTGGCAAACAAGCGTGTCTTCCCAGCTGTCAACCTCGTGGCTTCATCTACTCGTCGCGACGAGCTGCTGCAAGACCAGACAACGCTCAACCGCATGTGGATCCTGCGAAAGCATATCGCCGATATGACGTCTGTGGAGGCGATGGACCTCATGAAGAATTACATGGAACGGACTCGCAACAACGAAGAACTGCTGTTGTCGATGAACGGATAAGAAAAGACAACCCCCTTGCAAGCAGTTACTCTGCAAAAAACAGAAAAAGGCCTCTTAGGAGGTCTTTTCTGTTACATGTAAATCTGTCCGCATGGCAGGTATATACGCCCCTCCCTCCACGGGAGGGGTTTCTGTCCCCCGATAACTGGGGACGACTGGGGTCTTTAGAGGAGGCACTGAATGTGGCTCCGACCCCACAAAGGGTTGCAAGTCCCCCACTTGCAACGGTGGGCGCGAAGGGGGGGGTGGGTCCTCGTTTTTTTTTTTATTTCAGCATTCTCATCATGCGTTGCACGTTTGGATTGTTCTTGAATACATCGGGTGCACGCTTGTATATTTTCTTGAGATAGGGATTGGTGGGTTCGTTGAAGGAGAAAAGGGACTGTTCGCACATACGCAGGAACCATGTGACACCCAGCACGTTTTCGTAGTTGTCCTCCACGAAGCGGGCTTCCAGTTGGTTGAGCGCATCGTACAGCTTCTGGTTCTCCTTCTCCACTTGCTGCATTCGTGTCTGAATGGTCTTGGCAGAATAGCCGTCCACCATCATACCGATTCGGGTGAGGTTGGGGTCGGTGAGAAGCATACCGATGGAGTCGCGGCTGGCGAGGAAGCTGTAGAGTTTGTCGTTGAGCGGCGTTCCGCCGGCACGGACGGAAGCGTAGTCGATATCTACTTTCACGTCGCCTTGCTCCAGCACTACGAGTATGGGTCGGTTGTTGGTGTTGTAGGTCTCACCCATGAAGATGGACACGCACATGACGGAGTCGAGCGGACCTGACATTTGGAAGTTGCCGTGAATGACTTCGCAGGAATCTACGTCGTGGTAGCTTCCCCTGTCCATGCGTTTCATGTAGGCGATGTTGCCCTCCAGGTTAGCCTGCGAAGAAGTGCCGATGACAGAATACTGGGAATCTGTCGTCGTACAGGCAACGGTGAGCATCGCACCTAATAATGATAGGAATAGGGGTAAACGTTTCTTCATACGCGTCAAAATTGCAAATCACACGCTCTCGGCGTGGCTCTCTTTTCAAAAGACATTGCAAAAATACAACATAGCTTGATAACGACAAAGGATTTTAGGGTTTGTTAAACGTAAATTTATGAATTTTAACGTGTAAGCATAGCAAATCGTTCATTCTGAGTGGTCAGAAAGAGTTTGTCGCCCCTGAAAGGGGGCACATAACTATCATTCTTCACTCTTCACTCTTCACTCTTCACTTTCTTTTTGGGGGCTAAAAAACCTCCTGTCCGACCCGTTCTCCCCCTTGGGGGAGTTAGAGGGGGCCTGAGCAGGAGGCTATAAAATGAACTGACGAAATCTGCCTTCAACGAAAATGTACTTCAAGCGATTTCGTTACCCTTGCAAAGGGTGGGGAGGGTTAATTATCAGGATTGTCGATAATTTTGTATTTAATCTCCTTGGGAGCACGAGTGTATTTATTTGTATAACCATAATCTATGGTCACACTCGTAGCAGTTAAGTCCTCATAATCAATATAAAGCACATACCTTGTTTTAGCATAAGAACTTGTTATACCACCCCGAGAAGGGTCTGCATTGTCAGGAGTTATAGATAGACCTGATGCATAAAGCCATCCTACATACTGACCTTTGTATTTGGATAATCTTTCGTCTTGATTATCCTTCGGCACGTTAAATATTTCATACCATTTACCGTCTGCTGTGAATTCTTCATACCATTCATCTGAAGTCGCAATAAATTCCCCATTTACTTCATAGCCAAGATACCGCCATTGTCCGATTAACATACGCTTGGCTTCCTCTGCGGTTGTTGGGATGCGCGAAGCTTTGTAGTACGCGGTAGGCGTGGTACTGGTGCCTTCGTAGAGAGCGTATTCCAGGATATCCTGGTCGGAATTAGTAATTTCAAAGGTCTGAACGACGCTATTGACGGTGATACGAACCTTCTTCTTGCCAATCACTTCGTATGTACCGCTCTGGGACAATGACCCTAAGGTAACGGTGTAGCCACCCGTCTTTGTGAACGCAAAAGTGGACGCGCCAGAATTCCAGTCCAACCATGTGTCGTTGCCTTGGGCGCGTGAAGCAGTAATCGTCCACTTACCCTGAAGCTTAGCTTCCAAGGCAGCATTACCTTTATTACCATCATCATCCTTGTCGTCGTCCTTACACGACGCGAGTCCTGCCAGCATCACCAGCAGACTGAGGCCGAAAGCCACTTTCGCCGCTTTCCGAGCCAACATTTTCATTTCTTTCATATTGATTCTTATTTTTGGTTGATAAACAATTTTCGTTGGGTTAATAAACAATAATCGTTGCGTTCAAACCAATTCCGCTGCAAATTTACGCAAAACTTTGTTTCCCTGCAACTTTTGTTCATTGTAGGCGAACTGTATATTCCCATTTTGCAATTGTTTTTTTCCAATGTTGAGTCGGATCCTCAACATATTCGCCTTGGATTATATTTCCCCACTGGTCTGTTCGTGGTACCCATTCCTTATGCTCTTCGAACTCTTCAGAAATAAGAGTTAAACCATTCACATCATATTTTAAAGCGCAATAAAGATTAGGATTGCGTTGTGATAGTTCGTAAGCGCCATAGTAAGGAATGATGCCAGGACCAGGACCAAGTAAGCCCAGTGCAGCAGTCAGACCAGGTGCATTAAAGGGATCAAATTCCCAACTACAGATTTGTGGAAACAGACGGCTTTTGTTTTCTTGTAGATATTTATCTGTGGATGGATCGGGATTATCCGACAGAGTGGGATAATTGAATGGTTGTGTGGTAGAAGTCCCATTCTTTGTATAAGTCATAGATGTGATAAGATCTGCGTTATTCCACGTCCAAGAACACGTTGCCGTTATGGTAATCTTATCACCCTGCTTTAACGTGTAGTCCGCAGAGACAATTCTTCCCTTTTTGTCGTATTGATAATTGTAGGTTCCTATTTCTTTATAGTTAGATGAAACAGTAAAAACATTGGTCGCACTAGCCAACGTCCCGTTTTTGTTCATATTCAATGTGACAACTGAGTTCTCAGCCGCGAAAGAGCCATCTTTTTGCTGTTTAAAGCTGCGGATACTGGTAATATAGCTACCGGCAGCACGTCCCTCATTCCAGGTTCGTTCGATCTTCGCTCCATTATAAGAAGACAAGAAAACCCCATTCCCGATTTCACAATACAAGCGGTATTTTTCGGGAACCTCAGTTTCTTCTTCGTTATCATCAGGAACAATCAACTCACCAGGTAAAGCTTGAAGCCAGGTCTTACCGTCGTCATAGGAGACTTGAAACCCATTATCGTTCAAATTCCGATAGAGGATGCTGTTTGTCAAATCTTTGCCGCGCAAGATTTTTCCCTTTACATAATTATCGTCTTTATCACAGATTAATCCCCAAAAATCATACGGTGTCATCACAAAGGATGACCCAACCTCTTGTTCCGTGAGAGTCTCTTTCGTGAAAACATAGATAATCTTGTCTGTGTCTGTCTTCTTAATCGTCCAATTCTTCCTGCTGCAAAGGATGGTAATAGCTTGTTCATGGGTTAGAGTGGGGCCTTTCTCATCGTTATCGTCTGAGTCACTACAGGCAGCCAGGCAAAGCGCTAAGGGGAGCGCCAGCAAAAAGAATAGTTTTTTCATATTTCTTTAGTTTTTTGGTTGATATTTACGTATTGATTTGCAAAGATAGTTACAATCCGCGAAACAGCCAAATAATTTGCAGATTATTTTGTTATGGTGCACCCTCACTTCCTCAAAATTGGTGTAAAACTGACTGATGAAATATCACAAAAAATCCGAACTACCATGCGATTCGGAGAAATAATGAAAAATGGAACTCCTTAAGGAGTTGTTGAATAAAAAGCGGATCAGGACAGACAAACGCCTTCTGAGAAAACTGTATACTGTATACTGTGCGCCCCTCTCATGATGAGGAGAGGGGGAAGAAAGAAATTATGGGGTTGGGAACAACAATTCACCTTTGTGACGTTTGCCTGCCGATGGCTCAATGGTCAGCTTTCCCATTCCGATAATATCCATTCCTATAATAACGGCTCCAACTCCTTCGCCAGGTAAGCCATAAACATCCAAATCGAACACCAGATCTTGAGACAACATGATTTTGACACCGTACACATCTACATCATGCAACCTGTTGCCAATCTCTATCAATTCCTGCCGTTTGGGAGCTATATCCAATTGACGGATAATATCCATACTGACAGAGGTCCTGGTTGCGCCTGTGTCAATGAGAGCAGCATCTGCCACATACAGATTGAGATAGTCACCTGAGAAAAGGACACAATCTATACACATCCGAAATGATGGCTCAACAGGATACTCTTTCAGCTTCAGAGATACGTATTTCATAAGCGGCCTTTGCTTGAGCAATGAGCTTTTCCCTTTCATCCTCACTCAACACTCGCTGCTTTCTACGGCGGCGAGTCAACAATCTCGGACCAATTACTCCTATATGGCCGATGATAGGTTTTTGTACAGTTTTCTTCATCATAATCATTTGAGTTAGTAGGGATTTTGTACGTTGCAAAATTACGTTTTTCTAACGAAATCTCCAAAAAAAATGATAAAAAAGTGAGATTTTTTACATAGATGTTCGCAAAAAATAATTCTTTGCAGTCTTGCGCTCTCTCCATTTTACAACTTCCTTATAGCACACAAAAAGCCTCTCAATCCATATCGGATGGGAGACTATTTTATGTTTCGTCGGAACGTTGCGTCAGATGAAAATCGGTCCATGCCCCATGCAGCTGGTGGTGCCCAGTGCAGTCAGGGCTGCGGTGAGGATGGAGACAATCAGCTGGATGATTCTCTGCCAAGTGGATTTATCAATTTTCATAGGCATTCAAATTTCGGACTCTCCCCCGACCCCTCTCTTGTAGCGAGGGGAGTAGATACCTGCCGGAAGCTCAATGACTCAGCCTGGCGACGGAGTATTACTCCGTTGATGATACGGGATTGGGTCAGTTAATAAAAAATTTGTAATCTCTGAACCTTCCGTTTCTGCACGTCGAGCCAGCTTCTTCGCGCATGTTTTAAAAGGTGGAGTCGGCATGGGGAAAAACATGTGGGCTGTACTGGCAGGAACTGGATTTAGGGTCTGATTCTGTTTTTTTCTGCAAAAAACTTTGTTGGTTCAGAAAAAAAAGTGTTTTTTGTTTGCTTATTTGCAAAAAAATTAGTAACTTTGCGTCGTAAATCGAAAAGTGAGGATTCACCCTTTAAAAGAAAGAGAAATTGAAGCATCCTATTCGCCACTATCTGTCGAAGTTCAAGTACATCATCGCGCTTGGCATCTTCGTGTTCACCACCGGTTTCGTTGGTGAGAATTGTGTGGTGGAGCGGATCAAGAACAAGGAAGTAATCGCAAAGCTGGAGAAGGAAATCGCGGAATTGGAACAGACTCGTTCTGCCAATATGGCGATGTTGCAGGAACTGCAGAATAATCCAGATGCGCTGCGTCGTGTAGCTCGAGAGAAATACTACATGAAGCAGGTGGACGAGGATGTTTACATCATAGCTGACGAAGCAGAATAAAGAAACAGCAGAAAAGCAGAATAAAGAAACAGCTGACGAAGCGAATAACGTAAAATAGACAGACAAATCAGAATCAACTAAACACCACACAAGCCTCCACTCACAAAGTGGGAGAAAGTCGTGTTTTTAGGATGAGATGAAAAATAAGATCTTGATATATATGGCTATGGCCGGCGAGCTGATGGTGCTTGCTG
This sequence comes from uncultured Bacteroidaceae bacterium, assembly GCA_905234555.1. GTDB lineage: Bacteria > Bacteroidota > Bacteroidia > Bacteroidales > Bacteroidaceae > UBA3839. Next base: position 9,257 of record CAJOHO010000035.1, read on the forward strand.
CATCTGCGTTGTGGATTACAGCGTGGAAGGGAACAGGCTGGCTCTTTGCAGCCGGTGTTGTGCTCTTTGCCATCGGACGCCTGGCAGGTGCTCAGGGAGACGCAGCCCGTTCGCAGGACTACAACCTGTCGCTGACGGTCCGTCGTCTGTATCGCCAGCGGATGACGGGTGTGTTCGTGCTGATGCTCTCTGCCATCCTGATCAACCTGCATCAGGGGTTCTATGCCTTTGGCGTGTATCTGCGTCCGTCGGTATGGCTCATTCCTTTCGTGGTCTTCGTGATCATCGAGGTCTATACAGCCTTCCGCATCCCCGTGGCTGAAAAGAAAAGTTGAAAATCGTAAATCGTTAAATCGTAAATAAAGATGACATTAACAGCCTTAACAGCTGTGTCGCCCATCGACGGACGATACAGACAGAAGACAAAAGACTTGACGGCATATTTCTCAGAGTATGCTTTGATCAAATATCGCATCCGTGTTGAGATTGAGTATTTCATCACGCTGTGCGAACTGCCTTTGCCTCAGCTGGCATCGATGGATAAGGCTTGGTTCGAACCGCTGCGCGACATCTACCGCCAGTTCACTCCTGAGCAGGCGGAGCGTGTGAAGGAAATCGAAAAGGTGACCAATCACGACGTGAAAGCTGTGGAATACTTTATCAAGGAACAGCTCGACCGTCTGGGTGACTTCGAAGCCTACAAGGAGTTTATCCACTTTGGTCTGACCAGCCAGGATATCAACAACACCAGTGTGCCGCTCTCGCTGAAAGAGGCGCTGGAGGGAGTCTATGTGCCACAGGTGGAGGAACTGATCGCCCAGCTGCAGGAATATGCTGACGAATGGGCGACAATCCCTATGTTGGCAAAGACACACGGTCAGCCAGCCAGTCCCACACGTCTGGGCAAGGAGGTGATGGTGTATGTCTATCGTCTGACGGAACAGCTGCAGGCGCTGAAGGCTTGCAAGCTCACCGCCAAGTTCGGTGGTGCCACAGGTAACTTCAATGCCCACCATGTGGCTTACCCTGAGTATGACTGGCGTGCCTTCGGCAACCGCTTTGTCAGCGAGAAGCTGGGACTCGAACGCGAACAGTGGACGACCCAGATTTCCAACTATGACTGCCTGGCTGCTGTGTTCGATGCCATGCGTCGCATCAACACGATTATCATCGACCTCGACCGCGACTTCTGGATGTATGTCTCGATGGAGTACTTCAAGCAGAAGATTAAGGCTGGCGAAGTGGGATCGAGTGCGATGCCCCATAAGGTGAACCCTATCGACTTTGAGAATTCGGAAGGTAACCTGGGTGTGGCGAATGCCATTTTGGCACACCTGGCACAGAAGTTGCCTGTTAGCCGCTTGCAGCGTGACTTGACCGACTCTACCGTGCTTCGCAATATCGGTGTGCCGATGGGACACATGCTGATTTCTGTGCAGAGCACCCTGAAGGGCTTGCGCAAGCTCCTGCTCAACCGCGAAGCCATTGACCGTGACCTGAGTCAGTGCTGGGCCGTATGTGCAGAAGCCATCCAGACCGTGTTGCGTCGCGAAGCCTATCCGCATCCCTACGAGGCGCTGAAAGCATTGACTCGTACCAATGCTGCCATCACGGAAGAAAGCATCCGCAACTTCATTGAGGAGTTGGAGGTGCCAGAGCGGGTGAAGGTGGAACTGAGAGCCATCTCGCCCCAGAACTATACTGGAATCTGAGAATGAACCAGGTTTTTTCTGGAATCTGAGAACTAAAAATGTCCGCGAGGACGAATTAAATAACAGGTATTATTAAACATTTTAGAGAAAAAATTAAAGAATTATGAACGAATTGGAAGAATGGCAGAACATGAATCCTGCCGACAATCATGCAGAAAACACAAACGAAGGAACAGGTGGTCGTGAGGGCTATCGTCCTTTCAATCGAGAGAGTGGTTACGGACAACGTCCACGTTTCAACCCCAATGGAGGAGAACGTCCACGTCGTCCTCGTTTTAACGCAGCCGAACGCAACTACGGAGGTGGAGACCGCCAAGGTTTCCGTCCTGAAGGATTCGGCTCACGTCCAGCTGATGACAGCCGTTCAGGCTATGGCCAGCGTGGTGGTTACAACCAGCGTGGTGGCTACGGCTACGACAATGGTGGTTACAACCAGCGTCAGCAAGGCGGCTACGGTTCTCGTCCCTATCGTCAGAATCAGGATGACTTCGGTGGCGGCTACGGTCCTCAGCGTGGCGGTTACAATCAGCGTGGTGGTGGCTATGGTCAGCAGCGTGGCGGTTACAACCAGCGTGGTGGAGGCTATGGTCCTCAGCGTGGCGGTTATAATCAGCGTGGCGGTGGCTACGGTCCTCAGCCTCGTCCCAACCAGGGCTATAAGAAGAAAGCCAAGTATTCAATGAAGAAGCGCATTGAATATAAGGAATATATAGAAGATCCCGATGCACCACTGCGTCTGAACAAATTCCTGGCAAATGCTGGTGTTTGCTCTCGCCGTGAAGCCGATCAGTTCATCCAGGCCGGTGTGGTGAAGGTGAATGGCGAAGTGGTGACTGAACTGGGAACCAAGGTGCAGCGCACAGACACCATCCATTTCCACGACCAGCTCGTGACGATGGAGAAGAAGGTGTATGTTCTGCTCAACAAGCCCAAGGACTATGTCACTACCAGCGACGATCCTCAGCAGCGTAAGACTGTGATGGAGCTTGTGAAGAACTGCTGCCGCGAACGTATCTATCCTGTTGGTCGTCTCGACCGCAACACCACAGGCGTTCTGCTCTTTACCAACGACGGTGATTTGGCCTCCAAGCTGACTCATCCTAAGTTCCTGAAGAAGAAAGTCTATCATGTGTTCCTCGACAAGAACTGCACAGCTGCCGACCTGAAGCAGATTGCAGAAGGTGTGGTGCTGGAAGACGGTGAGGTACACGCCGACGCTATCAGCTTCGCCAGCGATACAGACAAGAAGCAGGTGGGTATCGAAATCCACTCCGGCAAGAACCGTATCGTTCGCCGTATCTTCGAATCACTGGGTTATCGCGTGCTGAAACTCGACCGTGTGATGTTCTGCGGACTGACCAAGAAGGGTCTGAAGCGCGGTGACTGGCGTTTCCTCACAGAACAGGAAGTGGCCATGCTCCACATGGGAAGTTTTGAATAAAATTCAAGAATAAACAAAGAAATGAAAAGAACAAAAATCATTGATATCCTTCAGAGCAAGGACTACGGTACCGAAGTGACGGTCTGCGGATGGGTTCGTACGCATCGCAGCAGCAAAGCCGTAGATTTCATTGCGCTGAACGACGGTTCCACCATTAAGAACGTGCAGGTGGTTGTGGATCCTGAGAAGGTGGATGCTGAGTTGCTGAAGCAGGTGACGACAGGAGCTTGTGTGAAAGCAACGGGTATTCTCGTCGAGAGTCCTGCACAGGGACAGGCTTCCGAAGTGCAATGTCAGAGCCTCGAACTGCTGGGTGCCTGCGGAGCCGACTATCCCATGCAGAAGAAAGGGCAGACGTTCGAATATATGCGTCAGCATGCCCACATGCGTCTGCGTACCAACACCTTCGGAGCTGTCATGCGTATCCGCCACAATATGGCGATGGCAATCCACACTTACTTCCACGAACATGGATTCTATTATTTCCACACACCGCTCATCACAGCCAGCGACTGCGAAGGAGCAGGTAACATGTTCCAGGTAACGACGAAGAATCTCTACGACCTGAAGAAGGACGAGCAGGGAAAGATCATCTATGATGACGATTTCTTTGGCGAACAGACCTCCCTCACCGTGAGCGGACAGCTCGAAGGAGAACTGGGTGCAACAGCACTGGGTGCTATCTATACTTTCGGCCCTACGTTCCGTGCAGAGAATTCCAACACTCCACGCCACTTGGCTGAGTTCTGGATGATTGAGCCTGAAATCGCATTCCTCGATCAGGAAGAACTGATGGACCTCGAAGAGGACTTCATCAAGTACTGCGTTCGTTGGGCACTCGACAACTGCAAGGACGACCTCGAATTCCTCAACAAGATGATCGACAAAACACTTATCGAACGCTTGGAGGGTGTGCTGAAGGATTCGTTCGTTCGTCTGCCTTACACAGAGGGAATCAACATCCTGCAGGAGGCTATCAAGAACGGCAAGAAGTTTGAGTTCCCCTGCAACTGGGGTGATGACCTCGCCAGCGAACATGAGCGTTACCTCGTGGAGGAACACTTCAAGAAACCTGTCATCATGACCGACTATCCTCGTGCCTTCAAGTCCTTCTATATGAAGCAGAACCAAGACACCGCCGATGGCGGATCGGTTGGCTACAAGGGAGCTGTGGCTCCTGGTCCCACCATGCAGGGAACCGATGTGCTCTTCCCACAGATTGGTGAGATTATCGGTGGCTCGGTGCGTGAAGAGAGTTACGAGAAGCTGATGGGTGAGATAGAGCGTCGCCAGATGGATCAGACTCACCTTTGGTGGTATATCGACACCCGTCGTTTCGGTACCTGTCCTCATGCAGGCTTCGGTCTCGGTTTCGAACGCCTCATCCTCTTTGTGACTGGAATGCAGAACATTCGCGACGTGATTCCTTTCCCACGTACACCCAAGTCTGCAGAATTCTAATCAGTCCTTATTACATACTACAAGAATGGCGCCCTTTGATGGACGCCATTTTTGTATGTATCTACTAAGAAAAGAGTGTTTCTATGCCCATGAGTTTTGACTGATGGGAACACGAACGTCTGTCAGACAGGTGATTTGCCAGGCGAACCACTGGCCTGTGCTGGGTTTGCGACGAAGGGTAATCGGAGCAGGATTGTCTGCACCCGATGACTTCACATAGAGCGTGGCATAATCCTGATTCTGATAGGAATAAGGGTTGCTGCTTACACGAATGCTGTAAGGAACGCTGGGGGTGTAGTTGTTCTGTGGCGAGGTGCCTTCCATAAAGGCAAACGTCTTGTATTGTTTCCCTCGCAGACGGTCGGCATAGAACTGCATGTCCATCGGATTGAGTGGACGAGGTCCTTGCAGATAGTTGAGCATCTCGAACGTGGCATTGGGGTCACGCTCGTAGTTGCAGAGTACGGCAATGGTCAATGCAGCCACTTCAAACTCATCACGCAACTGAGCCTGTGGCATCGCCTGCAGCTCAGCCAAGTTAGTGGGTAGAGTGGGGAAGGAGATGATCTTGCTTTTGTTGGTCAGTCCGCTGCTTGCTACTGCTGAGGTTGCTGACTGAATGGTGGAAGCTGTGCTCTGCACATTGTTGACGATGTTGTTGACACTACTTACGGTGCTGTTGCCTGTTAGGCGTGAGAAGATGTCGAGAAGTCCCATGGGTATTATAGATTAGAGTTTAAAGACGCCGAGGATTTTGTCCATGACCCAGTTGACGGAAGTGGCAGCCAGATTGTCGCAGTCGCAGGTGGCGTTTCCGCGGAGGTGATCCACCACCAACTGAATGAGCGGCTGCTGGACATGAGGGGGATTGGGAACCACAAATTCCTGATGACCGTCTCCGTTGTCGAGGGTGATGGGTTTATAATCGAAGACAGAGAACGTGAGTGTTCCGTTCTGTCCCACAATCGCGATGCGGTCCGTCCGTGCTGACTCGTGGGCTACGAAGCACCAGGAGGCAGAACCCGTGATGCCGCTGTCGAAACGGAAGCAGGCGTTGATGGTGTCTTCCACCTTATACAGTCCGGCCATATTCGCTCCATATCCTTCGGCTTCGATGATGGTGCCGAACATCTGCTGCAACAAGTCAATCTGGTGGGGAGCCAGGTCATAGAAATAACCGCCTCGTCCCGCAATATCGGGTTGAAGTCGCCAAGGAAGGTCTGTGCTGTTATAGTCCAGTTCACGGGGAGGAACGGAGAAGCGGATCTGAACCGTCAGCACACGTCCCACACAGCCATTATTCACCAGTTCCCGTACTTTCTGGAAGTAAGGAAGGTGGCGACGGTAATATGCCACGAAACAGGGAATGTCCATAAGGCGGGCGATACGGTTGATACGTAGGCAGTCTTCGTAGCAGGCAGCCATTGGTTTCTCTATGTATGCAGGTTTTCCTGCCCGTAGTGCCATGATGGCGTAGGTGGCATGAGACGAGGGTGGGGTAGCGATATAGACAGCGTTGACCTCTGGGTCTGCGACCAGAGATTGCGCATCTGTATAGAATCGGGGAATGTTGTGGCGCTCGGCATACGACTGCGCTTTTTCCTTGTTACGGCTCATCACAGCAACGATTTGCGAACCTTCGATTTGCTGAAACGCAGGTCCGCTTTTCTTCTCTGTCACTTCGCCGCAACCGATGAATCCCCATTTCACACTTTTTAATGGCTCCATTGAAAAAAATGTAAAAATTATCAATTCAGATTGCAAATGTAGGTATTTTTTCCTAACTTTGCAAACAAATTCGATTATTAATGTCTTAAAACGTGATTTCTGCACTATATGAAAGAACAGAAAGAGGCTTCTGTTGAGCCGTTTTATCATTATCGTGGTGTGTCGAAATGCTTGTCGGCTGGCATCAGTTTCATCACAGACCACATCTGGCGTTTGTTGTGGCTCACCTTACCCATTACCCTTCCTCTGGCGTTAGCCTGCGGAGCGTTGCTGTGGGTGAAGAGCGACGAGTCCTTCTTCCTTTATTCGTCAGCAGGTACGACCTGGACCATCGCTTTATCGGCAATAGTGGTATTGCTGATGGCGGCTTTCCTGGCTGCTGTCTATCAACTGTTGGCGGTTCGTAGTCGTGAGGAAGAATGGTGGCGGCTCAAGTGGCGTCACATATATGGCTTCGACTGGCTGAAACGCATCGTTCCCACTCTTGTGGTTCAGGTTCTGCAAGCCGCAGTCCTGCTGGGTTTTGTGTGGGTTGCGCTCCAGATTGCAGGTTTGGAAACTGAACAAGACGACCTGGGACTCTCTGTAGCAAAAATTGTGGGGTACATCGTGCTGGCAATGGCGGCGTTGGCTGTACTGGTGCCCAGTTCCCTCTGTCTGCCTTCTGCTCAATTAGGAACAGGAAGTCTGTTCCCGCTGATTTGGCAAGGTTATCGCATGGGATGGCGTAAATGGGGTAAAGTCTTCGGGTTAGCCGTCCTCACCCGCATCATCGTCTATGTCCTCATGATCCTCATCTCCTCTCCAGCCATTCTCGCCTACTTTGTTCGTAAGGAAGCGATGACCAGTCTGTTGCAAGGAGATGCCGTAACCCTTCCTTCCTCCTTCACCGTTTGGGCATTCCTCCTCTTCGCCTTTGTCACATTCCTTTACTCCATCATCCAGTTGGTCAGCATCACCTCCGAAGCCTATCTCTACGCTTCCGTCAAATCGGATGAGAAAGAAGATTAAAGTTTACCGTTTACTGTTTACAGTTTACAGTTTAATCCTTGCGGAAAAACGCAAGGCACAGTTTTAATAGTAAATCGTCAATCGTCAAATCGTAAATTTCTTGATGTCACGTAAGAAAAAAGCGCTCCCGTTGTTGGAGAATGTCAAAATAACAGCAGTTGCAGCTGAAGGTAAGGCTTTGGCTCGTGTGGATGATACCGTCGTGTTTGTGCCGTATGTCGTGCCTGGCGATGTGGTTGACCTGCAAGTGAAGCGAAAGAAACACAGTTACATGGAAGCTGTGGCGGTGAAGATACATGAGTATTCTCCACTTCGGGCTGAACCCTTCTGTTCCCACTATGGCGTTTGTGGCGGATGTAAGTGGCAATGTCTGAAATACGAAGAGCAGCTGCGAGCCAAGCAGCAGCAGGTGGTTGATAACCTCACTCGTATCGGGAAAGTCGAACTTCCTGACATCTCTCCCATTCTGGGAAGTGCCAAGACGCAGGCTTATCGCAACAAACTGGAGTTTGGCTTCAGCGACAAACGCTGGCTGACGGAGGAGGAAGTACAGCAGGATACGACCTACAGCAACAAGAATGCGGTAGGATTCCATATCACAGGTGCGTTCGACAAGATTCTCGACATTGAGTCCTGCTCCTTGATGGACGATATCAATAACCGCATCCGTAACGATATTCGGCAATATGCTTTAGAGCACGGACTTTCGTTCTATAATCTGAGGGAAAACAAAGGACTGCTGCGAAGCCTGATGATTCGTTCCAGCAACACCCAAGAACTGATGTTCCTCGTTCAGTTCCGTATCGAAAACGCAGAAGAACAGGCGCAGGCGATGGCGTTGATGCAGCACTTGGCTGATACCTTCCCCGAAATCACGTCGCTCCTATATGTCGATAACCACAAGTGTAATGACACGTTTGGCGATCAGGAAGTTCATGTGTTCCGTGGTGAGGACCATATCTACGAAGAGATGGAGGGACTGCGTTTCAAGGTAGGTCCTAAGTCGTTCTATCAGACAAATACCGACCAGGCGTACGTATTATATAAGGTAGCACGTGAGTTCGCTCAGCTCACCGGCAACGAACTGGTTTATGACCTCTACACCGGCACAGGAACCATTGCTAATTTCGTTTCGCGTCAGGCACGCAAGGTAATCGGTATAGAGTATGTGCCAGAGGCGATTGAGGACGCAAAAGTCAATTCACAAATCAACGGCATCGACGACACCCTCTTCTATGCCGGCGATATGAAGGATATCCTCAATCGTGAGTTTATTGAGAAACACGGACGTCCTGATGTAATTATCACCGACCCGCCACGTGCAGGTATGCATGCCGATGTGGTCAACACCATTCTCTTTGCAGCACCTCGTCGCATCGTCTATGTCAGTTGTAATCCAGCCACTCAGGCTCGCGACCTGCAGCTCCTCGATGCAGACTATCGTGTTACTCGTGTGCAACCTGTCGATATGTTCCCCCACACGCAGCACGTCGAAAATGTCGTACTCCTTGAAAGAAGATAAAATAGGAAGATGGAATCTACAGATTATAGAGTGAAGCAACCGTGTGAGTTGCTGGAGTTTCTGATGACTCAGGTGCCTGGCACATCGCGTACCAAAGCCAAGCAGTTGTTGGCAAAGAAAGTAGTGGTGGTGGGTGGTCAGCCCGTTTCCCAGTTTAATTATGCCCTCAAGGCAGGTGATGTTGTCACGATCCTCAAACGTGGCAACCTCGTTGAACTGCACAACAAGTTCGTGCGTATCGTCTATGAAGATCGCGACCTGTTAGTGATAGATAAGGCAGAAGGTATTCTGAGCAATGCACCCATCGACGGCAAGGAGAACTCTGTGAAACGTGTGCTTGACGAGTACCTGCGACGTGAGAGCAAGAACATGACGGCACACACCGTTCATCGTCTCGACCGATACACCTCTGGACTGATGATTTTTGCCAAGCGTAGAGATATTCAGCAGATTTTTATTGATCATTGGCGTAGCATCGTGGCAGACCGCCGCTATGTAGCTGTGGTGGAAGGTGTGATGGAGCAGGATGAGGGAAAGGTGGCATCCTGGCTCAAAGACACACGAACCTTCATGACTTACAGTTCTCCTACCGACAATGGCGGAAAATATGCAGTCACCTTCTTCCGTACCCTTGAGCGGACTGAAGGACGATCCCTCGTGGAGTTCAAGCTCGATACAGGACGCAAGAACCAGATCCGTGTCCACATGCAGGACCTCCATCACTCCATTGTGGGTGACCTGAAGTACGGTGCTGCTTCCGACCCCATCGGACGTGTGTGTCTCCATGCCTACAAACTCGATTTCTATCATCCCGTCACTCGTCAGTTGCTGCATTTCGAGACACCCGTTCCCGCTCCTTTTCTCTCTCTCATGAAATAAAAAAGGAATCTTTCCTTCTTTTTTGTGCTCTGTACTTTGTATTTTGTACTTAAATTTGTACCTTTGCACAGGATTTCTTAATCTTTTTCTTTCTCAATGAGTACAACAAGACCCTTCAAGGTGTTTTCCGGCACCAAATCCCGTTATCTGGCAGAGCGCATCTGTCAGCATCTGGGATGCCCACTCGGCAACATGATCATCACTCATTTTGCCGACGGCGAATTTGCAGTTAGTTTTGAAGAATCTATTCGTGGCAACGACGTCTATCTCGTGCAATCGACTTTCCCCAACAGCGATAACCTGATGGAACTTCTGCTCATGATTGATGCAGCCAAACGTGCTTCAGCACGCAGCATCGTCGCAGTCTGCCCCTATTTCGGTTGGGCACGTCAGGACCGCAAGGATAAGCCTCGCGTGAGTATCGGTGCTAAGCTTGTAGCAGACATGCTGGGTGTGGCAGGTATCGACCGCCTCATCACGATGGATCTTCATGCCGACCAGATTCAGGGATTCTTTGATGTTCCTGTTGACCATCTCTATGGCTCATTGGTGCTGATTGAACATATCCGTTCTCTCAACCTCGATGATTTGGTAATTGCAACACCTGACGTAGGTGGTTCGAAGCGTGCAGCCCTCTACAGCAAGCGCCTCGGAGTGCCTCTCGTACTTTGCAACAAGGTTCGTGAACGTGCCAATGTCGTAAGCAGCATCCAGATTATTGGTGACGTGAAAGACAAGAACGTGGTCCTCGTCGACGATATTGTCGATACGGCAGGTACGATGACAAAGGCTGCTGACGAGATGCTGAAAGCCGGAGCCAAGAGTGTGCGAGCTGTAGCCAGTCACTGTGTGATGAGTGATCCTGCCAGCGATCGTGTTCAGCAAAGTGCCCTTGAGGAAATCATCTTTACCGACTCTATTCCTTATTCCCAGAAGTCAGCAAAGGTGAAGCAGCTTTCTGTCAGTCAGATGTTTGCTCGTGCCATCCAATGCAACCAGAGCAACCTCAGCGTCAGCGAAGCCTTCGACTTCTGATGATACACAATCATACAACAAAAGCCTCGTTTTAGAACTCACTAAAACGGGGCTTTTGGTTTGTTATAGAGGTCAGAGGTGGGGTACAGAGGCGAGAGGGTTCCATCTGTCCGCCGACTTCCCGTTTGTAGCGTTCGTCTCCACGACACATATCGAAATCTTTTACTCCTTGTGGCATCATCTGCTTAAGGGTTTCCAGAACGAGAAGAATACCTGGTGAGTAGCGCGAATAGGAGGCATCGATGGCGAGTTTTGGCATCAGTGCGTGTCCTTCGTGCAGATACACATGCATGAAAGCTGCCAGTTGCCCGTCGATGGTCAGTGTATAGAGTTGGGATTCCTGAAGGAGTTTCATGCTTTTGGTCTGACGGACTTTGGTGTCCTGACGCCAAGCCCTAAGCCTGCACATCACTTCGCTCAGGAAGGACTGCCTTTTGTGTTTCCACGCCAACTTCCGACGGAAATAGAGTGTCCAGACTTTAGTGAGCAGTTGGTTGGAAGGCAGATGATGCTTGTCGTAAACGTCCAACTGGAAGGTCTTGTTATCGGTTGTGAGGTGATTGTATGCCTTGCGGATGTTCTTGTAGATGTTCTTTCCAAGAGACGCGATGTAGTCGTCGTAGGATGCGAAGTCGCTGAGCGGCACATGGAAACTGGCTCGTTCGCTGAAGGACGCACCCTGTTGGATGAGTGTTTCTGCAAGGAGGGAATGGCGTGGCATATCCAGCAGCCTTATCTTCCAGCCCTTGTAATGGTCTTTGAGGAACTGGACGAGTGCTGTCATTGCCTCGTGGGCTGTTGGGTCTGTATAGGGACAGGCGGCATTGAGGATGCCGGCAATACGTCCGGACAGGAATCGTGCCCGTTTCTTGAGTTTCTCGACGAGTAGGGGAAGGATGATTTTGGTTTCGCCTTCGCAGGTGACAACCACGAACTGGGGGTGCCCTAACGAGTAGCGGTAGGTGTGGCTGAGAAATTCGTTCCACTCGTATGTCTGGTAGAACGAATAGTTGATGTAGCGCAGTTCTCCACTCTGAATCAGCGCCGAAGCTGAAGCATCCAGCTGCTTCCAAGCAGACTGGATGGCTTCAATTCGGTCGAATATCTCAATCTTGAAATGTTCTGTTGTCATACGCTACAACTGCAGGGTTATTTGCGGATGAACTTCATCTGGCAGAATTCGCCGTCAGCATTCTGAACGCGTGCTACGTAGATGCCTGCAGGGAGTTGAGACACATCGAGACGATAGGTGCCATTCACTTCTAATGGATGGGTCAGGACGGTCGCACCGCTGACAGCATAGATGTTAGCTGTGACGTTCATAGGTTCATCGCTGCGGATGACGAGGACGTCAGACAGGTAAGCCAGACTCAGACCACCATTGGCGGTAAGTTGGAAGTCGCCGATGCCAGTATCGGGATTTTCAGGTTTCGTCTCTTCGAAGCGTTGTGCGTAAGAGTTAATGAGGTTTGCCTTACCAATCGTTGGCGACATAACGAAGAGTTCGCTGCCTCCGTCAGGATAAAGACCTACGGTCTGGTCGCCATTGTGGATGACGTAGCTGAGTGTGTCGCACCACGACTGGTCGGCAGCTGTGAGCAGGATGTCGCCACCTTCGGCATCCAGCTTGAACGAAGCGTGGAGCTGGGAAATGCTGCTGAGTTTGTCGCACCAGACGATGAGATAACCGTGAGCAGGAATGATGGTGCTGTAGGTCTGGTCTTCCGTTTCGGGAGCAGTAATCTGGAACTTTGTCGGCTTCTCAAGGTTGTCGCTGAGATACATGCCTGCTACATCAATATCCTCGTCTGTGGTGTTGTAAAGTTCCACCCAGTCGTTGCGCTTGAAGTGCTCGTTCACATAGATGGAGTTCGAAGCGCTGACTTCGTTCACTTTCACAGGATGGGCATCAGTCTGTGCTTTTTCCTCATCTGTCATCGGCTCGAAGATAGCCTGAAGCGTGATGTCACCGCTGGTTGGCAGCGTATAGGTTGGATCAGTTGTGACAATCTCTGCTGCCTGTCCTGCAGTAATCTTGTCGAGGTCGGCATCCCACATGACGTCGGTAGAGTGGTTGTCGCAGTTGTGGAGTTCAACAGCCAGCACGTTGCTTCCACGCTTGAAAGACGAATAAGGAATTTCGAGTGAACCCTGATCGGGATTGTCGTAGGCATAATGACTGGCGTAGCTGCTGTAGGTGATAGTGCCCGAAGGCATATTGTAACGACCCACTTCCTTACCGTTCACATAGATGATGGCTCCGTCGTCACAAGTGAAGTTGAGGACGAAACGCTCCGAAGGCTTCGGTGCCGTAGCCAAAGTGAAGGAACGGGTGAAGTAATAGGTAGGACGTTTGTTATTGGTGTCGCCGCCATAGTCGAGGAAGGTCTGGTAGCCTCGTTCGTTATTCGTGTCGCTGGTGAAATAACCAAGTGGTGATGCACCACGCGACCAGGAGGAATTGACAGAGGCTGTCCAGTTCTCGCCATCGAGCGAACCCTGATCGTAGTAGTACCACAGAGAACCGCGGTCAAAGAGTTTCTTGCTCTCCGTCACGCTTCCGTTCATATCCTGCCAACCCTTAAACTTAAAGCCTGCAGGAGCACTTGCACGCAGGGTGATGGGTGAGAAGAGGTAGCCGTCGAAGCGGTTGGTAGGTACAGGAATATCGTTGAGCTGGATAGTGGCCTGGTCGATGTTGGCAGAGAAGGCGACAGACTGATAGTTGGTGCTCTGAAGTCCGAAAGCGCTGTAGTTGTGAATGGCGTCTGCCATCGTCTTCATTCGTGCAGAGGACTTGTTCGAACCAATCTTGTTGAGGATGTTGTTGGTGGTGTTGTTCAGGGAATTGCGTTCGCTGCTGTTCATCGATGAGGATACACGTTCACGCAGTTCGTTGATAATCTGCTGGCTTCGCTGGTAATCGAAGACCGAACCACCTACGAGCGAGAAGGTGTCGATGAATTGTTTGCGGAAACTGTCGTTCTGGAGCATGTTCAGGAAGATACGAACAATCTGCACTTCTTCTACAATCCTGTTGCCGCTCATGTTGCGACCTGCCGCAATGGCATCGGTGGTGTCGTAGAGTCCGTCGAACGACCAGTTGAGTTTGTCGTCAAACTGGTTGAACACGTCAGAACCATAGTCGAAAGCAGCGTCTGTGTCGAAGAGAACAAAGCGGAAACGTCCGTTCTCAAAGCGAGGACGATAGGCTTTCATGTTGTTGCGAGGCCAGTCGCTACCGCCCAGATAGAACTGAACAGCCATATAGTTGACAAACTCATCAACATCAACGAGGTTGCGGATTTGGAGATAGGTGTCCTCGTTGGCGGCATCTGCCGAGAGGTCGTACCAGCGGTCGAAAGCAACCTTGTCGCCTGCCTTCTGCACGTAGTTGGAGTCGGGACTGATTTCCCACTGGTCTATCTCGTCGGTATCAATGCCCCAGTTGGCAAGTGCGAAATGCTTGTTGTTGGGTTCGCGCATGTTGATGACGCCGATGTATTCACCGTTGATGAAGTGGACAGTTGGCTGATAAGCCTGTCCGTCGGCGTCGATACCCGAACGCGCCACGATGGTTTGGATGGCAGCGTCCTTGATACGGGCACTGGTGTCGTTACCGCCGTTTCGGATCTGCAGCACTTTGTGGCGAAGGTATGGCTTGTCGTCGAAGAACTGATAGTCCATGTACTTCTTTCCCTCGAACACCTTGTCTGCCTTGAGCTTGAAAGAATGTGGACTCCAGGCACGGCTCCAACCACCTGCTGACTTGATGCTTACTTCCTGGTTGAACACCGTCGTTCCACCTTTCATATACTCGAAGTTGACGGGATGTTCCCAGTCTGTGTTCCAGTTGCACTTCGATGACTGGCCGTTACCCACGATGCCGTTTCCGTTTCCGCGAACGAAGATGCCGTAGTCGTCTCCGTAGAGGTCAGCGTAGTTACCCACGATGGAGATGATGGGCAGGGTGTAGCCATTATCTTCTATATAGGTACGCGTAACGACAGGGCTGGGAAGTTTGCCGTTCTCGAAGAGGCGGAAGCGATAAGTGGTGGTGTAGTTGACATCGAAAATGCCTGTTTCGCTGACCGATCCGTTCGTCGTGGTCGGCGTTGAGCCGTCTGTAGTGTAGCGAAGGGTGGCACCGGCAGGAATATCGACAGTCACTTGGAGTGAACCGCTGAACACCTGTCCGTCCTTTGACACGACGGGTTCTTTCAGACGTTCTGTGGCAAACTGGCTGGCTGCATTGCTGCTGCCTGGTGTGGGCTTGGCGGTATAGCCCCATGTGTCGCCTGCGTTGGTGGTGCGGGCGTATGAAGTGCGCGACACAGCTGCAGGGTATTCCTGCTGGGCGACAAGGTTGCCGTCAGAGTCGCTGATATAGAGCGTGCCCCCGTCTGTGTCCAGTTCCAGATCTACCTGATGGGGTGCATATCGTGATTTGTTCTCAAACCACAGCACGAGATAACCTCTGGCAGGAATAACACCTGCATCGGCCAGCAGACGCGTCTTCTTCAGGTTCTGAGGATCGTCGCTGAAGTAGAAATGGGAGACGGAAGCGCTCTTGGTTGTAGGATTGTAAAGTTCAACGAATGGTCCGTAGTAGAAGGCTGGGTCGATGAACATATCCACGTTGGCAGTCATGATTTCGTTGATGACCAACGATTCGCTGGTGGCATCGTTCTTTGTTACCGTCACGCGGCAAGTGGCTTTCTTGTTGCTGCCGTCCGTCGCTGTGGCTGTAATGGTGACGGAGCCTGTGGCAAGTGCCGTCACTACACCTTTCTGGTTTACGGAGACGATGTTCTCGTCCGAGCTGACCCAGTCAAGCTTTTTGTATGTGGCGTTCTCCGGCAGGATGGTATATTCGAGCTGAGCTGTTTCGCCCAGAGCCAGTTCCTTCGTGGTGTTGGTGAAGCTGATGGATGTGATCTTGGTGACCGTTCCGTAGAATTCCAGTTTCCAGGTGTCGATGCAGGTCCAGTCGCTGTTGATGAGGTTGTCTTTGCGGATGCCTATGCGGAGTTCTCCGTCCTCACCCACCTGACATTCCACCTGATTCAGGTAGTATCCTGCTTCGAACCAGTAGTAGGCTGCCTCCATGTTGTTGGGGATGCAATAGTCACCTCCCCACCATCCGTTGCCGCCTACCCATTCCACAGAACCTCCCAGCGAGTTGGTGAGGGCAGCACTGCTGGAGAGGGCAATGGGCGTGAAGTAATCATCCACAGAAGATGTGGCATAGAGTTGGGCGTACTGGCTGTCTTGGTAATCACCGGAAGAGAAGAGGTAATAGTCGTTGCGGGCTTCTCCAGCACGGTAGAAGGCATAGAGGCTCACGCGATACAGACCGGCAGACAGCCCGTTCAGATCCTGATAGGTGTTGTAGTACTTGGAGTAGTGTTCGGCATTCTCCATGGGATTGGCTGCACCCAACGGAGTTCCCTCCCAGAAGCTGTAGTCGTTGTTGTCGTAATGGGGATTCATGACGTAGGCATCGGTCACGTCAATCCATTGTTTCTGGGCAAAAGCTGTTGTTGTGCCCAGCAGGGCAGCAACCAGCAATGTGTTGATTCGTTTCATCATTGTCATTTGTAAGTTGTTGTTAGGTTCAGGTACTAATTTATACTTTTTTATGATGGATTTAGAATTATTCTCTTTATGCATTGTGAATTACTTCACTAAGACTTTGCGATGATTGATGATATAGATGCCGGCAGGCAGTATTCGCTGCTCCACCTTGCGTCCTTGCAAGTCGTAAACAGTTGCGTCGGGCGTTTCTGTAGAGATCTCCACCAAGCCTGTGCTGGGAGGATTCACGCCACGCGGACAATAGTCCAGTTCAATGCTTCCGTCTTCGTTTTCCTTGATGTTGCGAAGGGGCTGGTTTAGCTCTCCTGGCGTTTCGCCCGTTGTGGTATAGACAGGCTGCTTATTGCTTTCCATGGCCGTCACGTTCAGCAATCCTGGGAACGGATCGCTAGCTGCAGAGATCATGAAAAGCCGATAGGTGCTGTTGTCGTTCACATTCATGTAGGAATAGAGATCCTCGTCGGCAGGGACGATGGTATAGCGCTGAGTTTCCTGACTGCAGGTGTTGAGACGGTTGCCTGTCCATGCACTTTGGGAGTAGTTGATGTGCGACACCAGCATACCATGATTGGACTGTTTGTCTGTGCCGCGTCCGATGTAGCCGTCCCAGCGTTTGTTCTGGCGGTTTTCGATGATGTAGTATTCGTTGGCATTCTCCGGATTCACCATCTTATAGCCGTCGCCACCCAGCGAGACAGGGTCGAGTCTGAGGTGCTGAGGTTTGTCCATGTCGAGTGTGACGAGGGGATGCCAGCCCATGAAATCCTTTTCGTAGGCACTGTAGCCGCAGGGCATAAAGCCTGACTGGCAATAGCAGCCAGAGTCCATGATGTCCCAGTAGTCCAGTCCGTAAGCTTTATAGTCGTAGTCGTAGAAGTCGGGCAGACCCAAGGCGTGACTCAGCTCATGAATGAAGACACCGATGCCGTCGGGCTTTCCCTGGTATGTTTCGTTGCAACAGGCATAGCAGCCGTAGCTGACTCCGCCGATGGTTCCACCACTGGGCTTTTCGTGAGGCCAGATGGTGTTTTCATCGCCATCTGCGTTCTCTCCAGGACCTGCGAAGACGAAGAACGCCATATCGACGCTGCCGTTATTGTCGTTGTCAAACACGGTCCAGTCCACATTCAGCGCCTGAGCCTTCTGAATGGCTTCTGTGTAGAAAGCATTGGTATTCGTGTCTTTGCCGTTGCCGTTGTTCTGTCCGTAGTGGGCATATCCGTTCGCAAGTGTGACAGGTCCAAACACCTGGAATTGAGGTGTGAACAAACCGTCGCTCTGGTCGCGGAAATATTCCATGATAGCACCACGGCTACCGTGTCCCGAATAGTAGTTGCCGTCACCCAGTCCGTTGGCAAATTTCCTGAAATACTCGTTCACAACCTGCTCGTCGGCTTCGGTGATACAGGAATCTCCCTCTGGCAGACCGCTGATGAAGCGCTTGTCCTGAAATTGAACAAGAATAACCGGAACCTTGGGGCTGCCGAACGAAGTGAGTGGGGCAGAGCTGTGCAAACCCACACGTCTGCGAGCTTCCGATACATCCGAACCCTCATCATGGATCGTGGCGATGGGGTATCGTGATTTTGGAAAGCGGGCTTTAACCTGAGCCATCGCCGAAGTGGCAAGTGCTCCTATCAATAATAAGGTGTAAAATCGTTTCATGCTGTAGTTGTATTACTTGTACGTTTTGCTATTTTATAGGCACACATTGTGCAAATTCGTTACAAAATTACGTTTCTTTTTTGATTTTTGCAATTTTATCATCAAGAAAACGACTCATTTGCAGTTTTTTGCCTAATTTTGTACCGATAAATCCGTTTTTCACGGCAAATAATAACAATGTTTGATGAAAATCGGTTCGTCGATTTTCCGTCACTTCGTAAATCCGTTAAATCGTAAATAAATCGTAAATTGTAAATTATCAAATTGTAAATCATAATGGTTCATACAAGAGAAGAAAAATTGGAAGCGTTTGGTCGTCTGCTCGATGTGCTCGACACGCTTCGTGAGAAATGTCCTTGGGATCGCAAGCAGACCAACGAAAGCCTGCGTCCCAACACCATCGAAGAAACCTACGAACTGTGCGACGCACTCATCAAGGACGATGCCGCCAACATCTGCGAGGAAGTGGGCGATGTGCTGATGCACATGATTTTCTATTCACGAATCGGCGAAGAGCAGGGACGCTTCGATATGGCTGACGTCTGCAACAAAGAAAGCGACAAACTCATTTTCCGCCACCCACATGTGTATGGCGACACAGTAGCGGAAACTGCTGGCGAAGTTCTCAAGAACTGGGAACAGATCAAGCTGAAGGAGAAGGCAGGCAAGAAGAAGACCGTGCTGGGTGGAGTTCCCGACTCCCTGCCTTCGCTCATCAAGGCTTACCGCATTCAGGACAAGGCACGCAACGTGGGTTTCGACTGGCAGAAACGTGAGGATGTGTGGCAGAAGGTGAAGGAGGAAATCTCTGAGTTTGAGGCAGAAGTGGCAAATATGGACCAGGAACGGGCTACCAGCGAGTTTGGCGACCTGCTCTTCTCGCTTATCAACGCCTCTCGTCTCTACCACATCAATCCCGACAACGCCCTCGAACGTACCAACCACAAGTTTATCCGACGCTTCAACTATGTAGAGCAGCAGACCCTGGCACAGGGACGCAACCTTCAGGATATGACCCTCGAAGAGATGGACGCTTTGTGGAACGAAGCCAAAAACAACGAGCATAACTGCGAGTAAACTCAGCAGTCCCGTATGTTGCGACTCAGTCGCAACTACTCATTCAGTTGTTAAAAATAATTGCGTTCTTGTTAAAAAAAGCGGATTATGCCTGATTATTCAGGAATTTTGCGTAAATTTGCAGCCAAATCTCAAAACTAAATCCAGAAAAAGATGAAAAAACTGTTGATAGCAATCATGGTGGCAGTTCTGCCAGTATGTGTCGAAACCGCTTCGGCTCAGTTGTTCCAGAAGAAAGACTTCCAAGGTCGTAAGGATCGCAAGGAGTATATGCAAGGAGCTGTACCACAGGCTAATGGTAAAGTCGTGTTTACCAAAGAGTTCAATACGGCGAAGAACGCCTTCGATGCCCTCAAGCAATGGGCTGGACTTCGCTTCATGCCCAACACCCAGCAGGGAGTGTGGTCCGATGCTAACTACTTCAACAACGGCGACTTTGCCTTGGCTGAAACGCCCGACCAGAACACCATCGTCTGCACAGGCGACGAGGAACTGGTGTTTACCAACAAAGCGCTGGCTCGCGATGCCTCCAAAGTGAACTACAAACTCACGCTCAACATCACAGATACCAAGGTGGTGGCAACCATTAGCGACATTGCCTACATCTACAATCTGACCGATGTGGCTGAGCGCATTCCTGCTGAAGACTGGATTACCGACAGCGAAGCCTTCTCCAAGAAAGGCGACCTGCTCCGTCGTGTAGCGAAGTTCCGCATCAAGACCATCGACCTGGTTGACGAACTGTTCAGCGAAATCGAAAGCACAATAAATTAATCGGTAAATGGTAAATCGTAATTCCGAAATTCCGTGATTCCGTAATTCCGAAAATCCGTAAATCTTTAAATCAGTAAATTCCTCGGTGAAGACAGACGATATCGACAAAATCATAGCAGATGCGTTGGAGAACGAGCATAGCGGCAAACGTCGCCGTTGGCATCGTCCCGAGCAGAACGAACGGAAAGAACAGGAGAAGCGTCAGCGCATCATGCGTTGGCGCAACATTCTCAATGCCCTGTTCCTCTTGGGATTCGTAGTGGCAATTCTTCTCTATTTCACTTCACCCAACGACCGCACAGCCTTCTTCTGCGTCGGCTTTGGCGCTATGGCTCTCAAAATCGTAGAGTTCGTCCTCCGCTTCATGTTTTAACAGGTTAATCGATCTCGATTAACCGTCAATAGGTATTCTCAATGGTCACTCGCAAAGGTTTCTTCGTTTGTTTGCTCCTGAGCCTCCTTGGGTGCCAGTCGTTGTTTGCCCAGCGCATCATCAACGAACTGGAAAGCAACACAGGTACGAACCTGGGCGACAGCATGTTGGAAGGCGATTCTCTCGACACCAAGAAGAAGGCAGCAAAGAAAGTCGTACCTGCCGATGTACGCTCCTGGACCATTGACCCTGACTACGGAAACCCTACCGACGTCGATGTCGATACCCTCCACCATCATTTCCAGAATAGCGACCTGCCCGAAGGTCTGATTGGCGAATACAATCCGCTGGGAAACATCGGTTCTCCGCGTCTTTCGCGTATATATATGAACCGTACCGTCGGGAGCGAGTTCATCTTTACCCATCCCTTCGACCAGTTTCTCGTCGCACCAGGCGATTTCCGCCACTACAACACCAAGTCGCCTTACATGAACCTCACCTACAACTGGTGTGGTTCGAAGCAGAGTGGCGACGACCATTTCCGTGCCCTCTACACCAACAACGCAGGTAAGCGCATCAACTTCGGAGGCATCTTCGACTACATGTACGGACCTGGCTATTACGACAACCAAGCCACCTCCTTCATGGGCAGCACAGGCTTCGGTTCCTACACCAGCGACCGCTACGACCTCCATTTCCACTACACCCACAACTACATGAAACTGAGTGAGAACGGCGGTATCGAGGACGACCAGTACATCACCAATCCCGAAGGAATGGCACAGCGGTACGGATCCAACGATATACCCACCAACCTCTCTGACAACTTCATGAAGCAGGAGCACGACATCGTCCGGCTCAACCATCGCTACCACATCGGCTTCACCCGTACCGAAGGCGACTCCACCGACCTCCACGATGTCTTCGTGCCTGTCACCAGCTTCTTCCACACCTTCTCGTTCGAGAGCTATCGGCGTGCCTATCAGACAAAGGTGGCGAACAACGGATTCCATACCTATCAGTTCCTGCCAAGCGATACCGTGAACGACCGGAACAAGATGCTGGAAATCAGAAATCTTATCGGTGTCTCCCTCAATGAAGGCTTTAATAAGTATGCCGTAGCTGGACTGAACGCATACGTGGGATTCCTCCATCGCACCCACACCATGACCGACACCATTCCTGGTGCCCTCCATACACGCCTCTCTACCGTCAAATACGACGAGAACGACGTGCTTGTAGGTGGTCAGATGATCCGTACACAAGGCACATGGATTCACTACAACGCAGACGTCAAATTCGTGGTAGCTGGCGACAATGCCGGAGATATGCGTCTGACGGGTAGGGGAGAACTCAATATGCCGCTGCTGGGCGATACCGCTCAGGTGGTGCTCCATGCACTTCTCAGTCGCGAAAATCCCAATTTCTACTTCGACCATTACCATTCCACCTACGCCTGGTGGGACAATGAGATGCGACGCACCACACAGACACGACTTGGTGCCGACATCGTCTTCCCCAAGACAGGAACACGTCTGAGTTTCGCGATGGAGAACCTCAAAAACTACGCCTATTTTGCCAACAACGGAACAGCCCTCTACGACGAAGAAGGCAACATCACCTCCGTCTCCAACAACGTCGTAGCACGTCAGTACAACGATAACATCCAGATTATCAGCGCACGTCTCCAGCAGAACTTCAAGTTCGGACCCCTCCATTTCGACAACGACATCACCTACCAGACCTCCACCAAAGAGGACATCCTGCCCCTGCCCAAACTCTCCACCTACCATAACCTTTATCTTTCCTTCCTTATCGCCAAGGTGCTCAACTGCGAACTGGGTGCCGACATGAAGTACTTCACCAAGTACTATGCCCCCGACTATTCCCCCGTCATCGGCCAGTTCACCACCCAGAACCCCAACAAACGCATGAAGATTGGCGATTATCCCATGTTCAGCGTCTATGCCAACTTCCTCCTCAAGCGTTGCCGTTTCTACATCCAGTACTACCACGCCAACCAGAGCGACGGTCGCTACTTCTGGGCACCCCATTACCCCATGAATCCCTCCGGCATCCATTTCGGCATCAGCTGGAACTTCTACGACTAAGACAATATACCGATACTAACTTAGTCATTATAGTCATTAGTCATTAGTCATTAAGGATTTTGAAAAACGCAAAAAAATGGTAATATAAATAAGTATATATAATATATTAAATATTATATATACTTATTTATATTAAGTGTTTCCCCTAATTTGAAAAACGAAAATGACTAATGACTAATGACTAATGACTGAATCGGTATGCTCATTTTAGGTATAATGAGGGTTGTCATCAATGATGCAAGCTTCTCTGTGTCCTCTGTCATCTCTGTTTCCTCTGTGGTGTGCAAGCACACACAATTGCTATGCACACCTTACATAACTGAAAATAGATTTTGCCTTAAGACTTACGAAATTTTCTCTTAAGAGAAAGTTGGCTGAGACTTAAGGCAAACGGCACTTTTGCCTTAACACTACTTTTTAGACCCCTTAATTTAACACTTAATGTTAAATAATGCGCCAGATAAAAAGTTTCTTTATAATTGTTTGCATATTACAAAATAATTTCGTAACTTTGCAGAGTAAATGAAGAGTGAAGAATGAAGAGTGAAGAATACTAGTTACTTCGACTTTACAAGCTCCTCAGATACACCAATTAACCCTATTTTTAACCTGAGCCAAACTTTTGGTCACCCCTCTTTCGGAGGGGGACGGGGGAGGCTCCTAAAAAACTTTAACATTTATGAGTGAAATTAAGTTGAAGGTAAGCAAGCGCCGCGTAGCTTACATGAAGAAGGACATGGTCCTGACCAATGCGGAAATCTATTCGACCAT
>CAJOHO010000036.1:0-23695 GCA_905234555.1 uncultured Bacteroidaceae bacterium
AAAGCAGATTGCTAATCCGTGTGTAACGGCTATGTGCAATCTGCTTTTTTGTTAATAATCGAGAAGTCTTCCTATCTTGAGGACTTTTTCAGTGCCCTCTAAAAATATCGGGAATATTTTGTATTTAGAAAAAAAACTTTACTTTTGCGCTCTAAATACAAAAAACAGACACATTGCATCATGCGACCAAGCGACAGTATAGTAATAATTCCAACGTATAACGAGAAAGAGAATATAGAAAAAACTATCCGTGCTATATTCTCTCTTGAGAAGTCTCTCCACATCCTGGTTATTGACGACGGCAGCCCTGACGGCACTGCCGACATTGTGAAGAGACTTATCTCTAAGGAGTTTGCGGGACAGCTTTTCATCGAGGAGCGTTCCGGAAAACTTGGGCTAGGTACCGCGTACATAAAAGGATTCAAGTGGGCTTTGGCGCATGAGAACAACTATCAGTATGTCTTCGAGATGGATGCCGATTTCTCTCACGACCCTAACGACTTGCCGCGACTCTATAGCGCATGTGCCGACGAGGGCTATGACGTCGCTATCGGTTCAAGATATGTCAGCGGTGTGAATGTTGTCAACTGGCCTATGGGACGTGTGCTGATGAGTTATTTTGCATCTATGTACGTCCGCATGGTGACGGGTTTCAAGGTGCATGATACGACGGCGGGCTTTAAGTGCTATCGCAGAAAGATGCTTGAGACAATAGAACTCGACAAGATACGTTTCAAGGGCTATGCCTTCCAGATAGAGATGAAGTTTACGGCTTACAAGATTGGCTTCAAGATTAAGGAGGTTCCTGTAATCTTTGTGAATCGTGTGGAAGGCGTCAGCAAGATGAACGGCGGCATCTTTGGCGAAGCATTCTTCGGCGTAATGAGGGCTGAGACTCGACGGCTAGCTGAGGAAATACTCGAAAATAGTTGAGAGTTTAGAGGCAGTTGTAAGTTTAGAGAAAACACAAAAAGAGGATGTGTCAAAACAGGCACATCCTCTTTTTTTCGAGCGGGGAAACCGCTCGACACACTTTTTCGAGTGGGGAATCCTTCGGCTGGCTCAGGAACCACCGCTCGATGCTGTTTTAATCGGGGTAGAGGAAGAACATGCGTTCCATCATTTTCCATTTTTCATCGCTGCGGGCATGGGCGTCGCAGCCTTGGAGACGGGCCACGAAAGCTTCCCACTCTGCCTGACGGGGTAGGGTGGCGAGGCGGTTCATGGCTTCTTCCCAGTTGAAGTCCTCTGGGGCATCGACAATCATCACGAGGCGTGTGCCGAGGATGTAGATTTCCATTTCGAGGATGCCTACAGCCTTGATGCCTTCGCGAATCTCCTTCCAATGAAACGCTTCGGAGTGCCACTTGCGGTACTCGCGAATCATGTCAGTGTCGTCCCTCAGATCGAGGGTCTGCACAAAACGCTTGGTCTTGACGGGGTATTGTTGCTGAATGTAGCCGTTCATACGATTGTTTTTTTCGAGCGGGAAAACCGCTCGACACACTTTTTTTGAGCGACCGAATCGCTCGACACAGTTTCGCTGTTAGAATTTTACCAGGATGCGGAAGACTTTGGCGGGGGCTTCGTGCCACTTCTGCATGGCTTGGGGTGCATCGGCTGGTGTCACGACGGCAGAGACGAGCTGGTCGGTGGGGAACTCAGGATGGGTCTGCATGAAATGGATGACTGCTCGGAAGTCAGAGGGTTTGGCGTTGCGCGAACCACGTACGTCCAGTTCCTTCTGCACGAAGAGCTTAGTGAGGAATGACGTCTCTGTCGGTGCATAACCGATGAAGGTGACGCGACCAGTGAAAGCTACTTCGTCGATAGCCTGACGCTGGGTGATGGCGTTGCCGACGGCTTCGATGACAGCATCTACACCCAGTCCTTCCGTGATTTGCTGAATACGCTCATGCAGGTTCTCCTTCATGGAGTTGACGGTGTAGGTGGCTCCTACCTGCTGTGCAATCTGGAGTTTTTCGTCGTCCACATCGACAGCCACAACGGTAGCACCACGCATGGCTGCACGAACAATAGCACCCATTCCAATCATGCCGCAACCAATCACCATCACCACATCGGTATCGATGACTTCTGCACGGTTCACTGCGTGGAAGCCCACACTCATAGGTTCGACAAGTGCGATGTCACGTTGGGAGATGCCTTCGGCAGCAATGACTTTCTGCCAAGGCATAACGATATAATCACGCATGGCTCCGTCACGCTGCACACCGAGTGTTTCGTTGTGTTCACAGGCATTGCTGCGTTCGCGACGGCAGGCTGCACACTTACCGCAACCTGTGTAGGGATCTACCGTCACAGCCAAGCCGACGGTGAGGTTGGCAGGAACGTCAGCACCCACGGCAGCGATGGTTGCGCTCACTTCGTGGCCAGGAATGACGGGTTGTTTTGCTAATGCGTTGCGTCCGCGGAAGGTGTTGAGGTCGGATCCGCAGAATCCTACATACTCTAACTTGAGCAACACTTCGCCGGCTTTCAGCTCGGAGGGCTGCTCCATCTCTATCACTTGCAGGTTTCCTTCACCTGCGATCTGTAATGCTTGCATATTTATTTCTATTTTCAGGCGGGAAAACCGCCTGACACACTATTTTTAACTTTTAGCTCTCAGTTTGCGGTAGCGCAGGCCGTACCATGCACAGACGGCAAAGCAAATCATCGGAACGATGTATGCGATGTGGTAGATGGTGGCGTTGGCATGCATGATGTAGGCGGTGAACTGCGGAACGCAGGCGTTGCCGACAATCGCCATCACGAGGAAGGCAGAACCCGACTTGGTCTGTTCGCCCAGTCCGTCGATGGCGAGGGAGAACTGCGTGGGGTACATGATGGACATGAAGAACGAGATGGCGAGCATGGCGTAGAGTCCGACCATTCCGCCTACACAAAGGACGAGCAGGCAGAGCAGGATGTTGGCAACGCCATAGACGAGCAGCATCTTCTCGGGTGCGAACTTCACCATGAGCATCGTGCCGATCCAGCGTCCGAGCAGGAAGGCGAGCATGTAAAGTCCAAAGAAGGTGGTGGCGGTGGCTTCGTCAATGCCGACATAGGTGCAGCAATAGACGAGGAACAGGCTGTTGATGGCTGTCTGTCCACCGTTGTAGAAGAACTGTGCGATGACGCCCCAGCGCAGGTGTGGCTTCTTCAGCGTGGAGAAGTCGATGAGTTTTTTCTTCTCCTTGGCTTTTCCCTGTCTGGCATCAGCAGGACTCTCTTCGGCTTCTTCCTCAGCCACTTTGGGCAGTTTCACCATCATGAGGATGACGGCAACGAGAATGAGAATAGAAGCGAGGATGAGGTAAGGCATCTTCATGGAGTCGGTCTCCGTCTGGATAAATCCTTCCCAACCGCCAGGATAGTCGGCAGGGATGGTCTCACGGCTGTAGTCGTTGCCGCTGAGCACCAGCTTGCTGAGGAACATGGCTGAGATGAAGGCACCGAGTCCGTTGAACGACTGTGCCAGGTTCAGACGGCGTGGTGCTGTCTGTGGGTCGCCCAAAGCGGTGACGTAGGGATTGGCGGCAGTTTCGAGAAAGCACATTCCTGTGGCGATAACGAAGAAGATGCAGAGATACACGCTGTAGCTCTTTACCATTGCTGCAGGGAAGAACAGCAGTCCGCCCATCGCTGCGATGAGGAGACCGGTGATGATGCCGGTGCGATAGCTGAACCGCTTCATGAACATGGCAATGGGGATGGGGCAGATGAAGTAAGCCAGCCAATAGGCACTTTCTGTGAACGAAGCCTCGAAGGTGTTGAGTTCGCAGGTCTTCATCAACTGCCGGATCATGGTGGGAAGCAGGTTGCTGCTGATGGCCCAGAGGAAGAACAGGCAGAAGATGAGAATCAATGCAAGATTTTTCTTTTTCATAATGATATTTTTTGTTTAATGATAGGCTTTGGAATCGAGCGGAAAACCGCTCGACACAGTATTAGGGGCGAAGTTTTCTGCGGTATTCCTGAGGCGTAGTGCCTGTTACCTTGTGGAACATGCGGATAAAGTAGTTCTGATTGCTGAAGCCCAGCTTGTAGGCTACCTCCTTCACTGCTTTGTCGGTGGTGTAGAGCAGGAGTTGTGCCCTTTCCACCTTTTTATTATTAATATACTGTACGGGCGAAGTGCCGAATTCTTGTTTGAACAGCTTGATGAAATAGGGTTTGGTGACGCTCGCCACACTTGCCAACTCCTCCACGCTGATATTGTAGCTGATGTTGGAGTGGATATGCTCCAGCACTCGTTTCATCCGTTCGTCGTTGGTCCACACACGGGGTTCTGCCTTGCGGATGAAGTGGGACATGATCATCAGCATGGCACCACGCAACTCCATCTTTTCACAGAGTTCCATGTCGCGATAGCGAGCTACGTAGTCAGAAGTCTGTGCTGACGTGTCGTAGCTTCGTGGATCGCTATCGGGCAACAGCGCATCGGGATGGCGCACACACAAAAACTCGAAGATTTTCTCCAAGTCCTCTCCTGCTTTTACTTCCGTAGGCAGTTCATAAACTTCCTGAAGGTTCATCTCGTGTTTGAAGCCTTCGTAGATGTGGAGATAATAGTGGGTGAACCGTCCGTGACATTCGTAGGAATGGGTGACGTAGGCAGGGATGATGTAGAGATGTCCAGGCTGGAGCCGTACGTCTTCGTCGGGCAGATGGAGCATTGCTTCGCCTTCCACTACGTAGAAAATACGGGTAAAGGGTGAACTGACGTTCTGCCAGTTCCAGTCTGCATTGTGCTGCGCGAGTCCCACGTTCAGCAACATCAGATTCATCGATTCTATCGGTATCTGTATCATGTTGTTGCAATTTGACTGCAAAGTTAAGGATAATTTCTGGACTGACATATAAAAATAGTAACAATTTATAGCACAAAATTAAGATTTGGAGAGGTAATGATAATTTTGTGCTATTCGTGAGTAATTTTTTTAAGCGAAGTTTCTGGATTGTTTCGTAACTTTGCAGCGCAAATGCAAACACCAACTATAATAACTATAAACTAAAACTGTATGAAAAGATTTTTTGCAATGTTGCTGACAGCTGCGACTCTGTCGGTCAGCGCACAAAACGAGAATGTAGCTATCGAAACGGGTGCGTTCGAAGGTAACTGGGATTCGCTCAGCGCCTGGGAATGCCCTGAATGGTTCAAGGACGCAAAGTTCGGCATCTGGGCACACTGGGGACCGCAGTGCCAAGCTGAGGACGGCGACTGGTATGCACGCTTCATGTATTACGCTGGGAGCGGACAATATAACTACCACGTTAACCACTTCGGCAATCCCAATAGCTTCGGACTGAAAGAGCTGTGTAATGCATGGAAGGCAGACCAGTGGGATCCCCAGGAGTTGGTAAGCCTCTACAAGAGTGTGGGTGCACGCTATTTCATGGCGTTGGGCAACCACCACGACAACTTCGATAACTGGAATTCGACTTATCAGGAGTGGAACTCCGTGAATGTGGGTCCGAAGAAAGACCTCATCAAGGGATGGGCCGACGCCTGCAAGGCAGAGGGTCTGCCTCTGGGCGTTTCTATCCACGCATCACATGCATGGACTTGGCTGGAACCTTCACAGAACTATGATGGTAATCTGACAAAAGCCGACGGTGCAGGCAAGTGGTGGGAAGGGCTCGACCCACAGGAACTCTATGCACAGCGACACTCACATTCGTCAGGTTGGGAGAACAGCGGAACCATTCACAGCCAGTGGGAATGGGGCAATGGTGCCAGCCGACCTTCTGAGGTTTATAAGCAGAAGTTCCAGAACCGTGTACTGCAGTTGATCAACGACTACAATCCTGACATGATCTACTTCGATGACACCGCCATGCCTTTCTATGGATGCGACGACCAGATTGGTAAGAACATTCTGCAACACTACTATAACCACAGTGCCGCTGAACACAGCGGACAGCAGCAGGTGGTGGTGACGGGTAAGCAGCTGACTACTCAGCAGAAGGATTACATGCTTTGGGATGTGGAGCGTGGTATTCCCGACCGTCCACAGGATGCTTATTGGCAAACCTGTACCTGCATCGGTCAGTGGCACTACGATCAGAATACCTATAACAACAACAGTTATAAGAGTGGAGCAACGGTCATCCGTATGCTGATTGACGTGGTGTCGAAGAACGGAAACCTGCTTCTCTCCATTCCAGTGAAGGGCAACGGAACCATTGACGACAAGGAACGCAAGGTGCTGTCCGACATCAAAGCGTGGATGGATATCAACAGCGAAAGTATTTATGGAACGCGTATGTGGAAGACCTTCGGTGAGGGTCCGTTGGCTGAAGCTGCTAACCCCATGAACGCTCAGGGTTTTAACGAGGGACAGGCTTATTCTTCTCAAGATGTGCGCTACGTGCAGAAAGAGGGATTTGTTTATGCGACAATCATGGCTTGGCCATCAGCTGGCGACTTCACCTTCAAGGCTTTCTCCATTGCCGAACCTTCGTATAGCGGCGAGGTGGAAAGCGTGACGCTGTTGGGTGGCGGTGAAGTGGAATTCACCTATTCCGTCCGTGGACTGACAGTGAAGGTGCCCAGCACCAAACCCAACTCGATTGCTCCAGTGTTCCGTATTACCTTCAAGGCCGACACCCGTAGTGCCTACGAGAAACTGCAGGACCTCATCAACGGTGTGGAGACTGCTGCAGATGAGGCCGAGCCCCAGGCTCAGCCCTATAACACAGGCAAGCTCAGTCCTGCCAAGATCGCTCAGTTGCGTGAAGCTGTTGCCAAGGCGAAGGGTGTGCCTGCCGGTGTTGCTGATGAGGATTGTGAGGCAGCCATCGATGCGCTGACTTCAGCTTATCGCTCCTTCCTGAACGACGGAGTGAACAAAGGCGGTTCGTTCAATGGTGTGATTGAGGAAAACCTAACCACTCAGTATCTGATTGAGGGCAGTAACTTCACCCGTTCAGCCGGTGGTACCAGTCGCTTTGGTACTCCTAAATACTGGACAGTGGAGAACTTTAATATTCCCAACGGAGGTGACGGCACCAAGCATGGACTCGACAAATATAGCGGTAACGAAGCGCTGATGTTGGGTGTGTGGAACGATGCCAATAGCAACACTGCCGGCAATCTGAGCAATGCACGCATCTATCGCAAGATCACCCTTCCTGCAGGCAAATACTATTTCGGTGCAGCCTTCAACGCTGTTTACAGTCTGAGCGACCAGGCTTATATGTTTGTCAGCAAGGAGCTTTGCAATACTGCTGACATTCCTGAGAAAAGCATTGCTTTCTACGCTCTCAACAACTGCACGAACGACATGAAGACCGAAGGTGTTTACTTTCAGCTCAACGAAGAGACAGAGGTGTATATCGGTTTCCAGGTGAATCTTCTGAATGGTTCAGCCACGCAGGAGTTCCGTGCGGAGCAGGTGTACCTTTACTCGCCGAAGGAGGTGGGCGAACGCCACGCTGAAGCGAACGGTTGGCAGAAGCTTTTCGCTTTGCCCACAGATGTAAGCCAGTTTTTCTTCGCTATCTATGATCACGACACCGACAACGGTCTTGTGCTCAACACCGGCAACAAACAAGGCGCGAGCTACCAGACCATGTGGTACGAGGATGATGTGTATCCAGAGGGCAACAAGAACGCTCTCTGGACTTTCGACTGTTTCGACAGCAGCAACCACAGCGGCGCAAAGATCAACGATACAGACGAAGCAAAGTGGATTGTCGTCACCTGTGCCGGCTATCCCGACGTCTGCCTTCAGTCAAACGATGCTCCCAACGCTTGGAACTACCGCACAGAGAACAATGGTGAAGGATGGACTGACCGCGCTTACATCGCTCCGATCTATCGCTCTGAAGGTCATTGGGTATTCTTTAATAACAAGAGTGGCAATGTCCTCGGTCGCTTCGACGGAACGAATGAAATCAGTGGCGACGTAACTGAAGTTAGTGGAGGGAATTACGATATCTACGCCATTCTTCGTGGCAATTATGTTGCTGCTGTGGAAAATATTGAGAAGGCCTCAGAGGAGAATCCCATAGACATCTCTTACGTCATCACCAATGCCGATGGCTCCCGTTACAATAACTTTCATGCCAAGCAGCCTGTGGGTTGGACGCTTTCGCAGGACGATGCCTTTGAATGTGAGTACTCCAACTACCTTCCTGCTAAAGTGGGCAGCAGCTATTTCAACAAATGGCAGTCTTCCGGCAACCTTAGCAACCGAACCATCAGCCAGACGGTCACAGGACTACCCAACGGAAAGTATCGTCTCGCCGTTCGGACCAGCAGCAGCGTCATCCACAAAGGGGCTTTTCTCTTTGCCAACAACGACCAAGCCGATATGACCCAACTGACGAACAGTACAGCCAGTGTCATCACAGAGATTGCGGACGGTCTGCTCACACTCGGTGTGGAACTGAAGAACTACACGAGCAACGACTGTAAGTTCGACCACTTCACGCTGGAGTATCTGGGTGATCCGAATGCTACCGGTATAGAGAATATGGAGAACGAAGCATTTAGGACGAAGAACGTGAATGCTGTTTATGACTTGCAGGGACGCAAGTTGGTAAATCAGCAGAAACGCGGTATATACATCAAGGACGGACAGAAGGTGATGGTCAGATAACCAGACATCAGAGAATACAACAAAAAAGCGTGCATTTGGATAAAACCAAGTGCACGCTTTGCTGTTTCTTCTTGCTGCGCCTACTCCGACATGTTCTTGATGTAGGGCAGGGTGGGAAGGTTCTGGAAACCGTAGAAGCGGAGTGCGTTCTCTCCCAGGAAAGCAGCCTTTTCGTCAGCGGTCAGTTCGTCAGACTTCGTAACGAAATCGTAGCTCATGCGGTAGGTGATGGCGGTGATGGTGCGAGGATAGTCGCTTCCCCACATCAGACGGTCCATGCCTACCCAGTCGGCGGCCTGACGAATGCTGCGAATAGCAGAGGGATAAGGATAGAACTCGCTGTTAAACAGCCAAGTGATTCCTCCGCTTTCAACCATTACTCGATTTCCTTCGCGTGCCAGCTTTACTTGACTTTCAAAGATGGGCGTCGTGACCATACCGAAGTGACCAATCGCCACACGCAACTGCGGACATTCCTGAATCACTTCCTTCATCTCACCTATCTGCCGTTGCTCTTCGCCTAAGCATATCGACAGCACCATGTTCTGTTCTTCCATGAACTTGAACACAGGCATCAGGCTCAGCAACGACTCTTTCATGCGGTGGCCAGGGAAGGCAATTCCTTTCAGACCTGCAGCCTGAACGACTTTTGCTTCTTCCAGATTCCAAGCCATTCCCATGCAGAAGAAACGGTCGGGATAAGTCTTCTGAACTTCCGTGAGGTAAGCGTTCTGATTTCCGTCGATGACTTCCTGCACGACGACAGCAGCGCCAACCTGTGCGTAGTCCATGTTTGAAAGGAACACTTCTGCGGAGTTCTTGCCGTCGATCATGAAAGGAGGCAGCATCTGGCGTTCTTCACCGAAGAACAAGCTGCGGCTGCGGTTCGGCTCAAGCGTGTGGATGGGAAAACCATCTACCACAGTGTCTTGCTTCAGCCATAAGTGAGAATGGGCATCAATAATTGTGTTCATGAGTTCGCCCAACTTACGCGTTTCTGGTCGCCAATGATGTCTTGCACTTCCTTCACCAGCTGCCAGTCGGGTTCTTCGTTTGCCCATTCGATATTGCGTTTCACGTTTGCTGGGTTTGCAGACGAGAAGAGCGTGCCGGCAATACGAGGATTGCGGACAGAGAACTGGATGGCGAGTCGCTCAATGGCGTAACCTTTGTCAGCACAATGCTTGGCAGCACGTGCACAAGCCTCTACGAGTGGTTTGGGTGCAGGATGCCAGTCGGGTACTCCACGTACGGTCAGCAGACCCATGCTCAGCGGTGAAGCGTTGATGACACCAATGCCCTTGCTTTCGAAGAAGTCCAGGAAATCCACCAACTTGTCGTCGTTCAGACAGTAGTGGCAGAAGTTCAGGATGCTCTCCACGGTGCCTTCTTCCGAGTGGTCAATCACCCATTTCAGGTTTTCCAACTGCAGGTCGGTGATGCCTACGTGACCTACCACACCTTTCTTCTTCAGTTCCACCAGTGCAGGCAGTGTCTCGTCCACCACCTTCTGAAGACCGCCTTCCATCGCAGCCTGAAACTCGATGTCGTGCACATTGATGAGGTCGATGTAATCCACGTTCAGGCGTTCCATGCTTTCATACACGCTTTCCGTAGCACGTTTGCCGCTGTAGTCCCAAGTGTTCACACCGTCCTTGCCGTAACGTCCCACCTTGGTGCTGAGGAAATACTTGTCGCGAGGGATGCGCTTCAGCGCCTTGCCCAACACGGTTTCTGCCTTGTAGTGGCCATAGTAAGGACTCACGTCAATGAAGTTGATGCCGCCCTCGATCGCTGTTTCCACAGCCTCGATGCTCTCTGCTTCCTTTGTCTCGTGAAACACGCTGCCCAGCGACGATGCGCCAAAGCACAAATGGGAAATCTTCATCCCAGTCTTGCCTAATTCTCTGTAATCCATTATCTAAAAATTTAAGTGTTTGAATTCGTAAGTTGGTGGTTTTCGGTGTTCATGCCAAAGCAAAAAATGGTGTGAACTTAGAATGATGTACAAAGATACGATTTCTGCTCCGTTTTGCCAAATAAAAAGATAAAAATCGCGTACTCTTTCCTTTTTTTTGGTGAATTGGGAAATAATTGTTACCTTTGCGACCCACATAATGAAAAGGTAACTGAAAAACTGAAGATGGAATTGCCAAACGACCCGATGATGCTGTTCAGTGTCGTGAATATGAAATTGCGCGATGAGTATGGGTCGCTCGATGCGCTTTGTGAGGACCTGGGCATAGAACGGACTGTGCTCTGTAATCGCTTGGCTGCAGCCGGCTTCGAATACAACGAGGCACAGAAACGTTTCTGGTAAACAATGCCGGAATCACGGAATTACGGAATCACGGAATGTCGGAATCCCGAAATCCCGAAATAACGAAAAAAATAACCCTATGGAATTCAAGAAAAGTTTATTTATGCTGATGGCAGCGGGTTCGTTGCTTGTGGCAGCAGGACTCAATTCGTGTGCGAACAACAGTAAGACAGACAAGGCTGAGGTAGATGCAGAAGTGGCTGTTGAGGCTGAAGTGAAAGCTGACTCTTTGGAGACAGAAACCTCGGATGCTGAGATGGAGGAACCAACGGAGCTGAAAGCCCATTCGTTGGACGAAGCTCCTCAGTCCAAGGGCACTCTGCTCACCTACTTAGTTGCAGGCTATAACGGCGACGGCTGGGCTTCCATGTTCATCGTGGACGGAAAGGACAGCCGCTTAACGCAAACTACCGATGGGGAGGAAGAGATTATCTACATTCTCCGCCTTGTCAGCTACGAGGAAACGTTCCGCAACAAGACGGAGGACGACGAGGATTACGGTGGACCGCTCGTCGTGAATGCCTACGATCCTAAGTCGCATGCCTGCGTGGGTCAGTACAAGGGAGAATACTCCTGCGGTTGTGCCTACGAACACGGTGAAGTGGTCAACTGCGGAGAGTCCTTCAGCGGCACGTTCACACGTCTGGACGGCAAAACGGAAGAGTTCTCTTTCTATGGTGACTAACCTTACAACGAAGACAAACAAGAAGCCCTCCGATTCGGAGGGCTTTTATGTTGGTTACCTTTAATACACGTGTTCGTCTTCGTCAATCTCTTTTTCGGTGAGTTTCGTCTTGTCAATGCTTCGCCAGGCGTAGATGATATAGGCGAGAACAAATGGAACAAGAAGTGACACCCAGAACATGGTGCGGAGCGTGAACTCGCTGCTGCTGGAGTTCTGCATGGTCAGCGAGGACTGCGGATCGACGAGGGAAGGATAGTAAGGTGTGTTGAACCAAGCTGTGAGCAGCAGGAGGGTGAGCACCACGAGGACGGTGCCGATGCCGGCTGACCAGATGCCGCAACTGCAGGGTTTGCCGTCAGCTTGCTTCTTTCGCAGGGGGAGGAGACTGCCTGCCAGAACGAGCAGGACACCGATGAGGAACAGAATGAGGACGGGTGCTGACTGGAAGAGGTTCTTCAGATACTTGGCTGGAACGACACTGATGGCGCCTGTAGCTGGGTCGTAAGCGTAGCCGTCCTTGGTGAAGAGGTGGATGGCGAAGGCAATGAACAGCGGCAGGAAGAAGAGCACGTTCCGTATGAGCGCACTGCGATTACGCTGACTGAGCGTCTGACTCTCGATGTTGTTGAGGGTGTAGAGGTTGCCAAGAATGCGTGACAAGAACACGATGGCCAAGCCCAGCACTACGTTCCAGATGTCTAGCAGGGCGTCGAGTCCGTGACTGGCATTTGCCCAACGGCTTACCACAGGACTGCCGATTTCAACGATGTTGTCGCGATCCACATAGAAGTTCGCGCCGTCGAAGAAGGTGCCTACAGCCACACCGAGAAGGAACGGACCCACGAAGCCGTTAATCACCAGGAGGGTCTGGAAAGTCCGTGTACCCAGCGTGTTGCCGCTTTTGTTCTGGAACTCGTAGCTCACAGCCTGAAGCACGAAAGAGAAGAGGATGATCATCCACAGCCAGTAGGCACCGCCGAAGCTGGTGCTGTAGAACAACGGATAGGCAGCGAAGAAAGCTCCGCCGAAGGTGACGAGCGTGGTAAACGTGAATTCCCACTTGCGACCTGTAGAGTTGACGAGCATTCGACGTTCTTTGGTGGTTTTACCCAGCTCAAAGAGTTGGGAGTTGGCGCCTTGCACAAACATCAGGAAGACAAGCAGGGCAGCCAATAGTGCGATGATGAAGCACCAATAATGTTGAAGAAATTCGTATGTCATATTCGGTTACGATTAACGATTAATGATTTCCTTGCGGATAAACCGCAAGGCACTGTTTCATGATAATTCTCATTCTTCGCCCAGGTCCGGTCCTTTCTTGATCTGCTTGCGGAGGATGTTGAATTCCACGATGAGCAGGGTGGTGAAAAGGATGAGGAAGAGGAAGAACGTGGTGACAACGGAACTGGACTGCAGATCGCTCACGCCTACCCAGGTGGGCAGCATGTCCTGAATGGTCCAGGGCTGACGTCCGAACTCTGCGACGAGCCAGCCACATTCACTCACGATGTAAGCCAGAGGAATGCACCAGAAGGCAGCGTGGAGCAGCCAGCGCGGACGCAGGATGTCCTTTCCTTTGCGCAGGTAGAAAAGGATGAGCGCGAACAGTAGGATGAACAGACAGCCACCGCCCACCATGATGCGGAAAGCATAGAAGCAGACAGGGATGTAAGGCACAATCTGGTCGGCATCCTTGATATATCCGTAGCCGAAGTAGGCCATATTTTCTTTCAGGATAGCTCCTTCCTCACGCATCACCGTCTCGTCGCCGTTCTGCTTGCCTAAACGATAATTATGCAAAGCGGTGATGGCGGCTTGTCCACGATGAATCTTTTCGTCCAACGGTAACTCAACAGTGCCGTCGTCCTTAGTGTAACCGCGGATGATGTCGTTCACGCCAGGCACAAATCCGTGGAAGTCGTGGGTGGCGAGGAAGGAAAGCAGGTTGGGGATGGCGATTTTCATGCCTGGCTCCTTCTCATTGGCATAGTCGGGCTGTGCAAACGGATTGACAGCAGCCACGATGGTCAGTCCCTGGTCGTTGCCTCCGTCGTAGAGGGCTTCCATTGCTGCCAGTTTCATGGGCTGTGTCTGCGCTACGGTATAGGCAGAGTGGTCGCCGCTGACGGCAATGAGAAGAGAGGATGCGAATCCGACGATAGCGCTAATCTTCAGACTCGAACGTGCGAAGTTCAGGTGACGTTTCTTCAGCAGGTACCAGGCACTCACGCCAGCCACGAAGATGGCGCCGAGTACCCACGCCGAGAGAACCGTGTGGATGAACTTGTCGATGGCGACGGGCGAGAGAGCTACGTCGGAGAAACTCACCATCTCGTTACGCACAGTCTCTGGATTGAACTCCTGACCCACAGGATGCTGCATCCATGAGTTCGCGACGAGAATCCACCAGGCCGAGATGGTAGCACCCAAGCCTGTGAGCCAGGTGGCGGTGAGATGGAATCCCTTCGACACTTTCTTCCAACCGAAGAACATAACCGCCACGAAGGTGGATTCCATGAAGAAAGCCACGATGCCCTCGATGGCTAACGGTGCACCGAAGATGTCGCCTACGAACCAAGAGTAGTTACTCCAGTTGGTGCCAAACTCAAATTCGAGGATGAGGCCGGTGGCCACACCCATCGCGAAGTTCACGCCGAAGAGCTTCTGCCAGAACTTCGCGGTTTGTTTCCAAAACTCCTTACCTGTGCGGTAATAGATGGTTTCCATGATGCCCATCACGAGGGCGAGACCTAACGTGAGAGGCACGAACAGCCAGTGATAGATGGCGGTGAGGGCAAACTGCGCTCTCGACCAGTCAATCATGCCGGCATCAATTTCTAGAAGGTTCATCATGTGAGGTGTTAATTGTTAATGGGTTATTTGTTAGTAATGAAATGGTTAACTGTTATTCACGAGCTGGTTAGCTGTTCGTCGGGAAACGGCTACCTGTTCGTGATTTCTGAGGACACGAACTCGGCTTCTTGCCCTTTCTCGCTATGGGTGGAGAGGAAGTTGGGGAAGAAG
Source organism: uncultured Bacteroidaceae bacterium (assembly GCA_905234555.1). Classification (GTDB taxonomy): domain Bacteria; phylum Bacteroidota; class Bacteroidia; order Bacteroidales; family Bacteroidaceae; genus UBA3839. Next base: position 14,645 of record CAJOHO010000036.1, read on the forward strand.
AGGAGTCGGAGGACGAAGAACATGATGAAGAGCTTGATGAGAATCACCAGCCACAGGGTTTTGCCCAGCGTCATCTGTCGGAAACCGTCGTAGTAGAGGTCCCATGCGCGTGTGAAAAAGCCTGCTTTCTTCATCATTTCTTTTTATTCGTTAGGTGTTTTGTTGTTTCATGGAGGTGTCAGCCGTAATGGCGCTTCACCGTTATAACCCTTCGCGCAGGAAGTCGAGTGCTTCGTAGATTTCCTCGCGCGTGGCGGTCTGGTTCAGACGGAGTTCACCAACGTCGCTCAGCAGCGTGAAGTTGATGGTGCCGGCTGTGTTCTTCTTATCGTGGGTCATGAAGGTGAAGAGGGTGGGGTAGTCGTCGCAGGTGTAGGAGAGGGTGCCGTAGTGTTCGCGGATGAACTGAACGACCTGACGCATCGTCTCGGTGGGGAAGCCGCACTTCACGCAGGAGAGGTACAACTCGCACACCATTCCGAATGCCACAGCATAGCCGTGAAGGATGGGCTGGTGGGTGAGGGCGAAGCTTTCGAACGCATGTCCCACCGTGTGTCCTAAGTTCAGCGCCTTGCGAAGACCTTGTTCGTGTGGGTCTTGAGTAACGATATATTCTTTGATGTTTACCGAACTGGGTATGAGTTTGTTAAGATTTGAGTTTTCGACAGAGAAGGATGCTTCTCCGATAGGACAGTTGAGCAGCTCAGCCAAGTGCTCACGGTTGCTGATGAGACCATGCTTCAGCATTTCAGCGAAGCCGGAGAGGAGGTTTTCTCTGTCGAGCGTACGGAGGAAAACGGGGTCGAGAATGACCGTATCAGCTTCGTTGAACACACCGATTTCGTTCTTCAGTCCGTTGAAGTTGATACCGGTTTTTCCGCCGACGGAAGCATCCACCATCGACAGCAATGTGGTAGGAATATTGATATAAGCGATGCCACGTTTGAAGGTGGAGGCAGCAAAACCGCCCAAGTCCGTCACCATTCCTCCGCCCAGGCAGATCATGAGCGAGTGGCGCGTACCGCCTTGGTTGCCCAACTCCGTCCAAACCTGTGCCAGCGTGTCGAGGGTTTTGTGTGTGTCGGTAGCGGGAATGACGATGTGGTGCACGTCCTTCAGACAGGGCAGGTCGGCAACGACGGGAAAGCAGAGTCGCTGGGTCGTCTCATCCGTCAGGATGAACAGCTTGTCGTGAGGAACTCTGCCTACCGCTTCTGTCAGCGACTGCTGAATCTGGGTGGAAATCACTACTCTTTGTGCCATGATATTGCAATATTTTTGGCAAAGATACGCATAATTCGACTTTTTTCCGTATTTTTGCACAAAAATTTTACAAAAAACTTCAAAAATGAACTATATTCACACAGCGATAGAGGGTCCCGTGATACTGGAACCACGTGTGTTCAGTGATGCACGAGGTTATTTTTTTGAGTCGTTTCGGCAGGAAGAGTTCGACCGTGAGGTCGGTCCCACACAGTTTGTGCAGGATAATGAGAGCCGAAGCGTGAGAGGTGTGGTACGTGGACTTCATTTCCAGAAACCGCCGTTCACACAGGCGAAACTCGTGCGTGTGGTACGAGGGACAGTTCTCGACGTAGCAGTCGATATCCGCAAGGGCAGTCCTACGTTCGGTCAGCACATCGCCGTGGAACTCTCGGAGGAGAACCACCGTATGCTGTTCATTCCTCATGGCTTTGCACATGGCTTTTCCGTGTTGAGCGATGTAGCTGTCTTTCAGTACAAGTGCGACAACTACTATGCACCGCAAGCCGAAGGTGCCATTGCCTGGGACGATCCAGCCCTGAACATCGACTGGCGCATTGCCAAGGACGAACGAATCCTAAGCGAAAAAGACGCGCACCACCCATTGCTGAGTGATGCGGACATACCATTTGTTTACTAAGAAAAGCTGTAACTGGTTACTTGTTACGAAAAGCTGTAACTGGCGAAACCAGCTTACTTGTTAAAGTGTTTGTTGTCGATATAGACCTCCAGAATCTTTGCTGAGTTGTTGGCAGGAACGAGGTTCATGTCGGCTACGCAGGCAGGGACCAGACAACTGCTGCCGCGTGTGAGCGTGACGGAGGTGTTGCGATCCACGTTGCTCTCGATGGTGCATTCTCCTTCGAGACACATATACACGATGAAGGAGTCGTACTTGTAAAGCTTGCGGTGGAACGAACGAGTGATGTTGTGAATCTTCACCGTGAAGAACGGACATTCCGTCACAGCCACCGGTTTGTTCACCTTTTCCTCGTAGTTCGTGAGGTAAGAATCATAAACCTTATAGTCGATGGCATCCTCAGCCAGTTCGGTGTGGAGCTGGCGAGGTTTTCCGTCCAGTCCTAAGCGGTTGTAGTCGAAGATCCGGTAGGTGATGTCGCTGCTCTGCTGAATCTCTGCCACCATCGTTCCGCCGCCGATGGCGTGGACTCTGCCTGCAGGGATAAAGAACACGTCACCCTTCTTCACGTCGTGACGCTGCAGCACATCGCAGATGCTGCCGTCTTCCACACGCTTCTGGTATTCGTATTTGGAAATCGGACTTTTGAATCCTGAGTAGAGGAAGGCGTCTTTGGCTGCTTCCATCACAAACCACATCTCTGTCTTGCCCAGACAGTTATGGCGTTTCTGAGCCAGTTCGTCGTTGGGATGTACCTGAATGGAGAGGTTGCGTTCCGCATCGATGAACTTGATGAGCAGCGGAAACTTTCCGCCGTACATATCCACCACCTTCTGTCCCAGCAGTTCGGCTCCATAATGGCTGACCAGTTCCGTCAGCTTCTGTCCTTTCAGCCCTCCGTTCTTCACCACCGACTCTTTGCCCTCTACGGCACTCACTTCCCAGCTCTCACCAATCTTCTGGTCATCAGCCTCCAGTCCCTTCATGGGCTTCAGCCGATGACCTCCCCAGACCAACTCGAAGAGGTTCTGTTCAAACAGTAGAGGGTAGAGATTCATGATGCGGTGATACGGTTACTTTTTGAAGAGGTCAAAGAAATAGAAGAGGACTGCCCAGTCGCGACGCACATCACGGGCATAGCCGATGGAGCGGTTCATGTTGTCGCGTACGGTTCCGTTGCCTTCCACCTTACCCACGTAGGAGTTGTAGGAGTTGCGTACGGTGCCGTCGCTGTAGATTCTGCCGATGCAGCGGTTCATGTTGTCGCGTACCGTTCCGTCAGACTCCAGCTTACCCACATAGCGGTTCATACCGTCGCGAATCGTACCGTCCGAATAGATGCGACCGATGCAGGAGCTGTAGCCATTACGTACTGTTCCGTCAGAGGCGATGTAGCCGATGGAAGAGTTGTTCCCGTTTCGCAGGGTCTGCGCCTGTAAGTTGCTCATGCTGAGACCTGTGAGCAACATCAGGAAAAGAAGAATTCGTTTCATTGTTTTGGTACTTTAGGTTAAGAAATAGTTTTCAGTGTGCAAATATAGGCATTTGTTTTTGAATCTTCGCAACTTTTTCCGTTGAATCTTCACAACTTTTACGTTTTTTAACCAAGCAGCCCTAATTACTCCCCTCTTTCGGAGGGGCTAGGGGAGGCCTCCACTTTATTATACATCGCCTTCCACCATGTGGGATCGTCTTTCAGCCATTTGGCGAACCAGGCGAAGATGGTGTTCTGCCACTGGATACGTTTGTTGTAGTCGAGGATATGGTGATCCTGCGCATCTACGAGCACCATCGCCGTTGGGCGTCCCAGCAGCTTCAGCGCTGTGAACATCTGGATGCTCTCGCCCACAGGCACGTTCGTGTCGGCAGTACCGTGGAGGAACAGCAGTGGCGTATGGATCTTATCGGCATTGAAGAGCGGACTCTGATCCACGTAGAGATGTCGGTCGGTCCAGGGATAGCTGTTCGCCATCGACACTTCGCTGTAGCTGTAACCCCAGTAGCCTTCACCCCAGTAGCTGGTGTGGTCGGAGATGCCTGCGTGGGAGATGGCGGCAGCGAAGATGTCAGTCTTGGTTTGCAGGTACTGCGTCATGAAACCGCCGTAGCTGGCACCGATACAGCCGATCTTCTTGGCGTTCACGAACGAGTTTTCCTGACAGAAGGTCTTTACTGCACCGATGATATCCTCTGCCACTCCCTCGCCGGCTGTGTTCACATGGCGCGACGAGAATTCCTGTCCGAAGCCGGTGGCTCCGCTGGGATTGACAATCAGGACCACATAACCCTGAGCGGCATAGAGGTGATGAGGATAGCGGCTTTCGAAGTTACGGCTCGTCGGTGAGCAACCGCCGTAGTAGTTCACGATCATCGGATATTGCTTCGTCGCATCGAAGTGAGGCGGCAGGTAGTAGCGGCAGCAGATGGTGTCGCCCTGTGTGTTGAGGTAGTTCCAAGAGCGGCATTCGCCCAGTTCCACATTGCGCAGGATGTCCTTGCTTAGGTCCTCCACGAGTTGTGGCTTCAGCGAACGAAGCGGCAGGGTATAGAGGCGGTCGGAGTTCGATGCACCCAGTCCGCAGAAAGCCAGAAGGGGTGTCTGGTTGGCGACGTCGAAACGCATCACCATCTCTTCGGGCACGTTGATCCGCTGGATCTTGCCTGTCTTGGGTGTGAGGCGGAAGAGGTTCATGCAGTCTTTGTCCTCGGCGTTGAAGTAGATCAGTCCGTCGGCCTCCGACCACGTCACGCGTTGCACGTTGGGATTGAAGGTGCGGGTCAGCGGCTGAATCTTCTTAGTGGCGATGTCCATGAGGTAGAGCTGGGTGTCAATCATGCTGGGAATCTTCCCTGCAGGCACCACGTTGCCGATGCTGCCAAAAGCCTCTGGCGAACCTGTCAGCAGCACCTGTGTGCCGTCGGGCGAGAAGGTGGCTCCTTCCATGAATCCGTCTTTGCTGACCAGCGTATCTACGGCAAAGCTCTGCAGGTCGATACGGTAAAGGGAACGGAGGCTCGTAGGACGTTGTGTGAGCCTGCTCTCCTCCTTCATCACCAGCGCGTAGCGTCCGTCGCTGCTGACGTCAGCCAGACTCATGTTGTGGCTACCGAAGGTCAGCGGCTGCAGTATTCCGTTTCGCAGGTCATAGATGGCCAGTTTGGTGCGGTCGCGCCATCCTGGCTGACGGTCGTCTGGATCTACTACCTCGTAGATTTCCTTCTTCTCCTTGGGTCCGTAGTCGGTGATGGTATAGATGAGGCGTTGTTCGTCTGGAGATACGATGAAACTATAGTTCGGCAGATGACGGGCGAGAACGGTCTCTTCCTTGGTCTGAGGGTCAACGACGACGAGTTCCTGACTGTTGTCAGCAGCTGTGCGGGTGAAGTAATAGCGGTTCGTGTGCGGCATCCACTTGATGCCTGAGCGTTGTTCCAGCGTCTGCCAGGTGGCAACATCCTTCACGAGTGTCTTACCCGATTGCTGACCGCCCTTCAGCGTCGTTCTGTAGCTGACGATGGCGTATTTGCCGTTAGGTGAGAGCGAAAGTCCGCTGTTGTGCCAGCCTGTCAGCACATCCTCCATCGTGTAGAGGCGCGAATGGGTGCCGTCGCCCACCTTCAGCTCAGCTCCGTCGTCGCTGCTGACGGTGATGTTCAGCGAGTCCGTGCTTTCGGGTGTAGTGAGGTATTTGACCACCATGTCGTGCGTGCCAGGTTCGAGCAAGGCGCTGCCGCTGGTGTTGCGAACGCCATCCACGAAGAGCTGGTATTTACTGATGTTCTTCACGGCGATGTTGACACCGCTGTAGCGGTCGTTCTCCACGCTGAATCCCAGCAGGTGGAGGGCGGTTCCCTGAGTGCTCTTCGGCAGCGCTATGTCAGTCCGCACGCTGGCATCTTTCAGCGCTTCTCGCGACGTCTGCACGTTCAGCAGGTCATCCTCTCCGAATCCCTTACCGTTGATATCCAGACTGTCCAGCATCACCGGCATCTGCATCTGTATCGGTCCGGCATACCGGTAACTCGTCACTTTCTGCTCTTGTGCCTGAGCAGACGCCATCAGCGTGAAGGCTGAGAACAGGGTCAAAATCTTCGTTGTATTCATTGTCCTTCTATGTTTAGTTCCGTTGGAGTGCAAAGTTACGAAATAATCTCATAACTCGTTTCCTAATCAGAAAGAAAAACACCAAAAACAGACTAAAAAACAAAAAAAGTCTCTCAATCCTTTCGGACGGGAGACTTTTTGATTACGGTTCGTCGGAACACTATCCTCCCCCCCTGGGGGGATTAGAGGGGGGCTTTTAGGGTTCAGGTTCCTCTTCGTCGTCGGACATCGTGGTGATGTCGCGTTCGAGGATGGAGAGACCCATGTTGGCTGCCTCCTGCTTGAGCTTCTTGTCGGGAGTGAAGCCGATGTTGCGGCGATACACGGCTGCCACGCCAGCGTTGTCGAGGTCGGAAGTCTCGCAGGCGTGAGCGGCGAGACGCACCTTGAAGGTGCCCAGACCAGGGATCACCACGGGGTGACCTTTGAACAAGAAGTTCTTGAACTCGTTGGTAACGGCTTCGACGGCGGTGTTGATCACCCCCTGCTTGATGCCGTTGTTGCGAGATGCTGCTTCGAGCAACTCTTCGTCCTTCACCGTCTGGTAGTAAACGGGCTTAGTGACGATCATTTCTTTCTTCATGTAAGCGATGCGCTGCTTACGGGTTGCAACTTTCATTGCCATAGTAAAATCTCCTTTCTTTTTTAAAGGGTTTGTAAAAATGTTTGAACTCTCGTGGACGTCAGAGGTTTTTTCCGTTTCGAGGCTTCAGGAAGCCGGCGTTCTCCGTCCGCCTCAACTCAGGTTTGTAACTCTCTTAAATCCTTTGCAATTGTGGTGCAAGGCGAACGCGGAGGGCAAGCTTGCTTGGCCTTGGCTGAGCCGCCGCCGACAATCGCGATGCATTTCTCAAATGCATTGCAAAGTTACGAAAAATCCTTGAAACTACCAAACATTTTGCCAATTATTTTCACTGATTTCCAGAAAAATATCCACTTTTCTTTAAATCAACACATTCACCCCGATTTTCACCGATTTTTATTCTTCCAAGGAGCCAAAAATCTTTCTAAATTCCCAGATTCCTTAGCCTAAAGATCAAGCACTTCGTAGCGAAGTGAGTTACATTCAAACAGGCAAAACACGGCATCCTTGTCCGTATTCTGTTCATCATTGTTATTTTTTCTGTGCGATATGAGTTTTGTTTCACAAAAAAGTTGTAAATTTGCACGCAAAATAAAATAAATCACGCAAAATAAAATAAATCACACAAATTATGAACACAAAAACAAACACAATTCGAAGGATTGCGGCACAGACGATAGCTGGGGCCGCAACAGTGACCCGACGAACAGCAATGCTGATTGCCCTGCTGACAATGACCACAACTGTTTCTGCCCAAGTGGTCACAACTGTTTCCACCTGGGAGGATCTGTATAATCAACTCCGCCAAACAGGCGAGAATGCGCCCGACGTCATCCAATTGGCTGCTAACGTAATCGATGACGAAAAAAACGATCTGGAGGTTCCTAGTGGAAGAACTGTAACGCTGGATCTGAACGGACATACGCTATCGATATATAGTTCCGTGTTTATGGTCGCAGGCAATCTTACTGTGCAGGATACAAGCACCAGTGGAAACGGCAGCATTACCTGCAACATCAGTAATAGATTATATATCGGCGATGGATCTAACTTCGGAACTTTGACTCTGGAGTCTGGTAAAATATCCGGAAATAGAAGCGCCATTAGTGTGAAGGCCGGTAGCTCGTTGATTATCAATGGTGGTGAGGTTTCTGCTTCAGATTCCTATGCCATCTTTAACAGGGGTAATTGCGTGATGAATGGTGGTGTGGTTTCCGCCCGAGACTATGTCATCTACAATTGGAATCGCTTCGTGTTAAATGATGGCATGGTTAATGCGACGGGAACTAATGAGAGTTCGGTCGGCATCATATCATTTAAGAATACCGAGGTCACGATTCACGATGGAACCGTTATCGCGTATAGCATGGCATTAATGGGCTACTACGAAACATCTGGCAGCTATGAAGGAACGAATGCGAAGTTTACGATTGAAGGCGGAACACTGACCAGTACCAATTATGCGGCGATCTACGCTCCACAGGCTTCTGGAGAGGTGACCATCACCGATGGCACCATTACCGGTGCAAGAAGCGGTGTTTTTCTTCGTGCGGGAATGCTGAACATCCAAGGCGGAACAATCACGGGGAACACACAGTCCTATGATACGAACAACGCTGACCGCGGAGTCATCGGAAGTGCTGTTTATGTTGCACAGAATGAGAATAAGCTGGATATCGACGTGAACATTTCCGGTGGTACGCTGATAGGATACCTTCCGCTGAGTGAGAACAACCCTAACAATAACACTGAGGAGGATCTTAAAAAGATTAACTATGCCATTACTGGTGGTTTGTTCCATTCTACAGGTACCGAAACGATTCGCATTGAAGACTACCTGAACGGACCATTTATCGCAGGTGGCAGATTCACCCATTCGGTTGACCAGTACGTTGCAAACGGATATTTCCAATTTCAGGATAGCAATACCGATCCGTATTACGTTTGTCTGCCATATTTTGCCGATGGTATGAATTATTTGCAGACGAGTGATACAGATGTGGATGTCGCTACCTATACAAAGTCACTCGGCGCAAATCGTGTGAACAAGCGTCAAGGTTGGCTTGTGCCGTTCGACCATACCATCACGCAGGACGACGAGGCGTTGTTCACGTTCTACAAGATCAACATGATAGCCAACTCGCCATCGCCTGATGCCGCGACATCGAACGATATATGGGTGTTCCTCACAAAACTCAACGAGGGCGATGTGCTCCACGCCAACATGCCTTACGTCTATAAGCCGAAGCAGGAAGTGACGGACTATCCGTTTACCTCCAACAATGTCACGCTGAAGGCAAAGAACACGGGTGTGATAGCCAAGGCAGAGACGCTGGAGGATGTCTATTCCTTCTACGGCACCTACGAGAACACGACACCCACGGCCAGCGATCCGTTCTACTACGTGAACATCGACGGCAACCTGAGCCTTGGCAACAACGGCTCGGTGACCGTAGGTCC
>CAJOHO010000036.1:23710-29001 GCA_905234555.1 uncultured Bacteroidaceae bacterium
CGGCAGCACACCCAGCTACGTCCGCGAGATCCACTTCTTCGACGGAGAAGACGAAGCCACTTCGATCAGTGAAGAGTTAAGAGTGAAGAGTGAAGAATCTGCAGAGTGGTTCACGCTGGATGGTCGCAAACTCGCAGGCAAACCCACGAAGAGCGGCATGTATGTTGTCGGCGGAAAGAAAGTTGTGATTAAATAAAAGAACCGGAATTTTAACAATAATGAACTATGCAAAAAAAGATTTTATTCTTGCTTGCTCTGCTCTGTGTAGCGGTGCAGGGAGCGTGGGCCGACACATGGGACGGCAGCACGAGAACTAAACCAAGTTTTAGCAGCGGTTGCGTCCAGATTAACACGGCTGCCGAGTTGGCGTATGCCCGCGACCACTGGGATGACCCCTCAGGCTATGACGGCGACAAGGACTTTTATGAGTTGAACTATTCGCTGAACACCAACCTCGATATGAGTGTGGTGAACTGGACGCCTATGGGTAGTGCGGCTTACAGCGGCACGTTTTATGGCAACAACCACTCCATCCGCATCAAAATCAATGATAGTAGTCTCAGCGACAATAATCAGGGTTTGTTTGCGGAGATCCGTTCGAGTGGACGTGTGCAGAACCTTAAAGTGTCGGGCAAGATAAAAGTGGGTAACGCTCGAAAGGTGGGCGGTATCTGCGGTGAGAACGACGGTACCATCGTGGGCTGCTGGGTGAGCGCCGACATTGAAAGTAGCCATTATAATGGTTCCACCGATGCCGACCTGGGTGGTATTGCTGGTTTGAACGAAAGCGGTACAATAGAATACTGCATCATGACAGGTAATGTGACGAATACCGGCGGTAACTCCGGTGTGGGCGGCATAGCAGGTAGCAACGAAGAAATCGTTCGGCATTGCACCTTCTATGGCACCGTGACGTGCAGCCACTCGCAGGACAATATATATGTTGGTGACCAGGACGATACGATGGAGGATATGTACTATTTGTACTACGAAGTTCACCACACCGCTTCCAGCGGTCACGACCTTTACGCCTATGCCTACAAGTATCCTTATCAAATCAGCTTCAGCGAAAAGAACGCCATTCAGGCCAGCGCCGCTGGTGAGACAGGCGTTACGGGTACGCGCTACGACGAGACGGTCACGCTGACCAAGCAAATCTCTGCGCCAGTGACTACCTTCCGCATCAAGGATGCCAACGACAACAATGTTGCCTATAGCGGCAATATCAACACTGGCTCTGTTACGTTCACCATGCCGAGGAGTGATGTCAGCATCATAACCGCCTCGGAAAATTGGACTGACGCAGGCAATTACAGCGAATCGTTCACACACACCGATGGTAACAACACCATTTATATTGACAGCGAAGCCGATCTGGCGCTGATTGCCCACAAGGTGAACTCGGGCGAGACCGATTTCTATTACAAAACCTTCATTCTGACCCGCGACCTCGACTTGAGCGGTAAGGGCTGGACGCCCATCGGCACGGCAGATCATCCGTTCAAGGGTGATTTCGACGGTAACCAACATACCATCAGTCATCTTGAAGTTTATTCAGCAGGCGACTACAACGGACTGTTTGGTTATGTGAAAGGAACAATTCATAGACCTGGAGGAACTGAGTTAGGTAGCGGATCTATCGATAACATTATCCTCAGTTATGCCGATGTCAATGGTGGAAACTATACTGGTGCCCTTGCAGGACATGTTTATGGAGGTACAACCATTGAAAACATCCTTGTCACGGAAAGTGATGTCAAGGGAAGTAGCTACACGGGTGGTGTCGTTGGATATGCACATGGAGAGTACGAACAATTGGGAACTGCTCAGTATGAAAGTTATATCAATCTCAAAAACTGTTTCTTTTTCAACGGTACTGCTGTTGGCAGCCAGAACAGACATCCTGTGTTCGGTTCGGTAGCGCTTAAAAATGAATTCAGTTACAACTTTTTCGCCGACGTTGCCAATGCACAAGAAGATACATATAATGTACGCGCCTATCCAGTGGTTGTTGATGTGCCGGCAAACATTAACTGTACCATCACCAAAGCCGAAGGCAAATCCTATAACGGTGCTTTCTTTGCCAAGGCGCAGACGGCACAGTTCACGGTGGCTTACAAATACGACTCAGGCAACATCACCAGCGTGAAGCTAAACGGCAATGAGGTGGGCAAAGGTACTGGCACCTACGATTTCACCATCAGCAGCACAACGGATTCTTACCTTATTACCGTAGAGGTTGAAAGTCTTGCCCAACTCGCCGATGGCCAAGGAACTGAAGCGAATCCCTACATCATCGACGATGACGACGACTGGGATCTGTTTGCCAGAAGGGTCAACAGCGGCGACGATTACAGCGACAAGTACGTGCGACTGGATGCCAACATCAACGCCTCAATGATAGCAGGTGTTCATGCTGACGCTGCCGCGAATTGTCGCCCCTTCAGCGGTACATTCCTTGGTAACAACAAGACCATCACCGCCGCGATTACCGACAACAACAATCAAGGCACCTCTCTCTTCCGCTACATCAGCGGAGCCACGATCAAGAACCTGACCGTTGCAGGTACCATCGCCTCCGACGAACAGTACACATCGGCACTCGTGGGCTTTGCCGATGGTTATAACACGATTGATGGCTGTACCGTTACCGCCACACTCAACATTAAGAGCCATTACGGTAGCGGCTTCCTTGGCCACGGCAAGACGTCGCACACCACTATCAGCAACTGCGTATTTGCTGGTACCGTCAACGGTATCAATATTGGCTGGGGTAACGAGTACACCCGCCCCCACAACTTCGGTGTTTTCTGGGGTTGGAGTATCGAAGGCACACCCGAACTCGTGAACTGTATAGAGAATGGTAGCTACAACAACTTCGGAGGCATCCATCCCATGGGTCTGCAGGGTAGCACAGGAACCATCACCAACTGCTACTATATCAACCCGCAGTCGGGCGTACCCCAGAACCCCTGCACCGTAAGCGGTGCCTACCAGGCTACGTTAACAGCCCCCGCGAGCGAAATCTACAAGGCCATCACCGTTAACGGCACTACAGTCTATTCGCAGAGTTGCACCTTCACTGGCGTGCAAGATGCTTACACCATGGATTCCGACCCCGTCAGCCTCAACCTGACAGCAAAATATGTTGACGACACAGCCCTCATCCTTGGTACCGATTACACGGCTACGCTCAACGGCGAAGCTGTGGCTGCGTTCCCCCATAGCATCAGCACAAAGGGCAACTACACACTTGTGCTCACTGGCGCGGGTGCTTACAGCGGCTCAAAGACCTATCATTTTACGGTGATCGGTACTGGCGATGATACACCTATTACCTCCGCTTCAACCACACTGACGGCAGGCGAGTACAAGGTATATAGCGACATCACCATCACATCACGTATCACCATCAACGGCAATGTCAAACTGCACCTTGGCGAAGGAGCCACACTCTTTGCCAAGAAGGGTATCGAACTGAGCAGCGACAACAGCGCCCATCTGACCATCGAAGGTCCAGGCACACTGACCATCGACGACTGCGATAACAACCATTCGGGTATCGGTGCCTACAATGTGGGTACACTCGTTATCAACGGTGGTACCATCAATGTCACAGGAGGATCGCAAGCAGCAGGTATCGGCGGCGACAGAAATAACATCAATGGCGGCACCATCACCATCAACGGTGGTGTGATCAATGCTACGGGTGGAGAAAAGGCCGCAGGTATTGGTGGCGGTTATGACAACTGGGACGGCAATTATGGCGTTTGCGGCAACATCGTCTTCAACGGCGGTCAGGTAACGGCTACAGGTGGCATGAATGCTCCTGGCATTGGTCCTGGCTATGAACATGTGAGCGATAACACTTACAACAGCGGTTCGCTGACGCTCAACTGGACAGCCCTCACCGACTTCGTTGACTGCAGCAGCTACACCAACAGCCGAGGCAGCACTATAAGCAGCATCACCTTTGCCGAGGGTAAGTCGTTCGTCCTTGATGGAACAGAAACCGTAGCCACAGCCGACAACATCGGTGGCAAGAAGATTGTGCCCAATTACCACGACGGCAACTACGAACTTACCGATGGCGGTTCCTATACAGCCACAGCACCCTTCAGCGCTACCTCTGCCACCTACAAGAAGACCACCGACCGCGTGGGCACGTTCCATGCATGGTTCGTTCCCTTCGACTACACCATCACAGATGAAGATCTCTTGAAGTTCGACTTCTACAAGATCAACATGATAGCCAACGCCCCGAATGCTCAGACGAATGCCACGGACCAGATTTGGGTGTTCCTGAAGCAGATGAACGCCAAAGACGTGCTCCATGCCAACATGCCTTACGTCTATAAGCCGAAGGAGGCAGTGGAGAACTATCCGTTCACCACCACCAACGCCGTGCTGAAGGCAAAGGCTACCAGTGTGGTAGCCACCATGCAGACCATGGAGGACACCTACACGCTCTATGGCACCTACGAGAACACGATACCCACAGCCAGCGATCCGTTCTACTACGTGAACATCGACGGTAGCGTGAGCCTTGGCAACAACGGCACGGTGACCGTAGGCGCTTTCCGCTGGATTATGCGCGTGGAGAGCAAGTACGGCAGCACACCCAGCTACGTCCGCGAGATCCACTTCTTCGACGGAGAAGACGAAGCCACTTCGATCAGTGAAGAGTTAAGAGTGAAGAGTTGGTACGACTTAAGCGGTCGTCGTCTCAATGCCCAACCAACCAAGAGCGGTCTCTATATCTACAATGGCCGTAAAGTACTCGTAAAGTGATAATGGATCGTCGCTACGATCCTCATCGAGGAGCGTAGCGACGACCAAAAAAAAGAATTATAAAACGTAGAAGTAATATGAAAAGAGAATATAAGAAACCCACGATGCTCGCGATAGAACTGCAGCATCAGCACCAGATTCTTACCGTCAGCAATGTCATCCCCCCAGGTCAGCCGAACGAACCTGCAGGAGTTCACCGCAGATTAGGTAACAACTCTGACGACCTGGACGACGAAGAATACTGGGAAGAGGGCACCTGGTAATGTTAACATCAGCGGAAATTCGTGCGTGCACGAATGAAAATTCAAGCGTGCACGAACGAAATTTTGTGCACGCTTGAACTACCCACTTGTGCACGCTCAAAATTTCATCCGTGCGTGCACAAAATTTCAACCGTGCACGCACGAATTTTGACTTGTGCACGCATAAATGATGATTTGACTTTCATTTTGTCAGATTTGGCGTCATAAGGGAGAGATGGGTTGGGTTAGTTTTTGGTT
>CAJOHO010000037.1 GCA_905234555.1 uncultured Bacteroidaceae bacterium
CCGAAGGGCGTTGTTTTTGCTCACAAAGTATGTGGTGGCTCTGCTAAGAGACAAAGATGCAAGGTGGATATTTTTATCTGGGAGCTACTTCGACAGGCTCAGCATGAATCGTGCTCACAAGGAAAAATAGTTGCCTTGAACTTTTGGAGCAGCGAGAGCTATGAAAGCTCGCTTTCTAATGGCCGAGTCGTGAGAAAAGTCACGGAACAAAGTGACGTAATCTTACAAGGACTGAAAGTCCGACACATACTGAAGTGAGGGTTTTTATGGTTTTTGTTTAAATCTAAAAACAGGGGTTTCAGGTAATCCTAAAAAAGACAACGATTCTCCCGAACCGTTGCCTCCCTATTTTTAACCTAAACCTTAACTATGAAAAAATCTAATTTTTTCGAGTGCAAAATTAGGAATAATCTTTGAATTGCCAAAATTTTTCGTGAGTTTTTTTCGGAAAATGCAAAAAAAATGTGATTTTACCCCCTAAAAACGCCGATTTTATCGGAAATGTAACATTTTTTGAAAGAAATGATACATAGAACTAACTATCGAATACGTTAAAAATTGTAACTTTGCAGCGAAATTAAATTGCCCACATACGTATATTTCACATGAAGCAACAAATGACACAAAAAATGAGACGTTTCTCAAAGGTATTTCTGATGATGTTCCTCCTTCTGATGTCTGCCCAGCAGATGTCGGCTCAGGAGCGTCGTCCTGTTGACTCGAAACATCCCATGTGGCTGGTTCACGTGGATGTATGGAATAAGGCCGATCCGCAGAAGATCATTAACCTGATTCCTGACGACATCAAGCCATACGTGGTGCTGAACCTGTCCCTCTCTTGTCAGTACGACACAGAGAAGAACGTCTATAAGATGCCTCAGAATGCGGTGAAGACCTACAAGTCGTGGGGAACGGTGTGCCAGGCAAACGGCATGTGGTTCACTTGTCAGCCAGCCAGTGGTGGACATACCCATATCCAGGACAACGACCTTGAAACTTTCGAGTACTTCTACAAGCGTTTCCCCAATTTCCTGGGATGGAACTATGCTGAGCAGTTCTGGGGCTTCGACGAACCCAACGACCGAAGCAGCAGTTCACAGGCTTCACGTATCGAGCTTTTCTCGAAGCTCGTGCCGATGGCTCACAAGTACGGCGGTTTCCTCACCATCAGTTTCTGTGGAAACATCTGGTCACATCTGCTCAATCCTGTGGGAATGATGAAACGCAACAAAAACTTGCTGCAAGCTTGTCGCGACTACCCCGAAGCCATTCTCTGGCTTTACAAATACACCACCTCTTCCTGCTTCTATAACAACGAAAGCGTAACCATCTCACCATTCATCTCCGGCTTGGCGAAAAACTACGGCGTTCGTTACGACAACTGTGGCTATAATGGTGCACTCGGTGCCATTTTGGGTGATAATCACGGCAAGAAGTATCCTGTGGCTGCCGGCATCGGAACAGTGATGGAGCAGACAGGAGTAAACGGTGGTGCCGTGTGGGACGGACCTGAGCTGATTTGGACGGAGGACTTCCAGAACCTTAGCAACTCTACGGTGAATGGTTACACACGTCGTAACTGGGGCACTTTCCCTGGTTTCCGCAATGCGTGGATGGATATGTTCCGCAAGGTCATCGATGGTACACTGTATATCCCGACTCGTGAAGAAGTGGTGGAAAACACCAAGATTGCTGTTATCAACAATGTCTCCTCGGGTAGCGATGAAGAGAAGTATGCAGCGTGGGGCAGCCTCTACGATGGCCTTTACAAGCAGACAGATCCCTTCAACCGTAATAATGGACAGTGGATGGACAACTTCTGCTATTTCAAGAAGACAGGACGCTATGCCACCATTCCTGTGTGCATTGAACTGTATGACGAATTAGCCAAGAGCATTCCTGTGCAGGTAAAGAAAACGTTGCAGTCTTCCCGTTGGTCCACCCAGACCAAGAAGGTGACGGAGTTCAACAACAACTATCCTGAAGTCAGCACGGGCGACCTCTTCGTTTCTCGTCGCAAGAACCAGCTGATTACCTACACTCCTTATACCTATTTAAATAAGAAGACCACAGCTACAGCCAACATCCCTCTTCAGTATAACACCTGCGATGAGCTGGAACTGACCTGGGGCAAGTTGAGCAGTGGACTTATCCGTGAATATGCCGACCACATCGACTTCTACCTGAACAACTACCGCAGCGACACTACGACGGTGCAGTTAGACAAGATAGTAGTGAAAGGTGTGAAAGCCGAGCCTACCTATACTTTCACGAAGCGAGTACAGGCAACAGGTACAGCCACACCGACTTGGGATGCAGAGAACGGAACCTACACCCTGGAGGTGAAGCACAACGGTCCGGTCGATGTGACCATCCAGTGTGAAGGCAACGCCACAGAACGCAGTACAGACCTGTCACCCAGCACAGCCCTTTCCGAAGACCTGCCCAAGCAGCCCGAACCCTATCACGGAGAAATCATCATTGAGGCAGAAGACATGGACTTCAAGAGCATCAAGAGCTGTGTGACTGACCCATACGGGTGGTATCCCAATGTCAGGGGGCATGCCGGCAACGGATTTGCCGACATGGGAACCAATACGGCTGGTGCCCTGCGCCATGAACTGAAATTGCGAGAAGGCGAAGGCGGCGACTATGTCATTTCTGTCCGCTATACCAACGCTACCCGCAGTTCCAATATGATTATGACCTTGACGGGTAATTCACGCAAAACCATCACGCTGGAGAAAACCAACACCAACGAGTGGAAGAAAGTCTCGGTTGAGGCTACACTGAAAGATGGAACCACAGCGATGGTGCTGACCAATTCGGGTGGTCAGGGTGTATATATCGACAATGTGACCTATCGTCCGGCTGATGTGCCGGCTGAGGAATTTGACGTTACCATCCGTCAGCCAGAGAACGGCACGGCTGAGGCCAGTGTCAGTCAGGCAGCTGAGGGAACCAAGGTGACGCTGACCGCAACACCAGCCGAAGGCTATGCGTTGGCGGGCTGGACCGTGCTCCACGGCAATGTAGTCATCAATGACGACAACACCTTTACGATGACCGATGACAACGTGACGCTGATGCCAGTCTTTGTGGATTTGAGCGCAGTCTATACCCTCGATCTCACGAACGTGCTGGCTGGCAACTTCCCACCAGGATGGCGTGCCGTGCAGGAAGACAATGCCGTTCAAGAATATCCTAACTCTTATAGTTCAGGCGCACGCGTGATGGCCGGATTCACTGGATTCGAAGGCAAGGGACTCTACTGGCGCAACAGCTATGCTGAATATGGCAAGCAGACTGCTTATCCGCTGACGCTGGACCCTGGCTCCTACAAACTGACCTTCGCAATGGCTGCATGGAAGGGTACACCGAAGTTTAAGGCACAGATTCTTAACGCGAGTGACGCAGTAGTGGAAGAAAGTGCCACTTATACCGCTACACCGAATGCCAACGGAGTCTCTTCTGCCAACTTGTCAACAGCTAAAATCTACGAGTTGCCGTTTACGGTGACAACGAAGGGTAAATACACGATTCGTTTCACCGATGTAACCACAACAGGCGGTTACCATGAGTTCCTGCTGCTGCAATGCCGCGTCAACGTCGTTGAAGATGCCGATGGCATCGACTACGTGGAAGACTCCGAGAAAGGTCTGCAGGCAGTGGAAGGCATCTACAGCCTCTCGGGTGCTCGTCTCAACACCTTCCAGAAAGGCGTGAACATTATCCGAACCGCTAACGGAAAGACCAAGAAGGTAATAGTGAAGTAAACAGACCCACCCCCTTGCCTTCAATGGTCTTTACACCCCCTTCGGTTCCCCCGTTAGCGGGGGACAGAAACCCGTGAAGGGAGGGGAGTATATAGCTGCCATGCGGACAGAATCCCAATCAAACGGAGTATATACTCCCCGCCCTACAAGGGAGGGGTTGGGGGGAGGGTCCTCCACCTCCTCATTTATTCGCGCACATCGTCTGTCCGATGTGCGCGAATTGATGTTACAGGCCAGCCGTTATCCGGAGGTGGATATGCGTCAGGCTTGTGTGCAGATCAGTGCGTGGCAGACCGCTCGCACCAAACTCCCGCTGTGGGCAGAAACCGACGGCATCCTCTTCCCAGAACACCTGTCAATGGAGCAATGCTCCTCGCAGGCAACAGCGGAATATAAGGGGCGGACCCACCTCCTTGCCCCTCCCTGCGAGGGAAGGGAGTATATACCTGCTATGCGGATAGAATCCCAATCAAACAGAGTAACTACTCCCCGCTCTACAAGAGAGGGGCTGGGGGAGAGTCCTGAGGGCAAGGGGATGGTGCCGCTCTTCACCGACCTGACGGGTGGCTTTGGTGTGGATGCTACGATGTTGGCATTGGCACATCCGCAGGTATATCTCACCTTTGTGGAACGCAATCCGGAACTCTGCGACCTGGCTCGCCATAACCTGCCGCTGTTAGGCGTCAAGGATGTGGATGTGGTGTGTGGGGAAGCTGAAGAGGTGCTCCCATCGTTGCCCCACCAGCACCTGATTTACTTGGATCCAGCACGTAGGGACAGCCACGGAGGAAAGACCGTTGCCATCGAGGACTGTACGCCTAACCTTATGGCACTACAGGATTTGCTGTTGGAGAAAGCCGACTGCGTGATGGTCAAACTCTCACCCATGCTCGATATCCGTTTGGCGCTGCGTCAGCTTCGTGATGTGACAGATGTCCATGTGGTCAGTCTGCAAGGTGAATGTAAGGAGATCCTGCTGGTGATGAGACCTCAGCGCCAATCCGTCCTATCATCTGAAAACCCATCGGAAAGTACAGCCGACGACCTCCGCATCCATTGCGTGAACCTTCCTTCGTCCTCCTTTTCTTTCACTTATCACGAAGAGCAGACGGCTCTTTGTTCCTACACGGCTCAGGTTCAGCGTTATCTCTATGAGCCGAACGCTTCTGTGATGAAGGCAGCCCCTTTCAAGACGCTGGCACAACGATTTGGTTTGCAGAAGCTCCATCCTGCCAGCCACCTTTACACCTCCGACACCTCCTGCCCCGACTTCCCTGGCCGTCAGTTCGAAGTGGTGGGTCAGACAGCCTTCAACAAGAAAGAACTGCGTCGGTTCCTCGCTGGCTTGACGCAGGCCAACCTCACCGTCCGCAACTTCCCGCTCTCTGTTGCCGATCTTCGTCGTCGTCTCCGTCTGGGTGAAGGAGGCACCGACTATCTCTTTGCCACCACCCTTGCCGACAACAACCACGTCCTCATCCGTTGCCAGAAAATTTAATTCATAATTAACTACGTTGAATCTTGTCGCGACTCAGCAATCATCAAGTAAGCTTGTGATTGCGTTCGCTGCTCCAAGATTTCATAATGCATAATTAATTACGTTGAACAAGGATTTACGGAATTACGGATATTTTTTCAACCACGAATTGCATGAATTGCACAAATTTCACGAATAAATTTGGTTTTTCGCTCACTTAGTCGTAACTTTTGCTCACTTCTTTCACAGAAGTTACTCACGTTCGGAAAAAATCAAATGAAAATTTGGTTTTTCGCTCACTTAGTCGTAACTTTGCAGCTCAAATCGCTTTTTAGCTGCCAAGTCAGCTGGAAAATCATTCTTAATTAGATGGTACAGGCAAAGAAAGATACGCAAAGTCCTGCAAAGGCAAAAACATCAGCCAAAAGTGCTGCAAAAGCAAAAAACTTAGTTATCGTCGAGTCCCCTGCGAAGGCAAAGACCCTCGAGAAGTTCTTGGGAGCAGATTACAAGGTGCTGTCCAGCTACGGACATATCCGCGACCTGAAGAAAAAGATGTTCAGTGTGAACCTCAAGGACTTCACACCCCAATACGAGATTCCTGAAGAGAAGGAAGCCCTGGTTCAGTCCCTGAAGACTGCTGCGAAGAAAGCCGACACGGTTTGGCTGGCTTCCGATGAAGACCGTGAAGGAGAAGCGATCTCGTGGCACTTGGCTCAGGTGCTTGACTTGAGTGTGGAGCAGACCAAACGCATCGTGTTCCACGAAATCACCAAGACAGCCATCCTCGACGCTATTGCCCATCCCCGTCACATCGACCTCAATCTGGTGAACGCACAGCAGGCCCGCCGTGTGTTGGACCGCATCGTAGGTTTCCGCCTCTCTCCCGTTTTGTGGAAAAAGCTCAAACCCTCCCTCTCCGCAGGTCGAGTGCAGTCGGTGGCAGTCCGCCTCATCGTAGAGCGTGAACGCGAAATCGAGAACTTCCAGGAAGAATCGAGTTTCCGTGTGACCGCTGTGTTTACCACCGAGGCAGGTGAGACCCTGAAGGCCGACCTCGCCCAGCGTTTTGCCACAGAAGCCGAAGCAGCCGCCTTCCTCGAACAATGCAAGAACCGCTCTTTCGTCATCAGCGACATCTCGAAGAAGCCCATGCATCGTGTGCCGGCACCACCTTTCACCACCTCTACCCTCCAGCAGGAAGCAGCCCGCAAGTTGGGCTTTGCGGTTTCACAGACTATGTCGGTGGCACAGCGTCTTTACGAAGCCGGTATGATCACCTATATGCGTACCGACTCCGTGAACCTGTCCTCGCTCTGCATCAACGCCTCTCATAAGGAGATTGTGGATCATCTGGGAGAAAGCTATGCCAAACGTCGTCAGTATCAGACACACAGCAAAGGTGCTCAAGAAGCACACGAGGCCATCCGTCCAGCTTATATGGATCGTCACGAAATCACGGGTACCAGTCAGGAGAAACGTCTCTACGACCTCATCTGGAAACGTACGATTGCCAGTCAGATGGCAGACGCAGAAATAGAGAAGACCACCATCACCATCCTGCCCCAAGGAAATGATAAGACCGATGCTGAGTTTGTGGCTACGGCTGAGGTGGTGACCTTCGACGGATTCCTTCGTGTGTATCGTGAGTCGTTCGATGACGAAACGGAGAACGAAGCCGAAACGACCACCATCGATGCGCAGCTGACGAAGGGACAGGTGCTGTCGTATCAGGAGATTCTTGCCACCCAGCGTTTCTCTCAGCAGCCACTCCGCTATACGGAAGCTTCGCTCGTCAAGCGTTTGGAGGAACTGGGCATCGGACGTCCATCTACCTACGCACCTACCATCTCCACTATTCAGCAGCGTGAGTATGTGGAACGTGGCGACAAGAAAGGTGTGAAGCGTGCCTACCGTCTGCTCACCCTGAAACAAGGCAAGAATATCAAAGCCAGCGACAAGAGTGAGGTGGTGGGTAATGAGAAAGGAAAACTTCTGCCTACCGATATTGGTATTGTGGTCAACGATTTCCTGGTGGAGAACTTCCCACAGATTGTGGATTATAACTTCACGGCGAATGTGGAGAAGGACTTCGACGAGGTGGCTGAAGGCAAGGAAAACTGGCACCAGATGATGGCAGATTTCTACAACGAGCTGGAACCACAGGTGGAAGAGGTGATGAACCAGAAAACCGAACACAAGGTGGGTGAGCGCGTCTTAGGAACCGATCCTGCCACAGGTCGTGAAGTCAGCGTGAAGATAGGCCGTTTCGGTCCTGTCGTTCAGATAGGCAGTGCCACCGATACGGAGAAACCCCGTTTTGCCCAGTTGGGCAAGGGACAGAGCCTTCAGAGCGTGACGCTGGAAGAAGCCCTCGAACTCTTCAAGCTGCCTCGTACTTTGGGTCAGTACGAAGGCAAGGATGTGATCATCGGAACAGGTCGTTTCGGTCCTTACGTTCAGCACAACCGTAAGTATGCGTCTCTTCCCAAGGATGCCGATCCTATGGCTTTCACTTTGGAGGAAGCCATCGAACTCATCCAGCAGAAACGGAGTGAGGATGCTCAGCGCCAACTGAAGAGTTTCGACGAAGAACCAGAGCTGAAAATACTCAACGGTCGCTATGGTCCTTACCTTACTTATAAAGGTGACAACTTCCGTCTGCCTAAGTCAGCCGGCGATCCGCTGCAGCTCACCGCTCAGCAATGTCTCGACATCATTGCCAGACAGACCAAGAAATAATGCCATTATGAATTATCCATTATGCATTATGCATTAAAAAGATGTCCCCTGTTGTTCTCATAGGCTATATGGGTGCCGGCAAAACCACCATCGGTCGTCAGCTGGCCCTGAACATGAAAGTGGATTTCTACGATTTGGACTGGTATATCGAAGACCGGTTCCGTAAGAAGATTCCGCAGATATTCGCGGAGAAAGGCGAAGAAGGGTTTCGCGACCTTGAACGCCGTATGCTCCACGAAGTAGCTGAGTTCGAGGATGTCGTTGTCAGCTGTGGCGGAGGAACGCCCTGTTTCTTTGATAATATGGACTACCTCAACGCCCGCACCGAGACCGTCTGGCTGAGAGCTACACCGGAGGTGCTGCAGGCTCATCTGGGAATGGGCAAGTCCGTCCGTCCGCTTATCCAGGGCAAGACTCCCGAAGAACTCCATGATTTCATCGTAGAGTCGCTCCGCACTCGCGAACCGTTCTACGCCAAAGCCAAGCACATCATCGACATCGAAGTCATCCATACCAAGGAACAAATCGATAAATATGTCAAAGATATTGCCTCATTGACTGCTAATAATACCCATTAACCCAACTGATCCAATATGAGAAAATGGCGCATTGAAGACTCCAGCGAACTGTACAGCATTGAAGGCTGGGGTGTGAATTTCTTCCATATCAACGACAAGGGAAATGTCGTGGCAACACCGATGAAGAACGGTGTGGAGGTCGATCTCAAGGAAGTGATGGACGACCTCTCCCTGCGTGATGTCGCTGCCCCTGTACTGGTGCGCTTCCCTGATATCATCGACAGCCGCATCGAGAAGACAGCCACCTGTTTCCACAATGCCGCAGAAGAATATGGCTACACAGCCGAGAACTTCATCATCTATCCCATCAAGGTCAACCAAATCAGTCCTGTGGTAGAGGAAGTGATCAGTCACGGTAAGAAGCACAATCTGGGTCTGGAGGCAGGTTCGAAACCCGAACTCCACGCAGTCCTCGCCATGAATATGGAGAGCGACTCCCTCATCATCTGTAACGGCTATAAGGATCAGTCCTACATCGAACTGGCGTTGTTGGCCCAGAAGATGGGTAAGCGTGTGTTTATCGTGGTGGAGAAACTCAATGAGTTGGAAACAATTGCTCAAGCAGCCAAGTCCCTCAATGTGCGTCCCAATATTGGCATCCGCATCAAGCTCGCCTCTTCGGGTAGCGGCAAGTGGGAAGAGAGTGGTGGTGATGCCTCGAAGTTCGGCCTGACCTGTGGCGAACTCCTCACAGCCCTCGATTATCTCGACCAGCACGACATGAAAGACTGTCTGCGCCTCATCCATTTCCATATCGGTAGCCAGATCACCAAGATCCGTCGCATTCAGAACGCCCTACGCGAAGCCAGCCAGTTCTATGTGCAGCTCCGCAAGATGGGTTATGGTGTGGAGTTTGTGGATTGCGGCGGTGGACTGGGTGTGGATTACGACGGCTCACGTTCTGCCAACAGTGAAAGTTCTGTAAACTACAGCATTCAGGAGTATGTCAACAACTGCGTCTATACTTTTGTTGAGGCTGCCAAGAACAACGAAGTACCTCAGCCCAACCTCATCACCGAAGGCGGACGTTCGTTGGCCGCCCACCATGCTGTCCTTATCATGGAGGTGCTGGGAACCGTCGAACTGCCTGTGATGCCCGATGAGTTTGAGGTGGGTGAGACAGACCATCCGCTGGCAAAGGATCTTTATGAGATATGGGACAACCTCTCTACCCGTTCCATGCTGGAGGACTGGCACGATGCCCAGCAGATCCGTGAGGAAGCCCTCGGACTTTTCGATCACGGAATGCTCGACCTCAAGACCCGTGCCGAAGTGGAACGAATGTTCTGGGCTGTGGCTCACGAAATCAACACACAGGCTCACACCATGAAGCATGTGCCAGATGAACTTCGGTCGCTTGATAAGCTGTTGGCAGACAAATACTTCTGCAATTTTTCCATTTTCCATTCATTGCCTGATGCTTGGGCTATCGACCAACTTTTCCCCATCATGCCCATCCATCGTCTCGACGAACGTCCCAGCCGTCTTGCTACCCTTCAGGACATCACCTGCGACAGCGACGGAAAAATCAGCGACTTCGTCACCCATCAGACCGTCAGCCACATCCTGCCGCTCCACACTCTTAAGAATAAGGAAAGCTATTACATCGGTGTCTTCCTTGTAGGTGCCTATCAGGAAATCCTGGGCGACATGCACAACCTCTTTGGCGACGTCAATGCCGTACATATCACCGTTGACGATAAGGGTTATAAGATAGACAAGATTGTGGATGGCGAGACCGTTGCCGACGTACTTTCCTTCGTTCAGTACAACCCCAAGCAGATGGTTCGTCGCCTTGAAGTATGGGCTAAGCAGTCTGTGAAGGAAGGCAAGATTACCCTCGAGGAAGGCAAAGAATTCCTCTCTACCTATCGCTCCGGCCTTTACGGCTACACCTATCTGGAATAATTATGAATGCTGATCCTTGAAAAACTTCCAGCGAATCTTGAGTTTGCGGAAGAGGTTCAGGGGTTTACGACGAAGAGAATGCTGGCGGTTGGCGATGAAGTCATCCACAGCATCGAGGATGCGTGCACAGTTCTTTCCGTCACGATGG
Source organism: uncultured Bacteroidaceae bacterium (assembly GCA_905234555.1). Taxonomy (GTDB): domain Bacteria; phylum Bacteroidota; class Bacteroidia; order Bacteroidales; family Bacteroidaceae; genus UBA3839. Next base: position 10,630 of record CAJOHO010000037.1, read on the forward strand.
GCTTCATGGAAGTCAAGGTATTCGTGCATCGCATCCATGAGTTCCTGAGGACGGGTCATCGCTTTCTCAAGCGCTGCCTCCACTTCGTCTGGTGTTTCAACGTTGAGCAGGTGAGGTCCAGGTGTGGTGTTGCAGAGCGTCACCACAGGTTTGTCCAGCATCATGTATTCCGCAATGATACTGCTGGCATCGCATAGCATCACATCGGTCTGCGCCATGATTTCAGCAGTAGGCGTAACAGGGTAGAACTCTACATTGTCGTGAGTTTTAGCTAATTGTGTCAGTTCAGTTTTCAGTTCATCATCTTCCAGTTTGGGGTGCATGGTGATGACCCATTTCCAGTTGCGCTTTTTCACCAGCCGCTGAATGGTGGGCAAGAGATTGCGCAGTTGGGTAACACGCTTGGAGAAAGTTGTTGCCACAAAGATTGTGGGTGTGTGGAAAGAAGACTTCGTGGGAAAACCACTCGGCACAGTAGAAGATGGAGAAAGCTGGCGAGCAGCTACGATGGCATCCACTTTCGCCCAGCCAGTTTCATAGACACAGAACGAATCAAGTTTCTTTTCAAGGTCTTGGAAGATGGGTGTGGAGGAAGGACCTGTAGAGCAATAGATGTCGAACCAACCACGAATCTTAAAGTGGGTTTCCACAGTTCCTCCTCTTTTATAAATAGGATAACCGTGACAGACACGTACTTTTACACCTGGGAAGAAATCATAAACCCAATCGCCTGGAGCAAAAACAGCTAACGGGTTCCACGCTTTTACTTCGCGCAGCGTTTTCAGCACTTTATCTTCGTTGGTTAACTGTGAATCAGGACAGGTTTTCTCTAAGAACCAAGCCACTTCGCCGCCTCTCTGTTTGATTTCTTTTTCCAGAGGACGAAGAATCGGAATGGCATAGCCGTGTGCACAAAAAAACAAATACTTCTTTCCCATATTCCTTTGTTTTATGTCCTGTTGTTTTGTTGCCGGGAAACTGTTTATTTGACTTTAAGAGGGGTGGTACGTTTCTTCATCGTGCGGTAGGCTTGCCACATATCACCTTGCGAAATGTTGATGGAGCGGTTGACGGGACGTCCCTCATCGGTAAGTCGATGGGAGAAAAGCCAATCGTACGTTTTTCCTAAATAGAAGACACGTGCAAGTGCACCATGTGAGGCTCCTGCAATCCAGTCGTAGCGCAGGCGCTGGTCGTTTTTTTCTGCCACCAGTGCGTTGACCACCACTTTCGACTGGTTGATGTTGATGGCTCGGTCGGCTGTGCCATGCATAATCCAGAAAGGAAGATTGCCCAGTCCCTGCTTGTCTTTCAGCGTGGTACCTCCACACAGTGCTATACCTGCCGCAATCTTCTCCGGATAGGTGCCACAGAAATCCATCGTGCCATAACCGCCCAGACTCATACCCAGCACATAGACTCGGGTGGAGTCGCAGGCATAGTTGGCTTTCGTCCATTCCAGCAGGTCGTTCAGCTTGCGCGGACTCCAGGCTCCGCCAGGGTTTTGCGGAGCAATGATGAGTGCAGGAATCTCAAGTCCCATTTGAATGGCCTGGAGTGGTCCGTAGCGACGAACGCTGGCAAGGTTGTGTCCACAGAGGCTGGCTCCGTGAAGGAAAATGACGACAGGTGTCTCTTCTCCCAGCTGTTCGTAGTTGTGGGGTGTGTAAACCCAAAAGTTATAACCGCCAGGAATGACGTTTTGTTTGGCGGTCAGCAGGTCGTTCTGGGCAAAAAGAGAGATGAATAGTGAAGCGTAAAGCGTGAAGAGAAAAGAAACCAGGAATCGTTTCATTGTGAATGATGGGTTTTAATGGTGCAAAGTTAGTGCAAATCGAGCGCAATACAAAATAAAAATGAAATTTTTTTATTTTTATTGCTGAGATGCAGCCTAAGTTCAGCGAAGTATGAGCTAAAGTTAGTGATTATTCTTGAAATGGCAAAAAACAGAGCAGAATATGCATGTTTTTTTGCTAAAAGTTTGGTAGTCTGGATTTTTTGGCGTAACTTTGCAGCGCAAAGATGCAGGAGGGGCTTTCGAGTTCCTCCTGTTTTAATTATAATTTTCATGATAGACAAGCAGAAAATCAAAGAATTTGCCGAGGAATGGCTCGCAGGTAAAGAGTATTTCCTCGTTGATGCCACTGTGGATCAGGACAACAAAATCACAGTGGAGATTGACCACAAAGACGGAGTATGGATTGAAGATTGCTGTGAACTGAGCAAGTTCATAGAAGAGCACTTGGATCGTGATGTTGAAGACTTTGAACTGGAAGTAGGTTCTGCCGGAATCGGTCAACCGTTCAAAGTGCTGCAGCAATACATCAACAATATCGGCTACGACGTGGAACTGCTGACTGCTGGTGGCAAGAAGATGGAGGGCAACCTCGCCGATGCCGATGCTGAGGGATTCACCGTTGTGGTTACTGAGAAACAGAAGCTGGAAGGCAAGAAACGTCCTCAGATGGTGGATGTGGAGCACCGCTTCGGCTATAACGATGTGAAGTGGGTGAAAGCCGTCATTGATTTTAAATAAAGCCCATCCATTTCCCCAAGGAGGAGGAAAAACCTTCTCCCGCCGCTTTTTCAGGAAGAGCGGAAAGAAAGAGATTACTGAAAAATTAACACATAAATGGCAACAAAAAAAACTAACAACAGCGTAAACCTGATAGAAACCTTTCAGGATTTCAAGGAGACAAAGAACATTGACAAGACCACGCTCGTTAGCGTGATTGAAGACTCCTTCCGCAGTGTACTGCAAAAGATGTATGGTCACGATGACAATTTCAACGTGATTGTAAACCCCGAGAAGGGCGACTTCGAAATCTACTGGAACCGCACCGTAGTTCCAGACGGAGAAGTGAAGAACGAAGCCGCAGAAATTGAACTTTCTGAAGCTCAGAAGGAAGACCCCGACTACGAAGTGGGTGAAGAGTTGAGCCAGAAGGTGAACTTCGCAGACTTTGGTCGTCGTGCCATCTTGAACCTGCGCCAGACGATGGCTGCCAAGATCCTGGAGTTGGAGCACGATAACCTTTATAATAAGTACATCGACAAGGTGGGTACGATTGTAACGGGTGAGGTTTATCAGATCTGGAAGCGCGAAATGCTGCTGCTCGATGACGAAGGCAACGAACTGCTGTTGCCCAAGAGCGAGCAGATTCCAGGCGATTTCTTCCGCAAGGGAGAAACAGCCCGTGCCATCGTGCTGCGTGTGGATAACCTCAACAACAATCCTAAGATCATCCTCTCTCGTACCGCTCCTGAGTTCCTGCAACGTCTGCTGGAGAACGAAGTGCCCGAAATCAACGATGGCCTCATCACCATCCGCAAGATTGCCCGCATTCCTGGTGAGCGTGCCAAGATTGCTGTGGAGAGCTACAACGAAAGAATCGACCCTGTTGGTGCCTGTGTGGGTGTGAAGGGAAGCCGTATTCATGGTATCGTTCGTGAACTCCGCAACGAGAACATCGACGTCATCAACTTCACCAGCAACATCAAACTCTTTATCCAGCGTGCGCTGAATCCAGCCCACATCTCTTCCATCAATCTGGATGAGGAGAACAAGAAGGCTGAGGTATATCTCCAACCCGATCAGGTGTCTTTGGCTATTGGTAAGAACGGCCACAATATCAAGTTGGCATCTATGCTGACAGGCTACACCATCGACGTGTTCCGCGAAATCAGTGCTGACGATGTGGATAACGAAGACATCTACCTCGATGAGTTCAAGGACGAAATCGACGAGTGGATTATCGAAGCCATCAAGGCGCTGGGTCTTGACACAGCCAAAGCCGTTCTCAATGCTCCACGTGAGATGCTCATTGAGAAAGCTGATCTGGAAGAAAGCACGGTTGACGAAGTGCTCAACATCCTGCGTGCTGAATTCGAAGACTGATCGACTAATCAGAATACATTAGAATAATAGAAAATCGTCCAATTGTAAAATTCACTATATGCCTGTAAGACTGAACAAAGCTTTAAAAGAACTGAATGTGGGAATCAACACCGTGGCTGAATTCCTGCAAAAGAAGGGCAAAGCACTTGAAGATGCCAGTCCTAATGCAAAGATCACGGATGAGCAGTACGAACTGCTCATGGGAGCTTTCGGCGCGGACAAGAACAAACACGACGAAATCCAGCAGAACATCAAACAACGCAAGGAGCGTGAACAGAAGGAGCGTGATGAACGTCGTGAGAAAGAACGCCGAGAGAAAGAACAACAGAAGACAGAGGTGTTCCGCACGGCGAGCGAAGAGCGTAAACAAAAGTTCACGGTGCTGGGGAACATCAATGAAGTTCAATCTACAAGCGTCGAAAAGGAAGAACCCAACTCTGTTGTCGAAACCACTCCTGCTGAACCTCAAGCCAAGGAGAAGAAAAAATCTTCTTCGGCAAAGGCCACACCTGTGGAAGAAACTGCTTCTGCATCTGAAGAGAAAGAGGAAGCTGCTGTTGAACAGCCTCAGGGAGAGATGACCCCAGAGACCGAACAGGCTTCAGCTGGTGCTAACGACGAGGCTGAACAGCCTGTGGCAAAAGCAGAAAAACCTCAGCAAACCAGCAAGAAGAAAAAAGACCAGGTGGTTGGTACTGTGTCGGAAGACGGCATCTTCCGAATGCAGGCACCCGATGCAGGTGTGCAAATCAAGCAGGTGGGATTCATCGACCTTTCCAATATCAACTCCAAGACCCGTCCCGACAAGAAGAGTAAGGCTGAACGTCGCAAGGAACGTGAGGAGAAGGATCGTCAGCGCAAGGTGGCTCAGACAACCAACGCTGCTGAAGGCGAAGCTGGTGGCGAGAAGAAGAAGAAACGCAACCGCATCAACAAAGAACGTGTGGATGTGAATGCTGCTGCCAATCAGGTTCAACCTAATGTTCAGAAGAACAAGGGCAATCAGGCACAGCAGCAAGCTGCCGGCAGTGGAAAGAAGAAGAATAAGAAGAAGAACGCGCCTGCAAAACAGGCTGAACTGACTGACGAGGAAATCTCGAAGCAGGTAAAGGAAACCTTGGCCCGTCTGACCCAGAAGCAGCTGAAGAAAGGTGTGAAGTACCGCAAGGACAAGCGTGAGGCCATCCATCAGCGTATGGAGGAGGAAGAAGAGGCTGAAAACGCTGAAAGCAAGGTACTGAAGCTCACTGAATTTGTGACTGCCAACGAGTTGGCAACCATGATGGATGTACCTGTGACAAAGGTTATCGGAACGTGTATGGCTGTCGGCATGATGGTGTCTATCAATCAGCGTCTCGACGCAGAAACCATTAACCTCGTTGCCGAGGAATTCGGCTATACCACTACCTATGTCAGCGAAGACGTCAGCAACGCCATTGTGGAAGAGGAAGACAAGGAAGAAGACCTCGTGCCACGTGCGCCAATCATCACGGTGATGGGACACGTTGACCACGGTAAGACCTCACTCCTTGACTATATCCGCAAGACCAACGTTATCGCTGGTGAGGCTGGTGGTATCACCCAGCACATCGGTGCTTACAACGTGAAGATGAAGGACGGACGACATATCACCTTCCTCGATACGCCAGGTCACGAGGCTTTTACCGCCATGCGTGCCCGTGGTGCGAAAGTTACCGATATCGCCATCATCATCATTGCTGCTGACGACAGCATCATGCCTCAGACGCGCGAGGCCATCAGCCATGCAGTGGCTGCCAACGTGCCGATGGTCTTTGCCATCAACAAGATTGACAAACCAGGTGCGAATCCTGAGAAGATCAAGGAACAGTTGGCTGCCATGAACTATCTGGTGGAAGACTGGGGTGGTAAATATCAAAGTCAGGACATCGCAGCCAAGCATGGTGTGAACGTAGATGCGCTGATGGAGAAGGTGTTGTTGGAAGCAGAGTTGCTCGACCTCAAAGCCAACCCGAACCGTAAAGCAACGGGTTCTGTGATAGAATCCTCACTCGATAAGGGACGCGGCTATGTGGCAACCGTATTGGTGCAGAACGGAACCCTTCGCCAAGGCGACGTGGTGCTGGCTGGTACCAACTGGGGGCGCATCAAGGCCATGTTCAACGAACGTGGTCAGCGCATCCAGCAGGCATTACCTGCAGAGCCAGCTCTCATCCTGGGTCTGAACGGAGCTCCTACAGCTGGTGACACCTTCCATGTGATGGAAACAGAACAGGAAGCACGTGACCTGGCTAACAAACGCGAACAGCTGAAACGCGAACAGGGCATCCGCACCACGAAGCGTAAGGGTCTGGAAGACATTGCCCACGATATTGCGATTGGTGGTGTGCAAGACCTCAACCTCATCGTCAAAGGTGACGTGGATGGTTCGATTGAAGCCCTCAGCGACTCCCTCATCAAACTCTCGACTGAGAAAATCAAGGTTAATGTCATCTATAAGGCAGTGGGCCAGATCTCAGAGAGCGATGTGGATTTGGCAAAGGCATCCGATGCCATCATCATCGGTTTCCAGGTTCGTCCTTCGCAGGCTGCCCGCAAACTGGCAGAGCAGGAAGGCGTGGATATCCGTCTCTACAGCATCATCTATGACACCATTGAAGAGGTGAAGAGTGCTATGGAAGGTATGTTGGCTCCTGAAATTAAGGAGGAATACACGGGTACTGCCGAGGTTCGACAGGTTTATAAGATTACGAAGGTGGGTACGGTTGCTGGTGCATTCGTTACCGATGGTAAGATTCACCGCTCAGACAAGATCCGTGTCATCCGCGACGGTATCGTGGTTCACACCGCTGACATCAATGCATTAAAGCGTTTCAAGGACGATGTGAAGGAGGTTTCCAATAACTTCGATTGCGGTATCTCACTTGTGAACTATAACGACCTGCGTGAAGGCGACCTGCTCGAGGCATTCACAGAAGTAGAGGTTAAGCAGAAGCTGTAAACCTCTCATACGGAATCCATTCAACGACTTCAACTCATGGACATACTGATTATCATCGTATTGATTGTAGGTGCCGTGATAGGCTACATCAAAGGCGCCTTCAAGATGGTAGCAAACTTGTTGGGACTGGCAGTCGGCATTATCGCCGCTGCCGTTCTCTACAATGTGTTTGCTGGTGAACTGGCCAAGAAAACCGGTGCAACTGCTGAGTTTACCCAGGTGATTGTCTTCATCCTGATTGCCATCCTCGTACCGATTGTGCTGGGATGGCTGGCATCGTTGCTAACCAAGTTCTTTCAGACCATCCATCTGAACCTGATTAACCGTCTGGCTGGTGCTGTCATCGGAGCCATTGGTTATGGCATGGTGATGAGTTTTGCCTTCAACATCATGGATTTGAACAAAAGTAAGGGTGGCAACGAACCCGAATTGCTGGAGCAGCGTAGCGACCTTTATTACAAATGCAAACATGCTGCGCAACCCATCATTCCAGATGTGCTCATCGTGACAGACTCTACAGAGATTGCAAAGGGTGAACAGGCCAAATATGGCTTGAGGGACGAAATTCCTGCGATTCTTCAGCAAAAAATCAGTTTGTAACAGCCTCAGTCATCTCTGCGGTTGTACGAAACAGGCTATGCAACAAAAAGACAACAACGATTTTGTGCGGCGTGTTGCCGAAGAAAAATACAAATTTGGCTTCACGACCGACATACATACAGAAATTATCGAACGAGGTCTCAATGAAGATGTCGTTCGACTTATTTCTGCCAAAAAGGAAGAGCCGGAGTGGTTGCTCGACTTCCGTCTAAAAGCCTTTCGCTATTGGCAGACGCAGGAGCAACCCACCTGGGGACACCTTCACATGCCTGAGATTGACTATCAGGCCATTTCCTATTACGCAGACCCCACTCGCAAGAAAGATGGTCCGAAGTCAGCCGATGAGATTGACCCTGAACTGATGAAGACTTTTGACAAACTGGGCATTCCCCTTGAAGAGCGTCTGGCATTGAGTGGAACGGCTGTTGATGCCGTCATGGACTCCGTCTCTGTGAAGACAACATTTAAGGAACGTCTGGCAGAAAAAAACATCATCTTCTGCTCCATCAGCGAGGCTGTTCGTGAACATCCTGATTTGGTGCGTCAGTATCTGGGCAGTGTGGTCCCTTACCGCGACAACTATTTCGCAGCACTGAACTCTGCTGTGTTTTCCGACGGGTCGTTCGTCTATATTCCTAAGAATACGCGCTGCCCGATGGAACTCTCCACCTATTTCCGTATCAATGCACGCAATACAGGGCAGTTCGAACGAACCCTTATCGTCTGCGATAGCGACAGCTATGTGTCTTATCTGGAAGGCTGCACAGCACCCATGCGTGATGAGAACCAACTTCATGCTGCCATCGTTGAGATTGTGGTGATGGACAATGCTGAGGTGAAATACAGCACCGTTCAGAACTGGTATCCTGGTGATAGCGAAGGACGTGGCGGTGTGCTTAATCTTGTCACCAAGCGTGGACATCTGCGTGGAGCTAACAGCAAACTCTCATGGACACAGGTGGAGACGGGAAGTGCCATCACTTGGAAATATCCTTCATGTGTGTTGACAGGCGATAATAGTGTGGCTGAATTCTACTCTGTGGCAGTTACTAACAATCATCAGCAAGCCGACACAGGTACGAAGATGATTCATCAGGGACGTAATACTCGTTCTACCATTATCTCTAAGGGAATCTCAGCAGGCCGTTCGCAGAACTCCTACCGAGGACTGGTGAAAATAGGTAAGAATGCTGATGGAGCACGCAATTATTCATCGTGCGACTCTCTGTTGCTAGGCGACAAATGTGGTGCACATACTTTCCCCTATATGGATGTGCATAACAACTCGGCAACGGTCGAACACGAAGCCACCACTTCGAAAATCAGCGAAGATCAGCTTCTCTACTGCAACCAGCGAGGCATTCCCACAGAGGAAGCCGTAGGTCTCATCGTGAACGGTTATGCTAAGGATGTGCTGAACAAACTCCCTATGGAATTTGCAGTTGAGGCTCAGAAACTGCTCAGCGTCAGCCTCGAAGGAACAGTCGGATAAAAAACCATTTGTTATGTTAGAAATCAAGAATCTTCATGCCACAGTGGCAGGAAAAGAAATACTGAAAGGTGTAAATCTCACGATTCTCGATGGTGAGATTCATGCCCTTATGGGAACCAACGGAGCAGGCAAAAGCACGCTCTCCAATGTGATTGTGGGTCATCCGGCCTACGAAGTGACGGAAGGCTCCATTACTTTCAACGGACAGGATCTGCTTGCCATGAAGACAGAAGAACGTGCACACGCTGGCATCTTCATGTCCTTCCAACAGCCCATAGAGATTCCAGGAGTTTCGATGAACAACTTCATGCGTGCCGCTGTCAATGCACGCTATCAGGCGTTGGGTCGCGAACCGCTGAAATCTACGGATTTCCTGAAGCTGATGCGTGAGAAACGCAAATTGGTGGAGATTGACAGCAAACTCGTTAACCGTAGTGTAAATGAGGGTTTTAGCGGAGGTGAGAAGAAGCGCAACGAGATTTTCCAGATGGCGATGCTCGAACCTACTTTCTGCATTCTCGACGAAACGGACTCAGGTCTTGATGTCGATGCGTTGCGTATTGTGGCTGAAGGTTTCAACAAATTGCGTACCCCCCAGACTTCTGCCCTCGTCATCACCCACTACCAGCGTCTGCTCGACTATATCCGTCCTGATGTGGTTCACGTTCTGCTCGATGGCAAGATCGTGAAGACAGGAGGACCCGAACTGGCGCTGCAGATTGAGAACAACGGTTTTGACTGGATAAAGGAAGAAAGCCATGAAGAGTGAGCAACAATACTTGGATCTGTTCCGTGGACAACGGGATTTGATTTGCCAGCATAGTGTGGCTGCGCTCAATGCCGTTCGCGATGAGGCTTTTGCATCGTTCGAACGGACAGGATTTCCTTCGCTGAAGGAAGAGCGTTATCGCTACACCGATGTTGCCCGTGCTTTTGCTCCTAACTTTGGTGTGAACCTTGCCCGCAAGCAGTTTCCTGTGAATCCGGACGAGGTGTTCCGTTGCGATGTTCCCAATCTTTCTACCAGTCTGGCTTACGTGGTAAACGACCAGCCTGTGTTCTCTCGTCCCATTCCTTTTGTTTATTCATTCTCTGAGGCAGCAGAGAAAGCACCAGGCATCCTCGAGAAGTATTACAATCGTCTTCTCTCCCCTCATTCTTCACTCTTCACTCTTCACTCTTCACTCTCCCCCTCCCTCGGGAGGGTTGGGGAGGGGTTCCTCAACACAGCCTTTGCGCAGGATGGACTCCTGATCTATGTGCCTCGCAACCAGCGAATGGAGCGCATGCTGCAAGTAGTGAACTTACTTCGTTCCAATGTGGATTTGCTTCTCTTCCGTCGTGTACTCATCGTGCTGGAGGAAGGTGCTGAGGCTTCACTTCTCTTCTGCGACCACGCAATGGACCATTCGTCTTTCCTTACTTCACAGGTCATAGAGATTTTCTGTGGCGCAGGTTCCCACCTCGATATGTACGAGATGGAGGAAACCCACACTTCCTGCCGCCGTTTCTCCAATGTCTATATGCAGGTGAGTCGCGACTGTGTCGTCTCGCATAACAACATCACGCTTTACAACGGACAAACTCGCAACACCATCGATGCTGTTCTGCAGGGCGAAAACGCTGAGATCACGCTGAACGGATGTGTGATTGCCGACAAGAGCCAGCAGGTGGATAACAACACGCTGATTGACCACGCTGTGCCTCGATGCACCTCGCGTGAACTTTATAAATACGTCGTTGATGACAATGCTGTGGGTGCTTTTGCTGGAAGGGTGCTGGTTCGTCCTGATGCTCAGAAGACTTCCTCGCAGGAAACCAATGCCAACCTCTGTGCCAGCAACGATGCCAGGATGTACACACAGCCCATGCTGGAAATCTATGCTGACGATGTGAAGTGTTCTCACGGTTCTACCGTTGGTAAGCTCGACGACACAGCCCTCTTCTATATGCGTCAGCGAGGTATCAGCGAAGCTGAGGCAAGGATGCTGCTCAAGTTTGCCTTCGTGGGTCAGGTCATCGACGAAATACAACTCCAACCGCTTCGCGAACGCCTCCACTACCTCGTAGAGAAGCGTTTTCGTGGCGAACTGAATAAATGCACAGGGTGTGCCCTTTGTAAATAAAAGAGGACCCACCCCCTTGCCCCTCCCTTGTATGGAGGGGAGTATATACCACTTCATTATGAATAGAAACGATTTTCCCATACTCTCCCGTACCGTTTACGGCAAGCCGCTGGTTTATCTCGACAATGCCGCCACGACGCAGAAACCGCGTTGTGTGGTTGAAGCCATCAGCGAGGAATACTACAATGTGAATGCAAATGTGCATCGAGGTGTGCATTTCCTTTCGCAGCAGGCAACCGACCTTCATGAGTCGGCTCGTGAGACGGTTCGTGCCTTCATCAATGCCAGAAAGACAGAGGAAATCATCTTTACCCGTGGCACTACGGAGAGTATAAACCTGCTGGCGTTCAGCTTTGGTGAAGCATTCTGTCACGAAGGTGACGAAATCATCGTTTCCACGATGGAGCACCACAGCAACATAGTTCCTTGGCAGATGCTCTGCGAACGCAAAGGCCTAAAGCTTCGCGTCATTCCCATGAAGGATGACTACACCCTCGATCTGGAAGCCTTTGAACGTCTGCTCTCTGAGTCTTCCGTTCGTCTTGTCTGTGTCACACACATGAGCAATGTGCTGGGAACTGTTAACCCCATCAAGGAGATGATAGAAAAAGCCCATGCTTACGGTGTTCCCGTTTTGGTCGATGGTGCACAATCCACGCCACATATCCCTATTGATGTGCAGGCTTTGGATTGCGATTTCTTTGCCTTCAGCGGACACAAGATTTATGGACCTACAGGCATTGGTGTGCTTTATGGCAAAGCTGAATATCTGGAGCGTATGCCGCCTTATCAGGGTGGTGGCGAGATGATTAACAAAGTGACGTTCGAACACACCACCTACAATTCCCTTCCCTACAAGTTCGAAGCTGGCACTCCCGATTATGTAGGCAGTCATGCCCTTGCTGTTGCCCTCGATTATATTTCCAACATCGGCTTAGAAAAAATCCAAGCCCACGAGCACGAATTGGGTCAATATGCCTACCAACAGCTCTGTCAAATCGCAAACATCGAAATCTACGGCCCCCTCTCCGCTGTTCATTCTTCACTCTTCACTCTTCACTCTTCACTTCTCTCCCCTGTTCTTTCCTTCAACATTCGAGGCATCCATCATTTCGATCTGGGCACCCTTCTCGACCGCCTCGGCATAGCTGTTCGCACAGGTCACCATTGTGCTGAACCTCTCATGCACCGCCTTGGTGTAGAGGGAACCGTTCGTGCCTCCCTCTCTTTCTACAACACCAAAGAAGAAATCGACTCCCTTGTTGCAGCCATTCGTCGGGTTCAGCAAATGTTCTGATTGACTTTAGGTGAAAAGTTTCTCCTACTTTGTGCCTTTTTTCATGCCTCTTTGCAAAAATTCGATTAAGTGAGAGCAAAGGAAATGCATTTATTTTGCCGAACCGATGGAATAGCGAGAGAAAAGCAAAACTTGTTTATGCTTTTCCGAGTCATGACAGAGGAAGGCAAAGCCGAATGTGAGAATTTTATCTAAAAAGTAACTAATTCAACTTTCGCAAGTGAATCTGATTGAGAAAAAAACAATAAAAACTCTTTTGATGTTTACAGCTCTTGGAGAGCTTTTGTGCTAAGCACTATGCC
>CAJOHO010000038.1 GCA_905234555.1 uncultured Bacteroidaceae bacterium
GCTACCATTGAGTTCTTCAACAACTCCACCTGTCGCGAGTTGTTCATCTCTGCCGAAGGTCTCACGCCCCAAGGCCAATTCGTTATTTTTTAAGAATCATGAGGCTCAAGGAATCATGAGGAACCTCGATACGCATTCGAATCATTGTTCCTGTTCCTCATTATCTCCAAGGCCGTCCCCTCTTCACTCCCCCCCGCTCGCAGAATGTATATCCAGAACGGAAAGAAGGTGATTAAATGAAGAAGCCTCCCCCCCAGCCCCCTCCGAGAGAGGGGGAGAGGATTTAGAAAATGAAGAGTGAAGAATTCTTGGAACAGCGAAGGCAGAGCCAAACTTGTTTAACTTCGTTTTCCTCCTTCTCGCTCAACAATGCTCAAGCCAACTTGGCGTTGTATTCGCTCGTTCGTCGGTTGAGCTATGCTGGACCGACGAACGAAGCAAGAGCAGAAGGAAAACTTGTTTTCATTTTGCCTTGCAAGGAGGAGGAAGACGTAAGTCAGTCGTGACAAGAATGGACGAAGTCAATGGCAAAGCCATCGCGAGCCGAAGCCGCATGGTCATGATTATATGCTCCTTGCATCCATGTGCAGGGAACCGTTGGTGGGGCTGTATGTCAATATTTACCGGACCAGAGTCTGGATAGGAATTGGGAGACAGGCCATACTTCAATGTCATTTAGCTTTCGGGGGCGTTCCTCCATTGACAATAGGATTAATTTGGCGTGTGGGTGTTCTTCGCTGAAGGCTTTCAGTCCCTTGGTATCGCTTGATGTCACTTCACCTGCGGACTTCACTTCTATGGCTGCCTCCACCTGATAGGTACTTGCATCGTAAATCAATGCGTCAACCTCGTATTTGTTGTCGAGTGTGTGCCAATATGCCAATTTCTTTTTTCCGTCGTGAGTATAAGAAAGATACGCTCTGAGTTCTTGTATGACCAGGTGCTCTATGGCGTGCCCGTAGAAGTTGGTTCCGGGCTGGAGTGGATGACGATGCAGAAGGTGGTTGGGTATGGCTACGTCGAAGTAATAGAACTTTGGCGACTGTATCAGTCGTCGTTTCATCACCTTGGTGTAAGCAGGCAGGTAGAAGCCTAACATGGTTTCTTCCAGAATGGAAAAATTCTCCTTCAAGAATTCCAAATTAACAAGAAAAATGATGAAAATCTGAAGTGGTACTTCAAATATTCGCTGAAAATCTGAAGTAGTACTTCAAATATTCATTGTTTTTGAAGCTCGCGGAATGTATATCCAGAACGGAAAGAAGATTATTAAGTGAAAATTCTTTCAGTCGTCTTTGGTGAGTTGGTCGCGGTAGGATTCGATGGCGTTTTTTGTGATTTCGATGGCTTCGTCCATTGGGCAGTAGAGGCGACCGCCGGCTGCGTTGAAGTGGCCACCGCCGTTGAAGAAACGGGTTGCCATTTCGTTGGCTGGGAAGTCGTCGAAACTGCGGATGGAGACCATAATCTGTGGCTTTTCTGTGTCTTCGCGAAGGGCGATGGAGAGTTTCTGTCCCTTGATTTCGAGGGGGAGGTTGACGATGCCTTCTGCGTCTCCCTTGAGGTAGTTGAAGCGTTTGAGTTCCTCGCGTGTGAGGGCGAAGAAGGAGGCGTGGAGGTCGTGCATTACCTGCAGCTTCTCGTAGAGGATGTAGCCCATGAGGCGGTAGCGTCCTTCTGTGTTCTGGTTGTAGATGTTGCGGATGATGCGGTCTTTGTCAATCCCTTTGGTCATGAGTCCGGCGATAATATGGAATATCTCGGGATTGTTGCTGTTGTAGGTGAAACGGCCTGTATCGGTACACATGCCGGCATAGAGGTCTTCGGCGGCATGAAGGTTGAGACGTGAGAACTCGCCCATGCTGTCGAACAGCCGGTAGAGGAGTTCGCAGGTGCTGCTCATCTGTGGACGCGAAATCTGTACGTCGCAGAAGCGCTCAGGCTGTGTGTGGTGGTCGATCATGAGCTTCTTGCAACGTGCGTAGCCGAAGGGAACACCCAGTTCGTCGATACGCGAGAGGCCGTTGTAGTCGAGTGCCACGAGCAGGTCGGCAGCGGCAATATAGGTCTTGGCTTGCGCACGATGGTTGTTGTAGAGGATGATGCGGTCGGCGCCGTTCATCCATTTCAGGAAGTCGGGGAAGTAGTTGGGCACGATGACGGTGGCTTGCTTTCCACGTCGCAGCAGATATTCCTGGAGTGCAAGGGAGGAGCCGATGGCGTCGCCGTCGGGTGAGGTGTGACAAGTGATGACCACGTTTTTGCATTGGTCGAAGAGTTTCTTGACTTGCTGAATCTCGTCTGGACTTATGATTTGTTGAAGCATGATGGTCGTTTCTGATGTTTTTAGACTGCAAATTTACTAATTTTATGCCGATTTCCTGTCTTTTGGCTCTTTTTTTCTTGATTGTTGGAGAATTTTTTCTAATTTTGCAGGAAATAATCTGATTTTGTCAAATTGTTCAAGACCTATGATAGTTTCTCCTTCTCTCCTTGCTGCCGACTTCGGCAATCTGGAACGCGAAATCGGTATGATTAACCGCAGTCATGCGGACTGGTTGCATCTCGACGTGATGGACGGCGTGTTTGTGCCGAATATCAGCTTCGGATTTCCAGTACTCGAGGCTGTGGCCCGTCTCTGTCAGAAACCGCTCGATGTCCACCTGATGATTGAACGTCCTGAGAAGTTTGTGAACGAAGTGGCGAAGCTGGGTGCGATGATGATGAACGTGCACTACGAAGCCTGTGTCCACCTCAACCGCACGATCCATGTGATTCACGATGCCGGCATGAAAGCAGGTGTCACACTCAATCCCTCTACGCCTGTCTGTCTGCTCGAAGATGTGATCCGCGATGTGGATATGGTGTTGCTGATGACGGTCAATCCTGGCTTTGGCGGCCAGAAGTTCATAGAACATTCGTTGGACAAGGTGCGTCAGCTGCGTCAGATGATTGAGCGTACAGGCTCGAAGGCGTTGATTGAAGTAGATGGCGGCGTGAATGCGAAGACGGCTCCCCAGCTGGCTGAAGCTGGTGTAGATGTGCTGGTAGCTGGCAGTTACGTCTTTGGTGCCGAACAACCCGAACAAGTCATCGACCAACTCCGAGCTTTATAATGCATAATTTATAATTTATAATGCATAATGCATAATGCATAATTAGGTTGTAAATGTTCTGGCAAAACAATTCTGTGGTTCGCCTCGCCCTTCCCTTCGTTTTGGGAATGGTCGGGGCGAATCTCTATATAGAGGAGTTGTTGGGATGCCAGAACGTGCTGATGGCTGTGATGGGCGGAGGAATGGTTTTGCTGTTGGTGGGGTATGTGTGGCGAAGGCAACCGCTCATGAAGCACCTGTTCGGACTGGGGCTAACGTTGTGCGTCCTGACGGTTGGGGCTTTGCTGTATGTAATGAGATACGAACGGCAGGCGGATGTGACGCTTGCGGAGAACCAGGAGGTTCGGGGCGTCGTCAAGCAACAGCCTGTGGAGAAGACGAAGTCGTGGGCTGTGGAGATAGAGACTGAGGAAGGACGGCTGTTGGCATATATGGCGAAGGACTCGATTCATTCGCCTGCTTTGCTCGACGCAGGAGACAGCCTGTCGTTTAGCTGCCGCCATCTGCGCCTCACGGCTCCCCATCTGCTTTCGTCTGATAATGCAGACAGCACGTTCCTGCCTTATCGTCGTTACCTGTTCTTCAAAGGTGTGAGTGCTACGTGTTATGTGGCGGCAGATGCCTGGGAACGAAAGGGTAGGGCAGAGGCAGGTTTACTTCGAGTCTTCGATGATGTGCGAAGGCAGATGCACCTTGCCTATCTGGAAGCAGGACTGGAGGGCGACGGAGCCACCATCCTCGAAGCGATGACGACGGGTAACCGCAAAGGCTTGTCGGCAGAACTGCGTCAGGCTTACGCCCGTTCGGGTGTGGCTCATGTGCTGGCTTTGTCAGGTTTCCATCTGACGCTGGTACTCGCCATCTTCAATATGCTGTCACATCGCTTCTGCACCCTGCGTCGGCGACGAGTGCTGGCCGTTCTTTTCATTCCGTTGATCTGGTCGTTCTGTCTGTTGGCAGGAATGCCTCCGTCGCTGGTTCGTGCCACCATCATGTGCAGCATCGTGCAGCTGGTCCTGGTGATAGGCAGGGAAAACGATATGCTGAGCGGTTGTGCGTTGGCAGCTGTGGTGATGTTGGCGGTCAATCCTCTGCTGTTGCAGGATGTAGGTTTCCAGCTGTCGTTCGTGAGTATCGTGAGCATCTTTACGTTCCGTCCCAAGCTTTTCATGGGCGGAGGCGAAAGGCGTTATATCTACAAGTTTCTTTTCGATACCGTTTGCGTGGCGTTGGTGTGCAGCTTGATGACCTTCCCCTTGGTGGCGTATTACTTCGGTCAGGTTCCTTTGCTGGGTGTTGTGACGAACTTGGCGGTTTCTTTGCTGGTACCTCTGCTGATGTTCGGAGCGTTGGCGTGGTGGCTCCTATATTTATTAGGTATAAAGTGGCTGTTGCTCGCCGGCGGTTTGGCGTTCTTGGCAGAAGTGATGAACGACGTGGTTCGGGTTGTGGGTTCTCTTCCTTTTGCCACCTTCACGTATCGACCCACAGGTGTGCAGGTTGCGGTTTTGTATGTGTTGCTGCCGTGTGTGCTGGTCTTCTGGCGAACGCGAAAGCCGTCGATGCTGAAAGCCAGTCTGCTGAGTCTGATGGCTCTGGCTGTCTGTATTGTTGCTGGAATATAGAAGCTTTTCCTTTAGGCTAAACGCTTGGGCTAAGGGCACAAAAAAAGTTGGCTCCACGCTATGGTGAAACCAACTTTTCTGTCTGATATGTTGCCGAACTGTTCAGAAAAGATGAACTGAAACCCAGTTACTTGTCTGACAACGGTTCAGCTGTTACTTCAACTGATTACTCAGCAGCAGCTTCTTCAGCTTCTTCTTCGAAGTCTTCCTCTTCTGCCGGCTCTTCAACGGGAGCAGCCTTAGGAGCTTCAACAACCTTCTCCTCTACGGGAGCGTTCTCTGCGATTACCTGGAAAGGTACTTCAACAGCAACTTCCTTGTGGAGCTGGATGGTTGCGACATAACTACCGAGTTCCTTGGCGGCCTTGACAAACACGGTCTTCACGTTTGTCTCAATGCCCTTTGCCTCGAGAGCTTCTGCAATCTGAGCAGCACCTACGCTACCGTAGATGTTCTTGCCTTCAGAAACCTTAGCGGCGATAACCAGGGAAACTCCTTCGTATTTCTTGGCAGCTGCCTCAGCGTCGGCCTTGATCTTGGCGAGCTTGTGAGCACGTTGCTTCAATTCCTCGTTGAGTATCTTGAGAGCCTTCTCTGTGGCGAGCACAGCATAGCCCTGAGGAAGAAGATAGTTGCGGCCATATCCGTCCTTCACTGTGAGGACATCGTCCTTGTAGCCTAAGCCGTGGACGTCTTTCTTAAGAATAATTTTCATAACTGTCTATCCTCCTTTTAATTATTTCATCAAGTCGGTTACAAATGGGAGAAGTGCAATCTGACGTGCACGCTTCACGGCCTGAGCCACACGGCGCTGGTACTTCAGAGAAGTACCAGTGATGCGACGGGGCAGAATCTTACCCTGCTCGTTGAGGAACTTCTTGAGGAACTCAGGATCCTTGTAGTCGATATACTTGATACCGCTCTTCTTGAAACGGCAGTACTTCTTCTTCTTAACGTCAACGGCGTTAGGAGTCAAATAGCGAATTTCTGATGTCTGTGGTGCTGCCATGATTATGCCTCCTTCTTTGTTGTTTTGTTACGACGCTTCTCAGCATACTGAGCGGCGTACTTCTCGTTCTTCACTGTGATGTAGCGGAGCACGCGTTCGTCGCGGCGCAGCTGCAACTCGAAATTCTTGATCACTGTAGGCTCAGCCTTGAACTCCAACATACCGTAGAAGCCGGTAGTTTTCTTTTCAATAGGATAAGCCAGCTTTCTCAGACCCCAGCTCTCCTCGCTGAACACCTCAGCGCCAGCGTTGGTGAGGAGACCCTTGATCTTTTCTACCGCTTCCTTTGTCTGTTCGTCAGACAAAACGGGAGTAAGAATGAAAACGGTTTCGTACTGATTCATCTTGGGTAATGAAAAAATTGAATTAAAAAATGAATAAATAATTAAAGGTGCTGATTCCGTGTCAGCGCAAATGAATTATGGAGCCAAGCCTGCTTGTATTTGCGGAGGCACAGCCCACATTCACGACGCTTTTTGGAAAAGCGCTGCAAAGTTACGACTTTTTCTTGAATAAATGGTGCTAATACCACTCTTTTTTGAAGAAAAAAGTGCTTTTTGGCAGAAAAATAGGGTAATAATTGAAAAAAGTAGGCAAAAAGTTTCGCTCTTTGCACGAAATTTTGTTATTTTGCAGACGAATTCCGAAAAAGGGATTCGCGGAAACGTCAAATCAAAACAACAGATACAATGAGTAACGCATTATTGAAAAACTTGGGAGTCGGCCTGATCGTTCTCAGCGCCATCCTTTCCTTGGTAGGTATTTTCTTCGCAGGTGACCTGCTCGATGAACCTTTCTTCACTTGGGGCTGCGCAGCTCTCGTGGTGATTGGTCTCATCGCCCACATCTTCCTCAACAAGTACCTGCCGCTTGATGACACAGATGAAGATTAATTGCTGCTGAAGGCTCAGAAGCTCTTCGTGAGCATCTTCCTTTCAGTTGCATCTTCAGGTGTTCGATCCTTACGTTTACAGAACAATAATATCGGCTGACATTCCATCGTGAAGTGCCAGCCGATATTGTTTTTGTTATTCGTTGCCTTACAAACCGAATCGGTTTGTAAACGGACAGCTTATTCGTTGCCAACGACGAGCTTGTAGCCCTTACCGTGAACGTTGAGGATTTCGACGGATGGATCGTCCTTGAGGTGCTTACGCAGCTTCGTGATATAGACGTCCATAGAGCGGGCGTTGAAGTAGTTGTCGTCGATCCAGATAGCTTTGAGGGCGTAGTCGCGAGGCAGCAGTTCGTTTGCCTTGTTGCTGAGCAGCGAGAGCAGTTCCGATTCCTTGGTCGTGAGCTTCTGGCTGTGGTCGCCAATGGTGAGCAGCTGCTTCTGCGTGTCGAAGGTGAAGTTACCGATCTTGCGGATGGGGTCGGCAGAGTTCTTCTTTCCGCGAACGCGACGGAGGATGGCTTCGATGCGAAGCACAACGACATCCATGCGGAAGGGTTTGGTGATGTAGTCGTCGGCACCAATCTCAAAACCATTGCGAACATCGTCGATCAGCGTCTTGGCTGTGAGGAAGATGAATGGGATGTCTGGGTCCATCTCGCGGATTTTTCCTGCGAGTGCGAAACCGTCCATCTTGGGCATCATCACGTCGAGGATGCAGAGGTCGTAGGTGTTGTTGCAGAAAGCGTTGTAGCCTTCTTCGCCATCTACGCAAAGCTCAGCCTTGAAACCTTTGGCTTCGAGGTATTCGCGCAGGAGCATACCGAGGTTCTCGTCGTCTTCGCAAAGCAGAATGCTGACATTTTCAAATTTTTCTTCCATGTTGTTGAGGGTTTTATGTGTGAATATTGGTTGTGTTAGTCGTTGATGAGGGGTATCTTGATGATGAACTTGGTGCCGATGCCGAGTTCGCTTTCGGCATGAACCGTTCCTTTGTGGTCGTTGATGATTTTCTTGACGTAGGCGAGACCCAGGCCGAAGCCTTTCACGTCGTGTCGGTTGCCTGTGTGCACGCGGTAGAACTTATCGAAGATGCGCTTCAAGTCTTCTTTCTTGATGCCGATACCGTTGTCCTGAATGCTGACGCAGAGGTTGTTGCCATCGTTCCAGGTGCTGACGGTCAGTTCAAGCTGTACGTCTTTGCGCTTGTACTTCACGGCGTTGTCCATGAGGTTGAAGATGACGTTGGTGAAGTGCATCTCATCGATCATCACGATGGGGTCTTCTGCTTCGAGGTGGGAGACAATCTTTCCTCCGTTCTTCTCCACCTTCAGCGCAAAGGTATGGATGACACCGCTGATGAGTTCGTTGGCATTGATTTCCACGAGGTTGAACTTAGCCGTCTGGTTCTCATACATGGAGAGTTGCAGCACCTTCTCCACTTGAAACCGCAGGCGCTTGGTCTCGTCGTTGATGGTGTCGGACAGACGTTTGAGCATTCGCGGCGACTTGGCTACGGCTTCGTCGCTAAGCATCTGGGCTGCCAGGGATATGGTGGAGATGGGGGTTTTGAACTCGTGTGTCATATTGTTGACGAAGTCGTTCTTCACCTCTGACAGCCTCTTCTGTCTGAATACCAAAATCATTGTGATGATGAAGGTGATGAGCAGGATGATGGTGAAGACGATGGAAGGGATGAGGAACGAGATGGACCGATAGACGTATGAGCTGTATTCGGGGAAGTGGACAGCGAGGACGCCCATCCGCTCTACAGGGTCGTTGCGGAAGATGGTCTGCTTGAAGAGGTATTCGCTGCCTGTCTCGTCGTAGTCCTTGCAACGATAGATGAGTGCTCCGTTGTTGGTATAGACGGAAAAATGGTAATTCAGAAGGATGTCGTTGTCGGTGAACATCGCCTTCAGTTGCTGATCCAGACGGTTGAAGTCGATGCGGTCTTCCAGTGGACGGTCGCTTGACGACTGGAGAATGGACAGCACAACTTCATCGACGAGGTCTTTCTCATGATAGTAACGTTCCCTGATCTTTGCCTCCTGACTGGGATTGGCGAGGTTGGAGTGGCTTCGTTTCGTGTAGTATTCGCGGCTAAATGTCTCTGTGGCAACGGTATGAACTGGCTCTGTCACCTCGTTGGCTGAGTCAGCATCTGTGTCCTCTCTGTCGTTTGCTGAGTCTTGCTGATCTGATATGAAGCCTTCGCTCTCTTCGTCTTCTTGCTGATTGGCGCCTTCCACC
This sequence comes from uncultured Bacteroidaceae bacterium, assembly GCA_905234555.1. Lineage (GTDB taxonomy): Bacteria > Bacteroidota > Bacteroidia > Bacteroidales > Bacteroidaceae > UBA3839. Next base: position 8,899 of record CAJOHO010000038.1, read on the forward strand.
AGAAACTGTGCTGTTTCGTGCAGCTCCATGTCGTGTGCCACCACTTTCAGCACACGGCTCACCGATTCCTCAAAATGTTGGCGACGCATTTCAACCACATCATCCACATAGTGCATCTGCATCACCAGCAAACTGATGAACGAAATGCCCATGATGAGTCCGAGAATGATAATGGTTCGTTTCTTCATATGCGAATCCTTAATAATGAATCTTTAATAATTGGTGTTTGGGCAGAAATGATTGATTCTTCCGCTTGGTTGTTTTCATGCTGCCGACAGCAATTTTTCATGCTTTCGACTGCAAAGTAACGGGAATGTTTGCGAAATGTCAAAAAATCCCCTTATTTTTTGATAAAATAGATAAAAATTGTACGTGAATTAATATCAAACAACCATTTTAGTTGTGATTTCCGTAACTTAATATTTTTTACTGTTTGTTTTCGCGGACGAATGGCTTTCACTCGTCAGGAACAGTTTGTTTTGTCTGTATAAAAATACGTTGTAATGCTAAAATATACAAAAAAATGGGTGCTTTTACCAAAAAAAACGAAATTTAGCGCGTTGTTTCGTATATTTTCTGTAACTTTGCAGCGTTGAAATAATAATTTATACAACGTCGTGTGTATTTTTACTACGTCATAACGAGAATTCTAACTACTTTTTTACTGTTATTTTGATTGAAGCATGAAAATGAAACAAATGCTCGCAACTGCAGCACTCCTTGCTGTTTCGTCTCTCTGCGCGTATGCAGACGACACTCCCTATGCCTATCCCTATCTGGTGATGACAACCAGTGGCGGAGAACGGGCAACTTTGGCCGTTGATGAACTGGTCATTACGTTCAGCGACGGAAAACTGGTGGCAAAGAATGCCAGCGGAACACAGTCGTTCAACCTGACAGACTTGGCGAAAATGAATTTCGCCACTTCTGGCGATGTTGCCGATGGTATAGAGAGAATGAATGCAGACGAATTAAAAACGAAGGATGCTGAAATCTATGATCTCAGCGGGAGAAAAATGCTGAACGCCAACGACGGAAATCAAAAACTGGAGAGCGGTGTCTATGTCGTGAAGCAGAATGGTCGAACCTTTAAAATGTATGTGAAATGAGACGAATGGCCCTTTTCTTGGTAGCTGCATTCGCTACCCTTACCACTTGGGCACAGACGCTCAACGTGGAGGTTGATCAAGTCACCTATCAGATTCCTGCTGCCCAGGCAGGCGAGATGGTGTATGAAGACGGCTCAACTGTTACTATATTAAATAAGGTATATAATGTCAGCGAAATCACACGCATGTATATCGACAACACAACGGTGGAGGACAACACCGTGAGTGTGACATACAGCGACGGTTCTGCTGCCGTGAAGGTGGCAGGCAATATAGCCCAGTACATCTCTGTAGCCAGCAGCGGAGCACACGTGTGCATCACCCAGAGCAGTGACGTGACGGAAGAAATCACCTACTCGCTGGCAGGTTCTGCCTCTGACGGTGAGTTCTATATGGTGGGTTCCTACAAGGCAACGGTGGAACTCAACGGACTGACACTGACCAATTCGACACCTGTCTATTCGGGTGCAGCCATCTGCATCATGAACGGAAAGCGTATCGACCTCAGTGTGAAGAAAGACACGGAGAACACGCTGACGGATGCAGCCGGTGGTGACCAGAAATCATGCCTCTATTGCAAGGGACATCTCGAGCTGAAAGGAAAGGGAACCCTCAACGTCAACGGAAAGCTGGCACATGGCATCAAGAGTGCGGAATATATGTCGATGAAGAACTGCACCGTTAACGTGAAGTCGGCGGTGAAGGACGGAATCAGTTGTGACGAGTATTTCCTCATGGAGAGCGGAACACTGAATATCAGCGGCGTAGGCGACGATGCCATCCAGTGTGATATCGACGGAACAGTCAGCACAGGTACGACCACCGATCATGAGGAGGAAGACTCAGGCAACATCTATATCGAAGGTGGTGTGCTGACGCTGACCACCACTGCCAATGGAACGAAATGCCTCAAGAGTGACAGCACCCTGGTTGTGAACGGCGGTACGCTGACGTTGAACGCCAGTGGAGCAGTTGATACCAGCGATGCCAGCGATCCTTCGTATGTGGCAGGCATCAGCGCAGGCAAATTCGTACAGAACGGCGGCGACATCACGATGACAATTAAAGGAACAGCGGGTAGGGGAGTGAAGGCCTGGGACGTTGAGACCAATGGCGGTTCGCTCACCATTACCAATAGTGCTGCTCCGGCTACCGTTTCCAGCGATGTGAAAGGTGCGAAAGGCATCAAGGCACTGAACGCAGCACTGAATGCGGGTGAGATTACGATTACCATGAGCGGAAATGCCAGCAAGGCCATTCGTTGTGGCGACGGAACTCAGTCCACCAGCGGAGGAAGCAGTGGAGGCGGAGGCGGTAGGCCTGGCGGCGGACCTGGTGGAGGCGGACCTGGTGGAGGCGGACCTGGTGGAGGCGGTGGTGGTTCCTCCTGGACCAACATCACAGGCTCCTATTCGCAGGGTTTGGCAGACGGAACAGGTCCTACACTCAAGGTGACGCAGACAGGCAGCACCTACAGTTCGTCGTCAGCCAAAGCCATCAAGGCCATCTGTGCAGTCACCATTCGTGGTGGACAGACCGAGGTGAATACCAGTAACAGCGGAGGTGAGGGCCTGGAATCGAAGACCAGTATCGACATTCAGGGCGGACAGCATTACTTCAAGTGCTACGACGACTGCCTCAATTCAGCAGGTAAGATCTTCTTCAACGGAGGTGTCACCATCTGCTACTCAACCGGCAACGATGCCGTAGATTCCAACGCTGGAACGACCGGAGCCATCACCATCGGCAACGGAACCATCTTTGCCTATATGACCAAAGGCGATCCCGACGAGGGTCTCGACTGCGACAACAACAACTACATCCAGATCACCGGTACAGGTATCGCCATTAGTGCCGGCGGTAAGCAGAGCAGCACCACAGGCACCATCTCGAATGCCCAGCAAGGCTATGCGTTCCTCAGTCGCAAGCCCAGCAGCTATGCCAAAGGTACCTACTACACCCTTTCCGACGCTTCAGGCAACAACCTCGTCACCTACAGCTTCGAGGCAGCCGTGACCAACAACCTGTCGCTGATTACGGCAAAGGGAATGAGCAAGAACGGAACCTATTATATCAAGTCCTCGACCACCGCTCCAACCGACGCTACAACAGCCTGGCACGGAATCTATCTCGGCTCAACCGCCAGTGGTACCACCAGCGTGACAAATTTCACAGCACAGTAATCGTGCTTGTTGAAGAACATTGTGTTCGAAGATAGTGCATTTTTCTGCAAAAGAGTTTTCTGCTTGATGGAAGTGAGAATTTTTTGCAAAAAAATGCACTTTCGTTTGGTCAATTCAAAAAAAGTCCGTACCTTTGCACCCGCATTTGAGAAACAGGGCCAGTCATGAGGGTCCAGCAAGGTTCCGAAAATGCATACATACATCGCGGGGTGGAGCAGTTGGTAGCTCGCCAGGCTCATAACCTGGAGGTCGCATGTTCGAGTCCTGCCCCCGCAACTAAATTAAAATCAACGCACTTTTTCGGTGCGTTGATTTGTTTTTATACAGGGATGGATGTGGTGATGCTCGCAAGGTCATGCCTCGGCGACAACCTCGATTTCCACCAATACACCTTTTGGCAAGCTTTTTACGGCGACAGCCGAACGGGCGGGATATGGTTGGGAGAAGAATTCCGCATAGATGGAGTTCATGTCGGCAAAGTCGCGGGCAAAGATTTCGTCTGCCGTTTCCGGGCACTTTTCGGGTACGTTTGAAGAGTTCTCGCAGTTCTGTCCGTTCTTGCTTGCCATAAACACGGTAGTCTTTACGACGTTGTTCATGGTCAGACCAGCTTCTTCAAGAATCGCCTTGACATTGAGCAGTGCCTGACGGGTTTGTTCCTTGATTCCCCCCTCCACGATTTTTCCTGTGGCTGCGTCAATGGGAATCTGACCGGAAGCAAAGATGAGGTTCCCTGTTCGTATGGCTTGATTATAAGGGCCGATGGCAGCTGGCGCCTTTGTGGTACTGATAATCGTTTTCATGTTCTATTCCTGTTTGAGTTATTTCTTCCAAGCGTTGACGACCTCGCCGATATATATCGTGTGAATACCGGCAGGGAAGTTGGCATACATTCTTTTCGGAACATCACTCCTGAAACCATTGGGATCGAATGGAGCAACATACATGATCTTGCACTCAATCACCATCGTGGCTTCAGTGTAGTATGGTGTGCCATTGGCTGTGTAAGCCGTATGGAGGCCAAGTGCTTCCGCTTTGTCGCCATCACGTCCGCTCTTGGTTCCCATATAGGTAATCACTTTGTTGTCTGTTTTATCGAAAGACATCACCGTGAAATACTCAGCCTTGTCCATAAACTCTTTCGTGTAGCGTTTTTCAGCCACATAGACCGTCAGGGATGGACGTCCCCAGAGTGTGCCGATATTTCCCCAGCCAATCGTCATGGCGTTGCTTTTGTCCTTGTTGCCTGCAGCCAGCAGCTGGGCGTCGCGGAACCACTGAAAACCATTATCGGTGAATTCCTTCACGATGTCGAACGGTTTGTAGCCGTTGTCCTGCACTGATTGTTGTTGCTGCGCCTTTGTGAATGTTGCACACATCAGAAGTGCGATGGTCAGAATAATGCTTTTTTTGTTCATAATGTTGTGTCTGTTTTTATTAATAATATTGTGTTTGGTATAAAAAACATACATGGTAGTTGGCGCAGGTCCCTCGTCCTATTCCTCCATCTTCTGGTAGGCTAAACGTTCGTCGCCAGAGGCAAGATAGATAATTCCGCAATAGGTGAAACCATGTTTCCGGATGTGATACTGCATAATCTTGTTGTCTCGGTGAGTGTCGATCCGGATGTTTGAGTCGTGAGAGAAACAGAAATCCATGATGCTGGCGAAAATGCCGTGTGCATCGGGATAGCTGGCAATGCGATGAACCACATGGTAGGGTAGCACATCGTCGGTCCAGTTGCCTTCATAGATTCTGTTATAGGTGGGCTCAGGCGAGGGAAGGAACGCAAAGTAGCCGACAATCTTGCTGCAAGGGTTCGCTTCGTGGATGGTTCCTGTTGCCGCCGCATCCTCAATGACGAAACCGCCTCCCCTTTCCATATCAGCAGTGATCATATCCATCGACGGGTAGCCTTCTCCCCATTGGTGCATGTTGCCATCTTGCCGCATGATTTTCTTTGCGGCATCCATGACCTTCATGATCTCGGTGAGGTCAGTCGGTCTTGCTTCTCGGATTGTCCTGCTCATTCAGCTTGACCTATCCAGGTGTTCATCAAACTCGCTTAGCTGATGATCCCCTTGAAGGTGAATCCCGCTTTTTCCACAGCTTCTCGGATGGCTTCTTCCGGAGCAGATCCCTTGACTGTGAGAGTATTGGCTGAGGCACTCGCCTTGGCTGACTCTATGCCAGGAATCTCCTCAACGGTACGGACCACGGAAGCCTCGCAATGGCTGCAATGCATCTCCTCAACCCTGTACACAACAGCATCAGGATCTGAAGGCATTTTATGGGTGAACTTGCTAAAGAGTGTCGTCATAAAGGCAAATAGGATGAAAAGGGTTAGTAATATGGCACAAATCAGTTTGAACGTACCAGGCATAGCTTCAGCACCGGCGCAGCAGGCATCGTGGCTGGCAAGGGTGAAATCCAGGCCTGTGGCATTGATGAGCAGACCAAAGAGTATGGAGAAGCCGACGATGGTTAGCAGATAGATGGAGGTGAACCGACGTCCCATCGACTTATGGACAACGAGGATGGAAGCCAGATTGACGGCAGGACCTGCCATCAACATCACGAGTGCTGCTCCAGGCGACAGACCTTTCATCATCAGTGCTGCTGCTACGGGGATGCTGCCCGTTGAGCATATATACATCGGTATGGCGATAATCAGTATGACCAACATCTGGAGCAGGGGCTGACTGCCGAAGTTGAGGAAAAACTCGTCGGGTACAGCCACCTGAATCAGAGCTGCCACAATCAGACCGATGACCAGTCGCAAGCCGATGTCGCGAATCATGTCGTAAAAGGCGTATTTTGCCACTCTCCACAGCTTGTTGCCATGAACCACCTGACACGAGGCGGCGGTCTCTTCCACGTGGTCGTCCTCACGAACCAGCCGGTTCACCAGCAGTCCGCCGCAGACACCCGTGATCAGCGCTGCTACAGGTCGGACAATGGCAAAGCCCAGTCCCATCAGCGAATAGGTTACCAGGATGGAGTCGATGCCTGTCTGCGGTGTGGCAATGAGGAAAGAAGCCACAGCCCCTTTCGATGCTTTCTCCTTCCTAAGTCCGATGGCAGTTGGAATCACACCGCACGAGCACAGTGGCAGGGGTACGCCCAGCAGGGCAGCCCATAATACAGACTGCTTGTTGTTCTTTGAAAGATATTTGGAGTAGAACTTCTCTGGCACAAAGACGTGTAACATTCCAGCGATGAGGAATCCCAGCAGCAGAAAGGGAGCCATCTCGCAGACAACGTTCAAAAGTGATAATAAGAATTCTTGCATGTTGAATCCGTTTTGTATGAAGGAATGATCGTTTGGTTACAGTGGCAAATTTAGTGATTTTTGTTGACTCAGCCGAATAAAGCGGCATTTTTTTGCTTCTGGTAGGGTTCAATCATCATTTATTTTACATTTTGCCATATCTAATTTGTATTTTTTTCTTACCTTTGCCACAGATTCAACCCAAACCCCAATCGCTCATGAGGATAAATGTCGGATGGGGGTAAAACACCTAAAAACGATGATTCAACTCAACAACGGTATTTCCATTCCGCAGATGGGAGTCGGGACCTGGACGCTACGAGGTGAAACGGCACGCCTCAATGTGTGCCTGGCTCTTCAAGCTGGATTCCGCCATATCGACACGGCCCAGATGTACGAAAACGAGTCTGAGGTCGGACAAGGAATCCTGAAAGACCACATTCGCAGGATTACGGCAAAGATGGCACCCCCGTCAGCCCCTGTGCCCTCAGCGACAAGGAAATAGGTGAGTCAGGGGAAAGCGGTCAGTCCATTGGATAACAAACGCCCCACTTGTGGCGGAGGCTATCCATGAGCTGCATGATGTAGAGCGTTTCTGCGTGATGGCAGCTTTCTCGGCAATCCATCCCGTTCCAATAATGCCTACTTTCATCAGCGTCTATGTTTTTGTGGTGATAGAATTCGTGAGTTGTTTTGCGGATACAGTTCGCGAGAGCACGTTGATCTACAGGCTTTTCGCAGCCTTGCGATGACTTATAGCTTCATCCTTCGCCAAAGCCATCGGGGAACCATGCGCCAGAGAAAGGTGAGTACACGGTAGCGGCAATCAATCACCCGTACGTGACGTTTGCGGTGAATGGATCGCACGATGTCACGAGCTACGGATTTCGGCTTCATCAGCAGGGGATATTTGAAGTCGCCAGCCAGCAAGTCGGTATCGACGAATCCAGGACGGATGTCGGTAAACCGTATGTCCAGCCCCCTCTGATGCGCCTGCTGCTCCAAAGCCTGTAGATAGGTGGCCTGCAGGGCTTTGGTAGCCGAATAGGCAGGAGCAGGCCCCAATCCTTTGGTTCCCGCTATGGAGGTGATGGCAGCTATATGCCCCTTGCCCTGATCGGCGAAATACCTGTAGGCAGCACCGATCATTCGGGTGAACCCCACCGCATTGGTTTCCGTCGTTCCCAGTTCGATAGCTGGTTCCAAACAACGGTTCTGATGACCGATTCCTGCAGCATGGAAATACAGGTCCATGCCTCCGGTCCTTTCAATGAGACTCAGCAAACGCATGTCGGCGTCGGCTGCCGTCACATCGATACTCATCACCTCAACCCGTTCCGGATACTGGGCCTTCAGGTTCTGGAGCAGCTGCTCACGCCGTGCAGCCAGACCCACATGCCAGCCTTCGGCAAGCAGCAGCTCAGCCACTTCCTTGCCGATACCCGAACTCGCTCCGATGATGACAGCTCTCATAGTCACTCTACCACGCTGGCACGGATGATGCGGATGTCGGTGACAGGAACGTCGTTCTTGTCGGTACGGGTGCGTTCGATGGTCTGCACGGTTTTCATGCCTTCAACCACTTCGCCGAAGACCGTATAGTCAGCATCGAGCCAGGGAGCGCCACCCTTCGAACGGTAGGCACGTTTCTGGTCCTGAGTGAAGCCTTTGGGCGGATTGGCGGCAATCTCGGCTGTGGCATCCGAGTTGATGCGGTCGCGCAGTTTGTTGTAGTTCTTCGTGTCACGGGCAATACGCAGCGACTCCAGCTGTTCGCTGTTCTCCATCATCTTTTTCTCGATGAGGTCGGCAATGGCACGCTGGTAGCGGTTGTCCTCGATGGCAGCCAGCTGTTCCTCGTTCTGGAACTTACCTGTGACGATATAGAACTGATACTTGCTGGAGCGTTTCTCTGGATTGAGGTCGTCGCCTTCGCGAGCCGCAGCCACTACGCCTTTCTGGTGGAAATACTTAGGATAGACAATTTCGGCGGGGATTGACGGACCCAGTTCCACGGTGATGGCTTCTCCGTCGGGTGTGATGGAGTCAGCCGGTTCCACCTTGGGGAAGTTCCCTTTCCGTGTGTCGGGGTCGCCCGTCTGAATCATGAAGTTACGGATGACGCGGTGGAACGAGACATCGTTATACATTCCGGCCTTCACGTTCTGGATGAAGTTGTCGCGATGTCCAGGTGTGTCGTTGTACAGTTTGATGCGGATGTCGCCGGCTGTGGTTTCCAGCAACACTTCCGTTTCTTTCTCTCCGTTCTGTCCGTTGCAGCTGAAGAAGCTCATGCTGGTGAGCAGAAGTGCGGTCAATAAGAACTTTTTCATGATGATTCTTTTGTTGAGATGTGATATTTGCTGCGAAGTTAAAAAATAATTATGAATAATGAACAACGAATAATGAATTATTTTGTACCTTTGCAGAAAATTGACAAAAAAGACGCGAGAATGGCAAATTTTTCACAAGTTGACAGACAGATTTTCCGAATTGCCCTGCCGGCAATCATCAGCAACATCACAGTTCCGTTGCTCGGACTCATCGACGTTGCCATTGTGGGACATCTGGGTTCCTCATCCTACATCGGTGCCATCGCCATCGGCAGCATGATCTTCAATGTGGTTTATTGGCTGTTCGGATTCCTGCGGATGGGAACCAGCGGAATGACTAGTCAGGCGCTGGGTGCCCGTCGCCTCGACGAAGTGATGCGTCTGCTCCTGCGTTCACTCCTGGTTGCTCTGTCAGTCGCTCTGCTTATCGTCGTCTTGCAGGTTCCGCTGCGTCAGTTGGCATTCCTGCTTATGCAGCCATCCGACGACGTTGGTGAGTTCGCCTCCACCTATTATCATATCTGTGTGTGGGAAGCACCGGCAGCCCTTTGCCTCTACAGCATGAACGGATGGTTCATCGGTATGCAGAACTCACGCATCCCCATGACTGTCGCCATCACGCAGAACGTCGTGAATATCGCAGCCAGCCTCTTCTTCGTCTATGGCTTGGGCATGAAAGTGGAAGGCGTAGCCCTTGGTACACTCGTTGCCCAGTATGTCGGTCTGCTGCTTGCCCTGTGGCTGTGGAACCGTTATTACGGACGTCTGCGTCCCCACTATTCCAGCCAAGGACTGTTCGCGAAGGATAGTCTGATTCGTTTCTTCCGTGTGAACAGCGACATCTTCCTCCGCACCCTCTTCCTCGTTGCCGTCAACCTCTTCATCACCAGCGCCGGTTCCTGGCAGGGAGATCAGATTCTTGCTGTGAATGCCCTGCTCATGCAGTTCTTCCTCGTCTATTCTTACTTCATGGACGGCTTTGCCTACGCTGGTGAAGCCATTTGCGGCAGAGCCTTCGGTGCCCGTAACCATCCGCTCTACCGTCGCACCCTCCGTCACCTGTTTGCGTGGTGCACCGTCCTCTCCCTCCTCTTCGTCGTAGCTTTCCTGATGGGAGGCGACAACTTCGTGGCGCTCCTCACCGACCAACTGTATGTGCGTCGTCTGGCACAGTCCTACTTCCTCTGGATTATCTGTGTGCCCCTTGTCGGAATGGCAGCCTTCCTCTGGGACGGCATCTTCATCGGCATTACCGCTACGCGTCAGATGCTGGTCAGCACCTTCATCGCTGCCTCCGTCTTCTTCCTCTTCTATTATCTGTCACCCACGCTCTTCTCCCTCTCCACCAATCACTCCCTCTGGCTTGCCTTCACCGCCTTCCTCCTTTTCCGCAGCGTTGTCCAGACCTTCCTCTCTCGTCGCATCCGCTATCCCTGGTAGGCTTCGGCAGAAGTTGGCAGCATGAACAATATTGAAATCGTAAATAGTAAATCTTTAACTTTTCGAACAGCGAGAGCCATCATGCTTGCATGAATGGCCGAGTCGTGAGAAAAGTCAACGAAGTTAAATCTTTAAATCCGTAAATATTTTGGTGTTTAATAAACCTTGGACATTTAAGGAAGGTTTCCTCATAGGAGGAGGTCTGATCTTAGCAGGACTGGCGTTGCAGCTGAGCGTCGGACCTGTGGTGTGGAATGTGTTTGCCTGGCCAGTCAACGGCATCGTGTTGGCAGCTTTCTTGGGTCTCATCGCTCTCATCTACTTATTCAGAAAGAAGGTGTATGCCTTCCAGTTCCTCGGCACGAATCGGGCAGCAATACCAGCAATAGCCTATGGCGTGGTGCTGACCATCATCATGGGACTGACACGTCAGCAGGAAGGCGGCACTTGGCTGAACGATATGCTGTCGTTCTGGCCCTTCGTGCTCGTCTATGTGTATATAGACTTCATCTTAGGTCTGGTGATTCTTCGCCAAATCAGGAAAGTGGTAGCTAACGCTTCACGCTCCACTCTTTACTCTTCACTTTTATCCCATCTGGGTTTCTTCCTTGCTCTGACCACCGCCACCCTTGGCAATGCCGATATGCAGCGACTGCAGATGTGGACCACGAACAATCCTGATATCGCCAATTTGATGGCCAGAGCCGAAGCCTTCCACCAGCAAGAACGCTTTGCGATGGACGAATCAGGAAACCTGCACGAACTGCCGTTGGCTATCGAGCTGAAGCGATTCATCATGGAGACGTATGACGACGGCACCACACCTCGTCGCTATGCTTCCGAAGTGATGATCTACAGCAAGTCTTCGTCGCAGCAGTATGCTGCCACCATCGACGTGAACAAGCCTGCTGACATCGATGGCTGGAAGATTTATCAGAAAGACTATCGGCAAACAGAGATGGGCGATGACTGTCAGATCAGCATCCTCGAACTGGTGAGTGACCCGTGGCTGCCTTGGGTCTATGCAGGCATCTATATGATGTTGGCAGGAGCCGTACTCATGACGCTGATAGTGTTAATTAAAAGATTGAAAAAAGCGACGAAGAAGGCGCTTTGGGGATACTTCGCTCTTTTTGTCTTCGCATCCCTCTTTGCCTACTTCTTCTTTAACAGTTACAACACAAAGACGCTGATGCCAGCCCTTCAGAGTCCTTGGTTCGCACCTCACGTCTTTGTCTATATTTTTGCCTACTCTTTGCTGGGCGTAGCTGTCATTATTGCATGGTGGAAACTGGCAGACGACCTCGTTCATGTCAGTCTTGCTTTCCTCACCATCGGTATGCTTTTCGGTGCTCTCTGGGCCAAGGAGGTGTGGGGTCACTACTGGTCGTGGGATCCCAAAGAAACCTGGGCAGCCATCACTTGGCTTTCCTACCTTGTCTTTATCCACTACCGCCAGCTTCCCCGTCATCGTGAGCGTCTGGCGCTCTGGGTCCTCGTCATCTCCTTCGTCCTCCTGCAGATGTGCTGGTGGGGCATCAACTATCTGCCCTCAGCCCAAGGGATGAGTGTCCATACCTATAACATGGGGAATTAGACAAGCTTAACTTTGGTCATTTGGCTTAACGAAAACGTTTACTTTCTTACAATCACACTTCCGCTTGCCTGATGCGTCGCCAGTATCAGCACTTCTGCTATCTGGACATGTTCGGGAGCATTGGCTGCATAGACTGCCACATCGGCAATATCATCACCTGTCAGTGGTTTAATACCTTTATACACGTTGGCAGCACGATCTGAGTCTCCATGAAAACGGACGACGCTGAAATTCGTCTCGACAAGTCCAGGCTTCAGATTTGTAACCCTTACGGCTGTGTCAGCCACATCTATGCGTAGTCCGTCAGTCAACGCTTTCACTGCCGCCTTGGTGGCACAATACACGTTTCCTCCGGCGTAGGCTGCATCACCAGCTACGGAACCTATATTAATAATGTGTCCGCGATTACGCGCTATCATTCCTGGCACAATCATCCTTGTCATTGTCAGAAGTCCCTTGATGTTTGTGTCGATCATGACTTCCCAATCCTCCAGGTTGCCTTTGTAGGCAGGTTCCAGACCCAGAGCCAGACCTGCATTATTCACCAGCACATCCACTTCCTGCCATTCTGTGGGCAGGCTTTCTATCATTACCTTTGCAGCCTCACGGTCTCTCACGTCGAAGACCAGTGTCCGAACCTCAGCTCCTTTTGCCGTCAGCTCTTTCTCAATGTCCATGAGCCTTTGCTCATTTCTTCCTGTCAGAATCAGTCTGTCGCCGTTCGCAGCAAACTTCCTTGCACAAGCCAGTCCTATGCCGCTTGTCGCACCTGTTATAAGTACTGTTTTATTCATATCCTTCTTATTTCTTATGATTCTTATTAAACTCGTCCAGTTGGCGGAAACAATGGCGATTGATGATTTGCTGCAGTTCGCGGTCGGGATTATTGCGAATATAGCAACGATGGTCAAACACCATCAATTCACCATTCTCTTTGCTATAAGGTTGCCAAGCCGGCAGACCTTCAATATTGGGATTGCCCGTATGAGCAAACTGCGCCCATGCGCTACTCATCAGGTCGGCAAGACGAAGGTCGTCGGCAGTAGGCTGCGGCACGATGTTCTTGGCTTGATGCAAGCGGTTGAAGCAGAAACAGAGTTCGTTGCCATGAACGGAACCCAGACTGACGGGCGATCGCCAAGTGAACATATACATATAGAGTGGTGAACGTAGAGCTGAACGGTCGTCTGCCGTGATCAGCGTCTTGGGACGGAAGAGCCAGTCGATGCTCAGCAGGTCCTGAGGCGTGTAGTCGGGATGTGCCTTGGCGAATGCAGCAATATAGGCATCGGTTTCATCGCCAAAGGTCTTCTGCAGTTCTGTACGAGCCTCGTCCTTTGTCATTTCCCGTTTGTAATGCAGTCGCTGTAACTCGTTGAACGTGGTACCGATCATCAATGGAATGCTGTCGCTGATAGCGGCAAATCCAGGCTGGAAAGGTTGCTGGAGCAGGGTATCTCCGTCAGGTGTAGGACCGAATCCCCACATCATCGGCGTGCCAGGCTTACGGGTGCCGATGCTGGCAGCCATCGCACGCTGTCCTGCCTCGTAGAGTTGCTGGTAAGGCACGTCCTTGATGCGGTCTATGTTCTCAGGACTGATGCCGAGTTCTTTGACCACCGCCTTGCCCAGCTCCTCCGTCATCGCCTTGGTGTTGACATTCAGGATGGTTCCGCTCATGATGATAGCCTTATGGAAAAGCCCTTTGGCTGCAGGCATACACATCAGCGTGCCCACCTTGCCGCCGCCACCCGACTCGCCAAAGACGGTGACGTTCTGCGGGTCGCCTCCAAACTGAGCGATGTTGTCGTGAATCCATTGCAGAGCCTGTACCACGTCGAGCATCCCCACGTTCCCAGAATACTTGTACCGTTCCGATACAGCCGAAAGGTCAAGAAAGCCTAAAATGTTCAGACGATGGTTGACACCCACTACCACCACATCTTTCTTGGCCAACTGCTGACCTGGATCCCAAGCCGAAGTGCCACTGTCGAAGCCGCCGCCGTGCAGCCAGAGCATCACAGGATTGCGAGCTTTCGTGTCTGTAGTCCACACATTCAGCACGCAGCATTGTTCCGACATCTCGTCCTCTCGCATCGGACGGTTCGTAGGTTGCATGGTCTGTGGTCCGAAATGGTCGCAAAGTCTCACGCCCTCCCATTTCTCCACAGGCCGTGGCGGCATGAAACGCTCCACACGTGCGTATGGGATTCCTAAATAGGAAAAGGTGCCTTCCTGCATCGTTCCGCTAATCATCCCGTCCGTCGTCTCTACCGTCGGCGCCTTTACGGAGTCAGCCTCTTGCGCAGACATACTACCAGAAAATGGCAGGAAGA
>CAJOHO010000039.1 GCA_905234555.1 uncultured Bacteroidaceae bacterium
GTGGAGGAGGACCATAGACGCAGGGCGGCTGCACAACTCGGATTAAGCCACACGAAGCAAAACCCAGGACGCTGATGCCTGTGGCTAAGAGTTTTCCGTAGCAACGGAGCCATTTCTTTTTAAGTGCCTTCATAGGGTGGGATGTTTAGGTGATTCCAAATGCGGAACCACAGCGCAAATGTAGTGTTTTTTTTCAGAACGGACAAATACGAGCGCTGAAAAGTGCATTTGCATCTTCTTTTTTTTGTTTTTTGGCGAGAATCAGCTAACTTTGCAAGCCAGATTGATACCCTCGCGGAAAAGCGCGAGGTACAATTAAACCCACGGCTGACGCCGCGGGCACGGTGGCTAAACCTCCGGAAAAACGCGAGGCACAGTGAAACCCACGGCTGACGCCGCGGGCACGGTGGCTAAACCTCCGGAAAAAACGCGAGGAACAGTGAAACCCACGGCTGACGCTGCGGGCACGGTGGCTAAACCTCCGGAAAAGCGCGAGGAACAGTACAGTAGATAGTGACGATTGTTATTACCATAATCCTGTATTTTGGCGTCTTGCTGTTGATTTCCCGAAGGATGGGGAAAGGCAACAACGACGCTTTTTTCCGTGCCGGCAGGCAGTCGGCCTGGCAGTTGGTGGCATTTGGCATGATTGGTGCCAGCATTTCAGGGGTTACGTTCGTCAGCGTGCCGGGAATGGTTCTGAGCAGCGATATGACCTACCTGCAGATGTGCATGGGTTTCTTTTTCGGTTATCTCGTCGTTGCCTTCGTTCTCTTACCTTTATATTATAAGTATAACCTAACAAGCATCTACAGCTATCTGGGCACACGCTTAGGACCAACCAGCCGAAAGACCGGTTCGTGGTTCTTCATTGTCAGCAAACTGACAGGATCGGCAGCGAAGCTCTATCTGGTCTGTCTGATTCTGGAACAGGCCCTGGGTGTGCATTTCACGCTGATTGTCATCGCCACACTCATACTCATCTGGCTCTACACACATCGCAGCGGCATCCGCACCTTGGTGTGGACAGACGCGCTGCAAACCCTCTGCATGTTGGTGGCGCTGGTGCTCATCCTGATACAAGTAGCATCGTTGCTAAAACTCAATGTAGGAGAAGCTTTTACGTCAGTATGGAACGACCCGCACAGTCGTATCTTTGAGTTCAGCGACTGGGGCAGCCGTCAGCATTTCCTAAAGCAGTTTCTCAGTGGTGTGTTCGTCGTGATTGTGATGACAGGACTCGATCAGGACATGATGCAGAAGAACCTAACTTGCCGTTCCCTGCGTGACGGACAGAAAGACCTCTGCAGCTATGGCATCCTTTTCCTTCCTGTCAACTTCCTGTTTCTGGCATTGGGTGTGCTGCTGGCTCAGTATTACAACAGTCAGGGAATGGCTTTGCCGGAGAGTGGCGATGCCATGTTGCCTACGCTCATCACTAATGGTGTGTTGGGACAGGCAACCCTCATTTTCTTTACGCTTGGCATCATTGCTGCAGCGTTCTCGAGTGCCGACTCTGCACTGACTGCACTGACGACAAGCTTCTGCATCGACATCCTGGAAGACAGCAGCAACGAACGGAGGCGCAAGCAAGTACACATCGGCATGGCGGTCGTTTTCCTGTTCTTCGTATTGGTTTTCAGGTGGATAGGGAGTCAGAGCGTCATCGACCTCATCTACACATTGGTGGGCTATACCTACGGACCCCTGCTGGGTCTCTTTGCTTTTGCCCTCTTCACCCACCGTATGCCCCGTCAACGCTTCGTTCCCTATATCGCAATAGCCTCTCCCCTACTCTGCTACGCCATCGACCAGCTTGCACAGCACCTCTGGGGTTACCACTTCGGGTATGAGTTGCTGATGTTCAACGGGCTGTTGACCTTTGTAGGACTTTTTGTAAGCGCTTCGCGTGATTTTTCTTCTTTTCGGAATAAAATCACAAAAAAAACATGAGTTCTTGAGAAAAAAAACGCTTGATGTCATTTTTTTTCGTACCTTTGCAGAGAATTTCTGAAACGGCGAAACAAAATTTGCCGAACTGTATAACAACACAGAATAAAGTATTAGTTTTTTATGGGAGGTTTTTTTGGGACCGTATCGAAGGAAAAGTGTGCAGCAGACCTTTTCTATGGTACAGATTATCAGTCACATCTCGGCACCCGACGTGGCGGTATGGCTACGTATAGTAAAGAAAAGGGCTTTTATCGTGCGATTCACAACTTGGAGAGCACTTATTTCCGTACCCGTTTCGAGCCAGAGTTGCCTAAGTTTGAAGGAAATTCAGGCATTGGTATCATCAGTGACACCGATGCACAGCCAATGCTCTTCAACAGTCACTTGGGTCGTTTCGCCATCGTTACCGTTGCCAAGATCAACAACATAGAAGATATAGCCGACAAGCTGTTGCAGGAGAACATGCACCTTTCGGAATTCTCGTCGGGACGAATCAATCCTACGGAATTGATCGGTGTGCTGATTGTGCAGGGAAAGGACTTTGTAGATGGCATCGAGAATGTGTTCCGCACGGTGAAAGGTTCCTGTTCGTTGCTCCTGCTGACTGAAGACGGCATCATCGCTGCCCGCGATGCTTGGGGACGCACCCCGATTGTGGTGGGACAGCGAGATGGTGCGATGGCTGTGACCAGCGAAAACACTGCTTTCCCGAATCTGGGCTACGAAACCACTTACTATGTCGGTCCAGGCGAGATTATTCGCCTGCATGCCGACCACATGGAACAATTGCGCAAACCGAACAAAGGACTGCAAATCTGTTCGTTCCTCTGGATTTACTATGGTTTCCCAACATCTTCCTACGAAGGCAAGACCGTGGAAGACGTGCGTTTCTCCACAGGTAAGATGATGGGTGAGGAAGACGATGTGGAAGTAGATAGCGTGGGCGGTATTCCCGATTCTGGTATCGGTATGGCTGTGGGGTACAGTGCCGGCAGCAAGATTCCTTACCAGCGTGGCATCAGCAAATACACACCAACTTGGCCACGTTCCTTCATGCCACCAAGTCAGGAAGTGCGTAACCTCGTTGCGAAGATGAAACTCATCCCCAACAAGGACATGCTGGAAGGCAAGCGTTGTGTGTTCTGCGACGACTCCATCGTCAGAGGTACCCAGTTGCGTGAAAACGCCAAGGCGCTGAAAGAACTGGGAGCCAAGGAAGTACACATGCGAATTGCCTGTCCTCCATTGATTTATGCCTGTCCTTTCGTCAATTTCTCTGCATCGAAGTCGGAGCTGGAGCTGATTACCCGTCGTGTAATCAAGGACTTGGAAACCCACTCACACACCGCTACGATGCTGGCTGATGCCCAGACCGCACAGAATGTGGAAGTTCCGGCAGAACGTATTAAGGCTTACGCTACGACGGATACGCCAGAATACAAAGCGATGGTGGAAGAGATTGCCCGCCGTCTGGACCTCGACAGTCTGAAGTTCACGAAGATGGAGACCATCGTCAAGGCCATCGGACTGGAGAAATGCCGCATCTGCACCCACTGCTTCGACGGCAGTTCGTTCTATTCGTTGGAAGAAGAGAACAAGAAGGGTGAAGAATAAAGAGTCACGAAAAAAACAACTGTCGCATTAAACCTATTCACCGAAAAGGAGTCATAGAGTACGAGTGCTGATGAGAAGGTACTCCATCTATCATCATCAAACGCAAAGAATAGGAATTAATGTTTAACGACAAATTTATAATCCTTTACTTTATGGAAAAAAGGAAGTTGCTGTTAGTAGCAGCATTACTATTATCAGCTGTAACAGCCTGGGGACAATCAAAATTCGACATCTCAGGCGTCATTATTGACAAAGAAACCAATGAAGCCATTCTGGGTGCCAACGTACGCGTGTTGAAATCAGAAACCGACAGTACCCTGGTGGCAGGAGCCGCCACCGACATTAACGGTGCGTTCAACCTGAAGAAAGTGGACAAAGGCAGCTATGTCCTGAAAATCACTTACATCGGATACCAGTCACACGTCGTTGCCCTCGACCTCAACAAGCAGAAGAGCAAGAAGGTGGACATGGGTTATCTGACCCTTACTCCCGACTCGAAGATGCTGAACGAGGCCGTTGTGACCGCACAGGCAGCCAAGATGCAGATGAAGGGCGACAGCATTGTTTATAACGCTGATGCCTACCGTGTGGCTGAAGGTGCCGTGCTGGAAGACCTGGTGAAAAAACTCCCAGGTGCCAAGATTGACGAGAACGGAACCATCAAGATCAATGGTAAGGAAGTGAAGAAGATTTTGGTAGATGGTAAGGAGTTCTTCCTCAACGACAAGGAAGTGGCTTTGAAGAACCTGCCTACCAACATTATCGATAACATCAAGGCTTACGACCGCAAGAGCGACCTTGCCCGTGTGAGCGGTATCGACGACGGTGAAGAAGAGACCGTGCTCGACCTGACTGTAAAGAAAGGTATGAACAACGGTTGGTTCGGCCAGCTCAACGGTGGAATCGGTACGGAGAAGCGTTACAGTGCCCGTGCCAATATCAACCGCTTCAACGGCAGCAACCAGTATTCACTCGTAGCCGGTGCCAACAACGTGAACGACATGGGCTTTGGCGGCGGCGGTGGCCGTGGTGGATTCTTTGGCGGCGGTCAGGGACTGCGTGCCAGCAAGGAACTCGGTTTCAACTTCGCTACCGAAGCATCCGACAAGTTGGAACTCGGTGGTGCCGTTCGTCACCGCTACAACGGTGCTGATACCTGGAACCAGTCGGCAACACAGAACTTCCTCACTCCGACAGGTGCTTTCAACAACAGCGAAAGCCAGAGCTATTCAAGCAACGCACAGTACAACGCTAACTTCCGCATGGAGTGGAAGCCCGACTCCATGACCAACATCATCTTCCGTCCGAACGCCAGCATCAGCCGTAACCGCGGCAGCAGTTGGAGCAAGTCCGGCAGCTACAATGAAGATCCTAACGACTACTCAGAAGACAAGCTGCAGGATGCGGAAGAGAACTACTTCGGTTCAGACCGCGAAATCACGGATAACGACATCGAAGAAATCGTTGACATGATTGTCAACACCAACAAGAGCCGTCAGCAGACTTATTCCAGCAGCCGTGGCATGAACGGTGAGCTGCAGTTCAACCGCAAGCTCAGCACCACAGGCCGCAACCTGACCATCCGTGCCACTGGTAACTTCAACAACAGCGAAAGCAAGCAGCTCAGTGCATCAGACATCAAGTATAACGCTACTTCTGGTCGCGAAGGTGACACCAACAACCGTTACTACACCACACCTGGTCGCACTCGCAGTTACTCCATCCAAGCCACTTATAGCGAACCCATTGCCGACCGCACTTACCTGCAGTTCAGCTACCGCTACAACTACAGCTACAACAAGAGCGACCGCGATGCCTTCACCTACGATGCTGTGGCTTATACAGACCTTGTGAACGCTCTCCGCCACAACCGTTACGACATTCCTGGTGCTTTGAGCGAACTGATGGAGAAGCAGTATGAGCCAACCTTGGACGACCGTCTGAGCCAGTTCTCTGAATATAAGAATCTGGATCACACCATCAGCCTGATGCTCCGTCGCACTCGCGACAACTACAACTTGAGCGTAGGTGTGGATCTGCTGCCTCAGCACTCAGAACTCACATACGAGTACATGGGTCAGTCCTATCCGAAGATCACACGCAACGTGTTCAACTTCACGCCAACCCTGAACTTCCGTTATAAGTTCAGCAACTCTACCAGCCTGCAGTTGACCTACCGCGGACGTACCTCACAGCCTTCGATGACCAACCTGCTTGACATCACCGATGACTCCAACCCGCTGAACATCCGCAAGGGTAACCCCAACCTGAAGCCTTCGTTCAACTCCAACCTCCGTGGATTCTTCAATACCTACGACATGGAGCACCAGACAGGTATCTTCGGTCACCTTTATTTCAGCACAACTCGCAACCAGATTGACAACCGTACTTCTTACGATGCTGCTACCGGTGTTCGCACCACCAAGCCTGAGAATATCAACGGTAACTGGCAGATTGGCGGTGGAGCAGGCTTCAACACAGCCCTCGATGCCGACAAGTACTTCACGATGGATGCCTTCACCAACTTCGGTTATCAGCACCATGTCAGCTACCTCGACCCACAGCAGTACGAAGAGGAGAAATCTGCCACCAACAGTATCAATTTCTCACAGGATTTGAGCTTCGGTTACCGCAAGGACTGGTTCGAGATTTCTCTCAACGGAGACTTAAACTACAACCACTCGAAGAACAACATCACCAAGACCAACAACCTCGACACATGGTCGTTCTCTTACGGTTTGGAGATTAACCTGATGATGGACTGGGGAACCAGCCTCAGCACCGACATCGCCATGCACTCACGCCGCGGTTATTCTCAGGAGAACATGAACACCAACGAACTCCTTTGGAACTTGCAGGTTTCTCACGCCTTCCTGAAGGGCAAAGCCTTGGTGGTATCTCTCCAGTGGAACGATATCCTGCAGAAGCAGAGCAACATCAGCCGCACCATCAACGCTATGATGAGCAGCGACTCCCGCTACAACGCCATCTACAGCTACGGTATGCTTCGTCTGACTTACAAGCTCAACATCTTCGGTGGCAAGAACGCCAACGGCACTTCCAACGAACGTAATATGTGGGGCGGATTCCCAGGCGGTGGCTTCGGAGGCGGACGTCCTAGTGGCGGCGGTGCTCCTCCAGCAGGTGGCCCAGGCGGAGGTCCTGGTGGCAGACGCTAAAATCCAACGCTCTCTATGAAGAAAATCCTTTATCCCATACTGGCCGTAGTCATCTTCTTCGCTGCACAGTTAGCCTGTTCCAGCGTAGTGGCTACGGCCTTTGTGCTTTCCGGTGAGATTGACTTCCCGTTGATCATGGCTACTGGTCTTCTGATGTCAGCCATCGTCACCATCATCATCCTGATGTTGGTGAAGCCTTTCGGACTCAGCGACGCCTTCTCGCGTGTAGGCTGCAAAGCCGGTCTTGCCATCCTGGCTGTCGTCGGTGTTATGTTAGGTTCATTCGCAGCCAACGTCATCATAGAGACGCTGTCGTTAGAGAACAATCTGGAGGAAGAGTTTCTGGGTATGAGCCGTTCTTGGGTTGGCATTCTCGCCATCGGCGTAGCTGGTCCTGTCTGCGAGGAAGTGGTGTTCCGAGGCGGTATCATGCGTCCACTTCTCAACAAAGGTGTGAATCCCTGGATTGCTATCGTTTGCTCTGCCCTTATTTTTGGCATCATCCACTGGAACCCCATTCAGATTCCGTTCGCAATGGCTGTCGGTTTAATGTACGGCATTGTCTATTACTGCACGGGCAGTCTTGTGCTGACTTCCATCTGCCACATCCTGAACAACCTCTCTTCCGTGTTGGCAATGAACCAATTCGGGAAAGAAAGCCTCGAAGTGACGACCCAACAAGAGCTGGGTACAACCTGGACGATTGTACTACTGGTGATGGCCATCATCGGTTGTGTGGTAGCGCTGAGAGTGGTGTGGAAACGTCTTGTGCCTGAGCGTTTAGCAGAACAGATAAGCCAGACGCCAAGCCCCACGCCCACCTTTTGACACATAGAAACGGAGCAAACGCCCGATTGTTTTAGTCCAAACTGATTTGCCTGCAAACCACTCGCAAATCAGTTTTTTGTTGGTATTTGCCGCCGTCAGGTTCTTTTCCTTCAGCAGTTCGCCCGTCAGGATTTCCATGCGGTAATAAAGCGCTGAAGAATATCGAGGTGCTTCCTTCACCGCTACTTCCATCGCTCTGCGGACAGCATCTATGCGGGAAGAGAATCCATCACCCGTCTGACTCTCTGCGTGAACGTAAGTTTCGTGGAACGGTTGCTTGGTAAACCAACGCATACGTGGTTTTGCCAACAGAACACGCAAGCCCAATTCCCAGTCGTCCCAAGTTGTCAGGGTTTCGTTCCAACCACCCACTTTTCTCAGGAAATCCGTTCGCAACACCATCGCCACCGTGTTGAGATGTGACACCAGCACTTGTGCCTTCGGAGAAGCAGTTTTCCTGTAAGCACGCACCTGTGTTTTCTCTCCTACCACCTGTCGTGTGGTCACAGCCAGCAAGTCAATATCGTCGGTCAGAAGCGGAATGACGGTAGGAAGGAACGTAGGATCAAACGCATCGTCGCTGTCGAAAAAATACACAAACTCCGTCTCACAGAGCGCAAGTCCCTTGTTTCGGGCAACGGCTGCACCACGTTTCGGTTCTTCTGCCACAACGATCTGGAAGTGAGACGAATGATAGGTCTCAGCAAACTTTTCACACAACTGACGTGAACCGTCCGTTGACCCGTTATCCACCAATATCAGCCGCAACGGACGCCATTGACAATTCGCCAATGACTGGAGCGTCTTTTCCAGAAACGCCTCACGGTTATAGAACGGGATGATAATGGTGATTTCTTTCATGCCTTACGAACGTGGTTTTACCTTTGAGTTACAATATCTGATGCCCTGCCACATGTGAAGGAAAAGCGGGAACGGATTCTTTCCTTTATATATAAGGTAATGGAGTGCTTCCTTGGTAATCCGCCAGAGCGCATTGCCAGAACCATAGCAATAGGCAAAAGCGGCTCCCTTCGACCGCTGCACGCTCACATCTTCAAGGAATTTCGTGCCAGTGGTGACGGCATTCGTGCTGCCGATGGTAATGGGAAAGAAACGGACATCCATCTGTTTGCGAAGCGCATCCTTCAGAAATACGTCCTCCTCACCGCACGACAAGTAATCCGCTCCCAGTCCGAACAACTCGTTAAACTGAAGGCCATACTTCATCACGCTGCCACGCATCGTCATTTCCCAAGAAGCCGGATAGTAGCCCTCTCGCACCGCCTTCACGTAGGACATCGACCGCTTGGGATAATGCTTGAAGAAGTGTCCGTTGGGGTCGGTCAATTGAAAGAGGGCAATGTCGGTGTGTGAATTCTCCGCATAGACCCTGCGGATGCTCTCGATGCTTTCTCGGGTCAGTCTCACGTCATCGTCCGCAATCAGCACAATATCAGCCGCAGAAGCATCAAAAGCGTTGTTGCGGTTACGCGAAAGCCCACGTCCTGCCAGAAAGGTCAGAATCACATCCGTTCGCTGACGCAACTCCTGCGGAATCTGATGGAGGAACCGTTCATCCGTATATTGCATCGACACCACATAAGCAACATCGGTCATAGGCGGCAGCAACACCTTAGGCACACGCTGTATGCCTTCGTCAATGGTGCAGATGAGAATGTCGAGAGTTGTCACGGGATTTACGGATTTTTCGGATTTTCGGAATTACGGAATAACGGGATACCGGAAAATAACGACTTTACTATTTAAGACTCAGATAATACCCTAACTTATAGAAAGCGAAGAGTTTGAGGGACGGATGATGGCCCAGCAGGTTGCGGCGAAGCAGGGGCGCTGACAGCCGATAAAGTATGCGAATCAAAGGAGAAAACACACGATATTTGGTTGATAGGCGGTTCATCTTCACCAGGTCGCCAATATCTTCTCGGAAATGATGAGCCGCCCTTAGTGCTTCCTCCGTCTTGCGCAGGAACGTGGCATTGTCTTCAATGTCGTTGTTCAACAGGGGATTGTCAATGCCATGAATGGTAAAGCCTGCCGCTTTTAGGTCCTTGCCAAACTGCACGTCTTCGTAGCCATATCCCCTGTAGCGCTCGTCGAAGCGTACTTTCTGCACCACTGAGTGATGAATCAGGAAGGAAAAGGAACGGAACTGCTCACTGATGTTCCCATATTTCCGTTCGTATGCTTTCTCGTATTTCCAGCGTAACATCCGCTCTGGGTCGTGCCATTCGTCGGGATGAACCACACCGCCACACACTACCTCGTGTTCCTGAGCTGCATCCATGTACTTCCTGAGAAAATCCTTTCGTATCACTTTCCCGTCTGCATCCATGAACAGCAGCCATTCACCCTGAGCCTGTTCTGCCAGGAAGTTGCGGATGCGTGCACGACCCATATTCTGTGCAGCATGCAGCACCTTCACCTCTTCCTTCGGTCCGAGATTGTCTAACGCCGCCACCACACTTGCGTCGGTGGAAGCATCGTCGGCGACAATGATCTCGAACGCTTCATTCCACAGACGACCCTGCTCTTGCATAGCTTTCACCAGCTCAGAGCAATCGTAGTTGTAGGTCGGAATGAGAACAGACAATTTCATGCGATTATGCATATTGGTGTCGCAAAGTTAAGAATTTTAGTTGAAAAGTGGAGCGACAAACGCTGAAAATGTCGCAGAGACATCAAAAAAACAACGCTCAGCTTTCTACTTTCAACTTTTCTGCGTAACTTTGCATAAATTTTTCAAACAAATTTCTGCAAATCATAAAATCGTAAATCGTAAATAGTCAAATAGTAAATAATATGATGACAGCAAAAGAAATACGCGAGTCTTTCAAAAAGTATTTTGAAAGCAAAGGTCATGCCATCGTGCCATCGGCTCCGATGGTCATCAAAGACGACCCGACGCTCATGTTCACGAACGCCGGTATGAACCAATGGAAAGACATCATTCTCGGTACACGCGACCCAGAACCACGACGCCGTGCCGACACCCAGAAGTGTCTGCGTGTGAGCGGTAAGCACAACGACCTGGAGGAAGTAGGTCACGACACCTACCACCACACCATGTTCGAAATGCTGGGCAACTGGTCTTTTGGCGACTACTTCAAGGAAGGTGCCATCGACATGGCTTGGGAATACCTCGTGGACGTGCTGAAACTCGATCCGAAAGACCTGTACGTCACCGTCTTTGAGGGCGATCCGAAGGAAGGACTCGTACGCGACGATGAAGCTGCCGGTTTCTGGCTCAAGCACGTGCCTGCCGACCACATCATCAACGGCAACAAGCACGATAACTTCTGGGAAATGGGTGATACCGGTCCATGCGGTCCCTGTTCTGAAATCCATCTCGACAGCCGCACACCCGAAGAGAAAGCCAAGGTGCCAGGACGTGAGTTGGTCAACAAGGACGACCCACAGGTCATCGAAATCTGGAACATCGTGTTCATGCAGTTCAACCGCAAGGCTGACGGAAGTCTCGAACCTCTCTCCATGAATGTCATCGATACAGGTATGGGCTTCGAACGCCTCGTTCGTGCACTCCAAGGTAAGCACTCCAACTACGACACCGACGTGTTCCAGCCCATCATCAAGGTCATCTCCGATATGGCAGGTATTCCTTACGGCAAGGAAGAAAAGACGGATGTCGCCATGCGTGTCGTTGCCGACCACCTGCGTGCCATCGCCTTCTCCATCGCCGACGGACAGCTGCCGTCCAACGCCAAGGCTGGTTACGTGATTCGTCGCATCCTGCGTCGTGCCGTTCGCTACGGCTATACCTTCCTCGGCCAGAAGCAAGCCTTCATCTACCGACTGGTGCCGACACTCATCGAGGAGATGGGCGACGCCTTCCCAGAGTTGGCTGCACAGAAAGACCTCATTATGAAGGTGATGAAGGAAGAGGAAGATTCCTTCCTCCGCACACTCGAAAACGGAATCCGTCTGCTCAACGGCGTGATGGACGAGACCCGTGCCGCAGGAAAGACCGAGATTGCCGGCGACAAGGCATTCACGCTCTTCGACACCTTCGGATTCCCACTCGACCTCACTCAGCTCATCTGCCGTGAGAACAATATGACGGTCGATGAAGCTGGTTTCAACGCAGAGATGCAGAAGCAGAAGGACCGTGCGCGCAACGCCGCACAGAAAGAGCTGGGCGACTGGGTAAAGGTTGGCATTGCCGATGATGCCGTTGTCGAAAGCACCTTCGTAGGTTACGACTACACCGAATATACCTGTCACATCCTCCAGTATCGCGAGGTGAAGCAGAAGAAAGGCACCAGCTACGAACTCGTGCTCGACACCACTCCGTTCTATGCCGAGATGGGTGGTGAAGTAGGCGACCAGGGTGTGCTCGTCAGCGAAGAAGAGACCATCAACGTGCTCGACGTGAAGAAAGAGAACGGACTCAGCGTCCACATCGTTGACAAGTTGCCCGAACATCCCGAAGCAGAGTTCATGGCGTGCGTAGATATCGAGAAGCGCCGTGCCACCGAAGCCAACCACTCCTGCACCCACCTGCTCGATGCCGCTTTGCGTCAGGTGCTGGGTACACACGTAGAGCAGAAAGGTTCGCTGGTCACACCCAACAGTCTCCGTTTCGACTTCTCTCACTTCGAGAAGGTGACACAAGAGCAGTTGCGTGAGGTGGAGCGCATCGTCAACGAAAAGATCCGTGAGAACATCCCGCTCACCGAATATCGTGACTGCCCCATCGAAGAAGCCAAGAAGCTCGGTGCCATCGCCCTCTTCGGCGAGAAGTACGGCGACAAGGTACGTGTGGTTCAGTTCGGCGACAGCGTAGAGTTCTGCGGCGGTTGCCACGTACGCGCTACGGGTCAGATCGGTATGGTACGCATCCTGAGCGAGAGCAGTATTGCTGCAGGCGTTCGCCGTATCGAAGCCATCACGGGTGCGAAGGTAGAGGAACTGCTCAACCGCATCCAGGACTACCTGAACGACATCAAGACCTTGCTGAACAATGCGCCCGACCTCCTCGGCACCATTCGCAAGAGCTTTGAGGAGAACGCAGAACTCAAGAAGTCGCTCGACGAATTCAAGGCTCAGCAGGCACAGGAGTTCAAGCGCGACCTCATTGCCCACGCTCAGACCATCAACGATGTAAAAGTGATTTCAGGTGTGATTCCGGTGGATGCACAGAGCGCAAAGGACATCACCTTCCAGCTGCGTGCACAGTTCCCCGACCAGTTGCTCATCGCCATCGGTGCGATGAACTCAGGCAAGCCGAACCTCACCGTCTCCTTCTCCGACGACCTCGTGGCAGCAGGCAAGAACGCAGGCAAGATCATCCGCGACGCAGCCAAACTCATGCAGGGTGGCGGCGGCGGACAGCCACACTATGCCACTGCTGGCGGTAAGAACGTCGATGGACTGCAGGATGCTGTGAACAAGGTCATCGAACTGGCTGAACTCTAAGCTCCTTCCGGTAGCGTCTGTTCATCGCGCCAGTTCACGAAATAGACAGTGTTTGTGGCGCGAGTGAGCGCCGTATAGAGCCAGCGGTAATAATCCGGACCGAGCATCTCCTCCGTCATATATCCCTGGTCGATGAAGAGATGGCTCCATTGTCCACCCTGCGCTTTGTGGCAGGTGACCGCGTAAGCATATTTGATTTGTAAGGCGTTGAAGTGAGGATCCTCCTTCAGCGCCTTCATTCTGTCGCGTTTGAGAGGGATATCCGCATAGTCTTCGAGCACACGCTGGAAGAGCTGTTCCTGCCGTTCGTAAGTCAATGCAGGTGCTTCCTCATGGAGTGTATCGAGCAGGACGGTCGCTTCAAACTCATAGTCATCATAGTCAGGCAACCGCAACACACAGTCCGCAAAGCGGAACCCATACAGTTCCCGCTCATGCCGCACCCGCTGAATCACAGCAATATCGCCATTAGCCAGGAAGTCAGCCCCCTCTAACTCCCCCGAATGGGGGAGGACTCCAATCGGATGTTTTGCCATTTCTTCTATGATTCTTTCTTTGACTTTTTCAGGTGAGGTAATTACCTCTTCATTCCTAAAGCGAAGCTCTTTATATCCTAACTGATTCAGTATTTCTGTTCTTAACTGATCAAGTTTCTGCTGTTCTTCTAAATCGTGATAACCTCCATCTACCTCAATGACTAATTTATGTTTTATACTAACAAAATCCACTATAAAATCTGCTATGACATGTTGACGGCGAAATTTTGTACCCAGTTGTCGAGCATTCAAAATACTCCACATTGCCACCTCTGCATCTGTAGGAAATTTTCTATTATGTAATGAATACTCTTTTAACAAACTATACATTAAAGGATCTGCAGTCTGATATTTTGCTCTAATCATTTGTTCTGGGTTCTCAGGTGCTGGAGTCCTCCCCCATTCGGGGGAGTTAGAGGGGGCTTTCAACCAATAATAATTGTTTTTGGCGATCATGACCAGTTCTTGGGAAGATAGTTCCTCTTCACGGTCAAGAATTTGGTGGCGTATTCCTTTATTATATAATATCGCGCGTTTATTAGAGCGGCAAACCACCATCGTTTCGTCCTTCCCGTAACGGGCATAACAGTTTGCCAGCGTCTCAATCAGTTCGTTGCCTGCCACATTCTTCACATCCGCAAAACCCGCAAAACGAATCTGCGGCCAGTCAAAAACTTCCTCGTTTTCAAGCAATTGGCGTAATCGCGTTGCGTTCCACAAGATGCCGGAACTCTCCTGCTGACGCACAATCTGCTTCATCGTCACCATACGAGGCAGCAGTCCGCAGCTCCGCAGCACGTCGGGTTGCAAGGCAGGACTGTCCGTCTCGCCCACAGGCGGCAGCTGAGCCGTATCGCCCAAAAGGATCAGACGGCATGTTCCACCGCCATAGACAAACGTTATCAGGTCTTCCAACAACGAATCCCCACTCACAGCGAAACCACTCCCCTCCCTCGCAGGAGATGAATTGGGAGTGACACTGATCATCGATGCCTCATCAACGATGAAGAGCACGTTCTTCTGCGGATTGTAGTTTAGCGAGAAGACACCGTCTTGATCCATCGACTTCTGACGATAGATACGCTTATGGATGGTGAAGGCAGGATGGTCGGCATAGAGGGAAAACACCTTCGCTGCCCTACCCGTCGGTGCCATCAGCACACATTCCCGTTCCAGCTGACCCATCGTCTTGACCAAAGCACCGATAAGGGACGTTTTTCCCGTACCGGCAAAACCACGCAAAACGAACACTTCGGTCGCTTCCGTCGAAAAAATGAAATCAGTCAGCTCTTCGACGGCTTTTTGTTGGTCATCTGTCGGCAAATGCCCGAAATTTGACAAAATTTGCTCCTTAAAGTAGTCTTTCAGCATCTTTTTTGAAAAAAAAGTGGAAGTTTCGCACTAAGTTTCATTTCTTTTCACTATTTTTGCAACTGAAATGTGCGAAAAGGTGTCGAAAAACGTCATTTTTGGTGTAAATCGACAACTTTGGTGCAAAGTTACGATTAAGCGAGCACAATAACAAATAAAATCGTTTTTATTTTTATTGTCGAGCGAAAGTAACTTTCTAAAGGTAGTAAAAAATAATTTAAAAACAAAACCATATCATGAAGAAAACTATCGTAAACGTCCTGTTGGGACTTTGTACTCTGGGTTTGGCATACGCCTGCTTCTGGAGTATCTATGAGGACATCTCATTCGATGAACTGAAAAAGGAGAGAGAACAAGCAGTCATCCAGCGTCTGACTCAGATTCGCGACGTGCAGGAAATGTACAAGCAGCGCTACGGTTACTACTGTGGCGACATGGACTCCATCGTGCTGTACGTGCAGCAAGGTAAAGCCGTACGCGGTATCGTAGAAGAAGGCGACATCTCCGACGACGAGATGAAGGACATCATCCAGAACGGCGGACTGGCCGACGAAGAGAAAGGCAGCCAGCGTGCCATCAAGCGTGTGGCTATCCAGAAAGGCTACATCTCCAGCGATACGCTGTGGGTAGATGTAAAGGACAGCCTCAACATCACCGAACCGGAGAAACTGAAGTTCTGCCCAGTAGGCAATACCTCAGCTGTCATTCAGATCAAGAAGAACTACCTCTACAACCAGCTCGGCGACGCAGTCGATGTAGTGGAATGCCGTGTCAACATCGAAGACTACATGAAGGACATTCCTAACGAAGCCAAGCGTATCAAGAGCGTGAAGCAGGATCTGAAGAAGCGCGGCAAGAACTTGCCCGACCTCGACGACCTCACCTCCAACGAAGAAGGTAAATGGTACGGTCTGCGCATCGGTGATGTTCTCGACGAGAACAACAAGATGGCAGGTAACTGGGAATAAGGGCCTCCCCCTAACCCCCTCCGAATAGAGGGGGCTTTTTTTTCAACTACACAGAACTGTCCCGTACTACACAGAACATGCCGTCACATCAACTAAATAACCAACAACCATCACCCAATACCCCCTCTTTCGGAGGGGGACAGGGGGAGGCTGTATTGAAAAGTCTGTCCATCCGCATCACTACGGATGGACTTTCCTTTTGTGTCTATGCACCCACAGGCACCCCCCGCTACGTCTTCCAGAAGCTGCGGGTGAAGCCTGTGGTGTCCCTGGCAGCCAACCTCAAGGAAGCACTCATGACCGAGCCGCTCCTCAAGCAGCCCTACAAACGCGTCAACGTGCTCATCACCACACCACAGTTCACCACCGTCCCAGCTGTAGCCTTCGAGCGTGAACACATCGAAGACACCTTCCGCTTTGTCTTCCCCAAAGTCGAACACACACACATCAGCTACAACATGCTGCGCCGTTCAGGCATCGCCGTCATCTTCGGGTTCGACAAACACCTCCGTCAGCTCATTATCGACGACTTCCCACGTGCACGCTTCTACGCTTCAGCCTCCACCCTCATCGAGTTCTTCAGCGAACGCAGCCTCATCGGCACCAACCGCAAGATGTACGCCTACCGCCACGACGACCAGCTCACCGTCTATTGCTTCCAGCAGGGACGTATGCTCTTCGTCAACTCCTACCCCGTACACGGCATCAACGACTGCCAGTACTACCTCCTGGGGCTGTGGAAAGAACTGAAGTACGACCAGCTCGAGGACGCCCTCTTCGTCGTGAGCGACGACGACGGCAGCAAGGAACTCGTCGATAAGATCCACTATTTCCTCCGCAACGTCTCCCTCATCGACCGCAGCGACGACTTCCGCGAAACCATCACCCGCGGCAACTCCACCATCCCCTACGACCTCCAAACCCTCCTCGTCTGCGGCTTCTAAGAGATAGAGAAAAAAACAATAAAAACTCTTTTGATGTTTGCAGCTCTTTCAGAGCTTTTGTGCTAAGTACTATGCCTTGCCTTTAAGAGCAAGCTCTTACTTCAAGCCATAGCCCTTATCACATAACTCCGTTATTACAAACATCAAAAGCAAAAACACCGTTACGCTGCGCTCCACTAAAAAAAGGCTGCGCATTGTGAGAAATCGGTTTTTCAGCCCGAAGGGCGATGTTTTTGCTCACAAAAGTATGTGATGGCTCTACTAAGAGACATAGATTCGAGGTGGATATTTTTATCTGGGAGCTTGCTCGCAAGGAAAAATAGTTACCTTTAATCGTATAAGGACTGTAAGTCCGACACATACTGAAGTGAGGGTTTTTAAGGTTTTTGTTAACATGCGGAACTTGTATAATTAACAATTTATAATTTATAATTCGAAGCTTTGCGAATAATTGGCGGAAAATACAAGCATAAGCGATTCGACGTACCCACCACCTTCAAGGCACGTCCCACTACAGATTTCGCCAAAGAGAGCCTCTTCAACATCCTCCACAACGTCTATGTAGATTTCGATGCCGCCCCCACCGCCCTCGACCTCTTCGCCGGCACAGGCAGCATCAGCCTCGAACTGCTCTCACGCGGTTGCAGCCGCGTCGTCAGCATAGAGAAAGACTACAAGCATTTCCAGTTCCTGCAGCGCACAGCCCGTCAGCTCAACGATCCCGCCTGGCATCCTCTCCTCGCCGACGTCTTCAAATATATAAATAGGATAGGAGAGACTTTCGACATCATCTTTGCCGATCCTCCCTACGCCCTCGAAAACCTATCCGACATCCCCACCCAGGTTTTTGCCACCAACATCCTCGCTCCCGACGGCATCTTCATCCTCGAGCACGGCAAAAACTATTCCTTCACCACCGATCCCCATTTCCTCGACCACCGCACCTACGGCTCCGTCAACTTCACCTTCTTCCAGCACACACAATCCTAAGGACGCAGAATAATAGAGGGGACAGGTATTCTGGTACTACGCTTCAGCGTGAATCAGAACACCTGTCCCCTGTGACTTTGTGCACGTGGTCAGCTCCTCCTCCTTGCTCCCTGGCAGCACCACAACGAGCAACACCTCATCCGTCGCGACCAATGCCTCGCCCTCAACGACCTTGCCCGCATCATCTGCGAAGGGTAACATCAGCGGCTCCCTGCACACTTGATGCAAGAAGCCGTTTTAGGTTGAATCAGAGCTAAGTAAGTTACAGATCCATATTTTCCCAGTAATCGGTCTCTAAGGTTTTTATTGCCTCTCTTACATGTTCATCTTCATCGGTGTCTTCACGTAAAAGAACGGTCTCAAAATCTTTATCTATGACATATCTGTAGTTACCAATTGCAGCACTACCGCCCTTTGTTTTACATCTGAACCGATGGGTAACTTCCCAACCAATGACTTCAGTAGTATCAAGCTTTGAGACTAATTCTTTTAGTTCCAGTGCTACCCGTTTACAAGTACGATGACTGTTTTGTGCTTCTTCTAATGCTTCCTCACACTCTGCTTTATACTTATAGTATTGCTTATCAGAATAAGATGAAGAATAGGATGTTGGCGGTCCATATATATCCATGTATTCTTTTGCTTTCGTGCACTTGTTCGCATATTCAATGGTTTTCTCCATTCCAAACGCGAGAACCTCTGCTTTATGCCAGCAGGTTGTGTCATTGAATACATTAGCCTTTGCTTCGTTGACAATAGTCTCGATGGGCTGATAACTGTCAAAGTCGTAGAGGGTTTTAGAAAGCTCTTTTTTGATTAGTTCTTCGGCTTTTTCCTCGTTTGACTTACAACTTGCAAGAATGACAGTACTTGCCAACAATAAGAATAGTATCTTTTTCATGTTATTCCGCTTAACCGTGGTGCGTAGGGCTGAGTGCTATTAAATCCAAATCAAAACAAAAGGCGCAGACTTTCGCCATACGCCTTAGAGGTTCACCACAAACCTACATACCAATATGTGAAGCCTACGCCCATGAGGGTTAGCTCTTTCTGGTATGTTGTTGCTCGCTTTTCTTTGAGGTGGTGATTTCTAAGGCAATTGAGCAAATATGTCTGCATTCGTTTTGAATACGGTGGCAAAGGTAGGAAGTTTTTCTGAAACTTCAAAGTATTTTCACAAGAATATTTTGTAGAGTTGTGGAAAATGAGTATCTTTGCGAAAACAAAACTAAAAAATCTTCATTTTATGGAAAACAAAGAACAATACCTAAGCCAGGAAGTGCTGGACACGCTGTGTGTACGGGTGGCCAAGAACTTGCCTTATCTCCAGTCGATGGATGGAGCGACTATGTGGAACAAACCTATGGAGTATTGCCAAAAGGTTGAGAAGAATGTACTTGCTGCAAATACTGTGATTCTGGAAGCACTTAAAGAACAAGGCAGATTTGGAGGTGGTAGCTCAACTCCATATAATTATCAGATCATGCTTGCTCGCGTTTATATCCTGCTCTATTATCGTCATGCTGATGAGGAATTGTACAAAGCAGGCGTATTCCCTGAGCTGCTGAAATACATGGGTATCTATGGCAAAGAACTATTATCTTCCATTCAGGATAACATTAAAAAGCAATTGGCCTTCGACAAACTGATGAAGCAGCAGCATAACGAAAACGTCAAGCCTCAGTACAGATTAATGAGGATAAGCTCTGGAAAGGCCGACCAGTATTTCAGCGAGTTCAACAACGAGAAACTCTTCCGCCGTTTTAGCACCCACTTGGAGGACATCAAGGAAACTTTCTGCAGGAATTACGACGTAACTGAAATCTGGCTGACAGCCAAAGATGTCGTCAGGAAACTCTGGCAGGAAAAGTACCCTGAAAACTTTATAGAACGCATTATCGATAAATTGTCTAAAAGCCTCAATACAGGCTATGTCGAACTGGGAGCCGCCCAAGCGGTGATGCTATGTGCCTATGCCATGATGCAGACTGTGACGAAGTCCAATCACTTCCAGCAAGCCATCAAGCATATTGTTTATCTTGCCTCGCAAAAAGGTTCGTATGACAACTTCACCCAAGAGATTCGCTATATTGGGTCAGTGGTTTTTCAAGAAAAAGAATCCTTCGACGACTACGACTACACGGGTGGTCCTCAGACCTCAGCAGACATCTTCACCAAGGCAGACGTTGAACGAATGTTGCAAAACCAGAACAGCGAGGTAGAGCAGTTGAAGAAGCAACTGGCAGAACAGAAGGCAGCAGTTCTTGCTCGTGATCGAAAGATTGAGGATTTGGAGAAACGGATGGAGTCCCATAC
The DNA here is from genome assembly GCA_905234555.1 of uncultured Bacteroidaceae bacterium. GTDB lineage: Bacteria > Bacteroidota > Bacteroidia > Bacteroidales > Bacteroidaceae > UBA3839. The sequence goes on from CAJOHO010000039.1 coordinate 20,154, forward strand.
ACAAGAAGGGAAATTCACCGATGAAGAAATAGCGGAAATAAAAAGCGAATTAGACGAATATCGTGCCAAAAAGAAGGGACTCAATCCACGCCAAACTGCTATCTTAGGCCTTAAACTGGCTGAGCACTTGCATATTGTTCCTTCTAACAAACAAGAATTGGCTAAGCCGCTAAGTCGTATCAGTGGTTGGGGAAAGCGTTATTTGGAACAACAAATATGTGGGTATTTCAATGAGGAGGAGGAGAGTGAATTAGCAGACAAATTCGGTGATGTTTTACCAACTATAGCCAAAATCATCTATTCAAAATGGGAAAGCACCCAGGTGCCATGACTTTTGGCACCCTATGGCACCTGCCATAATACTTTTTACTATTGACAGGTTGTTTATAATTGCGTAAATTTGCAGCGGAATTCATAAAAGAGTTCCGCTGCTTGTATGTTACAACTTCCTCACATTCCCAACCTGACGATTCTCGAGCGTGGCTACGAGAACAGTCAGGGCGTGCCTGTCGTGCAGACGCGTGTTCTACACCTGCAGGTGCCACTCACGTGGGTGTATCATTATATCATAGGTACCCGCGCGAAGGCGGCGACGGAGGCGCTGAGAGCCGAAACAGACAAAGCCCTACAGGCACGCATGAAGGTCCTGAACTTCCTCTCCTGTACGCCCAACGGGACGTTCTGGTATCGCGATGCGAAGTTCCTCATCCAGCGCAGCGGAATGATGGTCATCGACCTCGACGACATCCCCAAGGAAGAAGTCGAGAGCCTCAAACAGACGCTGATTCATGACCCACGATACGAAACCGAACTCATCTTCACCTCGCCTCGTGGAAGCGGTCTGAAATGGCTGATTGGCTGTGGCGACTGCGGAGGAAAGTCGTTCAAGGAATTCTACCGGCAAGTGAGCCTGTACCTGCGATTCCAGTACGGCCTGCCGCCCGACGAAAGCGGTAAGGACATCGCTCGCTGCTGCTTTTTGAGCCACGACCCACTCGCATATATCAATCCGAATTTTATGAACCCATAAATACTTTTTTATTATGAAACAATTATCAGATTACGAAAAAGTCGCTCTCATCGTAGAGCGCATTGAGAGAGGTAATTTCAGCATTGCTGACAGTTATGACGATTTCCTTCACGTGGGTTTCGCCTTCGCCTCAGACCTCGGTGAACAGGGCCGTGACCTTTTCCACCGTGTCTGCCGCCTGTCATCCAAGTACACCAGCTACGAAACGGAGAACCGTAAGTACGACAACTGCCTGAATACAGGCCGTGGGGAAGTGCATCTCGGCACCTTCTTCAAGCTGGCTGAGGATGCCGGCGTGGACACCACGCTCCCCGAAACCGTGTTCCCCGAAGAACCCAAGTCCCGCCGTGGCCGTCCCAAGAAGACGGAGGAGGAAAAGGAGGAGGAACGTAAGAACCTGTTTGAGCGTATCCACGAATGGATTGATGACCATTATGAGTTTCAGCTCAACGGGTTTAGCGAACAGATTGAGATGAAGAAGAAAGGTCAGGAAGATGCTTGGCATGCGCTTGATGAACGTGCCTTCAACACGCTCCTCACCAAGCTTCATGCCGCCGACATCCATGTGGCAAAGACCAACTTGGAATCATACATCAGCAGCGAGATGTTAGCGCCCATCTATAATCCTGTAGAGGCTTATGCCCAGACTCTCAAGCCTTGGCGACCAGGCAGCAAGGACTACATAGCCGTCCTCTTTGACCACCTCGGATTGGAGAAGGACGAGAACACGGACTATCTGCTAAAGATGGCAAAACTATGGTATGTCTGGATGGTAGCTGTCGCCTTAGGTCTGGACATCAGCAATCAACTGATGCTGATTCTCGCAGGCGAATTAGAGGGTTCGGGAAAGACTTCGTTCGTAGAGCGTTTCCTTCCCCGTCCGCTCAGACGATACATCCACCGAGTCGTTGAGTTGTCGAAGTTCAAGGACAAGGACGAACTGCTGGCACTCGCACGCAACATGGTTTGTTTCCTCGATGAGATTCAGATTAACAACACCACCCTCAACAAGCTCAAGAACTACATCGGTGGTGGTGCTGCTTCTGCCATCACCGAACGTACTCACTTCGGTCACTTTGCCGTCATGCGTAAGGTTCATACGAGCTGGATCGGCACCACTAACAAGGAAGTCTTCCTGCCCGACAACACAGGCGACCGTCGCTTTGTGGTACTCCCCATCACTCATCGCGGACGCGACTACAAGACGCTTCCTCAGGAACGAGCTTTCGCCCAAGCCTATTACCTGGCTACACATCCCAAGGCTTTCAAGCTCGAAATCACCCCTGAAGACATCGAAAAACTGAAGGAAATCAACGAAAAATACGTCGCACAGGACCTTTGCACGGTCTTAATCCCCACTATTTTGCGTAAACCACACCCCGCAGAACAGGCTCAAGCCGTCTCAACAGGCGAAATTATCGGTTGGCTCACGTCAAGAACAGGCCCTAATCGTGAATTTACAGCCCCAAAAGTAGGCATTTCCATGCGAAAACTGGGATTTGAACCCAAGAAAACAAAGCAAGGAATGCGCTATCTGGTCGTTCGTGTCATGATGGACGAACTTGAACGAGAGAATAAACGCCTTGCAAATCAAGCACTTGAACCAGAGATGCCCTTCTGATAGAGTTGGAAAGGGTGAAGGGGTGAAGGCTACTTTAATGGAGTTATAAAAATAAATAAAAAAATCAATATGTATTTTTTATTTTTAATTAGGTATTCTATAGAATCAGCCTTCACCCTTCACCTTTCACGCTCCGTTTACTTTTCCACCACGCTCTACCCACATTTCCACCACCTTCTCGCAACATTTCAAGCGTGCTCCGTTTAATTTTCAAGCGTGCTCAAAATCTCCACGCAGCGTGCTCAAACTTTTAACCAAACTTTTAACCAAAAACTAACCCAACCCATCTCTCCCTTATGACGCCAAATCTGACAAAATGAAAGTCAAATCATCATTTATGCGTGCACAAGTCAAAATTCGTGC
>CAJOHO010000040.1 GCA_905234555.1 uncultured Bacteroidaceae bacterium
AATAAGACCAGCACCACGCTAATCGCTGGCAGCAGAGAAAGGCTGACGGCAACCGTCGCCCCCGACAACGCTACGGACAAGAGTGTAACGTGGACAACGAGCAATGCCAACGTGGCTACCGTGACCGACGGAGTAGTGTACGCTGTGAATGCTGGTACGGCCACCATCACCGTGACCACCACAGACGGCGCAAAGACCGCTACCTGTGAAGTGACCGTCAGAGGCACCATCGTTGGCCAACTTACCGGCAACCTCGACGAACTCTGTATGTTCGCACAGGCACTGCCGCTGACGCTCATCAAGGCATACGCCACGAAGAGTCCGCAGGGCGACGAGGCTGGTCTGCTGACCTATCTCTCGTTCGACCGGCAGGAGCGGCAGAAGGACAACAGCATCGAGACGGTGGCCTACCCGTGGAGCAAGAAGATCTATCTGGACGACATGGGCGAGGTGCGCTATGAACTGGACCCCGTGACGAAGCAGGCCACCTCGACACCGGTGCGCGACTATGTGTTCGTCGGTTCTGCCGACGAAATCCTGCGCCGCATCACCAGCGAGACGGCAGCCCCCGTGGTGCCCTACGAGGAACTGACGAACCTGAAGTTCAGTTTCGCCGGCAAGGACAATCAGGTGCTGGTGGGCATCGACGAACTGACACAGCGCATCAACCACAGGAACATCTACGTGACGCTGCGCGACGTGGAGGACAAGAACGGCAACGCGATGGCATCGCCGCAGACGGCCTGCTACTATGTGAACAGCAGCAGCATGCAGTGGCTCACCAACCGCCTGTTGCAGAAGGTGGCCTACGGAGCGGGCGAGGAGCTCTATTTCGGCGTGGAAAACAAGAGTGCGACCTCGCGCACGTACACCATCGAGAACTGTCCGAAGTGGCTGACGCTCGACGCGTACAGCGACGTGGTGCCCGCACAGAGCATGGTGGTCATCACGGCAACGGTGAACCGCAGCCTGAACGTAGGCTCGTATGACGAAATCATCTATCTGACCGACGAGGACGGCGTGAAGGAGCCGCTGTACCTGAGCCTGACCGTGGAGGGCGAGCAGCCCGAATGGGCCGAGAACATCAGCGGCGACCTGCTGCAGCACTCAATGAACATCGCGGGCCGTGTGCTGGTGAACGACGAGATAGACATCGACGCGAGAGACATCGTGGGCGTGTTTGCACAGGACGGACGATGCCACGGCTTCGCCAACATCAGCTACTCGGCACTGACGGGCGAGAGCAACCTCTACCTGACGGTGTATGACAACCAGGCGAGCGGACGGGCACTGACCTTCAAACTGTGGCAGTACTCGACGGGCCGCGAACTGGTGCTGACGCCTCCTGCGCCCATCACGTTCCAGAACGGCACCGTGCTGGGTACCGACGAGCCGGTGCTCTTCAGGGCTGGCACGGAGTATGTGCAGACCTTCGACCTGGCGGCAGGCTGGAACTGGGTATCGTTCAACGTGGCCAGTGAGCGGCTGTTCAACCTGGGCAACCTGCTCGACGGACTGCCCTGGAAGGAGGGCGACGTGCTGACCGACATGAACAGCGACGCGACGCTCATCTACCGCAGCGGCCACTGGCTGGTGTCGGGCGGAGCGAGCGTGACCAGTCTCTCGCAGAAGAACGCCTATGCCATCATGGTACACGAGCCGGTGAAGTTCCCCATCGCGGGCAACGTGATCAAGCAACTCGACATGCGCACCATCGAACTGAAGCAGGGATGGAACGGCATAGGCTATACGCCGATGCTGAACCTGCCGATAGAGACGGCGCTGAGCGACTACTACGACAAGGCCCAGCCGGGCGACGTCATCAAGAGCCACGACCAGTTTGCGTACTTCACCGTGACGGGTGGCGTGGGCCGCTGGAAAGGCAGTCTGGAGTACATGAAGCCCGGCGAGGGATACATGCTGCTGCGCAAGGCCGACACAAATACCAGCTTCGTCTATCCGTTCTACGAGCCTGGCTCGACGTTTATCGACGAGTGGTCGTACTCTACGGCGCGTGCTGCGGCTCCGGCAAGGGCCAAGGCGACGATGAGTGTGAGCGCAGTGGTAGAAGGCGTAGAGATGCAGGAGGGCGACAGGCTGGTGGCCTTCGCTGATGGCGAGATGGTAGGAAGTGAAGAGTTAAGAGTGAAGAGTGAAGAATTTGCTTCCGCTCAACCGCTCTTCTACCTCAGCATTGGCGGCGATGTGCAAACTGGCATCTGGTTCGCCATTGAGCGCGACGGCGAGATTGTGGCTGCCACCTCGGAGCAGATGACCTTCACGGCCAATGCCGTCATCGGCAGTCCGGACGAGCCGACGAAGATCAGCTTCGTGCAGACCGACCGCGAAGACGGCAAGTGGTACACCGTGAGCGGCATCCAACTGCCCAAGCGACCCACCCAGAGCGGCGTGTATATCTTTAATGGAAAAAAGGTCGTGATTAAGTGAGAGAAGTGAGAGCTCGCTCACACTTCCGAACGTGAGCGAGCTCGAACGAAGTTCAAGGTAGTAGTGAAATGAAAAATAATTCGTGAATAATTTGTGGTCAATTCGTGGTAATTCGTGTTTATCTTTAACATATAATTATCATGAATTGACCATGAATTAAACATTAAATATAAGATGTATATGAAGACAAGATATTTATTGTTTGGAATGTTGGCAGCGCTGGTGTGCGCTTGCAGCAGCGATGACGACAATTCCACGGCGGGCTATACCGTGGAGACCGTCAGCCAGGCCCCGGCGTGGCAGGTAGATTACAGCGGCAACGAGAGCCGTCCCGACTGGCAGGAACCCAATACCGGCGACTACGAGAACTGGAGCATCATGCTGGTGCAGTTGGAGGACGCACTGAAACCCTACGTCTCGGGTGATGACCTGATGGCCCTCTTCATCGGCGGCCAGTTGCGCGGCCTGACCTCACCTGCCACCTCGCAGGGCACGGGAAGTGAGAACGACAAAGGCAGCTTCGTGCTGAAGGCCTACGGCAACGAGGCCGACCAGAACGTGGTGAGCGTGACGCTGAGTTACTATTGCAGTCAACTGAAGCAGACCTTTTCGCGCACCGTGCAGATGCGCTACGACATGGGCAAGGTGTATGGTCTGGACGAAGACCTCATCCCGCAGTTTACGCTGGGTGCCGCGAAGTATCCCGTGGTGAAGCAGCTCACGGTTACGCCTGCCGACCTGTCAATAGATGGCGTGACCTTCGGCAGCGGAGATATGCTGGCCGCCTTTGTGGGGAGCGAGTGCCGAGGAGTCTATACGCTCGACGCAAACTTGCTGGACACACCCGTCACGATGACCGTCTTTGGCCGTCAGGAGGGTGAGGCATACACCTTGAAGTATTACAATGCTGCCACACAGCGCGTTTACACCTTATCAAAAACATTCTAAACAGCGATGAAATCACATAAGCCTTTACTCGTTGTTCTGATGACAGTAGGATTCGTGGCCTGTTCCAGCGATGACAACGAAATCGTCTCAGGCGGGCAGGAGCCTGAACCTCCCCTGCTGCCCTTGACCATAGAGGTGGCGGAACATCCGTTGGTGAACCCCGATGAGGCCCCCTCCGACTCCCCCCAAGGGGGAGAGAAGGCCCCGAAAACGAGGGCTGCCATCACCACCACCTCAACGCTCTCGGCATTTGACATCAACTATGTGTATGGTGAGCTACGTTATACGAATGGTTCCCCCATCACCGCCACGAAGAGTGCAGAGGGAAAGTGGACGAGTGAAGCCAATTGGCCTGTCGGCGATCAAACCATCAACTGGTATGCCTCGTCGGACGGCACCTTTCTGCTCACCGATGATGCAAACAAGTATCCCTACCTCAGTTTTACCGTGGAGACGAGTGCTGCCAATCAGAAGGACTTGCTGGTGGCCAAGACCAGTGCCAAGTACACGGACCACGACGGCAACGTCAGAAACCCCAGATGCGCATCGTCCTTCTCCACGGCCCAGCCCTGATGCTCGGTGGTTCGCACGAAGTAAACGAATATAATCGAGGCCGTGACATTATCGTAGGCGACGAGGACTAATCCAATAACGGCCTTCTCGTCAGCAGGTCTGACGGGAAGGCTTTTTCGTTATCATGCTATCCACTTGAAGTACACATAAAAAGCTATCTCCATTGCAATCGTTATGATTGACAGAAGGGAAAGAGAGCCAACAATGTAGAAAATTCTTGTTGAAATCCATACACCCTCGTTATTCTTCAGAATGTTCGCTAATCGTTGGCTCTGCTTCTGCCAAATCGTTTGTTGCTGTTGATTGTGGTTTGCAAGTGTCTGTGTCTCTTGCCCCAGCCATTGGTCGTGAAGTTCCTTTAGCTGTCGAATACTCTCGTCATCAAGTCGGGCTTTGATGGGAGTGTTCTCCACCCTGACGATAGCATCACAGACTCTGGTGATGATATTCTCTGCACTTTTGGCGGCGGCTTCAAGCCCCTTCTGTGTTGTTTCGACACTTTCCTTTGCCTCCTTGATAGCTTCAAGCAATTTCTGCAACAGGGCAAGTGCCTCCTTGATTTGCTCCAAGGTGGCATCAAAGCGTTTCTGTTCTTCAGACTTTTCCTCATCCTCCCTGATGGCAAGCATGAGGTCATTGAATTTATCTTTCTGTGACATTGTATTGGTATTACTTGTGTTAATAATATGTTTGTTTACTTACTTCGCTTCCATCTTCTAGCCATTGGTTTACAGAGCCAATTGGCTTTCATGGCACAGCGTCTGGCCCATTCCAATTCGTCCTCGTCCTTGTCTTTGCCCCAACCTGTGCCAACTCCACCACCGCCTCCGATGGATTCGGACATAGCTGTGGCGGCATCGACATATTCCAGGAAGAGCAACATGGCAACCTTCAAGACATCCTCATGTGTGGCATCGCTGTTGTCGGGAACCTCTATGTTACGGTCAAGTTCCTTGTAAACTCTTTCGGGGATGCTAAGCTGCACCTGCTTGTCATCGATGAGGAAGACTTGTTTATAGTCGTTAGAAGTGGCAAACGGTCTGGCTTGTGAGAATGATGTCTGTGCCGTTGACAGCCTATCCGTGGATGGCTTCTTGCTGTCCAAGGGATTTGGCACTTGTGCAGCCATCGGCTTCTGCACTGGATGTAGCTTTCTCCATGTGTCCTCTATCTTTGTCGGTATCAGGTTGCGTCCCGTTCCAAGTTCAGATGACTTATAAGAGGAATTGCCTTTCTTGACGGAATAGCCTCTGACTACGTTCTCCTTGTCACGCTGTATCTTGACCTTGTAGCCACGACTTTCAAGTTGGGTTTTATAGTCCAGCCAAGAGAAGGCAGGCATATGTCTCAGTATGTCGTAGCAGTCATCGGTAATCTGTTTGAGGTGTTCCTCTCGTATCTCCATCGGGTTTTTCCAGCCGTGGTGTTGATTGATGGCTTGGGCAGCTGCCACGGCTCGCTCACCGATAAAGTGACAGTCATTGATGTTACCGTCTTTGTCGATACGGTTCACCACCAGATGCAGGTGGGGAATCCCTGACTTGGCATCATAGTGGAGAGCCGCGAAGTACTGCGAATTTTTGATGTTTGTCTTTACAAGATTCTTGTGTTTGCCATCTGGTGTCTTGGTCATCTGATCGAGTTCATTGACAAACTCCTCTGTGAAACGTCGCCAGTCATCGAGTGTCCATCCGTCGCTCTCGTTCATGGATGGGGAAACCTCGATGCGTATGGACGTCTTGTCAATAGGCTTCTGTGCGAACTTCTGCTTGAAGCGGTTCATGTGGAGCACCATCTCGTCCCACATGCCCATCGGAGGCAAGTCCCCTGTCAAAAGGTTCACTTTCACGATGTCGGCACGGAAGTCTTTCGTTGCATAGTTGGTCATGGCCTGACCATGCGCTATGGGTCTTGCTGTTGCTATCATAGTCCTATCCTCCAAACTTCTCCTTGATGGTGTCCCAATGCTGGATAAGGTAGTTCACGCCTTCAATCCATGCTTCCATGAAACGCTCGTTCTTGAAGTACCGCTTCCTCACCTCCTGCGGCAGTCCGTGAAGGGCATTGCGGATGCCGACAAGTTCCGACCTTGCAGCTGAGAGACTCTTCAATGCTTCCTCCTGTCCTTCGGTCATCAGCTGCTTGGGCTGGTGTCCAAGGACTGCATCGTGGACGTAGATGCTCTTGTGCATTCCACACTTGTTGGCATTGGTTACAATCAGGTTGTATTCTTCTTCCGTGAAACGGACATCAATATGATGTCCCTTGTTCTGCCTCTTTTCTGAGGGCTTTGATTTTGTCTTTCTATTCATAATCTTATTTCGATTAAAGGAGTTTATAAGTGTATTGCTATTGATAAGTGGAAGTATAAGCCTTGGACAGCCCGGTGCGAGCTTGCGAGCGGCGCAAGAGCCCAGTGGAAGGACAGTGCAGCGGAGCAAATCTGTCAGACATTGGGACTTCTTGTTTAGACCTCAGAAAAAATCACACTTCTTCGGGCCTGTCGGAGGCTTTTTACTGACGTCACTCGCTACCATATTGATGGCTTTCGGTAATGTCTGTTGTTTCCGCATCTGCCAGATTGGGGATTGGCGAGACTGGTGGGACTGTCGAGCCTTCTTCAATATGAATGCCCTCTTGATTGTTGGGCATGGAAGGAGTGTTGCCTAAAGCGACATCACCTGATGTGGTATATGACTCATCGGCTTCTGGCGGCAGGTTGGAATAGTGTTCGTCGAGTTGCTCCAAGTAGTCTTCTGGCAGCTGTCCATCCTCTCCGTATGGAGATTGCCTTTTCTCTTCCCTTTCATCGTCATTGGCATCAGTCAAAGATGAAACGGGATAGGAAGATGTGAACGATTGAGGATGGCTGTTGCCATTATCATTAGAAGAGGTTGAACTTGTATTACCTTGGACAGCCAGTTTTGGAGTAACTCGATTACGCTGATAGTGTGGATTCCTAATTGGGGCATCCTGCCCGTCAACGAACCAGAATGCCAGACAGTGGATAGTGTGGATGGTTGTGCGGTTGTTGGCGACGGATGTGAGAATCCCCACCTCGTTGAAGAGGTCTATCATCTTCTGTGCGGTCTTGCGGTCACAGTGCCAGAGTTCGGCGAGTTCCACTTTGGATATGGCAAACTGACCGATACCGAGGTCAGCTGAGAAGTTCTTCTTCTCATAGTGGAATGCTTCTATTGCCGCCAAAGAGAGAAACGTGTCGAAGGCTTTCATGCGGTGGAAGCCTTGGTGGTCATCTTTGAGGAAATCAAGCTGCTCTCTGGTCAGCAGGATTCCATACTTTACGTTGTTGTTCTTCATTGTTTCTTTTGTTTGTGGTGAGGGCTGGCATTGGTCAGCCCTCAACCATTGTTAGTAAAATTTTTTGAACTTGATTTGAATTGGATTTGAAAACAAGGTCACGTCGGAGTGTTTTCTGCTTCGACCTGCCAGTCATGCTTGTCTGGCTTACGTTTGTGCGAGGCAAGGATGGTTTCATTCACCTCTTCGGCTGTCAACGGCACGACATTCCTGCGCGTTGTCTCCAGCCACTTGTCAAGCTCATCCTGATAAAGGATCCATCTTCTGCCTGGCTTGGTGGCAGGGATGGTGCCATCCTCTAACTTCATGTACATCGTACCCTTGGGAATGTGCGTGTACTCGATAGCTTCCTCCACAGTCATTGGCTTGTGGCGGTTCTCCTTTACAGGTTTACTACTCTCTGCCTGCTGTCTTGTCAGCATGGCTCTCATGCCCATCACCTCATCCCGAAGCTGGGCGACGACCTGTGGGAGGTCGTTGAATGTCAAATTTTCGTTTTGCATAACTTATCACTATTTTGGTGAATCGGCAGCAAAGGAACTCAATGATGCCGTGCTGATTCCGATTATTCACGATAATCCACGAATAATCAAATCATTATGAAATAATTGGGAAAAATGTGGGCTACAAGGGAAGATTAATAGAGAAAATGGATGAAACAAAGTGCGCATCAAGACTTGTCTGGCACTCCCGACAGAAGATTACAAAACAGATAATGGGCGAAAACCGATGCGATGACACCAGCTTTCGCCCACTAACGTAGAAAAGGACAAAATGAAAGGGAAAGAGGAAAGGGAATTGTCCGACGATTCAGGAACTACTCATAATGGAAGTGGTAGTCGCCTTTTTCCAGCTCGTCTATCATGATGCTTCCAGTATCGGGCTGGAACTTGAAGTTGCGGATGCTGTCAAGTTCTATGTCCTTCATCACACTGGGAAACATCCTTTTGATAAAGATGGCGCGTACTTCGCCCGTGTAGTCTTTCTTGCTGCCCAACCTCTCGGCTATGTTCCAGACAAAGTGCCGCAGGTCAAGGGTGGTCAGAGTGGACTTCAGCCTGATGGGTACAGGTATATGCCGCCAGTCATCGGCCCACATCCTGATTGCATCACATAGTTTTTCCAACTCTCCATTATCATAGATGTATGGTGACATGGTATGGGTCACATATTCCATGATGGCAGCGATGGTGTCCTGCCGCCTCTGTTCCTGCTCACGCTGAAACTCCTTGCAACGAAGGGCATACAAGTCTGACTGCTCCAAACTCGTCTCTGCCATATCGGAAGCCTCTACAGTCGGTTCTTTCACCTCCTCTGACAAAGGGACTTGTGGAGTTTCTGTTTGATGTGGCATTTCTGCCAAACATTCTTGGATTTGTTCAAGACTCACATTGTCCGTTAAATCTTCTGGTATCACTTCCGCTTCTTGGTCGGTCAGAAACATGACTTCTTTTCTTTGACTTTTCTGCAATTTAAATGGCACCTCGACCAACACGGACTGGAACAGATAATAGACCGTCCCCAACAATCCGCTGGAGATTATAAAGGTTACGAACTTGGCAAAGTTGTCTTGCCCAAAATCATTGCCCACCTTCAATGAAACGAAGAGGGAGATAGTGAGGATGACTAAGCCAGGGCATCCCCACAACAAGCAGTAGTCTCTCACTGCCATGTTTTCTGTCTTACATTTTACACTGTTCATCTTTCTTGTTCCTTTCTAATTTATTGATTCGTATTTGATGGAATTGTCAGCATTTGCCAGCACTCGACTGAGCTTTTTCCGACGCAAAGTTACTCCGATTATTTCCGACAGCTCAAATTATTACGAAAAATCGACTCCGTTTTTACATTTGTTGGCTAATTGGTCCTACCGAGTATGATTTTAGAACCAATAATCATATTCGAAACAGAGATTAACTGTAGAAAAGAGGGAAAGAAAAAGGGAGAGACAATGCCCCTCCCCAAAGATGATACATATATATTATAGGTGTCCGATAGAACAGATGTAGTTATTGCCCCACGACCTTTAGTTGCACCGTCTTCACAGGTCGAAGCGTGATACGGTTTACCGATTCGCGCTTGCTCTCGTCTGCCATATTTGCATAGATTTGAGTGGTCGAAACGTTCTTGTGGCCCAACATATGTTGGACGGTATAGACGCTTGTACCAGCATCCACCTGTAGCGAACCGAATGTATGTCGGCTGCAATGGAACGAGATCTTCTTGGTGATGCCAGCAGCTTTCAGCCAGTTCTTCAAGGGTGTCTGGGTGAGTTTGTCCGTGAAGCCTGTGAATACGATACCAGTTCCACGTTCACCTATCAGTTCCAATGCCTCGTCACTGATAGGATTGTTCACCAGTTCCTTGGTCTTCTGCATTCGCAAGGTTACATACATGCCTCCATCACCGTAGGGTTGTATGTTCTCCCATGTGAGTTGCTTGATGTCACTCTTACGGAGTCCAGTCAGACAGGCAAAGAGAAATGCTGTCTTTAATACAGGAGAGTCGCAAGGCGTGTTCGCCAACTTGACAAGTTCATCCTTGGACAGATGTTCTTTCTCCGTGGGTATGGTATCAACACGCTCCAGAAAGCCGTTGGGATTCTCCATAATCTTGTGTTCCCTATAGGCTGTATGGAGCACGGCACGGAAAGTTGACCAATAGCCAGCCACGGAGTTGATATGCAGTTTATGTTCAGTATGGATGGTCTGTGGGGCGGTCATCAGGTATTCACGAAACCTATTGCAGAAGTCAACGTTGATTTCATCGAAACGGCACTTGTTGTTGCAGAACCTTGCGAAGTGCTTATAGACGTGCTGCCACTTGCAGTTCTTCTTTTCGACTTTCTGCTTGAAGTAGGCAAGGAAGTCGCCCTTCATCTTCTCCTTGTCAAAGAAATCATACCTCTCATTAACTATGGACTCATAGCGACGGCAGCGGAGGGCTTCTGCCTTCTCACGCATTCGGTCGTTGTAGTCCTTTTCTCTTTGGGACTTTGGTTTGGCATAGATATAGATGCCGAGCGACTCATGGCGCATGACCTTCATGGTGGACTCATCCCTATAACCTGGATAATAGTCGAGATAGAAGGAAAGCTGTTCTCCGCCTTTGATTTTCCGTGTGCGGAGGGTCACGGTCTTGCAGATGTTACTCATAATGGTATTCTTATTATTGTTGATAATCATGGTGGAGCGTTTGAGCTTCGCTCTTCCTCCTTACAAGGCATAGTTCAAGCAAGCTTGACTCTGCTCTTGCTTCGTTCGTCGGTTCTCCACGGGTGCAAAGGAACTCAATGATGACATGCTGACTCCGATTATTCCCAATAATCACCGAATAATTTGTCAGTACGGTAGATAATCAGAATGTATAGCCACTATTCCCAGTACCAATCACCTTGCTGGTCACGGGACGTCCGATTGCTTTGCGCTCTTCCATCGCCCTCTCCACATCAGAACGGAGCAGGAGATTCAGCCGTCCGACCTTTGTCTTATCAATATGCTTTACCTTGACGATGTGGCAGATGTTAGCCTTGGTCAGTCCGTAGAGCTGCTGAACCTGCTCAACGGTATAATAGTTCTCATCCTCCAACAAGTCCGTTCGGCGCAGTTCATCAAAGTGGCTTTGCGAATAGTAGGTGTGTCCGTACTCTCGCTTGCTTGGTATCTTGTGACGGTGGGCATATGAACGGACAGCTGTGAGGTTGATGCCGTAACGGTCTGCCACTTCTTGGGATGTCAGCCAATCGACAATAGAATCAAGGTCTATGGAAGTGCCGAATACTGCATCAATGTGTTTCTTGCTGTAGTAGTTGCGTCCTGCAATTCGGCACATGGGAATCTGGTGACGCTTGGCAGAGGCATAAAGCCATGATTGTTTGACCTTGTAGGTCTGCATCACTTCCTCGCCAGAGTAGTATTCGAGGACTTCATCTGATGCTTGTTCTGTTTTTAGAAACTTGGCATCTTTTTTGGAAGAAGTCTTTGATTTCTTGCCAACAGAGGGCTTCGGTTTCGAACAAGGGAGAACACGATTATAAGGATTCGCCTCAAACATCCTTTCTATGTCACTTCTGCGAATGAGCGCCATCCTACTGCTCAGACGGGAAGCTGGGAGTTTGCCCTGCTCAACGAGTTTATAGACATACTGACGGGTACAGCCTAACAAGATGGCAGCTTTGGAAAAGGTCAGGTACTCCTGCTGCTGGAGTTCCATTATTGGTTCCACAGCCCGAAGGAAATCACGCTGCCTTTTCTTCTTGGTCTCTTTTGCTGCCGTGGCACATTCCTCGGAACAATACTTCTGCATTCCTCTGTTCGTGGCGAACACCTTGCCGCAATGGGCACATTTTCTGGTCTTTGTCATGCTTGCGATATTTATGGGTTCAACATTTCTTTTGTTGTACCTCTCCGCAAGTCATCACAGGTAAATCCTTGACATTCCTTGTCGCCTTTCGCCACGATGTTTCGTTTCTCAAAACTGGAGCAGGAATCTGTCAACTCTTGTAATCGATCAGAAACCCTTGTCAACTCCGTTCACGATGTGGCAAAAATAAAGCCCCGTAAATTCCCTGCGGTAGAAATACGTTGCAAATTTATAGGGAATTTCCGAAGCAGCCAAAAACAGCTTCTGAAGTGTTAAAATCCAAAAGCGACTGTAATACAATAATTTAAGTCTGGTTAGTTTTTGTTATTCATGGTAGTTTAGAGGTCTCTAAATACACCAATTGACGTGACCCCATCAGGAATGGTGATGGAGGTCAGGTTAGAACAGCCATTGAAAGCATATTCCCCAATTGACGTAACACCATCGGGAATATTGATGGAGGTTAGGCTCGAACAGTTACAGAAAGCTCTGCTTCCAATTGAAGTAACACCATTGGGAATGTTGATGGAGGTCAGGCTCGAACAGTTATAGAAAGTACTACTTCCAATTGACGTGACGCCATCGGGAATATTGATGGAGGTCAGGTTAGAACAGTTGTAGAAAGCACCATGCCCTATTGACGTGACGCTGTTTGGGATGGTTACCGATGTCAAGCCACTACAACTAGCGAAAGCATTATCCCCAATTGACGTGACCCCATCAGGAATGGTGATGGAGGTCAGACTAGAACAGCCAGTGAAAGCATGGTCTCCAATGGACGTGATGCCATCAGGAATGGTGATGGAGGTCAGGCTAGAACAACAATAAAAAGCATAAGAAGGAATCTTAGTCACTCCTTCAGGAATGGTAACTGATGTTACTGGTACATTGTTGATACATAATTCTACTGGACCCCTTGTAAAACGTAAAGGAGAAGAAAAAGAATCACCAAAAGAGATTTGCAGATATTTCTTAAGATTCTTGATGTTGAGAGAGCGTATACCATAACAGTAAATGAAAGCACCACTTCCTATTGACGTAACCCCATCAGGAATGGTGATGGAGGTCAAGCTGGAGCAGTTATAGAAAGCATTATTCCCTATTGACGTAACGCCATCGGGAATGTTGATGGAGGTCAGGCTGGAGCAGTTATAGAAAGTATAATCCCCTATTGACGTAACGCCATCAGGGATGGTTACAGATGTAAGACTTGAACAGCCATTGAAAGCATATTCCCCAATTGACGTAACACCATCGGGAATATTGATGGAGGTTAGGCTCGAACAGCCAGAGAAAGCATCATTCCCTATTGACGTAACCCCATCAGGAATGGTGATGGAGGTCAGGCTGGAGCAGTTATAGAAAGCATAATTACCAATTGAAGTTACCGGGTACTCCGTTTCACCGATATACACCTTTGAAGGGATTGTCAAATCTGCAGGAATAGTACCACTAATAGCGGCTCGAGGACTGTTGTATATGCGAGCTGTATTCCCCGATGTGGTAAACGTCCACACGGTTCCGTTGGCATCTGTCCAAGTTGCTGCTTCGGCAGAAATCAATGAGCAAAGGATTGCCCAAGAAAGAATAATAAATCTTTTCATAATATTTGAGTTTTAATGTTATTTGATGTATACTTTCATATTGTCGCGAATGTAGAAACCCTTGGTGGGGGCAGAGACCTTCCTGCCTGTGAGATCATAAGTCTCTCCCTGGTTCTTCCCTGAAGGGAGGGAGTTGATCTCCTCAATTCCTGTTGCATCATCGAAGTTGAAGCCAAAGGCTTTAACAGAAGAGGAGATCTGAGAAAGGTAGCAACGACCTGCAGGAAGGCTGAAGGAGGCTCCTTCTGCATCGTAGAACATAGGACCGTAGCCTTGGTTCTGCAGGATATAGCCTGTGTTGACTACTGTGGGTGAAAGCACCCCTGTGAGGTAACCTGAGGTGAAAGCATCCTCTGTCCCAAAATCGGCTGACAAATCCACGCTCCCTGTGATGTTTCCGCTATAGCCGTTCTCAGCATACACGATGTAAGGAGTGCAGGCAGCAAACGCGTCTACAGAAACAAGAGTAAGATCCTCTCCACTGGTCTCGCTACAAGTATAGGCTTTCACACCTGAAGGAATAGCCGCATCGAAAGGAAGAATCAAAGTGCCGACTTTGTTGGTCGAACTGATGTTAATTGGCAAAGTGCGCTCAGCAGGAATCCCCGTCGTGAAAGGACGACAGCTATAATCCGCTGGCACATACTTCACAGCAGCCTTTGTTGTCAAGTTTCCACCCGAAATCGTTATAAGCGGTTTGGGAGAGAAAGTGAACTTTGAAGCATCAAGATTAACAAACACACGGAAAAGGTTTCCTGTATTAGCCGTAAACTCACCATTCCCATCTGAAGTACAAGCAATACGGAGCAAATGCTCTGAAGGCATCGCTGAAGTTACTGTGTGAGTATATGTAGTTTCATCCATAATATCGTCATAGGTGGATGGATAGAAACTTGACTTTAACATAATCACACGGTATATTTCTCCGTTCATGGCTACGTCGATTCCTTCTGGAAACAGGATATCTAAATTATAAGCTGTATAAATGCGTGATCCCGAAAGACTGACATCAAAGTAATAAAGACCCGACGAGGAGTGATACGTCAAATCGCTGACCACGAACTTATCGTCAGTAGGAGTTTGTGCGCTCAGGCTTGTTGGTACGAACAGAGCCATGAGCAACATAGAATAGAAAATGCGTATAGGCTTCATCATAGGAAAAAGAATTAGTAGCCTATAGACGCTTCGGATTCAGCAGGTGAAACTGTAGATAGGGTAATAAAAAAGACGTGAGCGTCTGTACTTCCTGTCTATCTTATCACACGGGCTCTCGCATTGCCTTCGCACAAGATAGACAACGCCGTATGCCCACGTCGTGGCATATTATAATAAGGTATAATACACCTAACGCGGACGTTTCGTTGCCTTATCTCCCGTGCTGAATTTGCGAGATTCGTGTGATGGAAGATAACGTTAGTAAACGTCCTTTACCGATAAAAATAACCTTTCAATTCTTGAAAAGAATCTCCAAGTCACCTGCAAAGATAATGCAAATCGTCCAAAGTACAAAATAAAAACTAAAAAATCTTTAATTATTTCTCCCACATACACCTAATCCCCACCATTTTCCTCACAAATTGCCAAATCCACCAAACAAATTTCTCGAATTTTGCAAAGAGGTATGAAAAAGGCACAAAGTCGTGGGGACTTTATGCCTTTTTATCAGAAGGTTTGACTTTCGTACGTTAGCCTTGGTGTTCCTTGCCGATGGCTAAGGCTTTGATGTTGGCTTCGACGATGGCGTCGCCTTTGCGGGCAAAGACGCGACGGATGGCAGCCTCGAGTTTGTCGTAGTCGATGCCGAGAGCCTTTTGGGCAGCACCCAAGAGGATGACATTGGCAGAACGAGGCACTTGGTTGTCTTTTGCCAGCTGTTCGATGTCGATGGCAACGACATGCGGCAATTTCGCCAATTCCGCCTTGATGTCCTCGATGTTGGGATAGTTGGGGATGTTCACGAAGGGAGCGCTGGAGGTAATCACCCACCCTTCCTTATTTAAATAAGGCAGATAGCGCAGGGCTTCCATCGGCTCCATCGAAATGATGACGTCGGCTCCGCCCAAGGCGATGAGGTCGCTGGCGATCGGTTCGCTACTGATGCGCAGGTTGCTTTGCACATCGCCGCCTCGCTGGCTCATTCCGTGTACCTCGGCCTGCTTGATATAAAGATTCTCGTTCATGGCGGCTTCGCCTATGATGGTGGCGATGGAGAGGATGCCTTGTCCCCCCACACCACAAAGGATGATATCACATTTAAGACTCACCCCCGACCCCTCTCTTGTAGAGAGGGGAGTGGTTACTTCTGAGTTATGATTGTTGTTCATTATCAAAATATGAATTAATTTGTTCTATTACTGAATTAATATCGTAAAGTACCTCCTCATTGGAGAACCTCATCACATGATACCCCATATCTTCCAAATCTTGTTCTCTGATGGCATCATCGGCTTGCTGTCGCGGTTCTGAATGATATCCTCCATCCACTTCAATAACAAGACCATCGTGACGAGACACAAAATCAACGATATAATCACCAATTATATGTTGCCTAAGAAAAAGCACACCTAAGGCATTTCCTCGTAAATGTTCCCAAAGAAACTGCTCTGCCAACGTAGCATTTTGCCTGTTTTCCCGTGCATATTCTCGCAGCATCTGATATCTATCGGGCGAAGAACTCTTATATGATGCAAATCGATTCTTCATTGTCGGAGGGTATATACTCCCCGCCCTACAAGGGAGGGGTCTGGGGGAGGGTCCTCTTTTGTTTTGCGTGACGTTTGAAGGTCTGGATGCATTCGCGCTGGGGAATGATGACTGAGACACCCTTGTGGTTGATTTCCTCGCGAAGGATGCGAGTGATCTCCGGCATGTTCTTAGGAAGGGGAACAACTACATGAAGGTGTTCAGGCTCCACGCCCAAACCTCGACAGATGGCCTCAAACTTATTCGTACCTGCAGAATCCTGACCACCTGTCATTGCCGTTGTCAGGTTGTCGCTGATGATGACGGTGATATTCGCATTCTCGTTGACAGCATCCAGCAAGCCCGTCATACCGCTGTGGGTGAAGGTGGAGTCGCCGATGATGGCAACGGCAGGCCATTGACCTGCATCGGCAGCACCTTTTGCCATTGTGATGCTGGCACCCATATCCACACAGGAGTGGATGGCTCGATAAGGAGGAAGGAAGCCCAACGTGTAACAACCAATGTCACCAAACACACGCGGATTCTCGTATTCCTTCAGCACTTCGTTCAAGGCAGTATAAACATCCCTGTGACCACAGCCCTGACAAAGCTGAGGAGGACGAGCTGCAACAAGTGGACTCACCCCCAGCCCCTCTCTTGTAGCGAGGGGAGTAGATACTCCAGCATTGGCAAGCGCAGCTGCCACGCAGTCGGGAGTCAGCTCACCAGTTCGAGGCAATTCACCTGTGAGGCGACCCAGGATATTCTGGCTTTCAAAGACGCCACGTACCTGTTCCTCGATAAAAGGCTGTCCTTCTTCCACGACGAGAACTTTCTCGCAGTTGTCCAACAGCTGACGCACGAGCTTCTTGGGAAGTGGGTATTGCGAAATTTTAAGAAGACTCACCCCCGACCCCTCTCTTGTAGAGAGGGAAGTAGTTACTCCGACATTCGAGAGTGTCTCTTTTACATAATTATAAGCAATGCCGCTGGCAATTATACCCAACGGAGCCTTGCCACTCAACGTTAAGCTATTAAAGGGCGAAGCCATCGCATCCTCTTCCAACTGTGCCTGCTGAGCCGTCACCTTGTCGTTTCTCTTACGGGCATTGGCTGGTAACAACACCCAGTTGGCAGCAGCAGCGTTATAGTTCATTTCGTTCTCAGGTCGAGCTTCTCCCTTCACCTCTACCACAGCACGTGAGTGTGCCATACGAGTCGTCACACGCATCAAGACAGGCAGGCACTGCTGCTCGGAATAGTCGAAGGCAGCCTCCATCATGTCGTAGGCTTCCTGTTGGGAAGAGGGTTCAAACGTAGGAATCATGGCAAACTTACCGTAGAAACGGCTGTCCTGCTCATCCTGACTGGAGTGCATGGAAGGGTCGTCAGCCACCAGCACAACCACACCACCGTTCACACCAGTCATTCCGCTGTTCACGAATGGGTCAGCACAGACGTTGAGTCCCACATGTTTCATACAAACCAGGGCGCGTTTACCCATAAACGACATACCCAGCGCGGCTTCCATCGCCGTCTTTTCGTTCGTGCACCAACGGCGGTGAACATTACGTTCCTTTGCCAGCGGATGCAACTGAATGAATTCTGTAATTTCTGTTGAGGGAGTACCAGGATAGGCATACACACCAGAAAGTCCGGCATGCAATGCACCCAGTGCTATCGCCTCATCACCTAATAACAACTTTTTCTCCATTATACATTTTGAATTATGAATTGATCTTTATCGTTCAGCACAGGGAATTTTGCCCTGAATGCGTTGAGTTTCTCCAGATTGATTTCTGCGGAAACTGTTTGTTCCGTGCCCACCTGTGGAGCAGCAATGGTTCGTCCATAGGGATCGATGATGGCAGAAGAGCCGTTGTATGTACAGACAGCGTCTTGACCCACACGATTCACACCCACCACATAGCACTGATTCTCTATGGCTCTTGCCTTCAGCAAGACGTTCCAAGCCTCGATGCGAGGAACAGGCCAGTTGGCTACATAGAGGATGGCATCGTAGTCGTTCTGGTTTCTGCTCCATACAGGAAAGCGCAAATCGTAACAGACCTGAAGCAGAAAGCGAACACCACCCCACTCTACGACGACACGATCTTCACCTCGTGTGAAATGCTGATCCTCTCCTCCGTAAGAAAAAAGATGCCGTTTGTCGTAATGCGTCACCTCGCCATTAGGCTTCACGAAATAGAAGCGGTTGTAGTAACGACCGTGATCCTCGACCAGAAGGCTTCCAGCTATGGCAGCCTGATGCTGACGTGCTTTTTCCTTCATCCAGCACAACGAATCGCTGTCGGCAGTTTCGGCTATAGCCTCAGCTTGCACGGCAAATCCTGTTGACCACATCTCTGTGAGCACAAAGAGGTCGGACTGAGGCTGAGCATCCAGCAGCTCGTCCAGATGCTGGCGGTTCGCTGCAGGATTGGCCCAAGTGATATCGTGTTGGAGGAGGGTTACTTTCATTTCTTTTTTCTGCGGGAAAACCGCAGAACACACTATTTCTCTGTGGATATTTGGAACTGGGGAGCAGGGATGCCGTCTTCGTTGAAGAGAGACGGATGAGGGAAGTCGTCCCATCCGTAACGAACCGTCGTCTCAACCAAATTGTCAGGCAAGGTAAGGGCAACGGTATGAGCATCAACGATGGCAGCTTCCGCCCATTGATACTTTCCATTCACCAAAATGGCAAAGTCGCGAAGCTTATCGCCTTTCACGATGAGGTTTCCGCTGTTTTTGGCAAAGTGGATCAACGCTTTTCCGTCCTTGACGACAACCGACTCAGGCATCGGTCCGCTGCTGACGGTTTTCTTGTCGCCGTAAGCCAGACGACCCATCTGAAGCGCAGCACGATGACCAGCCGTTTTCTTGTCCTGTGGATGGATATCGTTGGCTTCGCCGGAATCAAACGTAGGAGCAAGCGCAGCAAAAGGAATCTGCTGGGCTGCCAAATACTGCTGGTGACGAATCTGCGTCCAGCCGCTTTCGAACGGCTCCTGATGGGTTGCCATATAACCAGGCAGCTGCATGATAACGACAGGGAAGGTCCGGTGGAACTGGTTGCGCCAGCTGTCCACCATCGCTGTGAGCAGACGGGCATACATCTGCGTGTCGCTCATGTTCGATTCACCTTGATACCAGAGCATTCCCTTGACGGGGAAATCCTGCAGAGGCGCTATCATGGCGTTGTAGAGTCCTGTCCATCCACTTACAAAATAGGTGGAAGGCGGACTGGGCGGCATGGTGCTGCCTACAGCCATCTGGATTTGGTCGTTTATGGGGAAGATCTGTCCGCCCACCTCAAGCTGGTATTGCTTGCCACGTGTGAAGTTAGGACGTCCGCTCTGCGACATGAGGTGAATGACTATTTCGTTTGTGCCAGCACGCAGAATTCCACTCTTCACCTGATAATTTCGTGGAGGATATTCGTAGGTAGTGTTGCCCACAAACTGCTGGTTGACAAAGATGCTGTCGGCATCCTTGATTGCTCCAAATCGGAGCAGAGCCGGTTGACCGGCACAGTCGGCGGGGAGATCGACCGTAGTGCGGAACCAGTAGGACCCGTTATGGTTTTGGCTCCAGTTGGAGAACATGTCAACCTCCTGCCACGAAGAGAAATCGTAGCCAGGACGTTGCCACTGGTTCACGATAGGATCAGAGCCAATCATTTTACGGTGCCAGTCGTCAGAAGCTTTGGTCTCACTTCTGCGAACAGAATCGACCCAGTTCTCCTGATTGTATTTCGCTTTCTCAAATTCATGCGTATATTCAGGGAACGTCTGCAGTTTCTCCTTGGGCATCCATGCCTGAACAGGCGTTCCACCAACAGCTGAGTTAATGATACCGATGGGAACCTTGTACTTCTCCTGCAACTCTTGCGCCATGAAGTAGCAGATGCCACTGACTTCTGCACAATTCTCAGGCGTGATATCCTGCCAAGGAAGTGCCATGAGGTTGTCGTTGGGACGGACATAGTTGAACTGATGAGGGAATTTGACGTAACGAATCTGGTCGTTACGATAGTCTTTAACCTCGTTCGCCACCACATCCATACAACGACGGATGGGCAGTTCCATATTAGACTGACCAGAGCAAAGGAAGACGTCGCCAATGAGGATATTGTCAAGAGAAAGGTTCGCTGCCAGTCCTTTTCCTCTACTAAAATGGGAGTCTTCAGCATGAATGGACATCGTGTAGGGTCCACCAGCTTTCATCTGAGGCAGATAGACTTTCCACGTTCCATCAGCATTGACCTTCGTCTTAGCAGACTTTCCGTTAAGGGCCACTTCGAGTTGCATACCGGCAGGTGCCCATCCCCACACGGGAATTTGCTCTCCACGTTGCAGCACCATACCTTCGGCGAAGAAACGAGGCAGACGGATGGATGTGTCATTCTGTGCAAACATGAGGAATGAGGAATAAAGAAAGAGGAATAAGATGAGAAGTCTTTTCATTTGCTATGGGTTTATCTTTTGTATTTCAGTTTCTGGCGAATGTCAGTGGAAGATGAACCGACGTAAAGCGTGTAACTGCCTTTGTTGGTTTTCCAGCTCCTGCTCGCTTCATCGTAGAAGGCGAAAGCCTCATCAGCATTAAGGCTGAAAGAAACGATGGTTTCTTCGCCAGGCTTCAGCTCAACCTTATCGAAGGCTTTGAGTTCTTTCAAGGGACGCAGAACGGTGGGTTTATCTTCACCCACATAGAGTTGAACCACTTCCTTTCCTGTTACCTTTCCTGTGTTCTTGACAGGAAGCGACACCGTGATCTGGTTACCGTAGGAAACAAGGGTTGCACGTCCATAGGAGAAGGTGGTGTAGCTCAAACCGTAGCCGAAGGGGAAGAGGGCGGGAATGCCCTTGGTGTCGTGCCAGCGATAGCCCACGAGAACGTCCTCCTTGTATGTCTGGGTGCCGTTTACACCTGGATAGGACTCTGCACCAAACGACATTGCGCCATTGTCCTCGAGTCGTTTAGGATAGGAGAAGGGCAGTTTTCCGCTTGGGCAGACCTTGCCCGAGATGATGTCTGCCACGATGTCGCCTGCATCGCTGCCGAGATACCAGGCGTGGAGGATGGCAGGCATCCGTTTCAGCTCCGGCAGTTCCATTGCGTTGCCCGACATCATGACGAACACAACACGAGGATTGGCGTTGAGCAGGTCGGTGATGAGTTCGTTCTGTCCGTATGAAAGTCCCATGGACTGTCGGTCGCTGTCTTCACAGTCTTGTCCAGATTCCTTGTTCAGTCCACCGACATAGATGACGATGTCGGCCTGCTTGGCTTTCTCCACAGCTTCCTGTCTCAGTTGCACGGCCTTCGACTGTTCGGAGGAGGCATCCTGTCTGTTGCCCAAAGTCTGCGGAACGGCATAGCCCTGTGCGTAGGAGACTTTGTCGCCATAGCGATCCTGAAAAGCCTTGAGGACGGAAGTTTCGTGCTGGGGATTCAGTTCCGACGACTGACCGCCGTGCGAAAGAACTCGGGTGGCATTGTCGCCCACAATCAGAATGTTTTGATATTGGCTGGCATCCAGAGGCAGTAAAGGAGTCTTGCCCACGTTGTTGTTCTGAAGCAGGACAACTCCCTCGCTGCCGATGGCTTTCACGATTTCAGAGTGACCAGCATAATCCATCTTGCCATATCCCTGCGGATTCATGGCTGTGCGGAAAATGAGGCGAAGAACACGCCGTGCCTTGTCGTTCACGAGTTCTTCGGGATAAGTACCGTCACGAAGTCCCTTGAGGAAATCGTTGCCGAGATAACTTTCGTCGAAGCGGAAATTGCGTCCGCCGATTCCCTTGTCGGGACGGTGACTTGTTCCCATCTCTATGTCCAATCCGTTGAACGCAGCTTCCTTGGCGTTGTGGGTACCGTCCCAGTCGGACATCACCACACCATCGAAGCCCCATTCACGCTTCAGGATTTCCTGCAAGGTATAGTAGTTGTGGCAAGCATGCGTGCCTCTGATTTTGTTATAGGCACCCATGACAGCCCATACGCCTCCCTCCTGAACAGCAGCACGGAACGCAGGCAGGTAGATCTCGCGCAAGGCTCGTTCACTAACCTCCACATTCACACTCATACGGTTGGTTTCCTGATTGTTCACACAAAAGTGCTTCACACAGCTTGCCACACCGTTCGATTGCACACCTTTGATATAGGGAACCACCAGCGTGGCGGCCAGGCAAGGGTCTTCACCCATATACTCGAAGTTGCGTCCGTTGAGTGGAGTGCGATAGATATTGACACCAGGACCCAGCATGACGTTCTTATTTCGATAACGAGCTTCCTCGCCCACCCCCTTGCCGTATGCGTATGCCAAGTCGGGGTTCCAGGTGGCAGCGAGACAGGTAAGCGTAGGGAAGGCGGTGCAGGAGTCAATCTCCCAGCCCGAATGTCCCCAGTCAGCCCAGTTCATCTCGAAGCGGACACCATGAGGTCCATCGGACGACCATATCCCAGGAATACCCAGACGGGGTACACCGTTCGAATAGAACTTACCCTGTGCGTGACAGAGTTTGACTTTCTCTTCGAGGGTCATGCGGGAGAGAGCATCCTCCACACGTTCTTCGATGTTGGCTTTCGAATCTTGATAGACAGGAGTCTGAGCATTAGCCCCAAGTCCCATCATCGCAAAGATACAGATAAAAAGACTTTTTCGCATGGTGTATAGGTGTTGATGTGTTATTTGCCAGTGGTTCGTGTGCTGCGCACTTCGTGATTGTAGGAACGATAGCCATCGACGGGAATTTCAATGTCAGGTTCTTGCAGGGAACCTTCTTGAGGCAGGAGGAAGTGCAAGTACTTGATGGTGAAGCCACGGTCGAGCCACATCTGCTCATAATAGGTGCGGATTTCTGTTAAGGAAGAATGCAGGTTACTTGTATTCTTCATTCCTAATTCTTCATTCTTCATTCCATACAAGTCCTCGGTAGCAGCCTCGATGGGCAGATGGTTGTGTTCAGCCATCAGTCGGGTATAGGTATAAAGGAAAGGAGAGTCCGTCTTCAGGTGGATAGCACCTTTGTCAACAAGAAACTGACGGTAGCGGGTGAGGAAGTAAGTGGAAGAGAGGCGTTTGGTTGCCTTCTTCATCTGAGGGTCGGAGAAGGTGAGCCAGATTTCCTGCACCTCGTCAGCCGCAAAGAAAGCCTGTATGAACTCGATGCTTGTACGCAGGAAGGCGACGTTTTTCAGACCCTCCGCCAATGCCGTCTGAGCACCGTGCCACATACGTGCACCCTTGATGTCAACACCGATGAAGTTCATATCAGGAAACCGACGGGCCAAGCCTACGGTATATTCCCCACGTCCGCAACCCAATTCCAGAACGATGGGGCTCGGATTATGAAAGAAATCCTCATGCCAGCGTCCTTTCAAAGCAAAGCCCTCCTGCTGCAGCATCCAGAATGGACACTGCACAACAAGAGGGTTCTGCTCCATCTCCGCGAACTTCGCCAGTTTTCCTTTTCCCATGTTATTCAATCACTACCGTTGTCCAGCCATGCTTGTCCTCTTCGATGCCGTACTGGATGTTGCGCAGGTGGTTGAAGAGCATGGTGCTGACTGGGCCAGGTTCTGGTCCGAAGTCATAGCGCTTGCCGGTATCGAGGTCGTCGATATAGCTGATAGGTGAAATCACAGCGGCTGTTCCGCATGCACCTGCCTCCTCGAAGGTCTCAAGTTCCTCTTCCGGAATCTGGCGACGTTCCACCTTCAAGCCAAAGTCCTCAGCCAGCTGCATGAGACTCTTGTTGGTGATGGAAGGAAGGATGGATGTGGATTTCGGAGTGACATACGTGTTGTTCTTGATGCCGAAGAAATTGGCGGCACCACACTCGTCCATGTATTTCTTTTCCTTTGCGTCCAGATAGAACTCGCAGGCATAGCCCTTCTCATGCGCCAGATTGTTGGCATACAGGCTGGCTGCATAGTTTCCACCCACCTTATACTTTCCTGTTCCAAGAGGAGCAGAGCGGTCGTACTCACGAATAATCACGTAAGGATTGGAAGAGAAGCCACCCTTGAAGTAAGGACCTACGGGAGTTACGAAGATGAGGAAAAGATATTCCTGAGAAGGATGCACACCTACCTGTGCGCTCGTACCGATGAGCAGCGGACGAATGTAAAGCGTAGCTCCGCTTTCGTATGGAGGAATGAAACGTTCGTTCAGACGAACCACACGCTTCACCATTTCTGTGAACAGTTCCGTCGGCACCTCTGGCATGAGAATGCCGCGACAAGTGCTCTGCAGACGGGCAGCATTCTCATCCACACGGAAGATGCGCACCTTTCCGTCAGGACAACGATAAGCTTTCAAACCTTCGAAAGCCTCCTGTCCGTAATGCAGACACGTTGCTGCCATGTGCATCGGAATGGTTTCCTCGCTGCATGTCTCGATTTCACCCCATGCGCCGTCACGATAATAGCAACGCACATTGTAATCTGTCTTGTGATAGCCGAATCCCAGGTTCGACCAGTCCATCAATTCTGCCATAATATATCTGTTTTTTAGTGATACTATTCCTTATTTATATGAATTGGTTTGCAAAATTACAAAAAAAATGGCATTTTCGGGAGCACAGAACACAAAAAATGGTGATATCGGTCTAAAAAACGCCAACTTGTAACAAAAACGTCGTCAAAAGTAATAAAATGACACGAACAGGGTTTCTTCATTTTCTATCCGAATCATGGTTTAGGAGAGCGTGAGGTGTATGTTAACAACTACAAATAAAATCTTAATAAATCTTATAAAATTTGGAGGTTATTACAAAATGTAGTTACTTTGCAGCATCAAAAACGAAATGCTTATGAAAAAACTGACAGATAAAGAACTGCAAATTATGGAAGTGTTGTGGGATAACGGTCCGTTATCGACCCGCGATATCATCCTTCATTTGCCTGACACGACGGTGCATTTCAACACCATCGCCACATACGTTCGGCGCTTGGAACAGCACGGCATGATTGGACACGAGGAACTGAGTCCACGCTTTTATCTCTATCATGCGGCTGTGACACGTGAACAATACATCTCACGTATGAACAAGGAGAGTATTGATCGCTTTTTCGATGGTTCCTACATGGATTTCATCTCACGACTGGTGAAGCACCACGAAGTTAGCATCGACGAACTGAAAGAACTCATCAAAATGGTTGAGGAGGAATAAGACAAGAAAAATTGCCCCCTCTGACTCCCGAAAAGGGAGAACGGGAACATAAACAAATAAAAAAAGAAAAGAATATGGGTGCATTCGTAATATATATCCTTGAGTGGTCAGCATGTCTGTTGGGATTTCTGCTCCTTTACAAGATGTGCTTCAGCGGCACCACGTTCCATCGGTTCAACCGTTTCTATCTGCTGGTCTCCTTGGCGTTGTCAGCCATACTTCCGCTGATTCATATCGCCCCGACCGAACAGATGGAACCGATTGCAGAATCATGCAGGGCAGCAGTATGGGTTGATGAAAATCCCTTAACCACCGTCAGCGTCAGTTCAGCACTGAGTTCCAACACAGAAAGTCTCACCATCTTGGAGAAAGGAGCCATCATTCTGTTGGCGGCGTATGTGTTGTACGTCCTCACACAATTCGTAGGATGGACCAAGTCGATGCTGAAGACAGTACGTTTCCTTCACGGCAAGCGTCGTCACCGGATTGGCAGCAGGGTGTGGCTGGTAGAACACGATGGCGAGTATGGACCGTTCAGTTGGATGAACCGTATCGTCATTTCAGCCCACGAACAGGGATTCGGACGCAGGGCCACCATGCGTCACGAACTCTCACACATCGTCCTACTACACCATCTGGACCTTGTGCTGATCATGCTTTGTATCATCATCAACCCAACTTGTTGGCTGGTGATGAAAGAAATAAAGGTAGTACACGAATACGAAGCCGACGATGAAGTGATCAATCATTACAGGATTCGGAGCCGTGACTATCAGCGACTACTAATCATGCGGACAGTGGGAGCGGAGGCCTACGCACTCGCCAGTTCGTTTAATCTTAACATTAAAAAACGAATTATGATGATGAAGAAAAAACAATCCAACTGGTGGCGCATGACATGGATTGCCGTCACCCTTCCGCTTATTGGCTTCTCGCTCATGGCTTTCTCCAAGCCCAAGGAAGCTTTGAAAGACGCTGTCGATAACAGTATCCGAATCATTGAACAGCCACTTGTCGATGCTTTGACATCCGATGTGCCGACAGAAAGTGTAATTATGGTAGAGGAAGCACCTGTCTCTGTACCAGAAGACGTATCTCAGCCGTCTCTACCCGATGTAAAACCTGGCGACATCGTGACAGGTAGTGTGAAAAATGAGAACGGACAGCCGCTCCAGAATGCCATCCTCGTTGAGATAGACCAGTTTGGACGCATCGTGGCACAAGCCTTAACCGACAAGAACGGCAACTTCTCGCTGAAAGTGGTCAGTCCTGAGAACAAGATTCGCATTTCTTATGTGGGATATAAGAGCAATACGCTCGACATCAGCAACAATAAGATTGATGCCACGCTAGAGCGTAATGCGACAATCAGCAGCATCAGCGTTCACACGCAGCCACTCAGCATCGATGCCAATGCCCTCAACACCCCCTACTTCAAGGATGACATCCTCCCGTCTGATGACGATCAGGTGTTCGACGTAGTACAGGAAATGCCCCGCTACCCTGGTGGCGACCATAAGATCTTCGAGTATCTGGCTGCAAATCTGCGTTATCCCACAGTAGCCAGGGAGATGCAGGTCGATGGAGAAGTCATCGTGGAGTTCACCGTCGGCAAGACAGGACTGATCAGCTCACCCAAGGTCGTCGAGGTGAACACCAAAAGTCCACTTCTCACCGCCGAGATAGTCAAGGATGCCAAGGACGGCAAGGAGGAGGCCGTGGAAATCTCGAAAAACTACTACGATGCCATCGAGGCCCTGAAAGAAGAGGCCATCCATGTGGTGCGCAACATGCCCCGCTGGGAGCCTGGTCGTCAGAATGGCAAGCGTATAGAAACCACCTACACGCTACCCATCAGCTTCAAGATGCAATAAAAAACGGTTTTTGCTGGAATCATAAGAACTCCCGATCGGGAGTTCTTTTTCTTTAAGTATTGAGCACGCCACAGTGGGGGCAGACGCCCTTTTCACGCATCTTCTTGCCACAGGAGCCGCAAACCACCGTACAGCGGACTCGCTTGAAATAATAATAAAGAATCACGACGGCGAAGAGTGGAAGGGCTACGTAGCCCACGCCGAGGTTCATGAGCAGCCAGAAAAGCAGATAAGTCAGGATAGACAGCCCGGCTGTCTCGCAAATGAAAGCCACGCCCTCCAAGAAAGAAAGATGACGATGCACGTCGAAAGCGATGGCCAACGCCACAATCAGGATCATCCATACCAGCACCATCGTCAGGGAAAGCGGGAAAGGCAGAAGCAACGGATTGAGCGTAGGATGGAAATAGTATTCTGCCCAATACTCAGGCAGGTCGGTCATCACGGTACGATACACCACAGCCAGACCTGCCATCAGCAGAATCAGGAAATAGGGATAGAAAGAGTCCATCGCCATGAGGCGCAAAGAGCGTTTCTTCCGTTGCAACAGCCTGAGCACCAGAAAGCCCACCACGCCCAGCAGCAAGATCAATCCCTTCCACTCCAGACGCACACTGTTCTGCCAATGGAGCACTTTTGAGATATAATTGTCAGGGACCACGCTGGCAAGCAGTTCCTGCTCACCAATCCAGCCCATCGTTCCATCTTCAGCCACAATCTTCAGCCAGACGGAATCCATGTCCTCACCTTCTACGCCTGGCCAGCCGTCCGTTCGGATCATCGCCACAGCGATAAGGGCATCCTCCCGAACCACGCAGGTGTCAGCAGCCAGTTCCTCTGGACGAGGCACCAGCACCAAGCTGTCTGCCTGCACCACAAAATTGTAGTTCAGGCTGTAGTGATGGGTCAGACGAAACACCAGACTGTCAGTCTGCTCTCTCGTCATGGGTTCCTGCACCAACGAATCAACCTGCTCCACCGTCGTGGTAGAACTTTCCTGCTGCTGTTTCTCTTGGCTACAACCAATCAACAGCACCGCTGTCAGAAGAAAAGATAGGATAAATGCTTTCATTTTTATGACTTGACTCACCATTCGGTCGTGAGGTTTATTTGCGGAATTCATAGATTCATCACCAGCATCTGGCAGTTCTTACAATCAAACTCCAGGCGGAATCTCGTACCGTTCTCCAATCGGAGGAACAGTTGCTTGGGAGGCGTCGTTGCCTCAGTTTGGCGCAGCTGGCACCACCCCATCGCATAACGCAGGCAATGGCGGCAGAACATCACAGGCACATCCTTACGATGTTGCAGTTCGAAAGCTGGTTCTGTGTCCATCACTCCCTGCTCAGCATAGAACTGAGCCGCCTGACGATTGGCGATGTTGAGGAGATAGGAAGAGGAGGACCCACCCCCCTGCCCCTCCCTTGTATGGAGGGGAGTATATAGTCCACCATTGATTTGGATAGTCGTTGGTTCCCCTTTAGCAAAGTGACCACTCCTCTCCCTACAAGGGAGGGGTTGGGGGTGGGTCTGTACCAACTCCCTCCTCCACTCGCTTAGCAGCGATGAGGGGATAAAGTAGTTTTTCTTATAGAGTACGTTGACGCTCTGGGCACGATAAATGGTGTTCCCCAGTTTACTCAGTTGCCGCTGCACATTCTCCGTCTGATGGGTCCGTGCCAACTCAGGCTGGTAAGGCTTCCGGATTTCTTGCCATCCATTAGCAAGGTGACCACTCCCCTCCCTGCAGGGAGGGGCAAGGGGGTGGGTCCGGAGTATGAAATCTTCGCCGTCATAATCAATGCTGATATCTATGGGAATAAAACGTTCGGCACTCTGTCCTTCCAGCACGTCGGCAAACTGCTTGTCGAAATTGCGGTAGAGGCGCATACCTGGCAGCAGGTCGTGGGGCATCATGAAAGGAAAAACGCGATGGTCTTCCACTCGGTTCACACGAAAACCTATCAGTCGTTTGTTGCGGTTGAAGAAGCAGAGTCCGTCGCCATTGGCAATCTTGGTTCCTGGTTCCACCACCACGCTTTGTCCCTCTATTGCCACACAGCGGGTCAGCGGCTCGCCAACAGCCTTGGGTGTATCAAACGAAAAGACATCGTCGTTGCGTCCATAGAGGAAATAGTGGGTGAAGCCGCGATTGAACGACTTCCGCACATCGGGTTGGAATTTCAGCGACACTTGTCCTCGGGAGGCTCGCCGATATTTCTCTGGGTGCTTGGTGCACAGGCGGTTGAGGGCTTCGCTGTAGGCTGCCGTCACGTTCTTCACATACGCCATATCCTTCAGTCGTCCCTCAATCTTGAACGAACTGGCGCCTGCCTCAGCCAGATCCTCCAGCGCATCCAGCTGACACATATCCTTCAACGAAAGCAAGTGCTTGTGTTGCTGATACTTCACACCCTTCTCGTCCTCCAGATCGAACTCCATGCGACAAACCTGCGCACATTCTCCTCGGTTGGCACTACGTCCGAACAAAGCTTCGCTGGCGTAGCATTGTCCGCTGAGACTCACACATAAAGCGCCATGCACGAACACCTCTAACTTCACGTCGGGACATTGCTCATGGATTGTACGAATCTCCTCTAAGGTCAGCTCCCTCGCCAGCACCACCTGTTCGTACCCCAGTTGCGCCAGCCAACGCACCTTCTCAGGTGTGCGGTTATCCATCTGTGTGGAAGCATGAAGTTTAAATGAAGATTCTTCATTCTTCATTCTTAATTCTTCATTCTTCATTTTCAAGAGTGAAAGGTCCTGAACGATAAACGCATCCACACCCACTGTTATTAGCTCCTTCATCAGCTGCTCCACAGCCTGGAGTTCGTCGTCGTAGAGGATGGTGTTGATAGTGACATAGATCTTCGCACCGAACGGATGGGCGAACGCCACCAGACGCGCAATATCCTCCACGCTGTTACCTGCCGCAGCACGTGCTCCGAACCTTGGTGCACCAATATAAACAGCGTCGGCACCGTGGCGGATGGCCTCGATACCGATGTCTGCTGTACGTGCAGGTGCAAGAAGTTCAAGAGCGGACCCACCCCCCTGCCCCTCCCGTGAAGTGAGGGGAGTATATACTCCGTCATTTGTATGGGTTATTGGGTAATCTGTCCGCATGGCAACTATACACTCCCCTCCATACAGGGAGGGGTAAGGGGGAGGGTCCCCTATTCTATTTTACTAATGTCGAACGGAGTGGTCTGATAAACGTAGTAGTTCAGCCAGTTGGTGAAGAGCAGATTGGCATGTGCACGCCAACGCACCAGCGGTGGCTGCGTAGGATCGTCGTTGCGATAATAGTTCTGAGGCAGCTCTATCGGCAGATTCTTTGCCACATCCCGCTTGTACTCCCCGTCGAGAGTCAGAGGAGCGTACTCGCTGTGACCAGTGATGAAGAACTCACGTCCGTCGCGAGCCATCACGATATGCACACCGGCGTCTTCGCTCTCAGAGATAATCGTCAGGTCCTTTACCTTATTTATATCTTCACGCCTGATTTCGCTGTGGCGGCTGTGAGGGGCAAAGAACTCGTCGTCGAACCCACGGAAGATAGGGAGTTCGGGCATGAGCGCCTTGTGGCGGAACACACCGAACACCTTCTTCTCCGTCGGATATTTGGGTACGCCATAGAAGTGGTAGAGGGCTGCCTGCGCTGCCCAACAGATATAGCAGGTGGATTGCACATTGTGGTAAGCCCAGTCGAACACTTCTTTCAATTCATCCCAGTAGGTCACTTCCTCATAGTTCATCTGCTCCAGCGGTGCTCCCGTCACGATGAGTCCGTCGTACTTCTCGTGACGCATCAGCTCGAAGTCGCGATAGAACGCCATCATGTGCTCCACAGGAGTGTTCTTCGACGTATGGCTCTTGATTTTCATAAACTCAATCTCCACCTGCAAGGGGGTATTCGACAAGATGCGGATAAAATCCGTCTCTGTCGTAATCTTGATCGGCATGAGGTTGAGAATAGCCAGTCGCAGCGGACGGATATCTTGTCCGTGCGCTCTGGTTGAGTCCATC
Organism: uncultured Bacteroidaceae bacterium; assembly: GCA_905234555.1. Classification (GTDB taxonomy): domain Bacteria; phylum Bacteroidota; class Bacteroidia; order Bacteroidales; family Bacteroidaceae; genus UBA3839. The sequence goes on from CAJOHO010000040.1 coordinate 31,036, forward strand.
ACAAAGATGTTCTCCTTCTTCAGCAATTCAATGGCAGGAAGCCTGTCAGGAAGGGTTAATGGCATAATGTATTAACTTTAGGACCCACCCGGACCCCCTCCCGACCTCCCCACAAGGGGGAGGAGTAGTTACTCCGTTAATCGGAATAGTTAGGGAATCTGTCCGAATGGCTTGTATATACTCCCCGCCCTACAAGGGAGGGGCAAGGGGGAGGGTCCGCCTATTTACCAAATCGTTACTCGCTTTTCCTTTGGTACGAACATCGGATCTTTCTCAGTGATGCCGAAGGCCTCGTACCAGGCGTCGATGTGAGGCAGGGCACCGTTCACACGCCATTCGCCCAGAGAGTGAGGATCACGGGTGGTGAGGTCGCGGATCGCTTCCTCTGTGATGTTCTGTGCCCAAACACCGGCATAAGCCAGGAAGAAACGCTGTTCAGGTGTGAAGCCATCGACCGTTTCGCATACTTTCTTGCCGTCAGCCTTAGCTTTCTTCTGTGCGTTCTGGAAAGCGGTGTAAGCCACCTGCAGACCTCCGTGGTCGGCAAGGTTCTCACCCAGCGTCAGTTCGCCGTTGGCCTTCAGGTCGGGCAGCACCTGGATGTTGCCGAAGAAGTCCACCATCACCTGTGCACGTTCCTTGAACTTATCACCGTCGCCAGCTGCCCACCAGTCGCGGAAGTTACCGTCCTTATCGAACTGACGGCCCTGGTCGTCGAATCCGTGCGTCATCTCATGGCCAATCACCACACCGATGGCACCGTAGTTGAAGGCATCGTCAGCCTCCATATCGAAGAACGGATACTGCAGGATGCCGGCAGGGAAGCAGATCTCGTTGGTTGTGGGGTTGTAGTAAGCGTTCACCGTCTGAGGAGTCATATACCATTCGTCACGATCCACAGGCTTGCCGTACTTCTCTTCCACTTCCTTCTTGTTAGCCCAAGTGCGGACTGCCTGCATGGTTTCGTACAGGTTCTTCTTGGGGTCGATGGTCAGCTTGGAGTAGTCCTTCCACTTGTCAGGATAACCGATCTTCACGTAGAAGGTAGAGAGCTTCTCCTTGGCGTAAGTCTTGGTGCTGTCGCTCATCCACTCCTGAGCATCGATACGCTCAGCCAGTGCCTCCTGCAGATTCTTCACCAGCTCTTCCATACGAGCCTTGTTTTCTGCTGGGAAGTATTTCTGCACGTACATCTCGCCGACAGCCTCACCCAGCACACCGTTCACCATGTTCACACTGCGCTTCCAGCGTGGTTTTGGCTCCTGCTGACCCGACATCGTGCGATCGTAGAAGTCGAAGTTCTGGTTGAACAGTTCGTCGCCCAGGAAGGAAGCATTGCCGTCGAGCAGCTTCCACTCCATCCAGTCCTTCAGCTGACGCATATCCGTCTCGTTGAGGATAGCCACAGCCTCCTTCAAAGCTTCGGGCTGACCCACGCTGAGGCTGTCCAGACCGTCGATGAAGTTGAGGTGGAAGTAGCGGTCCCAGTCGTAACCGGCAAACTGCTTCTTGAACTCGTCGTACGTCATCTTGTGGTAGTTCGAGGCAGGATCACGCAGTTCCACACGGCTCTTCGAAGCCTTAGCCATACGCGTCTCTACGTCCATCACCGACTGCATCTTACGCTGAGCCGTAGCTTCGTCGTCACCTGTCAGCTGGAACATCTTCACCACGTGTACCTTGAAGGCTTCACGAATCTTCGTGTAGGCTGTATCGCTGCTCACGTAGTATTCCTTCTGACCCATCGACAGACCGCTCTGACCCAGTTCCACCATATTCATCGTGGAGTTCATCATGTCGGCACCGATACCGGCACCCCAGAGTTCACCGGCACCTTTGAAGCTGTTCTCCACCATCAGTTTGAGGGCGTCGTCACGGTTCTCCACAGCCTCGATGGCAGCCAAGTCAGCCTTGATGGGCGTGATACCTTCCTTATTCTGACGTGTAGAGTCCATCATCATGGCGTAAAGGTCACCAATCTTCTGACCCACACTACCCTGCTCCTGCTTCTCTTCAGCAAGACCCAGGATCAGTTCCTTGATCTGTTCGTTGTTTGCCTCACGCACAGCATCGAACGAGCCGAAACGTGAATACTCAGGCTTCAGCGGATTGTTCTTGATCCATCCGCCACAAGCATATTGATAGAAGTCCGTACCTGGCTTCACGGAGTCGTTCATGTTCTCCGTCTTGATACCGATACCCAGTTCGCCTGACTTGCTTCCGCAGGCTGTCATTGTTATTGCCATAGCAACAATTGGTAAATAAGAATTAAATTTCATATTTTTATTAGTTTTAGAATTTCCTTTATCTGTTTTGCTTTGCAAAGTTACGAAAAATTTGATTAAGTGAGTGCAAAAGAAATGTATTTTTTTTGCCGAACATGAAAATTTTATCCAATAAGTGAGCACAATACAAAATAAAAATTGTTTTTTTTTATTTTTATTGTCGAACGTGAGTAACTTCTGTGAACGTAGTGAGCAAAAGTTACGAAAAAATTTTCATATCACCAAGCCAAATCCCTATTCTTTAGCTTTTTGCACTTTTTTTAACACTTCCCCTTCCACCTGACGCCCTACATACCGCATGGCAGCTGTACATTCCCCTCCATACAGGGTTTCTGCCCCCCGATTAACGGGGGAACCGAAGGGGGTGTAAAGACCATTGAAGGCAAGGGGGTGGGTCCGTCCCTCTACTCCTTCACCACATGTGTTCCCAGCGCAAAGGATTTCTCCATGTTGCCTGTGCCGTCGATGTTGTCAGCTTTGGCAGAGAGGTTGTCGAGGGCGTTGACGAGGATAGCTTCCTGCGTGCAAGGAACGACAGGCGATCCAAATTCCAGTTCCCCATGATGGGCAAGGACGATATGGAGGATGCGGTTGATCTCCTCCGTTGGCACTTCGCGTTTCTCCAGCTCCTTCTGCAGGCGGTTCGCAGAGATGTAGATATGTCCCAGCAGGTACATCTGCGGCTGGGTCTCACCCTCACGCGTGTACTCATATACCTTTCCGTAATCGTGGAACAGGATGGCAAGCACACAACGCTCCAGCTTCACAGGATAAGGCAGGCAGGGATAGATACCTTCGAGCATGTGGAGCATCTGATAAGTGTGGTTGAGCAGTCCGCCCTTGAACGCATGATGCACCGAAGTGGCAGCAGGAAACTGCGAATAGGGCTTGAACAGCACGTCGGCAAACTCCGTGATGATGGGTTTGAGCAGTTCGTCAGACGACATCTCGACGAGGTGGCTGATACACTCATCCCACAGCTGGCGTTTGATGGGACGCGGCAGGAGGTTGAAGAGCGGATGGTCTTCGTTCACCATCGCCCCTGGGTGCATGTCGAGCTTACGGGCAGACTTCTTTCCTTCATTATCCTGCATAGCGAAGAACGAAACCAACTGACCCACAACAGGTTCGCCCGTAGGCAGCACATCCCACACAGCCACGTTGATTTCTTCTTCAAGGTTCTTGATTTTGAGGTTACAGTAAGGGTCCCCACGACGCGTCGTGCCGTTGGTTCGCCCAATCACCAAGTATTCTTTTTCGTTCATATTCATTAGTTTTTTGCAAAGTTACGGATTTATTTTGTAATATACAAATGATTATAAAGATACTTTTTATCGGGCGCAGGAATTAACATTATGTGTTAAATTAAGGGGTCAAAAAAGTAGTGTTAAGGCAAAAGTCCGGTTTGCCTTAAGTCTCAGCCACTTTTCTCTTAAGGCAAAATTTCGTAAGTCTTAAGGCAAAATTTATTTTCAGTTCTGTAAGGTGGAGATTGCACAAAGCGCTACAGTGCTACAGTGCTACAGTTAGAAATGGAGCGATAAGACCCCCACTTAAATTTTTATCTATATATTTATACATATAAATATATAGATAAAAATTCTTTAGGTAAGGATCACCTATTTTTGAACTGTAGCAACTGTAGCACTGTAGCAAGTCAGAGATTTACATAGCTGCTTGAATGCAGGATGGGGCTTTGGTGTCAAGTGTCATTGGTGTCATTAGTGTCATTAAGGAATTTGGAAAATACAATTTTTATATAAGAAAATATATATAATAATATATATATATATAAAATATATATATATATTATTATATATATTTTCTTAGCTCTCTTCCATTGATTCGCAAAACCTTAATGACACTAATGACACCTGACACCAATGACACCCATTAAAACCAATCTATTGAAAATCAACGTTTTGTATAAAGTTTGAATGAGAAAAGTATTGCCAATCCTAATGATTGGGATGCAAGAATGGGGTATTTTGCCATCTATTTTTACGCTTTGAAGCTACCTTTTGATAAAAAAAACGGGAAAAGCACGTTTTTCTTTGATATGCGCAAACTCAAATTCTTTTGTTTTTCTTGCTCGATTTTGGGGGTAAAAATCTCTTGTTTGGCGAAAAAACCAGACGAATTGCGCTGTTTGATTAGTATGTATTGAGATTTTCGGCATACACAAGGTTCTTTTCTTTGAGAATTTCGGCAATTAAATTTTGGCTGGCATTTTCGGGTAAAAAAAGCAACAGAATTGAAAACTTCGTTAGAAAAAAGGCATAAAAATATCTAAAAGTCGCTGGAAAAATGACATAAACTATTGCAAAAGTCGTTAGAAAAACGTATCTTTGCACACAAAAAGTTATGTATTATGCTTAAAAGAAAAATATCTGAGACATTAAAGAAGTGGAAGGAACAGCCGAACCATTTCCCACTTGTTATCATGGGCATTCGCCAATGCGGAAAGACCTATATCTCCCAATTATTCGCAGAGGAGAACTACAAGCATGTGGTATATGTTAATTTCATCAAGCAAAAAAGAAGGAAAGAAGCCTTTTATGACTCAAAGGATGTGGATAGCATTATCCTCAACCTTTCTGCCCAGATGAGGACTGCAAAGTTTGTTCCTGGAGAGACATGCATTATCCTTGATGAAATCCAAGACTGTCCGGAAGCGCGTACCAGTCTGAAGTTCTTTAAGGAAGACGGTCGCTATGACATCATCGCTACAGGGTCACTGCTTGGAGTGCAAGGTTACGGGCAGGAGGAAAAGAAGCAGCGCACAAGAAAGCCTACCGCACAAGAAAAGGGAAGCAATTCCGTCCCTGTAGGCTATGAGCAAATAGTGGAGATGTATCCACTCGATTTTGAAGAGTTTCTTTGGGCGAACAACATGAATGAAGAAATAATCAATGTGTTGAAACGTTGCCTGGAAGAAGAAACACCCGTACCAAGTGGCATACATGTTGCGATGAAAACGCTCCTGTATCGATATGTCGCTGTGGGAGGGATGCCTGCTGCTGTTAATGCACTGATAGAAACAGGAAACATGGGCAAGGTAAATGACGTTTGGAATTCTCTTCTCAAAGAATATCGTTCAGACATGGTGAAATATGCCGATGACAAGGATAAACCTCACATTCGGTCCTGTTTTAATGCCATTCCAAAGCAACTGGCCAAAGAGAACAAGAAATACCAGTGGTCCAAAGTGGAAAGCGGCGGACGTGGCGTGCATTACAAAGACTCCCTTCAATGGTTAGAAGAGGCAGACATCATACGCCGTTGCTATAACTCCAACATTACGGGGCTGCCGCTGGAGGGCAATGCCATAGACAACGTGTTCAAGGTCTATACTGCCGACATTGGCATGTTGGTTGCCATGCTTGGAGGCACGACAAGAGCGGACATTCTTCAAGGCAATTTGGGTGGATTCAAAGGAGCAATCTTTGAAAACTTGATGGCTGATACACTTATTAAAAAGGGACAGAGCTTATACTATTTCCAAAAAGATTCCGGCTTGGAAATGGATTTCCTTATCCGCTATAAAGGCGAGTGCGTTCCAGTTGAGGTGAAAGCAAAAAGTGCCCAGGCTAAAAGCATCTCTACCATCAGGAAACACCCTGAGAAATATGGCATTAAGCACTTCATCAAGTTTGGAGACTATAACGTTGGACGTGATGGCGACCTGTTGACTCTCCCCACCTATATGCAGTTCTTGCTCGATTTGGAACCAGAAGAAGTGATTTTGGAGACGATTGACACCGACGAACTTACACGAATGGCAAGAGAGTTTCTTGACCAGAAGTAACAATCGTATAGCTCTCAATATGACACACCAACATCTGCCCCAACGGAGATATACGCCGACGTGGTGATGGAAAAGTAAATGAAAGATTTTTCCTCGTTTGGTGAAAAAATCCAGTCTTTTTGCGCTAACTTTACTGATTTTTTTTGTATCTTCGCAGCGAAATACCACATCAGAAGCGAATGAAACGTCAGAATTATCAACTAACTTATTGACTGACAGGTGGTATAATTCTCTGACGATGAGTGGCAGGAACAATGATTGAATGTGTATCAGGGTTTCTGTGACTCGATGGAACAAGACAAAAAGATATGGACGAACTCAACGCAATCTACACCGCCATAGCAGCAGACGGTTTCTCGGCAGAGACGCTGCGAATG
>CAJOHO010000041.1 GCA_905234555.1 uncultured Bacteroidaceae bacterium
ATGAAAGCTCGCTTTCTAATGGCCGAGTCGTGAGAAAAGTCACGGAACAAAGTGACGTAATCTTATAAGGACTGTAAGTCCGACACATACTGAAGTGAGGGTTTTTGATGTTTTTGTTAACAAGCGAAACTTGTATTATAAATATAAAAGGTATGGAAAAAAACTTTAAGACAATGAAGAAAGTGGTCGTATGTGCCATCTTTGGACTGGTGAGTATGAATGTCTCTGCTCAAGTTGAGGCTTTCGAGAAACTCGCAAAAATCAAGGGCGTAGAATATACTCATGTAAACAAGAGTATGATTGAAATGGCTGCCAAGAATGGTGAGGATATCAAGGTGGGCGATAACACCATTGTCGGTGGCAATGTGGGGCAGAACGAGATTCTCGATAAAATGGACGACATCATGGTCTTCACTTGTGAACAGGAGAAGGATGCCCAGAATTTGGCGAAAGCTGCCAGAAAACTGCTGAAGGGCAAAGAATGGAAATCCCTCATTGATGTCAACGAAGAGGACCAGAAAGTGAAAATCTGCACACAGAACGCAGGTGGAAAGAACACAAGTGCCATCCTGGCAGAAGAGGATGGTGAAGTGACGCTGGTCGTCATTACTGGTAAGTTCGACATTGCCCAGCTGATGGGAGCTGCCGGTGGCGGTTCCGACAACGGAGATGATGCGGACACTATTGACGAAGAAGACTGAAACTGAATGGACGCACGAGAGTTTAAGCAGCGGTTCATGCCGTTCCACAGGCGGCTCTATCGGGTGGGGTACCATCTGACGGGCAATGCGCAGGATGCCAAGGACCTGCTTCAGGACACGTACCTGAAGCTCTGGCAGAAGCGTGACGAACTGAGGACGGAGGCGATGACGGAGGCTTATCTCGTGACACTGATGCGAAACCTCTTCCTCGACCAACGGCGACTCAAGCATATCGACACGTCTGAGGACATAGAAGACCACACCGAACCGCCAGACGAACGAACCCTCGATGCCCAGATAGATGCTCAAGACGGAGTCAGACAATTGGAAACGCTGATGGACGGATTGCCCGAAAGGGACGGAAAGATTATCCGGATGCATCTGGTGGAAGATAAGTCCTACGAGGAAATCGAACAAAACACAGGTCTCTCGCAAGGGAATCTCCGCATCATCATCATGCGAACAAAACAGAAGTTGAAACAACAATACTCTAAACTCACGAAGACATGGACACACTGAACTGGAACGAACTCGACCGGATCCCCATCCCAGAAGGACTGGAGGAACGGCTGGAAGCAAAGATAGACGAGTGGGAAAAGGAAGAAGAACAGAGAACCAAGCGTCGCTCCCTCATGCCTAAAGTTTTGCGATATACTGCCATTGCTGCCAGCATCGCAGTGGTCTTCGGAGTGGGGTATCACTTCATTGATAGCGGAGAGCCAGTCAATCTGGGGCAGCAGGATACCTATCAGGATCCGATTTTGGCGCAGCAGGAGGCCGAACGTGCTCTCAATCTCCTTGCCGTGAACCTCAACAAAGGTATGACCCAAATGGAAAAGGCGAGAGCCATTAGTGAGAGAACCGAAATCACGCTGAACAAACAACTCAGCGTATTGCAATAAACAATACAGTTATGAAAGCAATCGTAATAAAAATCATGATTTGCGTGGCGATGCTGATGTCGGGCATCCAGGCCAACGCACAGGTGAAGGAATTCGAGAAATATGCCGATGCCAAGAACGTCACTTACGTCTATGTCTCCAAATTCATGCTCCAGATGGCAGGTAAGGCTGCAGCTCCTTCGTTGCCAGGCATGAACACCAAGAGTCTTATGGGTAAGCTCACAGGCATTCAGATTATCACCTCTGAAGACAAATCGGCTGCCACGCGTCTGAAGAACGACACCCAGGCTATCGTCAAGCAGGGTAAGTATGAACTGCTCATGCAGGTGGATGAGGACGAGCAGAAGGTGCGAATCTACCACCGTGAGGGCAAGAAACAATCCGCCGTCGTCATGCTCACCGATGAAGAGGACGAAGTCGCTGTCATCGTCTTCTCAGGCACTTTCTCTTTTGATGATGTCATGAAGATGACAAAATAGCCCCCATTCTTTTTTTCTATATACCGAACGGGACTTCCCCAGCATTGGCTGAAAGGAAGTCCCGTTTTCTATAGGTGCAATTTCCGAATTCTTGGGCAAAAAACTGGCATTCTTGACATACCGGATTGCTGTAAAAAGAGCGTTACAGCGTTACAGTTGTTACAGTTAAAATTTTAAGCGAGAATGGGAAGAAATACAGAACCAAAATAAATTTTGTATTAAGAAAAAAGTGAAACGGAAGGTCGGAAAACGGACGTTGGTGGGAACGGATTTTGTCAATCTGTAAGCAGAAAGGGGAGTTTTTCTTCGAATTGCTTTGTCATTTGGCGGAAAATATGTAATTTTGCAACTTCATAGACACCAGTTATTTGTTTCTGAACTGATTTAATCGTTTTGATTATGGACAGATTATACATATTTGACACAACGCTTCGCGACGGCGAACAGGTGCCAGGCTGTCAGCTCAACACCGTGGAGAAGATCCAGGTGGCTAAGCAGCTGGAGATGCTGGGCGTTGATGTGATTGAAGCCGGATTCCCCGTTTCGAGTCCTGGCGATTTCAACAGTGTGATAGAAATTTCGAAGGCTGTGACCTGGCCGACGATCTGTGCCCTCACCCGTGCCGTGGAGAAAGATATCGACGTGGCTGCTGAAGCGCTGAAATTTGCCAAGCGTAAGCGCATCCACACAGGTATCGGAACGAGTGACTCGCACATCAAATACAAGTTCAACTCGAACCGCGAGGAAATCATCGAACGTGCCGTGAGGGCCGTGAAGTATGCTCGTCGCTTTGTGGATGATGTGGAGTTCTATGCCGAGGATGCCGGTCGCACGGACAACGAATATCTGGCTCGCGTCATCGACGCTGTGGTCAAGGCTGGTGCCACCGTCTGCAATATCCCCGACACAACGGGCTACTGCCTGCCTTACGAGTACGGCGAGAAGATCAAGTATCTGTATGAGCACGTAGATGGTTTCGCTGCCGGCAAGTCCATCCTCTCCACCCACTGCCACAACGACTTGGGTATGGCGACTGCCAACACGATGAGTGGTGTGCTGAACGGTGCCCGTCAGGTGGAGGTGACGATCAATGGTATCGGCGAACGTGCCGGAAACACCTCGCTGGAGGAAGTGGCGATGATTCTGAAATGCCACAAAGGCATCGGCATCGAGACGAACATCAACACCACGAAGATCTATCCGACAAGCCGCATGGTGAGCAGTCTGATGAATATGCCTGTGCAGCCCAACAAAGCCATCGTCGGCAAGAACGCCTTTGCCCACAGCAGCGGCATCCATCAGGACGGTGTGCTGAAGAACGTGCAGACCTACGAAATCATCGACCCGCACGACGTGGGTATCGACGACAATGCCATCGTGCTGACGGCCCGCAGCGGACGTGCAGCCCTGAAGAACCGCCTCAATGTGCTGGGTGTGAAGCTGGATCAGGAGAAGCTCGACAAGGTGTATGAGGCATTCCTGAAACTGGCTGACAAGAAGAAGGACATCAACGACGACGACATCCTGCTGCTGGCTGGCGCCGACCGCACACAGAACCACCGCATCAAGATGGAATATCTGCAAGTGACGAGTGGCGTGGGCGTGAAGGCTGTGGCAAGTCTGGGACTGAACATCGCCGGCGAGAAGTTCGAGGCTTGTGCCAGCGGAAACGGTCCTGTGGATGCTGCCATCAAGGCGCTGAAGAAGATTGTGAACCGCACGATGACGCTGAAGGAGTTCACCATCCAGGCTATTTCGAAGGGTTCGGACGACATGGGAAAGGTACACATGCAGGTGGAGTACGACAACCACATGTACTACGGCTTCGGTGCCAACACCGACATCATCGCCGCCTCCGTAGAAGCCTATATTGATTGTATTAATAAGTTCCAATAGAAAAACGGACCCCCTCCCAACCTCCCCACAAGGGGGAGGAGTGTATAGTCCACCACCGCTTGGCATAACGGACGAAAGAGAGGTTATCAATTCATACAATCCCTTAGAAGATGGAATATAAAACGGCGTCGCCTGACAGATACAAGTTGCTAAAGGCATTTGCGCTTGAAAATCGACGTAATGCTACATTGGCAGAACAAGTGCTGTGGGAACATCTAAGAGGGAACGCCTTAGGAGTAAAGTTTTTGCGCCAATATATCGTAGGAGACTATATAGCAGATTTCTTTGCGCCTGACGCTGGATTGATCATAGAAGTCGATGGTGGTTACCATGCCGAAAGGAAGCAACAGGAATATGATGAAATCCGTACAGAGGACATCAACAATATCGGATTCAATGTCATCCGGTTTAGTAATGAAGAAGTATTATATGATACAGAAAACGTAATAGATAAGATATTAGAAACAATTGATCATTATGAATAATCAAGAACAACAAGTAACTACTCCCTCCCCTTGTGGGAGGGCTGGGGAGGGGTCCGGAACCTTATTTGAAAAAATTTGGGATGCACATGTGGTGCAGAATGTGCCGGATGGCCCTACTCAACTTTATATTGACAGACTGTATTGCCACGAAGTGACGAGTCCCCAGGCATTTGAGGGAATGAGGAGCAGAGGACTGAAATGTCTGCGCCCCAGTCAGATTTTCTGTATGCCCGACCACAACACACCGACACACGATCAAGACAAACCCATCGAGGACCCTGTGAGCAAGACACAGGTCGATACGCTGGCAAAGAACGCTGAAGACTTCGGACTGACCCACTTCGGCATGATGGACAAACGCAACGGCATCATCCATGTGGTGGGTCCGGAACGTGGTCTTTCGCTGCCAGGAATGACCATCGTCTGTGGCGACTCCCACACCTCCACACATGGTGCAATGGGTGCTGTGGCCTTTGGTATCGGTACCAGCGAAGTGGAGATGGTGATGGCATCGCAATGCATCCTCCAGCAGAAGCCTAAGTCCATGCGTATCAACGTGGAAGGTCAGCTCAGCTGGGGTGTGACCGCCAAGGATATCGCCCTCTACCTCATGTCGAAACTCACCACGAGCGGAGCCACAGGCTACTTCGTAGAGTATGCCGGCAGCGCTGTGAAGGGATTGTCGATGGAAGGCCGTCTGACACTCTGCAACCTCAGCATTGAGATGGGTGCACGCGGCGGATTCATCGCTCCCGACGAAACCACCTTCAATTATATAAAAGGTAGAGAATATGCGCCTAAGGGTGAAGAATGGGACAAGGCCGTAGAATACTGGAAGACGCTGAAGAGCGACGACGATGCCGTGTTCGACAAGGAACTGACGTTCAACGCAGAAGATATCGAGCCGATGGTGACTTACGGCACCAACCCAGGTATGGGCATGGGTATCACCCAGACCATCCCCACGCTCGACACCATCGACGAGGCAGGACAGGTTTCGTTCCAGAAGTCGCTCGACTACATGGGCTTCGCTCCTGGTGAGAAGCTGTTGGGCAAACCTATCGACTATGTCTTCCTGGGTGCCTGCACCAACGGACGCATCGAGGACTTCCGTGCTTTTGCCTCGCTGGTAAAAGGACACAAGAAGGCAGCCAACGTGACGGCCTGGCTCGTGCCTGGTTCGTGGATGGTGAGCCAGCAGATTCATGACGAAGGTCTCGACAAGGTGCTGGAAGCAGCAGGCTTCGAAATCCGTCAGCCTGGTTGCTCCGCTTGTCTCGCTATGAACGACGACAAGATTCCTGCCGGCAAGCTCTCCGTTTCTACTTCTAACCGTAACTTCGAAGGTCGTCAGGGACCAGGTGCACGCACCATCCTCGCCAGTCCGCTGGTGGCTGCCGCTGCCGCCATCACTGGCGTTGTGACCGACCCACGAACTTTGATGTAAGGGAGGACCCAACGGACCCCTCCCCTGCCCTCCCTGCGAGGGAAGGGAGTATATACCTGCCATGCGGGCAAAACCATCAAACCCATTAAGCCCATTAAACCCATACCAGATATGAAACAATTCATGATTTCTTTATCGCTTATTGCCACGATGTTGGTAACAGCGAGCTGCCATGCAAACAAAACAAATACAGAAACAGAAGCTAACGAACCCATTATGACTGACAGCATCATCAGCGACGCAGCCTGGGAACAGGCAGATCGTGTGGATTATTCTTTCTACGACTCCTCTGTCGCACCTGAATATCATCGCAGCTACACGCTGACGATGACGAAGGAAAAAGCCACCATCAGCGTGAATTCCTATGGCGACGTGCTGCTCGAAGCTGAGTACGCCATCACAGAAGAGCAGTTCCAGCAGGCCATCGACGGTCTCCGCAAGCTCAACATCCGTTCCCACAAGAAGAATGAAGACGCCATTCCCTGCGACGGTGGTACCAGCGAGTCGTTCGAGCTGACAGCCGACGGCAAAGCGCTGTTCAGCGGCTACCAGGACAATTGTGGCGAGGAACTCAGCACGATGATTGTGGGCAGCGAAGCCATTGCCCAGGCACTCAACGTCGCCTATCCTAAGCCTGTTCGGGAACTCGTGGACAGCACAATTGAAGAAGTTATCATCGATGAAGAAGAAGAGTAATTAAGTATGAAACAGAAATTTGATATTATCCAATCTACATGTGTGCCGCTCCCTCTGGAGAATGTAGATACCGACCAGATTATTCCGGCACGATTCCTCAAAGCCACCACACGCGATGAGCGCTTCTTTGGCGACAACCTCTTCCGCGACTGGCGCTTCGACAAGGAGAACCAGCCAAAGGGTGAGTTCGTCTTCAACCAGCCCGACTTCAGCGAAGCTCCTCGCGAAGGCGTTCACCAGATTCTCGTGGCAGGCAAGAACTTCGGTTCCGGTTCCAGCCGCGAACATGCAGCATGGGCCATTGCCGGCTACGGATTCCGCGTGGTCATCTCGTCCTTCTTCGCCGATATCCACAAGAACAACGAACTCAACAACTTCGTCCTGCCCGTCGTGGTTTCAGAGGATTTCCTGGCAGAACTCTTCGCCAGCATCAAGGCAAACCCCAAGATGGAAGTACGTGTGGATGTGCCCAACCAGACCGTGATCAATCTTGCCACAGGTCGCAGCGAGCACTTCGACATCAACGGCTACAAGAAGTATTGCCTGATGAACGCCCTCGACGACATCGATTTCCTGCTGGAAAACAAGGACAAAATTGAGGCTTATGAGGGGTCCCGTTGAAATCATGGACACCACGCTCCGCGACGGTGAACAGACCAACGGAGTGTCGTTCGTACCCCACGAGAAACTGAGCATCGCCCGTATGCTGCTTCGCGACCTTCATGTGGATCGCATCGAAGTGGCGTCGGCTCGTGTGTCCGAAGGTGAGAAGGACTCCGTCAAGTCCATCTGCCGCTGGGCACGTCAGGCAGGTATGCTCGACCGCGTGGAGGTGCTAGGTTTTGTGGATGGCACAACGTCCATCGACTGGCTCAACGACTGTGGCTGCCGCACCCTCAACCTGCTGTGCAAAGGTTCGGAACGCCACCTGCGTTACCAACTCAAGAAAACCCTTGACGAACACGTTGCCGACATCCGTCGCAGCATGGAATACGCCGCTCAATGCGGCATCACCGTCAACATCTACCTTGAGGACTGGAGCAACGGCATGAAGGACAGTCCAGACTATGTGCATGACCTTGTCTCCGCCATTAGCGAAGTAACTACTCCCCGCCCTACAAGGGAGGGGTTTCTGTCCCCCGATAACGGGGGAACCGAAGGGGGTGTAAAGACCATTGAAGGGGGAGGGTCCGTTTCCCGTTTCATGTTGCCCGACACCCTCGGCATCCTCAATCCCGACCAGGTACGAGCTTACGTCTCGCAGATGGTGGAGTGGTTCCCTGATCTGCATTTCGACTTCCACGCCCACAACGACTACGACTTGGCTGTTGCCAACGTCCTCGCTGCGGTGGAAGCTGGTTGCAAGGGTGTTCACACCAGCATCAACGGATTGGGTGAACGGGCAGGAAACGCACCGTTGGCAAGCGTTCAGGCCGCTATTAAGGATCATCTGGGTCTCACCACTTCCATTCAGGAAGACAAGCTGAACGACGCTGCACGACTCGTGGAGAGTTTCAGCGGCATTGCCGTTCCACCCAACAAACCCATCGTCGGTGAGAGCGTCTTCACGCAAGTCGCTGGTGTGCATGCCGACGGTGACAACAAGAACAACCTTTATTGCAACGACCTGCTGCCTGAGCGGTTTGGTCGCAAGCGTGAATATGCCTTGGGCAAGAACAGCGGCAAGGCGAATATCCTCAACAACCTCAAAGAGCTGGGACTTGAACTCACACCCGATCAGACACGTCGCGTCACCGACCGCATCATCGAACTGGGCGACAAGAAACAGCTTGTCACTCGCGAAGACCTTCCTTACATCGTCAACGATGTGCTCAAGCATGCTACGCGCGAAGAACGCATCCGCCTGCGCTCCTATATGGTCTCTACGGCCTACGGACTCAAACCGATGGCTTCCGTGAAGCTCGAAGTGAACGGTGAGGTTTATGAGGAATCAGCAATGGGTGACGGTATGTACGACGCATTCGTGCGTGCTGTCCGTCATATCTACCGCGACAAACTGGGTCGCACCTTCCCCTGGCTCACCAACTATGCCGTCAGTATTCCTCCAGGCGGACGTACGGACGCCCTCGTTCAGACCACCATTTCTTGGACTTACAACGAACGTTCGTATCGCACCCATGCCCTCGATGCCGACCAAACAGAAGCCGCCATCAAGGCCACCATCAAGATGCTGAATATCATCGAAGATGAATCTTTTAATTCATAATTAAGCATCGGCAAAGACTTTTCCGTCGCTGAGCGTGACTTGGAGTTTGGTGTATTCGCTGTGGAAATCATTCTTCAGACGATCCAAGTAGCGGGCGCATTCCCATTTGCACATGGGCAGGTCGTGCAGCAAACAGTTGCCACAAGTCTCAGGAGTTGTCGCAGGAACTTCCGTCTGGGTCAGAATCCACTCCAGACACTCGATGGTGAGCTGGCGCATGTCCTCAACAGAGTAGGTGCCGGTCATGATGATATACATGCCTGT
This sequence comes from uncultured Bacteroidaceae bacterium, assembly GCA_905234555.1. GTDB lineage: Bacteria > Bacteroidota > Bacteroidia > Bacteroidales > Bacteroidaceae > UBA3839. The sequence goes on from CAJOHO010000041.1 coordinate 9,098, forward strand.
GAGACAACCCATCGGACCCACATAGACCACATCGTCCTGAACCCTGGAGTTGCGGAACCACGTAGCCATCAGATGCTCGATGCTGTGCATGGCAGCAGGAGCTACGGCTGGTTCTTTGTTGGGTTCGGTGATTCGCAGGTCGAAGGTTGTGAAACCTTGATCTTCACGCGAGACATAGATGCCTGGCTTCAGACGGGTATGATCAATCGTAAAACTTTGTATGACTTCCATAAGTTACTTCTTTTCGGGAGCGTCCTCTTTTTCCTTAGCATTGAAGGGTTTAACTTGGGGAACTGTTAACAACACCCTATTGAACGGGCAGTTAGGCTTGTGGTTCTCAGGTCTTTCGAAGGCAAGACTTGCCGACTTACCATGAAAAGTCTCACCACATTGCGGACACGTTATTACAATATCGAGGGGAGGTTGGGGAATTGTGTCCTTCACAACCGCCAAGCTATCTTCCTGTCCTGGCTCCACATAGTAGGGACAGTCTTTCTTGTGGGCTTCACCCTTTTTCAGGCTCACACCGCAGTAGGCACAGACAGGATCGGGCTGCGGCACAGGAGTCTGTGCATAGGTGAGGATTGCCACCAGCAAACCCACCATCGTTAAAAGTGTCTTTTTCATTGCTTTTCCTTTTCGTTAATCAGTTTCTTGAGAGGGGGCTGTTCCCCGATAACGGTGAACAGAAGGGGTCCCTATTCAAATACAAAGTCGTGGAGTGTGCAGAGGGACTTCTCCTTTGTGTTGGATGAGAAGGTGAAGAAGATGGCGTGTTTGCCGGAAAGCTTAGCCAAGTCGGGCAGTTCGGCAGTCAGTTCGGTGGGTTGCTGCGCCATATCAGCTTTCAGTTCGATGGAACCCAAAAGCTTTCCTCCACGTGAAGTCCAAGGGCTGTCCGCCATGATGCGGATGGTTCCGTCAATGCCTGCTGGCGTGAGATTTAAGTGAAGAGTGAAAGGTGAAGCCCCCCCCTCCGACTTCCCCGAGGGGGAGGACAGAATATCGAAGTTGAAGTACTTATAGCCCACGATGCTGCCATCGGTGTTGTTCACCACAGGATTGGTGTTGTTGCGCAGGGCGTAGGAAGCATCAAACTTGTCGTCGGTGCCATAAGCAGAAGCCACGTAGGAACCGAAGAACTTGTTATTGGGCCATTCGTGGATGGCGGTCTTCGGACCGGTATAATAGCAGGCAATACCGGCAGAGTGGCGCTCCAGCGGATTGAGGCCTTCGAGCGAAAAGCCTTCCGACGTATATTCACCCTCGCTGATGAACACCTTGCCACCTTCGCCTTCTTCCACCTTTACCTCGATGGGAGCTACCATCGCCTGACGGGCAAACTCATCGGTGCCGGTCTGACGATGATAGAACACATACCACTGTCCTTTGATTTCGCAAATAGAGCCGTGGGTGTTGCCATCGACGGTAGCTGTGGCAATCGTATCGCCCTGTTCGTTCACATCACGTGCACGTCCGTCGATGATGGTTCCGCCGTAGGTCCACGGACCTAACGGATGGTCGCTGTAGGCGTATGCCAGCGTGTAGTTGGAGATGGGCAGACCGAACTCCCCGTCTTTGGTGAAGCGGCTGTAGATGAACACATATTTGTCTTTGATCTTACGGATGGAAGAAGCCTCGAAGAAGCTGAACACACCTTCCTGGTTACGACCCGAAATCATATCCTCCACGATGTCCGTTCCTGGTTTCACCGTTGCCATCGTGGTGGGATCGAACTCTGCGGCATAACTCCGTTCAAAGCCCCAGTAGCCATATACGCGTCCGTCGTCATCGACAAACACGGCTGGGTCGAACTGCAGCACACCCTCCGTCGTGTTGGGATTCTCCTTGCTCCAGTTGCACACCTCGAAGGGGCCGTCAGGACGGTTGCTCTTGCAGACCATACCGTTACGTCCACCCGCCTGGTTGTTGGGGTAGAGATAATAGGTCTTCTCGCCGTTGGGACCTGTCACCAGGGTCACGTCGGGTGCGAAGAGCACGTCAGCCAAGCCTTCTGCATCGAGTTGCTCACCTTTGGCGTTCTTGCTCACGCTGAAGATCTCGCCGTCGTAACGCCAGTTTGTCAGGCTATCCACCGATGCCGACCAAACCACCAGTTCGCGTCCGCAATAGTCGCTGATGCGGGAGTCGTGCGATCCATAGATATACACACGCATCTGTCCTGGGTTGTCAGGGTCTTCAAACACGTATGGTTCCCCATCGGGGATATGTTCCCACAACGGCAGGAACGGATTGCCAGGAGTGGTGAGCGTTTCTGCGGAAGCACCCTCCGTATTTTTTGTACTACAGGAAGTGGTCAGCACCGTGCAGCATGCTGCGGCTGCCATCACACCCGAAAGGGTCTTGTGAATTGAATTATGCATTTTTTTACAATTTATCATTTACTTCTTCCCCCTCGGGGGAGTTAGAGGGGGGTCTCTTCATTTAAATCTGCTGCAAAAGTAATGATTATTTCTCAAATTACATGTTTTATTGGGTGTAAATTAAGTTTATTTTGTACTCTTGCTGCCAAAAAGATAAAAAAATCGAAAACGAACGTGATAATTGACGTTTTTTCATTAAATTTGCAATCATAATTCGAACGAAGACATGAAAAAAGGATTTTTGATGCTGCTTTCAGTAGTCATACTGAGCAGTTGCGGACAGAAAAAAGAGCAGAACGTGAAGGCTCCGACAAGAGTGACGACACAGGTGGTATCGTCTGGTTTGGTGGATAATGCCCAGACGTATGTAGGTGTCGTGGAGGAACGTGAGGCTACGGCTGTGAGCTTTACGAGCCTGGGAGTGGTGAAGCGCATATTTGTGAACGAAGGTCAGGCCGTCACTCGCGGACAGTTGCTAGCTGAGGTTGACAACACACAGGCACGCAACTTGCTTCGTGGAGCCGAAGCACAGATGACTCAGGCCAACGATGCACTGGAACGCTACAAGATGCTGCACGACAACGGTTCTCTGCCAGAGGTACAATGGGTGGAGGTTTTGAGTAAGGTGGCTCAGGCACAGTCGCAGTTGGAGGTAGTAAAGAAGAATCTGGCAGACTGTCGGCTTATCGCTCCTGTCAGCGGTATCATAGGTCGCAAGCTGGTAGGCGCTGGCGAGACAACCAGACCCTCTCAGGCGGTAGTCAGCATTCTCGACATATCAACTGTGAAGGTAAAGGTGGCCATACCAGAGGCCGAAATCAGCGGCATTGACGAGAACACCTCTTCTGTCATTAAGGTAGAGGCCGTCAATGGTGTTTTTACCGGTGGTCAGATAGAAAAAGGTGTACAGGCCGATGCGCTCACCCATACTTACGATATCCGTATCCATGTAGCTAACGGAGACAGAAAACTGCTGCCAGGTATGGTGGCGAGTGTGAGCCTCAGTTCCAACGGCCCCCTCCCAACCTCCCCCAAGGGGGAGGGGGAAGAGGTTTCCTTACCTATCACTTGTATTCAGAAAAGGACTGACGGAAGCTTGTTTGTATGGACCATTGCGAACGATAGTACAGCTCATCGCACCGAAGTAACGATTGGTCAGTCGCAAGGCAACTACGTTAGCGTTACCAATGGTCTGAGCGTTGGCGACCGCTTCGTGACTGAAGGTTACCAGAAACTGAGTGAAGGAAGCAAGGTGGTATTTTAGTTTACTGTTTACAGTTATCATGAAACAGATGGATTGGCTGAAGTGGCCGTTAGATCACTACCCGATATCGTTGCTCATCGTAGGCATATTGTTTGTGCTGGGCATCTTCGGCATGTGGAATATGCCGAAGGATGAGTTTCCACAGGCTACCATCCGTAAGGGCGTGGTGGTAGCGGTCTATCCTGGTGCTACCAGCGAGGAGGTGGAGCAGCAGGTGGCGCGTCCGCTGGAACGCTATCTCTTTACCTTTAAGGAGGTGCAGCGCAACAAAACCACCACACAGTCGCAGAACGGTATGTGTATCGTGATGGTGGAGCTGAATAACAATGTAAACAACAAGGACGAGGTGTGGTCGAAGATCAAGCACGGTCTGAATCTCTTCAAGTCGCAGTTGCCTGCTAGCGTGTTGGCGTTGATTGCCAACGATGACTTTGGCAACACCTCGGCGCTGCTCATCGCCATCGAGAGTCCAGAGCGCAGCTATCGCGAACTGAAGGGCTATACCGACCAGTTGGGCGACCGTCTGCGGCGCATCCCTTCAGTGGCTAACGTCAAGGTGTTTGGTGATCAGAAAGAACAGATATCGCTCTACATCGATCGCGAGCGTCTGCAGGCCTACGGCATCGGACAGCAGGTGCTCTTCACCCAGTTGCAGGCACAAGGGCTGACAACAATGAGCGGCAGCATCAATACAGACAAACAGCAGACACCCATCCACATAGATGCAACGGAGAACTCGGAGGAAGAGATTGCCAACCAAATTATCTTCAGCGACCCCACGACAGACAAGGTGGTACGTGTGAGGGATGTGGCGCGTGTGGTTCGCGAATACGACACCTCTGGCGGCTATATCGAACAGGATGGGCATCGCTGCATCCTCCTCTCGTTGGAGATGAACCCAGGCAACAACATCGTGCAGTATGGTAAGGATGTGGATTGTGTGCTCAACGACTATCGGACCACAGAACTGCCCGACGACGTCACGCTGACCCGTATAGCCGACCAACCGAAAGTGGTGGCTCTGAGTGTGAACGACTTCCTGCGCGACCTGCTTATGTCGATGCTTTTCATCATCTTGGTCATGATGGTGCTGTTCCCACTGAGAAGCGCCATTGTGGCTGCCATCACTGTACCGCTGAGCACGTTTATCTCTGTGGGTATCATGTATATGGCGGGCATCGAACTCAACACCGTCACGTTGGCTGCGCTCATCGTCGTGCTGGGAATGGTGGTCGATAATTCCATCGTGGTCATCGACGGTTATCTGGAATACTTAGGAAAGGGCTACGATCCCAAACGCGCTGCTATTGATTCGGCCCGTCAGTACTTCATGCCGATGATGCTGGCCACACTCTGTATCAGCGTCATCTTCTTTCCCCTGCTCATCACGATGAAGGGAGCCTTCCGCGATGCGATTCAGGCCTTCCCCTGGACGGTCACAATCAACCTGATGGTGTCGCTTTTCCTGGCTGTGACGGTTATTCCGTTCCTTGAGGTGCTGATTATACGGCCAGACAAGGTGAAGACGGGAGGAAACGCAATCACGAGATGGGTTCAGCGAACCTACAACCAAGTGCTCGGCTTCACCTTCCGTCGCCCGTGGCTCACCATCTGTGGCGGCATCGTCGTGATAGCGTTATCATGCCTCATCATACAGAAACTGAAGATACGCCAGTTCCCCTACGCCGACCGCGACCAGTTTGCGATAGAGATCTTCCTGCCCGACGGCAAGGGACTGGCCGACACCCGTATGGTGGCGGATTCCGTACGACACGTTCTGGCACGCGACGAACAGGTGAAGTGCATCACCTCGTTCATGGGTTGTTCGTCACCCCGTTTCATGAAGTGCTACGCCCCTCAGATGGCTGGCAAGAACTTCGCCCAGCTCATTGTCAACACCAAGTCGCAGGATGCGACGCTCGAACTGCTGGCCCGCTATCAGCCCATGCTCAGCGAGGCTTTTCCCGAAGCCTACGTACGTTTCAAGCGCCTCGACTACCTGATGGTGACGGAGATGGAATATCGGTTCTATGGCGAAGACCTTGACTCGCTGCACGTAGCGGCTGAGCGACTGATGGAACGTATGCAACAGATGCCCGAACTGGAATGGGTACATACCAACTTCCTGCAGCCTTATCCCGTGATGAATGTGACGCTCGACCCGATGGTTGCTTCGCAACTGGGTGTCACTCGTGCCACAGCATCTATGGCTCTCAGTAGCGCCACTGGCGACCTGCGTGTAGGACAGGTATGGGCTGACGACTATGAGATGCCTATCATCGTAAAAGACACCACGAACCTAACCTTCTCGGATGTAGAGAACCTGCCCATTGCCACACCCCTGTCGATGGCTTCTGCAGAAGGCTCGGTGTTTTCCGAGTCGAGAAGCAACACTACGATTCCACTCAGGCAGATTGCTAAGGTGCAGCCCCAATGGACCGAGAGCCGCATCATGCATCGCGGCGGTGAGCGCTGCATCACGGTGACAGCTCAGTTTGCACAGGGCGTCTATGCCGCTCCCGTCGAGAGTCGCATCGCAGAGATCATGGAAGACGAAATAGGCTTGCCCCAAGGCGTACGTGCCGAGGTGGGCGGCGAGATAGAATACAACAAGGAGTCGATGCCTCAGATTATCGGTGGTGTGTCCATCTCTATCATTTTCGTGTTCTTCTTCCTGCTGTTCAACTTCAAGAAGTTCGGCATCTCCATCATCTGCATCATTGCCCTCGCGCTCATGATTCCTGGTGCACTCATTGGTCTTGGACTTATGGACCGCATGCTCGGACTGACCTCCATCCTCGGTGTCATCACGCTGATAGGAATGATTATGCGTAACGAGATCCTCATCTTCGAGCATGCCAACGACCTAATAAAGGAAAGTGTGCCTGTGAAGCAGGCTGCCTACGAGGCTGGTAAGCGACGTATGGTGCCTATCTTCCTCACCACGGCTACGACGGCTGTCGGTGTGGTGCCGATGATCATCGCCCAGAGTTCGTTCTGGATGCCTGTGGGTGTCACCATCTTCGCAGGTGGTATCGGCTCGCTCATCATGGTAGTCACCATGCTGCCCGTCGTTTATTGGAAGATTAACAAAGTGAAGAGTGAAGAGTGAAGAGTGAAGAATTAAGAATGAATTATTTGCTACTGCAATGAAAAAGATATCAGCCCTCATCGTTTGTTTGGTATGTTGCTGTACGGCAACGTCCCAGCGTACATATACCCTGGAGCAGCTCAAGGACTCTGCACTTCACCACAACATCGCTATCCGTCATGCGCAACATAGTATCGAAGCAGCCATAGAGCAGCGCAAGGAGGCGTTTACCAAGTATTTCCCCAACGTGAGCGCCATGGGTCTGCGGTTTAGTGCCAGCAAACATCTGGCAAAGATGAGTTTTAAACCCGTGGACATGCTCCCAAAATCCGTTGAGCCGTTCATGGCAGCGCTGTCAGAGATGCTGCCCGCCAACACACTTTCCGTCTTGACTGACCCTATCAGCTTCGCGATGATCAAGAACGCCACTATCGGCTCGCTCAGGGCTGTGCAACCGGTCTTTGCCGGTGGACTGATTATCAACGGCAACAAGCTGGCGAAGGTTGGGGAGGACGTGAGTCGTCTGCAACTGCAGCTGTCGGAGAACGAGGTGGAGAAAGCTACTGAGCAGTACTTCTGGCAGTTAGCTTCGCTGCAGGAGAAGATGAAGACCCTCGACGTTGTAGATACGCTGCTCAGCGATATCCATAAAGATGTAGATGTGGCTGTGCGCGCAGGTGTGATCATGCGCAACGACCTGCTACGGGTGCAACTGCGTCAGAACGACATCGAGAGCCAGCGACTGAAGGTGCAGAACAACATCTCCATCGTCCGTCTCATGTTGACGCAATACTGTGGCTTGCCTGACACTTCGTTTGTCATCACCTATCAGACCGATGCCCCGTCGGTACTTCTCTCCCATCAGGACCACGAGCAAGCGCTCTTAGAAACAGCTGAGTATCAGTTATTAAACAAACAGGTTGAGGCTGCCGACCTTCAGAAGAAGATCGCTGTTGGTCAGAACCTGCCAACGGTAGCCGTGGGTGCTGCTTACAACTACCATAACCTGATGGAGTATGACCGGTCATACGGGATGGTGTTCGCCACCGTCAGCGTACCGATTAGCGACTGGTGGGGTGGTAGTCACAACATCAAACGCCGGAAGATAGAGTATTTGCAGGCTCAGGAACAATTGGCAGACAACGCCGAATTGCTGAAGATACGTATGCAGAAAGCCTGGAATAATGTGGAGGAGGCATATAAGCAATTACTCCTGGCTCAACGAAGTATCGAACAGGCTCAGGAAAACCTCCGCCTGCATCGCGACTACTACCGTGCTGGTATCTCAAGGATGAGCGACTTGCTCGAAGCCCAACTTCTGTATCAACAATCACTCGACAAGCATACCGATGCCTTTGCCAACTATCATAACAAGCTCTTGGAATATAGACACTCAACAGGGCAGAGAGACGGAGAAGACTAACAATTCATCAACTAAACTCAAAAACTCAAAAACTTAAAACTAAATACTAAATGCTTATGAAATCAATGAAAATGACAGTGGAGAAAGCACTCAAGGTAGCTTTCGGAGTATGCCTGCTGGCTATGTTGGCAGGTGTGGCATCTTGTGGTAAAGACGATGACGATGACGGGCCAAAGGAAAAAGACCCTGATCCCGTCAAGGAGGATGTGGTTATCGACCCAGGTATTTACTATCGTACGGATGGATCGAGTATCATAAGCTACGAGTTCGACGGAAAACATTGTCATGGAAATTTGTTTAACGACAATGTGTTGACAGTCTTTACTGATTTCGACTATACCATCAAGGGAGACACCCTCTATGAGACCAACGCGTCGATATTCGGTCTCAAATCGGATGACGGCAAGGATTTTGTCAAAAGAATCGACAACCTCAACATTCAGTTTGGAGAAAGGATCTACACCAAAGACCCGAATGCCGAAGAAACGAGGACGTTGCCTGAAGGTCCCTATGCGTATGACCAAGCCGATAGAGGATCTTTATTCGAATTGTTTGTGGATGGCAACAAAATCTATTTCGTCAATACGGTTGATCAGCACGATCTCAGCTGCACCTTCTACGCTGGTACAAGCTTCGAGATGCTTTCGAATGCCATCGGGTTTGTTAACCCCACAGACAATGAAAAAGAATGGTGGCTGCTGAAGAAATACAGAGACAATTATTACACTTTTGGTCCCCAAACCCTCACCAACTACAAGTATTCCACCATTCCTGATGGTACCTATGCCAGCAAGGAACAGGACGGATGGATCGCGGAATATACGTTCAGCGGGTACAAAGTCACGGTGGTCTTGAAGAACACCAAGAACAATTCTGCCACCGATCCTGCGGAATTACGTTACTTCGTCTATAACAACAACGAGATCTACTTCCTCAGTCTCAACAACCTAACCAATCCAATCACCACGCATGCTCCCTACGCATACGTAACTTCCACATCCTTCAAGATGAATGGTGACACCTACACGAAGAAGTAAGGCCTCACCCCCTTTCAATGGTATGAGCTAATTTGTCGATGTTGAGGCTTCGTGCCGAGGCATCGACAATGTCTTTATAAACACCACCTTTCTGGTAGAGAGCATCAGGCTGACCCGACTGCTCCACCCTACCGTCACGAAGGGCATAGACGAGGTCGGAGTCGATAATCTGGGCGATGCTGTGGCTGATGATGATGACGGTGCGGTTCTGCTTGATGGCATCGATGCTGGCCTTGATCTGCTCTGTGGCTACGGCATCGAGACTGGCGGTAGGTTCGTCGAGGAAGATGATGGGCGGGTTCTTGAGGAACATACGGGCAATAGCGATACGTTGCTGCTGACCGCCTGAGAGAGCTGTTGCCTGACTTTGAAGACCGTTGGGGAGTTTCATGACTTGGTCGTAGATGAACGCTTTCTTAGCAGCATCTACGACTTCTTCGTCTGTGGCGTCAGGCTTGCCGTAACGGATATTCTCCTCGATGGTTCCCTCGAAAATATGGTTCTTCTGGAGGACAAGTCCGATCTGATTGCGCAGGAAATGGGTGTCGTATTCTCGCAGATCCACTCCGTCGAGAAGAATCTGTCCGCAGTCGGGCACATAGAACTTGTCGAGCAGATTGACGATGGTGGATTTGCCTGCACCTGAGAGTCCGACGAGAGCTGTAATCTGTCCGCTGCTGATGGTGAGGTTGATGTTGTGGAGCGCCTTCGTGCCGTTGGGATAGGTGAAATCCACGTTGCGCATCTCAAAGTTTCCCTTGACGCTATCTGGGCGGTAAGTGCCTGTGGGTTCTACCTCTTCCTCTGCATCGATGATATTGAAAAAGCCTTCGGCATAGATTAAAGCATCATTAAGGGAATCGAAGATGCGCTGCAGTTGGGTGATAGGGGCTGTGACGTTGGCAAAGAGCATGACGTGGTACATGATTTTACCGATGGTCATACCTGGGTACTGGATGAGGACGAGATAGGCGGTGAGGATGATAATCAAGACGGTACCAACCTGCTGCACGAGACTCTTCATCCCGTCGAAGCGGAAGGAGGTCTTGCGCACCTTCATCTGATTGTCGGTAAACTGGGTCTGGATGTCCCATTGCTTGCGGCTCTCGATGTCTTCGCGGTTGAACGACTTAATGACGTTCATGCTCTCGATGATACCCACCATTCCATTACCTTTCATCTCGCGGAAACGACGCATATTCTGACGCCATCCTTTCAGACGACGAGCCTGGGCAACGGTAATCCAAATGTAGATAGGTACGATGAACAAAGCCGTCAGACCCACATAGACGTTGGCTGCGAACATCAGGATGAGTGCCAGCAAAGCGCTGGTGAAGAGGGGCAGAAGGTCGATGAAGACACTCTGCACGGTGACGGAGAGACTGCTGACTCCTTGGTCGATACGTGTCTGGAGTTTACCTGTTTCGTTTCCTGCCTGCGAGAAGAACGCCATACGGTAGCTCAGAATTCGATCGACCACCGCCTGCGAAAGGTCTTTGCTGACAAGAATGCGCATTCGTTCTCCGTAGTAGTTCTGGGCATAGCGAATGACGGCTGCCAACACCTCCTTGCCCAGCAGGACGATGGTAATGATCAGCAGAATGTTAGCGGCCTGCGACCAGGCAAAGCCTTCGGGCACGACGAGGTCGTTGATGGCATCGACGGTGCGGTCAAGCACAATGGCGTTCACCTGAGCGATGAACGAACCGATGAGAGTCAGCACCAGGGTGGCAACCACCAACCACTTATAAGGGCGCACATAGGGCGCAATCTTGCGGAGCAGGGAAATAAGGTTCACGCGTAAACTTACAATTTAAAATTTATAATTTATAATTTGATCCAAGCATAGAGGTGTCGATGCCTCAGATAATCGAGGTCGTGTTCGTAGGCGTATGCTTCACGTTCGAAACGGATGGAACGGTAGGCACGAAAGCGACTCTTATATTTAATAAGGTAGAAGAGATATTCGATGAGGTACCAAAGGTAGAAACCGATCCAGAGCAGTTCCCATTGCTGACGCGTGTGGATGCGTTCGTGGTTGAGCAGCGAAGGATAGATCCGACGCTGGTGCAACGGACTTTTCGGCTCATAGCGAACAAAGATGATGCCAAAGAGGTTGATGGCATCGTAGCCTCGAAAAGGGATATATCGGTTGAAAACGACCATTTCAGAATTTATAATTAAAAAAAGTCCATTTTTTTGGCAATTCTGCGTGGCAAAGATAATCATTTTTTAATTCATAATTCATAATTCATAATTCATAATTGTAAAAAAATGCATTTTTCTTGGCAAATTCAACGATAATGTCTATATTTGCGCTTTGAAAGTGAAGAGTAAACCGTAAACAGTAAACTGTAAACCGTATAATTTATAATTTTCATTTTATTATGGGATTTTTAACTAACGACAAACTCGTGATTGTTGGAGCCGGTGGTGCCATCGGTTCAACGATGGTTCAGCTGGCGCTGACCATGAAGCTGACACCCAATGTGTGTCTGTACGATGTGTATGCTCCTGGTATGGAGGGTGTGATGGAAGAGATGTTCCACTGCGGTTACGACGGTGTGAACCTCACAGCTACCACCGATGTGGCTGAGGCATTCAAGGATGCCAAGTACATCATCTCTTCGGGTGGTGCACCACGTAAGGCTGGTATGACTCGCGAAGACCTCCTCGCCGGCAACTGCGCCATCGCTGAGGAACTGGGTAAGAACATCAAGCAGTACTGCCCCGACGTAAAGCACGTCACCGTCATCTTCAACCCTGCTGACCTCACAGGTCTGGTAACGCTCCTCTACAGCGGTCTGAAACCAGGTCAGGTGACAACCCTCGCAGCTCTCGACTCTACTCGTCTGCAGTCGGCTCTCGCCAAGAAGTTCGGTGTGAAGCAGTATGAAGTAACTGGTTGTGCCACTTACGGTGGTCACGGTGAGCAGATGGCAGTATTCGGCAGCGCCGTGAAGGTAGCCGGCAAGCCACTCAACGAACTCATCGGTACTCCTGCTCTTCCTGAAGAGGAATGGGAAGCCCTGAAGGTAGCAGTTACCAAAGGTGGTGCCAAGATTATTGAACTGCGCGGACGCAGCTCATGGCAAAGCCCCGCTTTCTGCTCCGTAGAAATGATCCGCTCAGTCATGGGTGGCGAGAAGTTCCGCTGGCCAGCAGGAACCTACGTAAGCAACGAGAAGTACAACCACATCATGATGGCAATGGACACAACCCTCGACGAGAAGGGCTGCACCTACAAGATGCCAACAGGAACCGCCGAAGAACTGGCTAAGCTCGATGCCAGCTACGAGCACCTGTGCAAGATGCGCGACGAACTCGTTACGCTCAACATCGTTCCCCCTATCAGCGAGTGGAGCAAAATCAATCCGAATTTGTAAAAAGCGTAAGCGAAAAAGAAAAGGCGGAGGGCACATCGATGTCCTCCGCTTTTCCTTATTTAGTTTTATTGCTGTCCGCTAAAATTTCTTAATCGATACACAAATTAAGGTCGGTATCCTCGCTTGGATTCCGACCTTTTTGTTACCTTTGTTTTCGCTAC
>CAJOHO010000042.1 GCA_905234555.1 uncultured Bacteroidaceae bacterium
CTAACCCCTCCCTGCAGGGAGGGGCGTATATACCCTCCATGCGGATTGAAGCTCAATGACTCGGTCTGACTACGGAGTAACCACTCCTCCCCCTTCACGGGGGAGGTAAGGGAGGGGGCCTCAGCCCCCCTCTCATCCCCCCAAGGGGGGAGGATTCGAGCACCTGCGAGGTCTTGAAACCTGAGAAGTCCTCTGACAAAACGAAGAAAGAGGGTGTGTCAAAATAGGCACATCCCCTTTTTTATCGTTAGTGGACTATACACTCCCCTCCTTACAAGGGAGGGGCAAGGGGGTGGGTCCGCCCTCCCTTGTGGAGGGGCAAGGGGGGTGGGTCCTACTTTGCTCTTGTTTGGCCGTTGCCGCGGATGAGCCATTTGTAGGTGGTCATTTCTTCGAGGGCCATCGGGCCGCGGGCATGGAGTTTCTGAGTGGAGATACCGATTTCTGCACCTAAGCCGAACTGGGCACCGTCGGTGAAGGAGGTGGGGGCGTTATGATAGACGCAGGCGGCATCTACACGGGTGAGGAAACGCTGGGCTGTGGCGGCATCTTCCGTGATGATACATTCGCTGTGACCGCTGCCATATTCACGGATGTGACGCAGGGCATCCTGCAGGTCGGTAACGGTACGAACGGCCATAGCGTAGTCCTGGAACTCTGTGCCGTAGGTGTCGGCGGTCGCCATCTGGATGAGGCGATGAGGATAAAAACCCCCTTCCGACTCCCCCGAGGGGGAGAGATGTGAAGAATGGAGGGCTTGATAGGCGATGGGGTCGGCATAGATGATGACGTTGCTTTGTGCCATCGGAGCCAGCAAGGCAGGCAGGTCGTTGAGACGACGCTGGTGGATGAGCAGGCAGTCGAGGGCGTTGCAGACGCTGACGCGACGAGTCTTGGCGTTGTTGATGATGCGTGCGCCTTTCTCCACATCTCCTGCTTCATCGAAATAGGCATGACACACGCCTGCTCCTGTCTCGATGACGGGAACGGTGGCTTCCTGACGAACGAAGTCGATGAGACGCTTGGAACCACGAGGAATGACCAGATCTACCCAACCTCGTGCATGCAGCAACTCGGCTGTGGCTTCGTGGGTGGCGGGAAGAAGTTCCACTACCCCCCCTCCGATTTCCCCGCTAAGCTTCTCCTCTAAGACTTCTTTGATGATGGAGACGATGCATCGGTTGGATTCGTCGGCGTCCTTGCCGCCTTTCAGCAGACAGGCGTTGCCCGACTTCAGACAGAGCGAGAACACATCGAAGGTGACATTGGGTCGTGCCTCATAGACCACGCCAATCACGCCGAAAGGTACACTCACGCGTTGGAGGTCCAGTCCGTTGGGCAGAACGGTATGTTTGAGTACGCGACCTAATGGCGAGGGCAGGGTAGCTACCTTGCGCATATCAGCTGCGATGCCGGCAATCCGTTCGGGTGTGAGCTTCAGACGGTCGTACATGGGATTGGACGGATCCATTCGTTCCAAATCCAATGCGTTGGCCTGCAGGATGCGTTCGGTCTGTGCCACTGCCGCATCGGCTACAGCCAGAAGTATGTCGTTGATGGTTTCGTCGCCGAGGGAAGGCAGCTCGATGCTTGCCTCGCGAACCTTGGAAAAAAGTGATTCTAACATATTGAACGTTTAATGAGAAAGGCGGCTATCGTGATTTCGATATTTCGACATTTCGACAAAAAGTGGCCGCCAAAAAACGAAAGGGAAAAACGCCAAAAACTATACGTCGAAGATGGTGCAGGGGATGCTGTCGGGGTCTGCCATTACGTGGAGGAGGATCTGGTCGCGTTTGCCGTTGGCGATGATGACCTCGATGCCCGAAGCAGCTACTTCCTGGGCTGTGTGGCATTTCGACTGCATGCCGCCACGTCCCAAGCTCGACTTCTCCGTCTGGATATAACGTTGCAAGTCCTCGCCGGCTGCCACACGATGAATCAGCTCTGAACTGGCATCGGCTGGGTTGCCCGTATAGATGCCGTCGATGTTCGACAGGATGATGAGTCGTTGGCAATTCATCATGCGTGCCACCAAACCCGACAGCTCGTCGTTATCCGTAAACATCAGCTCCGTCACGCAGACTGCGTCGTTCTCGTTGATGATGGGCAGAACGCCGTTGCGCAACATCACTTCCATGCAGTTACGCTGGGTTTCGCGATGCTGGTCGGACGCAAAGTTCTCCTTCATGGTCAGCACCTGTCCGACGACCATCTGGTGTTCGCGGAACAATTCGTAATAGCGGTCAATCAGTTTTGCCTGACCAACAGCCGCGAACAGCTGGCGCTCATCTACGGTATCTTTCGTGCGAAGGTCTTCACGATGGTACAGCATGCTGCGTCCACATGCCACAGCTCCTGACGAAACAATCAGAACTTCGTGGCCTTCACGGCACAACTCAGCTACCTGATCGACCAACGCAGACAGGCGTGTGACATCGAGCGAACCGTCCTTGCGGCTCAGCACATTGCTGCCTATTTTGATGCAGATTCTCATATTTTTTCGGTTCGTTGGGGAATGCTGAGGGTGAGGATGAGGGCGACGGCATAGAGGGCAGCCAGAACGATATAGAGAACCGAATAGGACAGTTCCAGTTCGTTGATGATGAGGTTAGAGAGCTGGTTGCCGCTCAGTCCTGCCCAAGCCCAAGCGCTAAGGGCAAGACCGTGGATGGTGCTGATTTTCTGCATACCGAACTTGGTCTGAAGCAAGGTGGGAAGTGTGGAGAAACCGCCACCATAACCGGCATTAATCACACACAGAACCACCACGACGGTAATAATCATGTCGTTGGTGAGCGCCAACAACATGGCTGCACACGAGGACGTGAAGATAATCTTGTAAATCATCTCCTTCGTACGAGTGTAGTCGGAGAGGGTGGAGTAGCCGAAACGACCAGCCGTATTGAAGAAAGCCGTCAAGGCTGACAGCAGACCTACAGCCGTAATTCCTACCGACAGGGCGATGTTCTTTTCGAAGGCGATGAGTGCCAATCCGCAGGTGATGTTGAGATAGAAGAGGAACCAAATCTTCAGATAGGTAGAGTTGCGCACCACACGGATATAGTCCGTAGGACGCCATCTCACCACAGGTTCCTTCCAGTCCAACGGCTTGTGGATGAGGAAGGCAGCCAGCAGGATGCAGACAATACCGATGCCACCCATATAGGTCAGCGTGGCGCTCACGCCATACTTAGGCGTACACCATTCGATGAACGGCGAGAAGAGTACTTTCGACAGACCGAAGCCGCTGATGGCGATACCCGTTGCCAGTCCTTTGTGCTTGCTGAACCACAGCATGAGCGTCTTCACAGGTGTGAGGTAACCGATACCCAGACCGATTCCCATCAAGCATCCGTAGCTCATCATCAGTCCGAAAACACTCTTCAGATGGATGGAGAGCACAGACAGGAACAGACCCAGCGAGAAGCAGATGCCCGAAATCACAGCCGACTGCTTCACGTTCTTTTCCACGAAACGTCCGCCAAAGGCTGCCGACATACCTAAGAAGAAGATTGCCAGCGAGAAAGCAAACTCAATCGCTTTGACTGAGCAGCCGATTTCTGTGGCAATATCGCCCTTGAGCAAGGACCAACAATACACGCTACCGATGCATGCATGAATCAAGAGGGCTGGAATGGCAGCCCTCATCCATTTGTTTTCCAGATTCATTCTCATTTTTACCTTAAAAGAACCTACCTAAAAAATTTTCTCTTTCGTGATGCAAAGTTAGTGATAAAAATTGAGACTACAGAATTTGGAATACAGAAAAATGAAAAAAACCGTCATTTTTATTGCCTGCTCTCCAGAATCCCTCGTTGGGGAATGCAAAGGCTGGTGATGAAAGCCTGAATGCCTGGATGATTTTCTTGGGATTTGATCTCGGAGAGGTAACGCTCGGAACGTTCCTTGTCGTTGAGACCGGCATAACCCAAAGCGAGCATGTATTTGCAATGGATGGTGTTCTGTTCCTGCAAGTTACCTTCCCAGATGAGGAGGTCGGGGAGCGAAACGGCGAAATAGTCCATCCGCACTTGGTCGAAGAGATGCTGCTTGCCGTAGTTGATCAACTTGTAGAACAGACCGTTGGCTCGATCCTGCTGACCTAAAGCCTTGTAACACAGACCCGCATAATAGATTTTGTCGGGTTTGGCATCGTTGTAGTACATGGCGGCAGCCGGTTCGGTGGGTCCTTGCGTGCCTAATGTCCACATCTCTTGTGCTTTCTTTTCTAAGGTGACGTAAGGCAGGATGGTTTTCTGGTATTCAGACTCCTTCTCTGCCAGCATCAGATAAGCCCGTCCGAGGAAATAGTAGAAGTCGTTGTCCTGCGCACCGTACAATTTGCCTTCGCCCAGATTCTCTGGGAATTGCAGACATTCTTCCAGCAGCTGGACGGCACGACGAAGGTCTTCTCTGCCTTTCGAGCTCACACTCTTGATGCTGTCGTTTTTATGCTGCTCCTTATACGCATCATCCTCTTGCTGAATCTTGGAGATGATTTGCTTTGCCTGCTCCAAACGGCAGACCTGGTATTGAAGCGAGACCTTGCCTTCACCGCCTTCCCAAGGATGAAAGACATGATTGTCAATCAGTTGCTGTGCTTCCTCGTAGCGTTTCAGTTGGTTGAGCAACGTAGCACGTTCGAGGATAAGGTCATCGCGTCTGGCGACCAGTTCGGGATAGCGGTCGAAGTAATAGAGACGTTTCTGCGGAGACATGGACAAGCGTTTGCGCAGCTGATCCAGTTCCATGAAGATACGTGCATCCGTCGTGTCGAGGACGAAGGCTTTTTCCATGTATGCCAAAGCGTCATGCTCCTTTCCCTGTTTGTTGAAACGAGCCAGCGCCAGATTGCGCCAGACGGTTGGGAACGATCCGTCGAGCTGGGCAGACAGTTCCCAGTTCTCGATGGCGAGGTCGTACTGACGGGCAGCATAATAGAGACAGCCCAGATAATAGGGCGCCTTGCTGCCTTGTTGATGCTTCCGCTTGGCAGCCGACAAGACGATCACATCCTCCAGACGGTTGGGGAAGCAATAGCGTGCGTCGGCTTTTTCCGCTTCTGCGTAGTTGCCCAGATAGTAATAAGTCATGGGCGAAGCCACTTTGTCCTCAATCGCCAACTGAAGGATGCCTTCCGCTTCTTCGTACAAGCCGGCAGCATAGTAGTCGAGTGCCGTTTCTTCATAGTTTTTGGTCAGACCCTGCCACAACGTTCTCAGTTCGTCGAGCAGGTCTTTCTTGCCTGTCAGCAGATATTGCTCGTAGCGACAGCCATAGTTGAAGAGGTCGGACTCCAAGGCTGTCCGGCAAACGTCCAGGGCCTCGTCCGTCTTGCCCATGTGGCGAAGCACAGCGGCTTTGAGTGCCAGCGCTTTCTGGTTGTGTGCCCCATAAACGAGGCAACGGTTCAGTTCGTCGAGCGCATCATCCAGCCGCCCTTGTCGTAGGCTGATTTTGGCAGCTTCGAAGTAGCCGGCATCCGCCCAGGCTTTGCTCCAAGTTGCTTTCCAGAACAGTTCGTAAGCAGCAAGAAATTGACCTTGATATTTTAGCGCCAGTCCTAAGTTGTAGATGGGTTCGCTGTCGTAGGGATTGGGATTGCGTTTCTGCGAGAGCTTCACAGCCTTTCGCAGATAGTCCTCAGCCTTGTCGAAACGTCCCTTGCGGATGTACCACAGACCCATAGCGTTGAGGCAGCGGATATCGTTGGGATCACGACGGAGCGCCTCTTCGTAGTAGTCGAGCGGACTCCACGTGGCGTGACGATACTGCTCCAGATGCAAGCCTGTGAGGTAGAGCTGCTCGTTGGTCTTGATTTCCTCGGGCAGCAAAGCCGCTTCTGCGCTGTCGGGAATGGGACGAACCTCATCGCTCTCCGCATGCCAACGGAGTACACAGCGTTCCTTACCGTATTCCTCCTTGAATATACACAGTTCGATGGCTGAAAGCGGAACGTTGGTTTTCATCCCACCTTTTCTCGCCATGACAAAATTGAAACAAGTTTCATTTTGTTCATTTGGCTTAACGAAAACGTTTTCACTCTCCACCACCTCCGTCAGCACATTTTCTGGCGTCAGCGTGTGTGGCTGGTCGTAGAGAACTCTGCCTTCGTCTGACTTCAGCACGATCCGCACATCCTGCTTGGAGGTAGCGAACACCTTGAACTCCACCTTCCCGTTGTCAACGGAGTTGATGTTCAAAATCAGGTCTTTCGAAGCTTCTTTCACCACGCCCAGTTCCCGATAAGGCATGAAATACTGCGTAAACTGTTTTTCTTCGTAAGGCATGAGCCAGGAGAAATCGGGCTGGTTCTCGGTATAGACACCTGCCATCAACTCGATGTATGGGCGGAAAAGGGACCCACCCCCATCCCCTCCCTGTAATGGAGGGGCGTAATTACTTAGCAAATTTGTTTCTCCTGCTTCCGAAGTATCTACTCCCCGCCCTTTAGGGAGGGGCAAGGGGGAGGGTCCCTTGTCTGTCAGGTTTCTGTCCCAGGCTCGTCCGAAGTCGCCGTTACCCCAGGTCCATTGTTTCTTGCCAGGTGAGAAGTGGTGAGAAGCTACATGAAGCATACCCGCCTGCGTATCGTTCTCGTAACCACCTTCGAAGTTGTATTTTGAGTTGACCGCCATGTAGCTGGTCGGCACCTTGATGTTCTTGTAGTTGGAGATATCCACGCCTGCCGAGTAGTCCATCTTGTAGTATGTGCCGGTGGCGATAGGGAACGAAGAAACGGCTCGCTTACCATGATCGAACACAGCGTTCACATCGGGTGGAAACACGCTTTGGTAGGCATCGTTCAGAGGAAAGTCTGTGGCACATCGGTACGGTTGTAGAGCACGCCGTGAATCTCCAGATAGGCGCAGCCAGGACGTAGCGTGAAACCAGCCATTCCTTTCTGGTGGAACATCTGCTCCATCTCGCTAACCCATACCGTTACGCTTCCGTCCTCCTTTTCTTCAATCGTGCAATCTGCTGGCATATAGGTGGTTGGACGATGGTGTTGAGGCCAGTTAAACTCAATCCCGCCGCTAATCCAAGGACCCAACAAACCCACCAACGCAGGTTTGATGACGTGGTTGTAATAAACGAAATGACGTTCCTTCAGCTTGTCGTACGCCATCTGTACCCTTCCACCCAGTTCGGGCAGAATCATCACCTTGATATATTCGTTCTCCAGCCAGACGGCGTTGTAGGTCTTATCCACCTTCTCGTCGCTGATACTCTCAATGACAGGATAAGGATAGACCACTCCGCTACTTCCCTGATACACACGTTTTTCCAGAAAGATAGGATTCTTCTCAGGTGTTCCCACTTCGTAAGTTGGAATCACTACTTGTTCTCTCCAAGCTTTAGCCATTTTTGTTATAATTTTGGGGCGTTATTTTACTAATTCTTTTTCCAGTTCTTCCAGGCTCTTGCCTTTCGTTTCCGGACAATTCCTGAACAGGAAGACGAAGGCGATGGCGCAGATGGCGGAATAGACCCAGAAGGTGCCGCTACTTCCCAGTCCTGCGTTCATGGATGGGAACGAGAAGGTCAGCGTGCAGCAACCTACCCACAAAGCAAACGTACAGGAGGCCATTGCCACACCTCGGATGCGATGTGGAAAAATCTCCGCCAGCAACGTCCAGGTAACAGGTCCGAGCGTCATCGCATAGATACTGATGGCAGCCACCACCAGTACCACCATTGCAACACCTTGCACATGAGCGAAGTAGCAGGTGCCTAACGTCAGGTAGATGAGACCCAGTCCGCCAGCACCGATGAGCATCAGGGTACGGCGGCCCCATCGTTCGATGGCGTAGAGTGCTACAAACGTGAAGATGACGTTGGCAATTCCTGTGATGACAATCTGGATGAACAGTCCGTTCACATCGAACCCAGCACCTTTGAAAATCTCTTCTGCATAGTTAAAGATGACGTTCGTTCCGCACCATTGCTGGAATACCGCGATGAAAAGACCAAGGAGGAGCACTCGTCCGTATTTATGTTGGAACAGTTCCTCCAGTCCTGCCTTTTCTTTTGTAGGCTGCGATTTTGTTGTTGCTTTCAGCTGCAAATAGACAGGACTTTCCGGAATAAAGAAACTCAGTACCAAGAACAGGGCAGCAGGTATCGTCTCCGCCCAGAACATCCAGCGCCAACCCCAAGCCACGTTCCAAGCCTGTGTTTCTGCCTGCAGGCTGTCGCGAGCCAGCAGCATATTCACAATTTGTGCAGCAAGGATTCCCAGCACGATGGTCATCTGATTGAGACTCACCATCCGTCCGCGAATGTGAGCTGGCGTGACTTCGGCTATATACATGGGCGAAAGGGCTGATGCCACACCTATGCCAATACCACCTATAAATCGGGCCACGTTGAAGGACGTGAAATCGTTGAACGCTCCTGTCGCCACAGCCGATACCGTGAAGAGCACAGCTGCCAGCGTGAGTAACGGTTTGCGTCCGAAGCGGTCAGCCAAGGCTCCAGCTGTCATGGCTCCGAACAAGCATCCCACCAGAGCTGTGGACATCGCCACACCCTGCAAGATCTCGTCATTGTTGATGCCGAAATAGAGTTCGTAGAATGGTTTTGCACCACCAATCACCACCCAGTCATATCCGAAGAGCAAACCGCCCATCGCACTAACTGAACAAATAAAGTAGATAAAACGCCGAGATGTCATAGATGAGAGAGGATGATAAATTACAACGTGCAAAAGTACATAAAATCGTTGGAACTACCAAAAAATCATCTGATAAAGAGGAATGTTGCATGGAAAAAAGTGTAGAACGTTTGGGTATGTTATGAATAATGTGTATATTTGCAGTCGAAAAGTTATCTGAACTCAATGAGTGAGTCTGAACGAAAGGAAAATGATATTGACGCAATAGCAACAGAGGAAGCCCATCCACTTCCAGAAGAGACTCCTAAGCAGACAGAAGAAGTGAGTGAGTCGAACGAGACGGGTAAACCGAAGAAAAGTTGGACCCGACGTCTCCTCAAAACCCTGATGTGGCTGGTGCTGACGCCCATTCTGTTGCTGCTCCTGCTGATTGTTTTGCTGTATCTGCCGCCTGTGCAACGCTGGGCTGTGGATAGGGCAAGTGCTTGGTTGTCGGAGGAGATGAAGATGGATGTGACCGTGGAGCATGTGCGTCTTTCGTTCCCACTCGATTTGGAGATGGGTGGTATGCTGGCTATTCAGGAAGGCGACACCGTGCTCGATGCCAAGTCTTTAGAGATGAGCATCCAGCTCCTGCCGCTCTTCTCTGGGAAGGTGGAGGTGGATAAGGTCTGTCTGGAAGAAACCAAACTGAATACACGCGGCATCGTTGAGTCGATGCAGGTGAAAGGCAACGTAGGACTGCTCACGCTGGAATCCCATAATATCGACCTGAGCACGTCGGTAATGCACATCAACCACTTGAACTTACGAGACGCAGACCTTTTCCTGGCGATGGCAGACAGCGTGCCGGAAGATACAACCGTTTCGGAACCCTCTACGTGGAAAATCGTCTTGGACGATGTGGTGGCTGAGCGTGTGAAGTTCGGTCTGCTGCTTTCTCCGCAGGCTGACAGCACAAGGGTGGGCCTGGATTTGGGCTACGCCACCCTGAAAGGCGAACTGAACCTTGCCAAAGAATTATTCACTTTCCAAGATATTAACCTGAAACAATCAGGTTTGAGTTTTGACGGTAGCGGCGGACAGCCCTCCGAAGGCTTTGATGCCGGTCATATTGCTTTCTCCGACCTCCATGTGAAGATACCGACCGTTACCTACAATACCGCAACAGGCGATATGTTGGTGAAGATAGATGAGTTTGCTGGTCAGGAACGAAGTGGGCTGCAGCTCACTCGTGGAGCTGGAGAAATCGTGATGGACAGCGTGAGCCTGAACGTGAAACGCTTTGACTTTGCTACGCCTTCCTCTACGATGGAACTGGCTTACCGGATGGATATGACGGCCTTCGATACGCCTACACCCGAAACGCCGAAGGTGTCTCCTGGTCAGTTCTCGCTGGTGACGAAAGGACAGGTGGGTAAGAGCGACTTGATGCTTTTCGGAGCTTCAGAAATCCCAAACTTCTGGGAAGCATGGCCGCAAAAGCAGTTGGCGATGGATATGGACGTAGCTGGCAACCTCCACTTCATGCGTATCAACCATCTCAACATGGCGCTACCCAACGCTTTCGATATCTCAGCTACAGGGCAGATTCAGGACCCGACGGAATCGTGGGGCATGATGGGTGTGGATCTCACGACAAACGCACGACTGAAGGATATAGAGTTCGTGAAAAACTTCCTTCCAGCAGAAACGCGTCAGTCGTTCATGATTCCCAAGAACATGTATGCTGATGCCGAAGTCTCGTTGTGGGGGAAGAATGCCTCGCTGGATATGGACCTGACGTTGGCAGACGGAACAGGCGTCGATGTGATGGCTGGTTACGGACTTGCTGACGGTTCGTGGGGTGCAGACGTGGAGGCATACAGCTTGGATGTGGGACGGTTCGTGCCGATGGATGAAGCGGTAAACCTGACAGGAACGTTGCATGCCAAAGGTCGGGGATTCGACTTCTTCTCTCCTGCGACCACGCTGGAAGCCGATGTGGCGTTGGAGAACGCACAAATGGGACAACTGGATCTGTCAGGCTGTACGGCGTCCTTGCAATTGAACCAAGGTGTCTTTACCTGCGATGCAACGGCTGACAACAATCTGTTGAAGACCCATTTTCTCTTCGACGGAAAGGTGCAGCAGAACTGGCTTGACGGCACAATGGACATTGACCTGGCGCATGCTGACTTCAAGGCGTTGGGATTCACGGACGAGGTGCTGACGCTTCGAACCAACGGAAAGATGACGGTTCAGACGGATTATGCACATACCTTCCGCATCAATGCCGACGTGCAGGAATTCGACATGCTGATGGGTGAGGATCACATCACAACCCAGCAGTTCAACTTAGTGGCAGAAACGGCCAAGGACACCACGAGTGCCGTTCTCTCTACGGGTGACCTGTACTTTGACTTCAACGCACCGGAGAACCTCTTTACTTTGCTTGACAAGACTGACAAGTTTGCCACCTTGGCAGCCACGCATTTCAAGGACCGTACGCTGACGGTTGACGGACTGCGTGCCTATATGCCAACGATGCGAGTGAGAACGCAGTCGGGACAAAACAATCCGCTGGCACAGATTCTGGCACTCAATGGTCTCCGTTATGGAGAAATGAAGGCAGACTTCTCTCTCTCGCCCGACGCAGGAGTGGTGGGACAGGCACATCTCTACAGCCTGCAGACCGACAGTATGCTGATAGACTCTTTGGTGCTCCATCTGAAACAGGAGTCCGACCGTTATGCCTATGAGGCAAGAGCTTTCTGGCGTGACCAAAAGGCCATGCCTGGCTATACGGTCAATGTGGACGGATATCTGGCAGACCGTACTGCCGATGCCCATGTGTTGCTCTTCAATAGCGTTCAACGAAAAGCCTTAGATTTAGGACTGAACGCAGAGATTGCCGACTCGATGCTCAACGTGCGTCTCTATCCTGAACAGCCTGTGTTGGCATTCCGAACCTATACGATCAATCCAGACAACTACATCCGTCTGGCAAAGAAAAACAAGATGTATGCCGATGTTCGCCTGACCAGCGTCAACGACAGCAGTTCCATTTCCATCTTTGCGAACCCAGATGCGAGTATGAGACAGGACGTGAGAGCTGTGGTTCAGAACCTCGACCTCAGTTCTTTGCGTGAACTCCTGCCCGATTTGCCGAAGATGGATGGACTGCTCACCGTGGATGCCAACTATCTGCAGGATTCCGAGAATTTCTGGGTGAAAGGTATGAGTAAGGTGGATCAGTTTGTATATGACGGAACAAGCGTGGGTAATGCCAAGGCGGTATTCGATTATGCGCCGAAGGGTGAGTACCTCCACGATGTGACCGCTCGTCTCTATCACAACGATCTCGAAGTGGCGCTTGTCAGCGGTATGTACAATAGCGAAGGGAAGGGTTATCTCGATGCCGACCTGAAGTTACAAGATCTGCCGCTCTCGATGACGGCACCGTTCATCCCTGACCAAATCGTCATGATGGACGGAACGCTGGGTGGTAATCTGCGAGTACAAGGACCGCTCGATGCCTTCATCGTTAACGGACAACTCCTGCCCAACGGCATGAAGGCTCGTTCGGATGTTTATTCGCTCAACCTCACTTTTGCCGACGAACCATTCAACGTGGAGAACAGCCGCATTTCCTTCGACCGTTACAAGATCTATGGTCCGGGTGAAGAACCGCTGACCCTCAACGGATGGGTGGATTTTGCAAACCTTGACCTCATAGAGTTGAGTCTCAGTCTCTACGGCAAGAACTTCCAGCTCATCGACGCACCGAGAACACGCAAGTCTATGGTCTTTGGCAAGATGTACGGAGATTTCTTCGCTCGTGTCACGGGTGATTCCAATAATCTTTCCATTCGTGGACTGGTGAAAGTGCTCAGCAGTACCAATATGACCTACGTGATGGCAGATACGCCGCTGTCGATGGACTACCGTCTGGATGATATTGTGACGTTTATCGACTTTACAGCTCCGCCTGAACTGGACGAAGAGCGTGTGAAGCGCACCTTCATGGGTGTGGATATGCAGTTGACCCTCACCGTGGAGGACGGAGCGTTGTTCAGTTGTGAATTCTCAGCAGACCGCCAGAGTTATGTCAACGTGCAAGGCGGAGGTTCTATCATCATGACACAAACGCCGGAAGGTGTGTTCAGTATGACGGGTCGCTATACCGTGAACGAAGGTCAGATGAAGTATGTGATGCCAATCATTCCGCTCAAGACCTTTGAGATTGAGAAAGGCAGTTATGTGGAATTCACAGGAGAGCCAGGCAATCCGACGATTAACGTAAGTGCGGCGGAGGAAACCAAAGCAACCGTTACCAATTCCGACGGAACGAGTCGCTCTGTGACCTTTGATGCAGGTCTGAAGGTGAAGGGAACCCTCGACGAGATGCAGCTGGAATTCACCATCGACGCACCAGAGGATATCAGCGTGAAGAACGAACTCGCAAGTCTGTCGAAAGAAGAACGTAACAAACTTGCCGTGGGACTGCTCTGCACGGGTATGTACCTTTCCTCCTCCAACTCTTCCGGCTTCAGCGCCAACAACGCCCTGAACAACTTCCTGCAGAGCGAGATCAACAATATCGCCGGCAAGGCACTCGCCACTACCGTTGACGTGAATGTGGAAATGGAACAGAATGCCCGTTTGGACGGAAGTACACGTACGGACTATGCCTTCAAGTTCTCCAAGCGTTTCTTCTCCAACCGCCTCAATGTCATCATTGGTGGAAAAGTCAATACGGGTAACACGCCGTCGAACGAATCAGGAACCTATATTGATAATGTGTCGCTGGAATATCGTCTCGACAACGGTGGAACTCGCTACATCCGTCTTTATCATGAGAAGAACTACGACAATCTCATTGAAGGAGAACTCATCGAGAATGGTGCCAGCATCGTGCTGAGGAAGAAGTTCGACAAACTCTCCGACATTATTATCTGGCACAAGAAGGAAGATCGTGAGAACAATCAGAAGAGAGAAGTGAATGATCAGAAGAAAGAGGTTAATGATCAAACGAAAGAAGAGAACAATCAAACGAAAGAATAGGATATGGCAGGAAAACATCATATAGTTTCAAAGTTCCGGGCGATGCTGTCGTCAGGCCTTTTCTCCGCTTCCCTTACGAAGATGTGGGGCGGAGTGTTCTTCGCTTTCCTGCTGGCGGCTTGTTCCACCACCTCCAATCTGTCCGAGGGTGAAGTACTCTACACGGGTATCAAGAAAATTACCGTGCTGGATGAGAAAGATACGGAGGCGGAAGAGGAAGCACTCACCGAAGTGGAAGCTGCCTTGGCGTATGCCCCTAACGGTTCTTTCATGGGTAGTTCGTCGGTCCGTACTCCGTTCCCCATCGGACTTTGGGTATATAACTCATTGGTGAACAAGGAAAACAAACCGTTCAGCAAGTGGTTGCTCAACACGTTCGGCAGTCCTCCAGTAACCATCGACGTGGTCAATCCAGCCACACGCACCAAGGTGGCGACCAACCTTTTGCAGAACTACGGCTATTTCAACGGATATGTGGATTACGAACTGGTCAATCAACGCAATCCCAAGAAACAGAAGATTAAGTATGCCATCCATCTGGGCGAACCCTATCTTTACGACGAAATCCGTTATATGTTTATGGGTGAGCAGGGACGCATCAGACGCGAAAACGAGGAACAGAGCTATCTGAAGGTGGGTGGTCAGTTCAGCGTGCCACTTCTCCAAGCCGAGAAAGAACGACTCTCCGAACTGTTCCGCAACAACGGCTTCTATTATTACAGACCCGACTACATCCGTTACTTTGCCGACTCCATGCAGGTGAAGGACCGTGTCAAGCTGCTGGTGTCTTCGGATATAGATATGCCCGACCGTGCCAACCGCCAGTTCTATATCGGCAATATCCACACTTACATCCGTCGAAGTCCCCAAACCAACAACAGGAGAAATACCAGTAGCAGAACTTCCGTACGGGAAAGGAGTGAGCGCACAGTCAATGGAGATTCCATAGCACTTAGGGACTCCACAAATAACAATACGACTAACGGAGTAACTACTCCCCGCCCTTCACGAGAGGGGCAAGGGGGTGGGTCCTCCCTTCGACGTGGCTCCATCTATAACGACAGCATCCAGCTCAACGGACTACGTTATGTGTGGCAGGGTGAGAAAGAACCTGTGAAACCTCGTGTGCTCTTCAAGAACTACCGCTTCCGTCGTCAGGAACTTTTCGACCAAAGCAAGATAGACCAGACCGTCACCAACCTCTCGAACATGCAGGTGTTTCAGCAGGTGCGCTTCACCTTCACACCACGAGACAGCACCCTTTACTGCGACACGTTGGATGTGCGGGTCGATGCTGTGATGGACAAACTCATCGATGCGGAATTTGACTTCAGCTTCACACAGAAGAGTAACGCTCAGGTGGGACCGAAGGCTGGTCTGCGTGTGTCGAAACGTAATGCGTTCGGACACGGTGAGACGTTCTCTGTGGGTCTGAAGGGCAGCTACGAATGGCAGACCGGCAACAGGTACGTGGAACGGATGGGTAACACACGTCCCGACTCCTGGGAGGCAGGACTCGATGCTTCGCTCACCTATCCTTGGCTCGCTTTCCCAGGTTTGGCAAATAAGTTCTTCCGCTATTCAGCTTCGTCGGTCTTCCGCCTGAGTGCCGATAACTTGAAGCGTGCAGGCTACTACCGCCTCATTTCTTTTGGAGCGGATGCCACTTATAACATCAAGGAAACACGCTTTGTCAGTCATCAGATTTCGCCGCTCATTCTTACCTACAACCAACTGATGCAGACGTCTGCGAAGTTCGATTCCATCACAGCGAACAACTCGGCTCTCTATGCCTCTATGCGCGACCTGTTCATTCCTTCTATGCAGTATATCTTCACCTACGACAACTCTACAGACGCTACACGTCGCTGGACCACACGCTTCGTAGGCCTGTTGAAGGAATCGGGCAACTTGCTCAGCGGCATCAACGCTTTGGCAGGAAACGCTTGGGACAAAGCAGACAAAAGACTCCTTGGTACACCTTATTCGCAGTTCTTCAAGATTCAGTTCGAACTGGCTAACCAATGGAAACTGACGGAGAAATCCTGCATCGCCACACGCCTTCAGGTAGGTTCCATCTTTACCTATGGCAACTCTCGCTTCGCACCCTACAGCGAACTCTACTATGTGGGTGGTGCCAATTCCATCCGTGCCTTTGGCGTTCGCACCATCGGACCAGGACGTTACTACGACCAAACCGGACGCGGCACCTATCTCGACCAGGCTGGCGACTTCAAACTTGAAGCTAACGTGGAATACCGCTTCCCTCTTGTCAGCAACCTCTATGGGGCACTCTTCATCGATGCAGGAAACGTGTGGAACCTCCGCAAAGAAGATTCCCATCCCCACGGAAAACTGGGTGAAGACGGATTCTTCAAGACAGTCGCTCTGGGCACAGGTTTTGGCTTCCGCTACGATCTCCAGTTCCTGGTGCTTCGCCTTGATTGTGGTATCGGCATCCACGCACCTTACGACACAGGAAAAAATGGCTATTATAATATTCGTAAATTCTCAGATGGCCTGGGCGTTCACTTCGCCGTGGGCTATCCGTTCTAAGACTGAAGATGGCAAAACAAAAGACAGCATACGTTTGTAGCTCCTGCGGCTACGATTCACCCAAGTGGATAGGCAGATGCCCCTCTTGTGGCGAATGGAATACGTTCAAGGAAGTGAAGTTGGGAACAACTGGCAAAGTAACAGATACCCCTTCTCTCGGAGCGGGTAAGGGAGAGGCTTCTCCTCTTCTCACCCTTTCCTCCATTCCGACAACCGATGATCCTCGCATCGACCTTCGCGACCCAGAGCTTAACCGCGTTCTGGGTGGCGGTCTGGTGCAGGGTTCACTTACCCTTCTTGGCGGAGAACCAGGTATCGGCAAATCCACGCTCATCCTTCAGACCGTGTTGCACCTGCCACATCTGAATGTGCTCTACGTCAGCGGTGAGGAAAGTGCCCACCAGCTCAAACTGAGAGCAGACCGATTAGTTGCATCTGGTCGTTATCCCAAAGGCGAAGGGCAGAAGGAAGGTGCCGGAGACTCTCTGAAAGTTGCCTGCGAATCGATGATTGAAACCATCTTCCAGCATATTGAAGCCACACATCCCGACCTTGTGGTCATCGACTCCATTCAGACCATAGCGACAGAGAACGTGGAGTCTTCGCCTGGTAGCGTCAGCCAAATTCGTGAGTGTGCTGCCTTGTTGCTGAAGTTTGCCAAGGAGACGGGTATTCCCGTTATTCTCATTGGCCACATCACCAAGGACGGCACCATTGCCGGTCCGAAAATTTTGGAACACATGGTCGATACGGTTCTCCAGTTCGAAGGCGACCAGCATTATATGTACCGCATCGTCCGAGCCATCAAGAACCGCTTCGGCTCTACAGCCGAACTCGCCATCTACGAGATGCTGTCCTCTGGCCTTCGTCCTGTCAGCAATCCCTCCGAACTCCTGCTGTCCGACCTCAACCAGAGCGAAGGCTTGAGTGGAGTGGCGATTGCCTGCGCCATCGAAGGTGTGCGTCCTTTGCTCATCGAGACACAGGCGCTTGTCTCTACGGCGGCATACGGAACACCCCAGCGTTCAGCCACAGGTTTCGATACTCGTCGCCTGAACATGCTGCTGGCTGTGCTCGAGAAGCGTGTGGGCTTCAAACTTGCCCAAAAAGATGTTTATCTGAATATCGCAGGTGGCATCCGTGTGACAGACCCTGCCACAGACCTTAGCGTCATCGCTGCCGTTCTCAGCAGCAATGTGGATGTGCCGATTGACCGCACTACCTGTCTCTGTGGCGAAGTGGGTCTGAGCGGTGAAATCCGTCCGGTTTCGCGTATTCTTCAACGTATTAGCGAAGCCGAAAAATTGGGTTTCAAGCAAATCCTCATCCCCAAAGCAAACTATTCATCTCTGTCCGGTAGTTTTCCTGCTGGCTCATCAGCCGTCACCATCACACCTGTTGCGAAGGTAGAGGAAGCACTCCGCAAACTGTTGGGTTAGGATGCTTTAGTCCAGATGAAAGACTTCGCGAATAGGAATGGTGACAGGTGAGTTGTCGGGATTGGTCTCCATGATGTCTGCCATGTAGGCCCACCATTTCTGTGTGATTTCGTCAGCACCCATATCCTGACTGCTTTGTTCGCCCTCAATTTCTTGATAGCCAAATAAGATGTTGGTGTCGCGATCCCAGTAGATGCTGTAGTTGCCGACACCAGCTTCCTTAATTTGGCGTTTTAACTCTGGCCACAAGGCAGCATGTCTTTTCTCGTACTCGTCCTCGAAGCCTGGCTTGAGGAACATCTTAAATGCAAATCGTTTCATATTCTTTAGGTGTTAATGGGAACAATTGGGGCAATTTGAGTTTTGGGAGCAATGTCCTTTCTTTTTCCCGCATTGCTCCAGCAACGGGCAGTCCGCACATTTGCCCTGCTGGCGGATGCGTCGGGCGGTCTGCCTGAATCGCCACACAAGATAGAGGGCAGCACAGGCAATAATGATGCAGACTATGACGTACTGAAGCATGATGTTAGAACAGACTTCCTATTTGATAGATGGCGGCTGAGACAAGCCAGGCCAATAGGGTGGTGTAGCCTGCGGCGAAGAGTGCCCAGCGCCAAGTTCCTGTTTCGTTCTTGATGGCGACGATGGTGGCGATACAGGGGAAGTAGATCAGCACGAAGAGCAGGTAGCAGAAAGCTGTGAAAGGTGTGATGCCGTCAGCCGTCATGCGTTCACGTAACCGCTCATATTTGCTGAGGTCTTCGCTGAATTCATCGTCATCGGCGAAGCTGTCGTCGTCTGCATAGAGTACACCCATCGTCGAAGCTACAATCTCCTTCGCACCCACACCGGCGATGAGGCTGACGTCGAGTTTCCAGTCGAATCCTTGGGCACGGAACACAGGCTCTATCGCCTTACCCATACGTCCGATGTAGCTCTGTTCCTGCTGGGAAGCAGCATCGAGCTTGTCGTCATGAGGGAAATAGCTGAGTGCCCACACCACGATAGATGCAGCCAGGATGATGGTTCCCATCTTCTTGAGGTATTGCTTGCCTTTCTCCCATGTGTGACGTCCGATGGCTTTTGCCGTTGGGAAACGGTAGGGCGGCAATTCCATCACGAACGGAGTGTCCTCGCCCTTGATTACCCAGCGGCTCAGGATGCGGCTCATCAGGGCAGCCAGCAGGATGCCTATGGCATAGATGGCGATGAGGACAAGACTTTGGTATTGCACGGCGAAGAACGTTCCGACAATCATAATATAAATAGGTAGGCGAGCCTGACAGGACATGAAAGGCAGCACAAGCATCGTGATGAGTCGTGAACGTCGGCTTTCTACGGTACGCGTGGCCATCACAGCCGGCACGTTGCAGCCAAAGCCCATGAGCATCGGGATGAACGACTTGCCGTGAAGGCCGATGCGATGCATCACCTTATCCATGATGAAGGCGGCACGAGCCATGTAACCCGTATCTTCCATGAGGGAGATGAACGTGTAGAGAATCAGGATTTGCGGCAGGAACACCATGACGGAACCCACACCTTCGATAATTCCGTTGGCAATCATCGACTTCAGCGGTCCGTCGCTCATGGCTCCTGTGATAAATTCGCCCAGCCATTGGAAACCAGCCTCTATCCAGTCTGCAGGATATTGTCCCAACTTGAACGTCACTTCGAACATGAGGAGGAGCAGTAGGAAGAAGATAGGGAAGCCCCACCAGCGATGGGTGATGATGGCATCAAGGACGTGGGTAGTCTGGTACGTGTCCTTGATTTTTCCTTCGCTGAAACTGGCTTCCTGCAGGGCACCATGAATGAATCCGTATTTGGCATCCATGATGGCGGTTTCGGCATCGTCGTCTGTCTCTTCTTTCACACGTGCTGCTGCATGGTCACGAGCCGCAAAGATGGCATCGCTCTCTGGCTGCTTGCGGATGAGTTGCTCAATATCTTTGTCGCCTTCCAGCAGTTTGATGGCGAGGAAGCGGGTGGAGTAGCGGTGGGTGAGTTCCACATTGTCGCGCAGGTAAGTCTGAATCTGGTGGATGCCGTCCTCAATTTCGTGACCGTGTGGGATGTGTACATGGCGATAGTGGGGATTCTCGTCTTCTCGTGTCTCATAGACCTGAATCACCATTTTAAGCAAGTCTTCCACACCCTTGCCAGAACGGAACACAGTAGGAACCATCGGCACACCGAACAACTCACCCAGTTTGTCGTAGTCCAGCTGGTCGCCACGTGCCTCCAGTTCGTCGTACATATTGAGGGCACAGACCACACGTAGGTGCATATCCACCAGTTGGGTGGTGAGGTAGAGGTTACGTTCCAGGTTCGAAGCGTCAATCACGTTGATGACTACATCGGGCGGGTCTTTCACCAGCTGCTTTCTTACATACAACTCTTCAGGCGAATAGGCAGAGAGCGAATAGGTACCTGGCAAATCCACCAGTTTGAAGGTGTAGCCTCCGAACTGCGTGGTGCCTTCCTTGGCATCTACCGTCACTCCGCTGTAGTTGCCCACCCGTTCGTGTGCACCCGACGCAAAGTTGAACAGCGAAGTCTTCCCACAGTTGGGATTGCCAACCAGGGCAACGGAGATAATCTCAGCCCCTACTGACCCTCCCCCTTGCCCTTCCTTTGCAGGGAGGGGAGTGGTAACTCCGTTCATATCTGTACAATTCTCAGCGGCAGGTATATACTCCCCTCCCTCCACGGGAGGGGTAAGGGGATGGGTCTGTATTTCTATCATCTGTGCTTCCTGTCGGCGGAGCGACACTTCGTAGCCCATCAGCTTATATTTCACAGGATCCTGCAGAGGTGCGTTAAGCAGCACCTCCACCGTCTGTCCCTTGATGAAACCCATCTCAATGATGCGCTTGCGGAAGCCGCCGTGTCCCAGCACCTTCACAATCACACCCTTTTCACCTGTCTTCAGTTCTGATAAGTTCATAATTAGCGTTCTGTCAAAATACGCTGCAAAGTTACGAAATACTCGTCGAATAAGGAAATGTCAGACCTTCCACTCACCCCAAAATACTCATAAGTGAGTAAGCGTCAGTCGCGTTGTGCACGTTCGTTGAGGTAGGAATCCTTGAAACCGAGGAAATAGAGCACACCGTCCAGACCGATGGTGTTGATACTCTGTTCTGCGTTGGCAACGACACGAGGCTTGGCGTGGAAGGCAATGCCCAAACCGGCTTCGGAGAGCATCGGCAGGTCGTTGGCACCGTCACCTACGGCGATGGTCTGCGCAATATCCACTTTCTCCACCTGGGCAATGAGCTTCAGCAGTTCTGCCTTACGTCGTCCATCCACCACCTCACCCACATAGTGGCCCGTCAGTTTGCCTGTGTCGTCAATCTCCAGCTCGTTGGCATACACATAGTCGATGCCCCAACGCTTCTGCAGGTATTCGCCGAAATAGGTGAATCCACCTGAGAGGATGGCAATCTTCATGCCGTATTTCTTCAGTACGTACATCAGTCGGTCTGCCCCTTCCGTGATGGGCAGGTTTTCGGCAATTTCACGCATCACACCTTCGTCCAGTCCCTTGAGCAGAGCCACTCGTTCCGTGAAGCTCTCCTTGAAGTCTATCTCACCACGCATCGCCCGTTCGGTGATGGCTTTTACCTGGTCGCCTACGCCTGCACGCATCGCCAGTTCGTCAATCACCTCCGTCTGAATCAGCGTGGAGTCCATATCGAAGCAGATGAGGCGACGCATACGGCGGAACATATTGTCCTCCTGGAACGAGAAGTCCACACCCATGTGAGTACCCATGTGCATGAGTTCTGACTGCATGGCGGCACGGTCGCGAGGCGTTCCACGAACTGAGAACTCGATGCAGGCACGCATGTTCTTCAGGGGATTCTGAATGGACTGGCGGCCTGTGAGTCGGCGGATGGAGTCGATATTGAGTCCTTGGGCAGCCAGCACCTTTGTGGCAGCTTCAATCTGAGCCGCTGTCAGTTGGCGACCAAGCAAGGTGAGGATAAAGCGGTTCTTGCCTTGACGGCTCACCCACGCCTCGTATTCTTCGTCGGTGACGGGGGCAAAGCCGATGGCAACGCCCAGTTCGCTCGCCTTGAACAGCAGTTCCTTCATCACCTGTCCGGAGTGGGCTTCGTCCATACGGATGAGGATGCCCAGAGAGAGGGTAGAGTGGATGTCGGCCTGACCGATATCGAGGATTTGCGCATTGTAGCGAGCAAGAATATCCATCACGCCGGCTGTGAGACCTGGTCGGTCCTGACCTGTGATGCGGACGAGGATTTGTTCTTTCTTGGTATTCATTTGCTGACAAATTTAGCGGGTTGTGGATCTTGTTTGAGGATATTGGCGAATTGCCAGGACTTAATCGTGACGGGTCCTCGCATGAACTCAGGAATGTTGTAGCATTTCAGGAACTGGCGATGATAGTCGGGGTCTTCGCAGGGGAGTTCGAAGGGTTTGCTACCTTTCCCGTTGCTGTCGATATGGGCAATGAACGGACGTGTGTAGTTTCCGTCATAGCGGCGGCTGCTGAACACCACCCATCGTCCGTTGCTCGACCACGAATGATAGCTCTCTGTGTCGTCACTATTGATTTCTGTCATCGGACGTGCAGACTCTTCACTCTTTACTCTAAACTCTTCACTTTCCAAGTCCATCATCCAGAGGTCGGCATCGTGGTGCCAGATGTGGAAGACGCCATAGGAAGCCAGCGTGAACATCAGGAAGCGTCCATCGGGTGAGATACGGGGAAGAGTAGCACTTTTGCCAAGGGTGTCGGCAGCAAAGACAAGTTCGCGAGGACCGAACTGTTGAGTATCAGGGTTGAAACTCTTGCGGTAGAGGTTATACTTCACTTCTTCCGCCCGCATCATGAGTTCCTGACCTGGGTCGATGGTGTCCTTGTATTCGAAGTGGGCTGAGCAGTAATAAAGCCACTTGCCGTCGGGTGCCCAGAAGGGGAAACACTCCAGTTCGTCGGGGTCGTTCTCTATGTTCCTCACTTCGTTCTTGTCGAGGTCGTAGGCAATGAGGTCGCTTCGTGTGTCGAACACCTCAATCTTGTTGGCTTCTACGGAATGGAAAGCCTGAGCCGTGAGGTTGGTGGAATAGACAATCAGCTTGAGCCAGGGATGCCAGGTGGGATAAACGCCGGCTGAAAGGACAGAATCCCCAGCCAGGTTCACCTTACGGATGTCTCCGTCGTAGGCAATGACGGTTCCGCCCAGGTTCTGACGGGCATGGAACTGCATCCGTTCGGGATTAAACTGCTGGTAGTTGTGGCAGTTGACACATTGTCCCTTGGTAGCTTCCGAACACAGCATGTTATCGTAGATCACGCTCTCATCGTAGTTCTCCAAACAGCGTTGGTTGAGGGTGAGTTCCTCGTAGGCCACATACGAGGGCGAGATAAGTCGGTAGCTGATGTAGGGGTCAATGGAGTCGGGCGAGATGAAGATGTCGAAAGGCTTGAAGCGTGTCCACAGGTCGTCTTTCTCTACATAGACTTCCACTTTGATACTCTTGCCCTTAGCCGCCTCAGCCATTTGCTTCCAGTCGTCTGCGTCAGGCTGGATTTTCTCTCCGCCATAGACGAATTCCTCGCTGCCAACGCTGAAGCGAACCACCACATCGTCAGCTTTGCCGTCCAATTGGAACGTCAATGGTGCGATGTTGATGGGAACTGTCACGTTGGTGTAGTCGGGGTAGATGACGGGCAGTTCGTCCGACTCACGGAACTTCTCAGGTATGTGGTTGCCGCAGGCAGTCATCAGCGTGGCTGCAAGCGTGAATAGAATCAGTTTCTTCATTGGTTGCTGTGCTCGGCTGTTTTCCCGCCGAGTCATTCTTAATTAAAAATAAGTAATGTTTCTCAGGAAGAAATAGTCGAAATAGTAGGTGTTGCCGTAGCGTTGCAGCAGCGTATTCTGCATGGCTTGGCTGGGTTTTTGGTGATATTGCTCCATCAGTTGCATGAAGCCTTCGAAGCTTTCCTTCACACCTGATTCCAGCTCCCAGTTCTCCAAGCCCTCCATACCTTCGAGATTGGCGAACAGCCAGGCTGCTTCCTGGAAGATGCGGGGAGCATCACCCTTGCTCAGCTCCATGTAGTGTTCCAGTCGCGGCCAGAAGAAATAGGAATCGCGTGTCCACATCGCACCTAGCACAGCCTGTTCCTGGAAATAGAGATCGTCGGCATCCTGACTGGCGAGTGAGAACATGATGAACCGCTCAATATAGCCGTTCACCGAATCCAGACGGTTGTTGTAGTGGCGCATACGGCTGATAGGACCCGTCTCGCGGTCTTTCGCCAGCAGGGCTGGGTCGTTCAGCAGCGTCTCCATGTGGTCTGCCCAGTCGGCATAGAACTTCGTCTGACGCAGCAGGTCGAGGAACTTACGTGCCGCCTGCCTTTCGTTGTTCAGAATGGCGCAACGAGCCATATATTGCAGCAGCTCCACGCTCCATCCTGTCTCAACGCCTTCCTCCATACAGCTGTGGTGACACTCGTTCAGCATTCCGTATTGGTAGAGCATCATGCGTCCGGCAATGGTACACATATAGACAGGCAGATCTGTCTGTATCTTTGCCGATCCTTTGGGGAACTGGTACATCTCCTGACATTGACGACCCAGTCGGCTCAGCGCCAGGTTACGCATCATTACGATGGCACGCGTAGGTTCACCATCCTGCTTTGTACCTTCCTCCACAACACCTTCCCAGTCGCAGTTTTCCACACATCGTGCCATTCGCAGTTCGTGGTGAAAATTAGCGTCTTTGTACCAGAAATGCAGCACGCACCAAGCCATCACAACCACCAGTCCGCCTTGCAGAACCCAGCGCATAGCTGTGGTGCCCACGGTGTGAGCCGAGGGTTTCTTTCCTTTCCCTTCCACATTCTTGCCCAGTCGTATCGCACGCTTCTCTTCGCGTGTCATTTGTGCCTTCGCTGAGCCGTTCGTTAGGTTAGAGGTTGAGGCTTTCCCCTTAGTTTCTTCTCCCCTTGTGGGGATTAGAGAGGGGTCTGAGAAAACTGTCATCACCAGGAAGAAGGCAGCCAGCACATAGTAGGGATCGTAGAACACAGGATACTCTTCGCGCACGGCGAACACAGGTAGTGCTGCACGATAGAGGTCGCAGCTATTCGTCTCGTAATACGCCACATAATAGAAGAACAGCGGCACGAAGTAAGCACAAAGCAGCGCCGTCATCGTCAATAATACAGTGCCCCACGGTTTTTGCTGTGGTGTCCGCGGCATCAGCCGTGGATTCCACGCCATCATGCCCATCAGCACGACGGCAGCCAGCCCATACGCTCCCATCAGCGGGTAGCCCACCAGCGTTGCCAGCACGATGAACACGAGGCGCATCCACAGTTTCTCAGGCACTTTGCGAAACGCCCAAAGCATCGCCACGCCTCCCGTCACGCCGATGGTCGGCACGAAGAAGTAGCCACGCAACTTCATCATATAGACCCAATAGCCCAGGTCCATGTTGGCAATCAGTAGGATGGCTACAGGGATGAGTGCCAGCACGTTCCAGCGGTTGGAGATGTTGAACGTGCGTTTCACCATCCACATCAGCAGCCACCACCATCCACACAGGAAAAGGGTGCCCAACCAGGGGTAGTAGAAATACTGGGTGAAGTAGCCGCCGAGATACGACAGCATACCGCCTGGCACCACCATGCTCTGCTTGAAAAATAAGGAAGAGTCCAGGAATACATTGTTCTGCTGTACCTTCCAAAGTAGGTCGGCTTCATAAAACAGCAAGGCAAACGCAATCGCCAGCAGCCCACCTATCCAAAGTGATACATAGCCCACTCGTAGGGCAATCTCTTTCAGACTTTTCATCAATTTGTGATTTATTTAGAATGCAAAAATACGACTAATTTCCAAAACAAGCAAGAAAGTTTGGCGTTTTTCCCTTTTTTTCGTACCTTTGTCGCCAAAATGAGCCATAATGATTTGCCGATGAAACGATTTCTCCTTCTATTTTTCACACTTTTTTCTTCACTTCTCTCCCCTTGGGGGGCGTTGGAGGGGTCTTCTCTCCATGCCCAAACGCCTGCCGACTCAACGGAGATAAACAGTGCCTCGCGGTTTTTCCGCGAGGTATCTGTGGTGATTCCTGAGACACCCCCTCGTTGGGGTGCCACCCTCCTGCTGCATCCCAGCTCGATGATAGCGATGGACCGTCGGGTGAAGAAATGGCTGAAGGATAAGAGATCGTTAGCCATCGGTCTTGAACTCAACCACGTCACCCTGCCTTCCGACAGCGATGCCTTTGCTGCTGATTTCGGCTATCCCACCATCTCCGCAGGCTTTCGCTACACTTTTAATAATAAGGTACGGATGCATCGCAGCCCCGACCCCGAATGGGGATTGGCAGAGGAAGTGGATTACGACTCCCGTCTGGGCAACACGCTATCAGCCTATGCCACCTTTGCACGTCCGCTCTCACGTTCTCGCCATTGGGAGACCGACTATTCGTTGAGTATAGGCTTGGGTTACAATCGCCTCAAGTACAACCCCATCGACGACATCGACAACGAACTCATAGGTGCCCACCTGCTCATTTATTTCGGTGCAGGTCTCCACCTTACCTATCATCCTGTGCCTGAGTGGGGTATCAAGGCCGGACTGGAATTCGTGCACCACAGCAACGGTGCCCTCAGCCGTCCCAACAAAGGCTCCAACGCCGTAGGTCCCACCCTCGCCCTCGTCTATACTCCTTACTATAAAGCCCTCACCACTCCTCGCCCCAGAGCCGAGGGGTTTTCTTCGGATGACTATGGGAAGGGGTATTTCCTCAACTTCTCCCTTGGCGTAGGCGCCAAGACCCTCTTGGAGGACTGGAACCTCACGCAGTATAAGACCCCCTACGGCGATCCCGATTACCGCACCGACGATTTCAAACTCTATGCCGCCTATTCCCTGCAGGCCGACATCATGCGCCGCTATGCTCGTCGTTGGGCATCGGGCTGTGGCATCGATCTCTATTACGGCACCTACTACAAGCGCTCGCGTGAGATTGACCAAGACCCACGAAAAGGCAACTATGGTGAGAAATACTCTCCTGTTTCCGTAGGCTTTGCCCTCAAACACAACGTCTATTACCACAACTGGTCAGCCAACATGGCGCTGGGTGTCTATGTCTTCCGTCGCATGGGTAAGGACATGGAAAGCAACGAAACTCCTTACTATGAGCGCATCGGCGTTCACTACCACTTCCCCTCCCTGGGTGGTCTTACCATTGGTGCGAATGTCCACGCCCATCTTGGCAAAGCCAACTTTACCGAACTTGCCATCAGCTACCCCATCCCCCTCTCCCTTTGAGACTCACTCCGTGGTTGACGGCTTGTTCCTTCTGTGTTTCAAAACAAGCGAAAGCTAAAAAATCCAACAAGATGAAGATTGCAATCTATACCCTTACCTCTGAACTCCACGACGAGAAGGCTGTGGAGTCTGTGACGCGCGACTTCCTGGGAAGTCTTGGCATTGAGTATCTTTTCCGAGGAAGTGACTATGCTGACTACGGCAGCCATTCGCTTTCCCTCATCTATGTGCGCACTGGTGGAACCGAAGGAATCTTCAAGCGTCTGCTGCCCCAGTTGATGGAGCAGTCGCGTCAGCCGTTCTCCCTCCTCACGTCTGGGAAGAACAATTCGCTGGCGGCTTCGATGGAAATCCTGTCGTTTCTGCGTCAGCAGGGGATTCAGGGAGAAATCCTGCATGGCAGTAGCGCCCATGTCACACAGCGTATTCTCGCATTGAGCAGAGTAGAAGCAGCCCGTCGGCAGCTGAACGGTTGCAGACTTGGAGTCATCGGAAAACCCTCCGACTGGCTCATCTCCAGTGCTGCAGATTACAGTATTGTCAAAGAACGCTTAGGCATAGACCTTGTGGATATCCCCATGCAGGAACTTCTGGATACCATTGATAGTTGCACCATCTACGACGGACTGAAAAAGGTGATCCAGACGCATCGTCTCAACGGCTTTACATTACGCTGTTTCGATCTCCTGACCGCTATGAAAACCACAGGCTGTTTTGCTCTGGCGAAGCTGAACAGCGAAGGCTATGTGGCAGGTTGCGAAGGTGATGTGCCAGCCATGCTGTCGATGATGATTGTCCGTTCGCTAACGGGTGTCTCAGGTTTCCAAGCAAACCCTGCACGCATCAATCCCGAAACTGGTGAGCTGCTCTTTGCCCATTGCACCATCCCCCTCGATATGGTGGAGCACTACGAACTGGACACCCATTACGAATCGGGTATCGGAGTT
Organism: uncultured Bacteroidaceae bacterium; assembly: GCA_905234555.1. Lineage (GTDB taxonomy): Bacteria > Bacteroidota > Bacteroidia > Bacteroidales > Bacteroidaceae > UBA3839. Next base: position 27,938 of record CAJOHO010000042.1, read on the forward strand.
GGCGTCCGTGGTTTTATGAAGGAGGGAGCCGTCACGCTGTTCAAGGTGTCGGGTGACCTCAAGCGTTGTTTCGTAGCGGAAGGAACGCTGGTGAGAAACACCTCCGAACCCGATCTCTGTCGCACCCAACAGGTCATTCAGCTCTCCGACCCCCGTCAGGCCTCCTATTTCCTGACGAACCCCATCGGCAATCACCACATCGTCGTTCCAGGACACGTCGCTTCGTTACTGGAAGAACTGCTGAATTGCTGAGCCGCATCACGCCTAAACTAAATTATTGCTGTCCGCTAAAAGTTGAAAAGCGAAAAATCATGTGTCCGCAGTGCCGATAAACAGGCATTGCGGACTTGTTTTTGAAAAAGTAAGCCCC
>CAJOHO010000043.1 GCA_905234555.1 uncultured Bacteroidaceae bacterium
AGCCTGTCGAAGTAGCTCCCAGATAAAAATATCCACCTTGCATCTTTGTCTCTTAGCAGAGCCACCACATACTTTGTGAGCAAAAACAACGCCCTTCGGACTGAAAAACCGAATTTTCTCAACAAAACCAAACACATTTTAGTGTTCAAGGGGTTAAGGGGGTTAAGAACTGTTTTTTAACGAAGTGGTGTTTTTGCTTTTTGATGTTTGTAATAACGAAGTTATGTGATAAGAACTATGGCTTGACGTAAGAGCTTGCTCTTAAAGGCAAGGCATAGTACTTAGCACACAAGCTCTGAAAGAGCTATAAACATCGAAAAGAGTTTTTCCTGTTTTTTTCTTTACAAGTCATCCGTAAATCCATAAATATGCTATTCCCCTCCCCCATCTTCGGTCCCGTCCATAGTCGCCGCCTCGGCGTCTCGTTAGGCATCAACCTCCTGCCAGCAGACGGCAAGGTTTGTTCCTTCGACTGTATCTATTGTGAATGTGGTTACAATGGCGACAGCCGTCTGCATGGTTCACGCTTCCCCAGCCGTGAGGAAGTACGCGAAGGACTCCGTCGCCAACTTCAGAAAATGAGGGACGGCCATTCGCCCCTCGACGTCATCACCTTTGCCGGCAACGGCGAACCCACCCTCCATCCGCAGTTCCTGGGCGTGATGCAGGATGTCATCGCCCTGCGCGACCAGTTCTTCCCACAGGCAAAAGTCAGCGTCCTGACCAACGGCGCACAGATCCAGCGGCAGGACGTGTTCGATGCCCTCATGCTCTGCGACAACAACATCGTCAAACTCGACACCATCTCCCCTTCCTACATCCGACAACTCGACCGCCCCGTCCATCCCAACTACGACGTCCAGGCCATCATCCGTCGCATGCAGGCTTTCCACGGACACTGCATCGTTCAAACAATTTTCCTCAAAGGAACACATTTATTAAAAGGTACGTACGCGCACGTAGGCACATCGGTTGAGGGAGAAGCCAACATGGTTGAGGGGGGTGTCTGCTTAGAAAGTGGTGCCAGCACGGAAGAGGTTTGGAATGTTTCGAATGTAGGAGAGGAGTATGTAGGACCGTGGTTAGAGGCGTTAGAGGAGATCCAACCAGAGGAAGTGATGGTCTATACCATTGATCGGGACACACCATCACCCCTGTTGGAGAAGGCAACCCCTGCAGAACTCGATGCCATTGCCGACCGTGTCCGTGCCCTGGGCATCCCCTGTCAGGTTTCGTATTAAGAAACTATGGCAAAAACACCTCTTTCTCCTCTCCGTTTATATCACTTAAGTGTTAGCGTCCTGTCACTTAAGTGCTGTCTATGCATCACTTAAGTGTTATATTCGTATCACTTAAGTGATAGAAATGTGTGTGTTAAGTGATAGAAATGTATCACTTAAGTGTTAGGAATGGAGGGTTAAAACGCTGTTTTTGAGACGTTGATTACGAATTATTCCGGAGCAGACAGAACTTCCTGTCAAGGCCATTACATTCTGGCCTTTTGTTTTTCGCCTGCTCCAGAGCCGAGGTACTTGCTGCGCGCCTCATTGAACTTCCAGGTGAGGTCGAGCGTGAAAGTCCGCTTCGCTGGATTGAACGAAGTGATCTCACGCATGCCATAGACGGTCACCTCGTTTTTGTTGGAGTTGAACACATCGAAGCATCGGGCATCTATGGTCAATGTCCCCATTCCCCTCAACTTAATATCGTGCTGCACGCCCAAACCCACGGTAGCACGTGCCCGCTCAACACGGAAATTGTTGTAATCGCCCTTCGACCACCACCGCAGGCTCCCATTCAGGCGCCAATCATGCGGCAACACCACATCGTTGTCCCAGTTGATCTGTGCAAACGGACGCTTCAGCGTGATGGTTCCTCCCTTGGCACAAGGGGTCTTGTAGTTCTGAAAGATGGCTGCCACACTCACGGTAGGATGCCAGCATCCGATGACGGGACGAACGGACGGACTAATCATCAGTCGGTTGTATGCCTCCTCGCTGTTGATAGGTCGCACCAGGCTAATGAGCGGATCGTCAGCACCAGGATAGGGTTCTGTAGAAAGTGTCTCTGCATCGACGATACGTGCGTAGTTCACACTCAGGTTCATCCACTTATAAGCGGTGTTGAGCACAAGGCTGTGTGTGTAGGTCGGCTTCAGGTAAGGGTTACCGCTCTGATAGGTATAGCGATTGACATAGATGGTGGAATTGGTGAGATTGCCATAATTCGGACGGTCGATGTCGCGACGGTAGGAGAGGGACATCTGCAACTTTCCGATGGGTGCGGAAATCACAGCCGTTGGGAACCAGTCGCCATAGTTGAGACAACTCTCGTCCTGCCGCAGGCCGAAGTCGAAGTAGTCATTCTTGAGATGCTCATAGCGCAGTCCCACCTGTGCAAAGACACGACCGAACGGACGTCCATATTCCACAAAGGCAGCTGTGGCGGTCTCGTTGATCTCTGTGTCCGTGGTCTTCACGGGCAGTTGCTCGTTTGAAGTATAGCTGTAGGCATCCTTACGATGGTTGTATGAATACTCACCACCCAGCGAGAAGTTTCCACCCAAGACAGGATAGCTGAGGATCAGCTTTCCAGCCCAGAAGTTGTTGGCGCTCTTGTTGGTGCTCTCGATGGTACGCATCGTTGTGCTGGCATCAGAGACTTCGTCGGTGCTGCCTGGCGTACGGGTATTGTCGAAGAGTCCGTCCACATTAAGATTGATGCTGAGGTCTTCCACCTTCCCATTATAATAGGCATTGAAGATGTGGCGTTTGAAGCTCTCGTCCTGCCAGATATCGCTGGTGGAATGCTCCGTAAAATCCCCATTGACATAGTTATCGGTAAGGAAATGGCTGTGCCAGTTGGTGCTGGGGTGACGGTCGAACTTATAGAACGCACCGAAGCTGTGGTTCTCGTCGAGCTGGTAATTGACCTGCAACTGGGGTGAAAATCCTTTCCAGACGGATTTGGAATCTTGAGAGTTGCGACCCACATACTTGTCGGGACCTGCATAATAGGTGAGGTCGTTGGACTGGAGCGACTTGCTGTGATAGCGTCCTGCCCAGAACGAAGCCGTGATATCGAGACCGCCCGTGCGGTAGTTCACATCGAGGTTGTTGGTCAGCGTGTTGCCATACTGGTACATCTCCGAAGCGGTGTCCTCGAAACTGAATCCCTCACCCTGTGCCTTCTTCAACTGGATGCGCACAACGGCCTTGGTGGAGGCATCATAGCGGGCACCAGGGTTCTGCACCACCTCCACATGCTGGATCTGGTCGGAACGCAGACGCGACAGTTCCCCTTTATCCATCACCTTGCGGCCATTGATATAGATTTCGGCATCGCCACGACCCAGCACCTTGACGGCTCCGTCACGCTCAGCTTCTACGGAAGGGACTTTGTTGAGCATGTCGGCAGCCGAACCGGACTTTTCCAGCACGGTACCTTCCACCGTCGTACGCATGGCGTCGCCCTTGACGAAGGTCCTGGGCAACTGACTCTTCACCACGATCTCACTCAGGAGGTGGGAGTCTTCCTTCAAGGTGATGGTGATTCCTTTGGCTTCCTGAACGGGGATATATTGTGTGACGTAACCCACGCTCGTCACTCGCAGCAGACCGTCGTTCTTACTGGTTACGATATGGAACTGTCCCTGCTCGTCAGTCATCGACCCCTGAACAAAGGTGGAGTCGGGCAGCGAGAGCAGCACCACATTCACAAACGGAAGGGGTTCGCCCTGCTCGTTGATTACTTTTCCTGTCAAATCTTGTGTCTTGGCAAAACTTACCATTGCCATCATCATTGCAGCCATCATGACCGCCATTCTTTTGCTTGTCATCTTTTTCTTTATTATATGATTGTTGTTTTGTTTTTGCATCTACCAGGGGCTTACACCCCCGTTTGGGTTCTGTCGCCCTTTCAGGGCTTTTGTTGTCCTGATGTTAAAACGTGATTTGGGCATCAGCTGTTACAACGCGGAGTGATTTTTCGCTGCAAAGTTACGGTCATTTGCCTGAACCTGCAAGTTTTTGGGATAAACGGCAGGGTTTTGTGACGAATGGTAAGGTTTTTTTCGTATCTTTGCATCCGTTATGAAAAAAATATCCAACGAAACGGTGCTGACGCGAATGATCAGTGTCACGTTTATCATCGGGGCACTGGCGATATTCAAACCATTTGGGCTTGATACATGGCAATGGTATGCCTACCTTCACCTCCTGGCTATGTGGGTGATCGGCATCCTTTCGTGTATGGTGACCGAGGTCATCGTGAAATACGGGCTGAAGCAACCGAGGTCGTACGAACAGGGCGTCAACTATATCATCCGTCGCAACCTGTGGTTCCAACTCATCAACACACCACTGGTTTCGCTGGGTCTCTGTCTCTACCGCCATTTTGTGATGAGCGGACACGGAGCAAGCAACCTGTTTTCTCTCCGGAACTATCTGGAGACATTAGCCATCATCGCCTTTTGTTCCTTCGCCATCGGACTGTATTGGCGGTTTAAGTTCCGCAGCCGTTTCCTCGCTACAGAACTGGAAGAAACCAAAATGCTGAACGAGCTGCTGCAGAAGCGAAATGAGCAGCTGCAGAAAAGCAATGAGCCGGAAGGAAACAGGGGAGGCGAAGGAAGTAGAGAAAGTGAGGGAAGTGGAGCCGTTCCCACAGTTCCCATTCTGACCCTGACAGGAACCACCAACGAATCTGTCAGCCTGGAGCTGTCCAACCTATTATATATTGAGGCAGTGGGAAATTATGTGAAGGTTTGTTATTTGCAGGAGGGGAAAGTGCGGACAGATATGTTGCGAGCCACCAGCAAACAGATGGAGGAAGACTTGCAGACATATTCCACAATTGTCCGATGTCATCGGGCTTTTTTGGTCAATCTGCAGCAGGTTGAGCAGATTCAGTCGCATGGTGGAACCATGCAGCTGTGCATCCGTTATTGCCACGAATCCATTCCTGTCTCTCGCAGCAATATGTCACAGGTGAAGGAAGCGATTAGAGAGGCCCCCTCCAACTCCCCCAAGGGGGAGAGAAGTGAAGAGTGAAGAGTGAAGAGTGAAGAATGAAGAGATAAAAAAGTCCTGCAAATCGGGTGACTTGCAGGACTGGGCGCTTCAGGATGGGCTTGAACCAACGACCCCATGATTAACAGTCATGTGCTCTAACCAACTGAGCTACTGAAGCAGGGTTTTTGCTTTTTGCAGTGCAAAGTTAATGAGTTTGACTGAAACTGCCAAACTTCTCAAGGAAAAAATGATGTTTGCTGCGTATTTTAACCCAAAACGGTGGTTCGGATTGGGATTTAAGCGTCACCTCGGCGGAAGTTTGCTTTCTTATACGTGGACGGAGAGCAATTGTACGTCTGCACAAAGCAACGACGGAACGTGGACAGGGAGTTGAATCCGGAACGCTCAGCGATGACTTCGAGTGTGAGGTTTGTCGTTACCAATAGTTCTGTCGCATGTCTCAGACGCATCGAGTTGATGTATTCAAAAAACGTTTGATCAAGTACTTGATTGATGTAGTTCGACAAATACGTACGATTGGTCCCAACTCGCAGCGCAAGTTCGGAAAGGGTGAGTTTGGGATTCAGGTACGCCTGATCCTTACTCATTAATTCCTCTAATCGTGTTGCAAAATGATATACCATTCGTAGTTGGTTTTAGAGAAGATGAGTGATTGGATTGTGTTTATGTGTCTCAGAGGGTACACCCAGACATCAATCCTAATGACCGATTTGAGTGCAAAAGAACTAATTGGTTTCTTTTCGGTTGCAAAAGTAGTTAAAAATCGGACACCACACTTAATTCTTTGGCAGTCAAAAAAAGTCAAAGCGTAAAATTTGTTCTTTCTTTTACGCATTGAGTAAGTTATTTACCTAAATAACGGCAATTTAGAAGGCCGATTGAAGGTCGAGATTACAAAATGAACAATTAAAACAAAGATTTACGGATATTATGGAATTACGGATTTACGGATATTTTTCAACAACGAATTGCACGAATTTGACGAATTAATTTGGTGTTTCGCTCAAATTACACTAATTTTAGCTCACTTTCGTTCGCTGAAGTTACTCACGTTCGGAAAAACTCAAGTAAATTTGGTTTTTCGCTCACTAAATCGTAACTTTGCACTTACTTTTGCTCACGATAGCACCCGAAATGACAAAAATACTGTTTATAAATACTTCGGAACGAGTTGGCGGAGCTGCTATTGCAGCGGGTCGTCTGATGCATGCGCTGAGACATCACGTGTCGGCAAGGATGCTTGTGCGTGATCGCCAAACCGACCATCTGTCTGTCAGCACGATCCGTTCTTCCTGGCTGCTAACGCTGAAGTTCCTGTGGGAACGACTGGTGATTTTCCTGAACAACGGTTGGAACAGACACCAGGTGTTTGCGGTGGATATCGCCAATATGGGTACTGACATCACGAAGATGAAGGAGTTCAACCACGCTGACATCATCCACCTGCATTGGGTGAACCAGGGGTTTCTCTCCCTGAGGAACTTAGAGGCCATCCTGCGTTCAGGAAAGCAAATCGTCATCACCATGCACGATATGTGGTACTTCACCGGTATCTGTCACCATGCAGGCACCTGTACGAAATATGAGACAGGATGTGACCATTGTCCTTTCCTCGCCCGACCCTTCTTGGGTTATGACCTCGCTAAACGTGTGTTCCAGAAAAAGAAAACGGTTTACCAGCAGGCATCCATCACCTTTGTGGGATGTAGCGAGTGGATTACACACCTGGCTCAGCGAAGTGCCCTCACGCAAGGACATCGTGTGGTGAGCATTCCCAACCCGATTGACACCGACACGTTCGCTCCCACCGACAAAGCGGAAGCCCGTCGTGCCTGTCAGTTACCTACCGACCGCCATCTGATCCTCTTCACCAGCCGTAGAATCACCGATGAAATGAAGGGTTTTCAGTATTTGGCAGAAGCCTGTCGCTTGATTCACTCTCAACATCCAGAGGCAGCCAAGAAGATCGCGATTGTGGTGGTGGGACTGGAGAGCGACCAGATGAAGGAGCAGGTGGACCTGGATGTATATAACGTGGATTATGTGGAGAACGAAGCCAAGATGATCCAACTGTATAACGCCGTCGATTTGTTTGTCACTCCTTCGCTTCAGGAAAACCTGCCGAATACCATCATGGAAGCGATGTCGTGCGGAACGCCCTGTGTGGGTTTCCATATCGGTGGTATTCCAGAGATGATAGACCATCAGCAAAACGGCTATGTGGCCGACTATCGCAATGCCCAGGATTTTGCCGACGGCATCCTGTGGGCATTAGATTCTGACCGTTATGACACACTTTCGCAGGCTGCCCGCCAGAAAGTATTGACTTGCTACAGCGAGCAGCAGGTGGTAAAACGATTCCTTGAACTCTATGAAAAACCCTGATATTTCCATCATCACAGCCACCTACAACGCTGCCAACACGCTGGAGCCTACGCTACGGAGTGTGGAGCAACAGACCTGCACGAAATTCGAACATCTCATCGTGGATGGCGGTTCGAAGGACAAGACCCTGAGCCTGGTGGATGCCTATATCCAGCGGAACCCCAGCCTCAACATCAGTTGTGTCAGCGAACCAGACCGTGGTCTCTACGACGCACTTAATAAAGGTATCGCGCGCGCGAAGGGAACATATATCGTTTTCCTCAATGCAGGCGATTCGTTTCACAGCAAGGACACCTTGGCGACAGTCATAGAAAAGATGCAGCAGAACCCTGCTGTCATTTATGGGGAAACGGACTTGGTGGATGGCGAACGACGGTTTCTGCGCCACAGACGGTTGAAAGCACCTAAGCGGCTGACCTGGAAAAGTTTTCAGCAGGGAATGCTGGTGTGCCATCAGTCGTTCTACGCAAGGCGCGACCTGGTTCCCACCTACGATCTCCAATATCGTTTCTCTGCCGATTTCGACTGGTGCATCCGTGTGATGAAGGAAGCCCAACGTCGGCATTTACCTCTTGTGAACACAAATGAGATTCTCACCGATTACCTGTCCGAAGGACTGACGACCCAGAACCACAAGGCTTCCCTAAATGAACGTTTTGAGATTATGGCAAAACATTATGGACGCCTGAAGACGTATCTGCTGCATGCGTGGTTTGCCGTTCGGGCGGTGTTTAAGAAATAAGAAAAACCAAATAAAACCGAGAACGGTTCTATTTGGTTTTTGCTGTTGTAAAGGTACGAAGCCTTAGCCTCTGTTGAGGGAGCGATTATAGATCACTTCGGCAAGGAGGACGATCATGGAAGAGGCAAATCCGTATTCTGCGAAGTTGTTGCAAAGTGAGGCAAAGGAGTTGCCACCCAGACTGCCTGTTCCTACCAGTCCGCCCAACATAAACAACGCACAAGAGATACCGATAAGCAGAGCTGTGAGAGAGTGCTCAAACACCTGAACCTTGAAGAAGGCATAGATGAGCGGGAAAGCAACAGCCAGCATACAGATCATCTTGATGATGTTCAGCGTCTTGTAAGTGTCCCACGAAGTGATAAAGACAAGGACAAACTGGAAGAGAATCACCAAGATACCGCCTACGAGCAATGCCCAACCGATTCCGTTTCCTTCAGCCATCTTAGGTGCAGCCTGTGCATAGATGATAAATCCAGCAAAGATGATGGCTGCTACTCCAAAGAATCCGAACAGTCCGTCAACGGTACGGTCTGTCACTAAGGCTGTGATGAAAATGGAGAGGAAGAACACGCCGATAGCGATGAATGCGCTTACCTTAAAGTTCCATGAAGCAATGCTCTGCCAAAGATTGATGGCAGGACGTTGTGGGTACATCGGTCCAAACGGTCCCTGCTGGAAAGGCTGAGGACCACCCATCGGTTGCTGATAGGGCTGCTGTTGGTACTGAGGCTGACCCATTGGCTGCTGGAACTGAGGCTGTGGCTGTTGATACTGTGGCTGACCCACCGGCTGCTGGAATTGCTGTTGTGCCGGAGGTGCCATCATCTGCTGACACTGCTGCACACGCTGCATATACTCTGGCGTCGTCTTGTCGGCCACAGACTGGAGAAGGTTCCAAGCCTGCTGAGCATTTCCTTGTTGCAGGAACTGGTCAATGATTGAATATACTGCATCCATAAGGATAATGTTAAAAGTTTACTGTTTACTGTTTTTGGTTTACTGTTTACAGTATACCGTTTACGGTTTTTTTAAATTACCTCGCGGTTCCCCGCGAGGCACTGTAGAAATTATTGAATAGGTTCGCCTGGAAGTGCGTATGGATCTTCGATAGGATCGCTGCCGATAAGCTTGATGAGAAGCATGATGTCAGCAACCAACACGATGACAGCACCAATACCCATGAAGATACCCATTGCGCCGAGAGCACCAAGAGACTTACCAAGGAGGCAGATGGCGCCTACGCCCATGATGAGCAGACCGATACCGAAGAGCATCACGATGGAACGAAGGGTGAAGTGCTTCAGCTTAGAGCCGCAGAGCAGAAGGGCTGCACCGATACCGGCATAAGCCAGGAAACCGATGATGGCAACAAGGCTGATGAAACCAGAAATACCGGAAACAGAAGTAGGACGTGCGAACTGAAGCACGATACCGCCTACTACATAAAGACCTGTACCGCCCAAGGCAATCATGCTGAAAGTAGAGTTGTCCTTGATGAAAGGAATCAGCTTAGAGAAGAGCAGCAGGAAGAGGAAACCGTTGGCCAAAGTGCCGAACAGAGAAAGAACACTGGCGAACACACCAGAAACCAATATACCGATCACTCCGCAGAAGAGGCTCACGCCAAGGCAGATGAGTGCAAACTGCTTGAAGTCGAGGTTGGCAATCTCGTTCCATGGGCTACCTACTGCATAACGTGGCAGTGGAGTCTTGAAGGGTTGCTGACCATAAGCCTGCTGCTGGTACTGTGGTTGAGGCTGGTACTGCGGCTGAGGCTGGTACTGCGGCTGAGGCTGTGGCTGGTACTGTTGTTGATACTGTGGTTGTGGCTGCTGCTGATACTGCGGCTGGCCTTGAGGATTTTGAATGTCGCTCATGATGATAAGAATTTAAAGTTATTAATGTTGATAATTAGTTGTTGTTTTCAGTTTTTGATGGTAAATATGTAAGAATTTTCTTCTGATTTGTCGCAAATTTAATAAGAAAAAACGGAATAGCGCACTGATTTAGTAAAAAATTTTCTATTTTCGTGAAGTTTCCGTAACTTTGTACCCGAAATTTATCAAAAAACACAGTTAGAATGACGAAAGAAAGAAGAGTACGTGTGCGTTTCGCTCCCAGTCCGACGGGTCCGCTCCATATCGGTGGGGTTCGCACAGCGTTGTATAACTATCTGTTCGCACGTCAGCACGGCGGCGACCTGATTTTCCGAATTGAGGACACAGACTCCACACGATTCGTGCCTGGAGCCGAAGACTATATCATCGAAGCTTTCCGCTGGTTGGGCATCCAGTTTGACGAAGGCGTGAGCTTCGGAGGCAATCACGGTCCTTACCGCCAAAGTGAACGCCGTGAGATCTATAAGAAATATGTAGATCAACTGCTCGACGAAGGAAAAGCCTATATCGCTTTCGACACACCAGAGGAACTGGACACTAAGCGTAAGGAGGTGGAGAATTTCCAGTATGATGCCTCCACTCGTCTGCAGATGCGCAATTCGCTCACGCTGAGCAAGGAAGAAGTGGATGCGCTGATTGCCGACGGACAGCAGTACGTGGTGCGCTTTAAGATTGAACCAGGTCGTGACGTGCATGTCGATGACCTCATCCGTGGCGACGTAAGTATCAACTCTTCCATCCTCGACGATAAAGTGCTCTATAAGAGTGCCGACCAACTGCCCACCTACCACCTCGCCAACATCGTGGACGACCACCTCATGGAGGTGAGCCACGTGATTCGTGGTGAGGAATGGCTGCCCAGTGCCCCACTCCACGTGTTGCTCTACGAAGCTTTCGGCTGGACCGACACGATGCCTCGCTTTGCCCACCTTCCCCTGCTCCTCAAACCTGTCGGCAACGGCAAGCTCTCGAAGCGTGACGGCGACAAGTTGGGCTTCCCTGTATTCCCGCTCGAATGGCACGATCCACAGACAGGCGCTGTCAGCTCCGGCTACCGTGAACAGGGCTATCTGCCCGAAGCTGTGGTGAACTTCCTGGCGTTGCTGGGCTGGAACCCAGGCGGTGAACAGGAAATCCTCTCAATGGACGAGCTGATCAAGCTGTTCGACCTCTCCAAGTGTTCGAAGAGCGGTGCCCGTTTCGACTATGTGAAAGGCATCTGGTTCAACCACCAGTACCTGCTTCGCAAACCCGCTGAAGAGTGGGTACCGGCTTTCGACCAGCTGCTGCGTGAGCAAGGCATCGAAAGCACTCCTGAGAAAGAAGCTCAGGTAGTGGAGATGATGAAGCTGAAGGTCATAGAATACACCGACAACGAAGGTAACAAGAAAAAGCGCAACATCAGTTTCATCAGCGACCTCTGGCCGCTTTGCCGCTTCTTCTTCGTCGCTCCAGAGACCTACGACAAGGAAGATAAGTTCGTGCGCAAGAACTGGAAAGAAACTTCAGCTCAGGAGATGGACGAACTCATCGGTGTGCTTTCTGCACTCGACGACAAGGAGTTCACGGTGGAAGGCTTGAAGGATATGGTGGAAGCCTGGTGTGAAGCCACAGGCCGCAAGCCTTGGAATGCTTGGCGTGTCTGCCTCGTAGGAGCCGGTCAAGGTCCGGATATGTACGAACTCGCTTCGTTCCTGGGTAAGGCTGAGACCATTCAGCGTATGGAACGCGCTATCAAAGAGTTAAAATAAGTATTGTGCCTCGCAATCCGTTGCGAGGCTCTTCACTATTAATTTTGCCTCGCGATTGCCGCGAGCCTAAACAACAATCATTTGTATAACATCATCCTATATCTCTATGCTTTCGGTGCCTGGGTGCTCAGCTTCTTCGACCAGAAGGTGAAGAAGATGATTGTGGGTCAGCGTCAAACCGTTAGCATCCTGCGTCAGGGTATTCAAGCCAGCGACCGCATTGCCTGGTTCCACGCAGCCTCTCTGGGTGAGTTTGAACAGGGTCGTCCGCTGATGGAACGCCTGCGTCGTGAGCATCCGGAATACAAGATTCTGCTGACGTTCTTCTCTCCTTCAGGCTACGAAGTGCGGAAGAACTACTCAGGAGCCGACGTCATCTGTTACCTGCCGTTCGACACACCTCGCCGAGCCAAACGCTTCCTTCGTCTGGCACATCCAGAGATTGGTGTGTTTATCAAATACGAGTTCTGGCAGAACTACCTGATGAAAGCCCATCGCCAAGGTACGAAGCTATACAGCGTGAGCAGCATCTTCCGTCCCAGCCAGCATTTCTTCAAGTGGTGGGGCAATTCCAAGCCGCTTCGCCAGTTCGACCACCTCTTCGTGCAGAACGAAACTTCGCGTCAGCTCTTGGCTCAGCGCAACATCACCTGTGTTACTATCGTGGGCGACACCCGATTCGACCGCGTCATCGACATCCGCACCAAAGCCACCGACCTGCCTTTGGTGGAGCGGTTCGTCAACAAGGCAGAAAAGGTCTTTATTGCCGGCAGCAGTTGGGAACCCGACGAAGACATCTACCTGCCCTATCTGGCTGAACATCCTGACTGGAAACTCATCATTGCGCCTCATGTGGTGAACGAAAACCGCATCGCAGCCCTCCAGCAGCGTCTGCATGAATTAGGGATGGAAAACGTTACCTATACCCACCTGGAACAGGCGACACAGGAACAAAAGAAAGATGGAGAGGCTGTGCTGAAGGAGTTGCTCTGCGGCAAACGGGTACTCATTGTCAATAGTTACGGAAAACTCTCGTCCATCTACCGCTACGCCACCGTAGCTGAGGTGGGAGGCGGATTTGGCGTAGGCATCCACAATGTGCCGGAAGCCGCCGTCTATGGCATTCCTGTTCTCATCGGTCCCAACAACCATAAGTTCCGCGAAGCTCAAGCTCTACTGAAAAGCGGAGGTGCCTTCGAGTTTACCGATGCTGCCACCTTCGCCCAACTCATGGACCGCTTTGCGTCCGACCCAGCTTTCCTTTCCGAGGCAGGAAAGCAAGCAGGCGACTACATTCAGCGAAACGCTGGTGCTGCCGCCAAATGCTACGAAGCCATCTTCAACCGCTAATTCTAACCTATACATAAAACGTTAACCGCTATATGGCTAAATTTCACAGAATCTTATTGAAGCTCAGCGGCGAAAGCCTGCAGGGCAACCAGGGTTATGGTATTGACCCTCAGCGACTGAATGAATACGCACAGCAAATCAAGGAAATACACGATATGGGTGTGCAGATCGGCATCGTCATCGGTGGCGGCAACATCTTCCGCGGACTGCAAGGAGCCGGTAAAGGCTTCGACCGTGTGAAGGGCGACCAGATGGGTATGTGTGCCACTGTCATCAACTCCTTGGGACTGAGTAGCGCCTTGGGTGCCATCGGCTGTCCCAACCGTGTCCTCACCGCCATCCGTATGGAGCCGATTGGTGAGTTCTACACCAAATGGAAAGCCATCGACTGCATGGAACGGGGCGAAGTGGTGATCATGTCGGCAGGAACGGGCAATCCCTACTTCACAACCGACACGGGCAGTTCCCTTCGTGGCATAGAGATTGAGGCAGATGTGATGCTGAAAGGTACACGCGTTGATGGTGTCTATACGGCCGACCCCGAGAAAGACCCGACAGCTACGAAATTCGAGGATATCACCTATCAGGAAGTGCTGGCCCGTGGACTCAAGGTAATGGACCTCACAGCCATTTGCATGTGTCAGGACAACAACCTTCCTATCTATGTGTTCAACATGGATGTGGTGGGTAACCTCCGCCGTGTATTATCCGGTGATGCCATTGGCACCCTCGTTCACCCCTAAACGATTATTCATTATTTTCTATACCCCTAACTAATTTATCATTATTATTATGAACAATGTACCTGTAATTAAAATCGGTATCGTGGCTGTGAGCCGCGACTGTTTCCCTGAGTCATTGGCAGTTAACCGCCGCAAGGCTGTCATCGCTGCTTATGAGAAGAAGTTTGGAAAGGAAGGCATTTATGAGTGTCCTATCTGCATCGTGGAAAGTGAAATCCACGCTCAGCAGGCTTTAGCTGATGTTCAGAAGGCTGGCTGTAACGCACTCTGCGTCTATCTGGGCAACTTCGGTCCTGAGATTTCTGAGACCATGATTGCCGACTGGTTCCAAGGCCCGACAATGTTCTGTGCTGCTGCTGAGGAAACTCAGAACGACCTCATCGACGGTCGTGGCGACGCTTACTGCGGTATGCTGAACGCCAGCCAGGCACTCTCTCTGCGCAAGACCCGTGCTTACATCCCTGAAGAGCCTGTTGGCGACGCTGCCCAGTGTGCTGAAATGATTCACGAGTTCCTGCCCATCGCACGTGCTATCGTAGGTCTGCAGAACCTGAAGATCATCAGCTTCGGTCCTCGTCCTAACAACTTCCTCGCTTGTAACGCTCCTATCCGCGCCCTCTATGATCTCGACGTGGAGATTGAGGAGAACTCCGAGCTTGACCTGCTCGAAGCTTTCCAGAAGCACGCTGGTGACCCACGCATCGACGACGTGGTGAAGGATATGGTCAAGGAACTGGGTGCTGGCAACAAGATTCCATCCGTGCTGCCAAGACTTGCTCAGTATGAGCTGACCCTGCTCGACTGGATCGAAGGTCACAAGGGCAGCCGTCAGTTCGTAGCTATGGCAAACAAGTGCTGGCCAGCTTTCCAGACCATGTTCGGCTTCGTTCCTTGCTATGTGAACAGCCGTCTGACGGGTCGCGGCATTGCTGTGGCTTGCGAAGTAGATATCTATGGCGCTCTGTCTGAGTTCATCGGCACCTGCATCACTCAGGATGCTGTCACTCTGCTCGACATCAACAACTCCGTTCCTCGCGACATGTATGAAGAGAGCATCAAGGGCAAGGAGTTCGAGTGCGACACCTATACCGACAAGGAAATCTTCATGGGCTTCCACTGTGGTAACACCGCTTCTTCTAAGGTTTGCAACTGCCAGATGTGCTTCCAGCGCATTATGGCTCGTGCTCTGCCAGTAGAGGTAACCAACGGAACACTCGAAGGCGACCTGAAGCCAGGCAAGGCAACGGTTTACCGTCTGCAGTCAACTGCCGACACCAAGCTCCGCGCTTACATCGCTCAGGGCGAAATTATTCCTGTGGCAACCCGTTCGTTCGGCTCCATCGGTATCTTCGGCATCAAGAACATGAGCCGCTTCTATCGTCACGTCCTCATCGAGAAGCACTACCCACACCACGCAGCCGTGATGTTCGAGCACGCCGGCAAGTACCTCTGGGAAGTACTCAAGTACATGGGCATCCCCGTTGAGGAAATCGACTACAACTTCCCCAAGGGCGACTACTACCCCACTGAGAACCCATTTGCATAAGCAACAGCTTAAGTTCGAAGCAACCATTTGAGTTGCATCAAGCGATTACATCGTTATTCTAAGACACCCGTTGGTGTCTCTATTCCAAAGCCTTGCGGCAAATCCCGAGCTATTCAAAGGATGCCGCAAGGTTTTTTTCTTAACAAAGTTTTTCCTTTCCCTTTGCAGGAAACAAATTTTCCCTTCACACAAAACATAGTTACTTTTCACATAAAACACGTATTCCCTTAACATAAAAAATATTTTCTCTTCACAAAAAACACAGTTTCCCTTCACACTAAAAACGTTTTTTCTTCACATAAAAATACTTTTTCCTTAACAAAAAACTTGGAATCATATTGTGATTCTTATAAATCTCAATGTGATTCATGTAAATCTCAATATGATTTTTACAAATCACAATATGATTTATAGTTTTCTCTGAACACTTTTGAGTTTATTTCTGAACTCTTTTCACTTTTTCTTTGAACTCTTTTGATGTTTTCTGTTAAGATACAGGACTATTTCTATGAACCTACAGGGGAAATTCTATTAACATGGTGGGGAGGTTCCGTTAACCTTCTAGCGTTTTTTTCTGAACTAAAACCATTCTTTCAGAGAAATGTGACTTCTTTTTGCAATATATTTCGCTTTCGTGTGTATATATAAATGAAAGAACGTTTGCGTTAAGCTAAATGAACAAAGCCTAACTTGTTTGAGCATTGTCTTGGCGAGAAAACGTGCATGAATATGAACAAAAGCATGAAGCAAGAAACAGACATCCTCATCGACCAATTACGGCAGCGCAATCCCGCTGCCTGCCAGAAGCTGCTCGCCGACTATGGTACTGCCGTGTTCCAGATGGTGCGGCGAATCGTGACGGTGCAGGAAGATGCTGAGGAAGTCTATCAGGATGTGTTTGTGAAAGCATTGCAGGCTATCGGTAACTTCGACAGCAGACGAGCCACACTTGCCACCTGGCTCAACCGCATTGCCTATCATGAGGCGCTCAATTTCCTGCGAAGCCGCAAACTCTCCGTCGTCTATATGGAAGAGCAGAATGATGACCTTGACGATGCTCCCGATGACGAAATGCCTGACGAATTGACTATCCAGAGGCTGGAAATGGCGCTGACAGAATTGCCGCCACACGAACGCACCATCATCACCATGTTTTACTACGACAACATGAGCCTTGCTGATATTGCTTACGTCACAGACTCCATACCCTCCACCATCGGCTCACAATTGTGCCGAATCCGCAAGAAACTGTATCGAATCATCAAAAACATGAAGCCATGAACGAGAAGGACATTGACAGAATACTTTACGGCGACACTCATCTGGGAGAAGCCATCCGCCAACATGAGCAGAAGCAACCATCCTTGCCTGCCCATCTGAACGGGAAGGTAATGGTACAGCTTCTCTCTGCTGGAGCACACAGACGACACCTTTGGTTCTGGGTTGGGGGCGTTGCTGCCAGCCTACTTATTATAATAGGTATAGGAATGGCCATGTGGCCAACGAGTAAACCAAAGCTTCAGGCAAAGATAACTGAGGCGACCGTGAAGCTCCCCTCAGTACAGCAGGTTGAGCAACCGCAGACGGTCATTCAAGCTGAAGAACAGCATGCCCCATCACTTGAAGAAAAGAAACCTGCCCCCATGATGGCGAAGGCAATTCCTGTAAAACCCATAAAAAAAACTCAGAACAGAGAGATTCCTGACACACTTGGCAACGAAATCTGGCAAAACCCAGAGAACGTGGAACGTGCCCTACGCATACTGGCAGACTGCGAGGCAACGATTCTGCATGAGGAACAGGAAATGCGCAACATGGTTATTGAAGCTACGTTTCATGGGACACCACAACCTGCCAATGCTGTCATCGTAACCAATGAAATGGGTGATTACGAAGTGATTGAAACTCCCAATGCAATCGACATATAAACCCCTAAAAACATACAGCAATGAAAACAAAAAGCATTATCATCGCAGTCATCGCTTCGCTGTCATGCTTACCAACGGCGTTGGCACAGAAGAAAATCAAGGATGCGTTCGCCGATGTCGTGAAAATGGACGGCGTGACCGTAACAGGTGAAAAGAAGCTGGCTAGTACCATTGACCCGAACCGTATGACAGCCGAAAGCAGCATCGTCAACATCAAGGTGCAGGGAAAGAAAGCTTACCACGCAGTGTTCGACAAACTGAAGGAAGCCTTCGACGACGAAGGAAAGAATGCCTCGTCGGTTGTGACTGAGGCAGGTTTCGAAGGTGTCGAAATGGATTCGGAAGTAGTCAAGGGCCTCGGCCTGCGTGGGCATCCAATGAATATCTGGCGTGAGGATGCTGCGTCAATCCTCGTCGGCACTATGCAGCATAACAGCAGCTACCGCATCGCCAACTTCGAGGACCAGGAGCATCCCGACTACCGTACTTGCTATGCCGCCGAATGGTGCAAGACCAACGTCCCCGACATCTACACCGCCCAACTCGTTTATGTCTATGGACGCAAGCCCGAGTCCATGCTGAACTATCCCAACGGCCAGTCCGACATCATCAGGAAACAGCTGGATGAACTGGGAGTGAAGGTTGATACCTGCTTCACATGGAGCGGAACAAACTTCTCCTTCAACAACGCTCCCAGAGACATTCCCTATACAGGCAGCGTTGGTGACTGGATGAACAAGGCAATGGAGAACGTGAAACATCTGAGTAACAGCGACTGGCACCGTTTCTTCGGCTTGCTGACGCAGAAGATGATGGACAAGGCCAACAAGGAATCGATGGAAGACCTAATAGTAGCTGCCGGCATTATCCTCGACCTCTGCAAGAACGCCGAACAACTCGATGACGAGGAACGCCGCATCAGTTCCAACCGTCTGTTAGAAGTGGCTCTGCATTTCGACAGCGACAAACACCAGTACATTCACGACCTGCTGACGCTTGGCGCCCAGAAACTGGAAAAGAAAGGGGAAAAGCCTTGACAGGTTAGTTTGTTCCTTGCCTGAAAGGTATAATCATAAACGTAGAACATGTGTAATTAATTAGTTAATAAGTTCGGACTATATCGTGATCACAACGTTTCCCTCCGCAGTGATGCGCATGGGAAATGTCTTTTCTGTACCCTACTATGATAGGGATTTCCTTGTTCTATTCAGGGAATAGTTGTATCTTTGCGCAGTAAACTACAAAACAAGACGTAAAAATGTGCCTCTTTTCCGCATTTTCCTTCAAAATGTTTTGTCAATCCGTATAAATGCCATACCTTTGCACCAATAGTTTCCACCACGCCACCTAAAATGCGTACAACTGTGGGACGTTTCTTTTATATGACACCAAACAAGAACTTTAACACCTACAAGGAGGGGCTGGATCTGGAGTTCCTGCGTGAGTACTGCATGGAGCACGGGGAGCGGCGCGTGATGGAGCGCGGCGAGATGCTGGAGGAGGCGGGTAAGCCGGCGCAGTGGGTGGCATTCGTGGAGAAGGGATGCTTCAAGTACTTAGTACACAACGAAGAGGAGGACAAGGAGTACTGTACGGGCTTTGCCTTTAAGGGCGAGTTCGTGGCTGATTTTCCCTACTGTCTCGACGGCGACGCATCAGAAGTGACCATCGAGGCGGATATGCCATGCGAGGTGCGCGTCATCAGCGGAAGGGAACTACAATGTCTCATTGATAACGACCCTGCGATGGCGAAGATGGACGTGAAGATACTGAAGAACCTGTTCAAGATGGTCTATGCCCGCGACCTCGACCACTACCGCTACACCGCCCGCAACCGCTACCGCCGACTGCTCGACCGCTGTCCGCAGGTGGTGCAGATGCTCTCGCTCAAGGACATCGCCTCGTTTCTCAATATCACGCCTACCTACTTGAGCAAGATTCGCAAGGAAATCACCTTCGGACAAATTTGAGCCTTACCATAAGCTTTTGGGCTCAAAAGAGGCTCAGATGAGCCATTGTGTCAATTATTTATAAAACTAGTTTGAGAGTTGCACCCTCGGCACCCAATTAACGGGCATTGCCGAGGGTTTCTTTTTGTGCTTTTATGTATCTTTGCAAACGATTTGCAGCGTGATCATTCACACAGCGACAACAGAATAAACGCATAACTCATAAAAAAAGAATATGAAGAAAGTCATGTTATTGATGGCAATGGCACTAATAAGCACATTGCAGACAAACGCACAGAACGAGCAGACAGACTCGACAAAAGTCAAAAAAGAACGTACCATCGCTCTCTGGGGACACGTCTATGACCACGTCACGAAGGCTGGGATTTCCGATGCCTTCATTACCCTCATGCGCAGCGACAGCACTGTGGTCGATACCATGCACGTCTTTAGTCAGGGACAGTATAACGCCACCAAGCCTGACGTTGCTTACCGTTTCAGCATCCCAGCACACCCGCAGAAGTTCATCATCCGTGCCGAGCATCCTGACTACGAGCCTTGTTACATCAACTATGAAGTGAAGCACATCGCTCGCAACACCTACTTCGATGCCCCTTGGCACTATATGAAGAAACGTCCGAAGAACTACGATCTGGAAGGCGGTATGCTGGGAGCCGTGGGTATCAAGGCAACGAAAGTGAAGATTGCCTTCAGGGGCGACACC
>CAJOHO010000044.1 GCA_905234555.1 uncultured Bacteroidaceae bacterium
GGAAATTCAAGAAGGAGCATGTACCTTTGCACCGCAAACCCTGAATATGATTGAACGGCTTGCAGCGGAGCCGATTCAACAAAAACAAGGGTTTAGAGATTATTATTCAACTTCTGCCAGGGATAAGGATTAAGGTACCTAACAGACATTCAACCTAAGGCAGGGTTAAAGTAAAAATCATTCAACTTTTTTTAGGGAAGTACAGGGTGTTAGGTTGGATGTTAGGATGAAGCATTTCAACCTAACATAGTGCAAGCCCTGTATTCATGCGGCTTCCAGGCCTCTATGTTAGGATGTGAGGGTAAATCACAAATATCCTTCACTATATTGGGTCGAAGGTGCGGATGAGGTGGATGACTACGCCCCAGACTTCGAAGTTGTCTTCGGGATAGACTTTGAAGACGGGATAGGCGGGATTGGCGGGTTTGAGTTCGATATAGCCGTCCTTGCGATGGGTGAGGTCGAGGAATTTGATGGTGAATTCTCCGTTCCAGAAGGCAACGATGATGGAACCGCTATGGGCTTGAACGGATCTGTCGATGATGACACGGTCGCCATCGTAGATGCCTGCATCTTTCATGGAGTCTCCTTGTATGTGTCCATAGAAGGATGATTCGGGATGAAGGATGAAGTCGCGGTTGAAATCGAGCGTTTCGTGCATGTAGTCTTCAGCAGGTGAGGGGAAACCTGCTTTCAGAGTGGCTCGTTGTAATTCTTGTCTGGAGTCGAACAGACCTTTGATGATTTTGATGTTGCCCATAGGTTTTCTTCGCGAGAAAATGGATTATTTGCTGCAAATGTACGAATATTTCATGAATTATTCGTATTTTTGCAGCAGATTTTAATCTTATCCTTGCGGAAAAGCGCAAGGCACAGTAATAATTTCCTTGCGGAAAAACGCAAGGCACTGTTAACAACCCACGGCTGATGCAGCGGGCACGGTGGCTAAAACGCAAGGCACTGGTAATACTTATTGTTTTATGATGAAAAAGATGGTTTTTGCGGGTCTGCTGGCTTTGGTGATGGCTCAGGCTCATGCACAGGATTACACGATTACGAATGGCAGCATCGTGACGGAGGTGAAGTTCTATTCTCCTGAGATTGTCCGAGTAACGAAGTACCAGACGACGGATGCCTTAGCGAAGTCCGACCCGAAGGCTGTGGTGACGATGACGCCACAAGAGGTGAACCCTGTTCTGAAGGAAGGCAGCAGCACGGACACGCTCCTGTCGGACGGACTGATGGTGACTTGTAACAAGCAGACGGGCGTGCTGGGTTTCTTCCGTCTTGACGGTACGGTTTTGCTCCGAGAACGCTCGAAAGCCACGTTCACCAAACGGACTTCACACACGATTGATCCTTACAACGTGTCGCAATCGTTCCGTCTGTCAACAGGCGAAGCCATCTACGGTTTCGGACAGGTGCAGGACGGCAGTCTGAACCATCGTAACAAGAGCTACAGCCACATGGTGCAGAACAACATGTCGGTTTGGATTCCGTTCTTCCATTCGACGAGAGGCTATGGTCTGTACTGGGATTTGTACGGTCCTTGCGACTTTAGCGACAACTCGTCGAGCGGAGCCACTTTCCGTTCGGAAGCCGCCCATGCCGTT
Organism: uncultured Bacteroidaceae bacterium; assembly: GCA_905234555.1. Lineage (GTDB taxonomy): Bacteria > Bacteroidota > Bacteroidia > Bacteroidales > Bacteroidaceae > UBA3839. Next base: position 1,614 of record CAJOHO010000044.1, read on the forward strand.
GACTATTACGTGATGGCGGGTCGTGAGGACGTAGGAGACGACATCGTGCGACGTCTCCGTCAGCTGACAGGAAAGGCCACGATGGTGCCGCTGTGGACCTACGGTTATTTCCAGAGCAAGGAACGATATAAAAGTGCGACGGAGACGCTGGGTGTGCTGCAGAAATACCGTTCGCTCCATGTGCCTATCGACTGCGTGGTGCAGGACTGGCAGTACTGGGGCGACAACAACCAATGGAACGCGATGGAGTTTCTGAACCCAGAGTTCAAGACCACTTACCGGAAGATGATTGACGGGATGCATGGTGACGGTGCTCACCTGCTGATTTCTATCTGGGCTAACTTCGGACGCGACACGAAGCAGTTTGCACATTTCAAGGAAAAGAACCAGCTGATGAAGATGGGCAACAACATCATGAGTGCCACTTGGCCCAACAACGAGGGCGTAGGCATCTATTGTCCCTATCAGAAGTCGGCTCGCGACTACTATTGGCAATGTCTCTACGAAGGACTGGTGAACAAGGAGGTAGATGCCTACTGGGTAGATTCGTCAGAACCCGACCATTATCAGAGTGGTGAAGACTGGGAGACGACGAACGACTTCCTGGTGCTCCATCCTGACGATGAGGACAACGCCACCCTCAATCCCCAATCTCTCCAGACTTCCCACACCTGGCGCTCTGTCCGCAACATCTTCCCGTTGATGCATGCCAGCGGTGTGTATGAAGGACATCGCGGACAGAAAGCCGAAGAGACCGAAGCCCGACGTGTGATGATTATGACCCGTTCGGGATTCGCGGGTCTGCAACGCTACGGAGCCGGCACCTGGAGCGGCGACATCACATCCTCGTGGGAGACGCTTGCCAACCAGATTCCTGCTGCCCTCAACTACTCTGCCTGTGGCGTTCCGAGCTGGAACAGCGACATCGGCGGTTTCTTCAACGGCAACTATCAGGGTGCTGGTCAGGACACCTACAACGAACTCTACTGCCGCTGGATTCAGTTCGGTGCTTTCTGTACCATCATGCGTAGTCACGGTTCGAGTGCAGACCGAGCCATCTATCAGTTTGGTAAGGAAGGTGAGAGCTACTACGACGTGATTGCCCGCTACATCAAACTACGCTATGCCCTCTTACCTTATATATATAGTACGGCTCGAAAGGTACATGCTGACGACTATTCCTTCATGAGAGCGATGGGTATTGCCTATCCTGCCGATGCTGCCACACATGCACTCAAGGATCAGTTCATGTTCGGACGCGACCTGTTGGTAGCTCCAGTTCTTCAGCCGCAAGCCGAAAGCCGCAACATCTATCTGCCAAAAGGAGACAAGTGGGCGGACATCTGGAACGGACAAGGATATGAAGGCGGACAACATGTGAGCCGTGACGTAAACCTTGCCCTCATGCCTATCTTCGTGCGTCAAGGGTCGATTCTGCCTTGGGGACCAGACGTTCAGTACAGCGAACAGCACAACTGGGACAACCTGGAAATCCGCATCTATCCTGGTGCTGACGGACAGTTCACGCTCTATGAGGACGAACGCGACAACTACAACTATGAGAAGGGACAGTTCTCTGAGATTCCCTTCACATGGAACGATGCCACCCACACCCTTACCATCGGTCAACGCCAGGGAGAGTTTGAGGGGATGCTTCAGAACCGCACGTTCCGTATCGTCCTCGTGGATCCTGCCAACCGCTTAGGACTGGGCATCCAGCAGTCTGTTCGTTTCAGCAAGGAAGTGGCTTACTCAGGTTCAGAACTAACGGTACAGATTGATAACTCAAACCTCGTAGCTGAGGAAGTGGCTGCGGTTCATAATATACAGGTCACACCTGCAACGGTTCAGCTCTACATGGGTCAGACTCGCACGTTCTCCGTTCAAGCTACACGTTCGGACGGAAGCAAGGAGTTTGTGACACTTGATGCCGTGTGTGAGAGTAGCGACAAGGATGTGGCTTACGTTCGCGACGGACTCATTTATGCAGGTATCAAGGAAGGAGAGAGCATCATCGACGTGACCTATACGGACGGACTCGGTACCGACCACCACTCCACCCTAACGGTTCAGGTTTCCATTCCGACTAATCTTTATACCTGGAAGGCTTACGACTGGTATCGCAACCGAGTATCCGACCGCTTGGGAGCCAACGACATTAAATATAGCACCAAGGACAACACCATCACCATCACCAAGACGGGTGCACAGAACATAGCTCTCCGCTATATGGAGAAGAAATACCGTGAACCTGGCATGAAGTACTTCGTAGCTGTTGCGTCAGAGGTTTCAAAGAACAAGAACGACTCGCAACTCTGGTTCATCAACGGTACATGGGTCAACATCGTCAATCCTGTTGATGTGCGTACACTGACGGACGGACGTGTGATGATTTCCTGGAGCATCGAGGAAAACAAGGGATATGAACTCACAGGTGAGACGGTCTTCGGTATGACCTCTACCAACGCACAAGGCAAGTCTGTCATCAGCTACGTTGGCTTTACCGACAACCTGCAGAAGAAAGCCCAGGAGCTGAACGATGCTGTCAGCATCACTTCCCCTGAAGCACAGCCTTCAGCTCCGACGGCTGTCTATGCCCTCGACGGAACCCCACGCAGTCAGGTAACGCATGGTGTGAATATCGTCACTCAAGGTGGCAAAGCACACAAGGTTTATAAATAACAGCACGGAAAACCGTGCAGCACAGTTTTTAATTTAAAATTTACAATTTATAATTATCCCATGTGGCTTGCTCTTGCCTTTCTTTCGGCGTTTCTGCTGGGTTTCTATGATGTGTTTAAGAAAAAGTCGTTGCGTGCCAATGCGGTCATTCCCGTATTGACACTCAACACACTTTTCTCTTCCCTCATCTTCCTGCCTTTCATCCTGCTGTCGGCAAACGGAACCATCGGAAGCGACTCGCTCTTCTTTACGCACAGTTACGGATGGGCAGAACATAAGTTTATCCTGCTCAAGTCCGTCATTGTGCTTTCATCGTGGCTCTTCGGCTACTTCGGCATCAAGAACCTGCCCCTGACCATCGTCGGACCTATCAACGCCACACGCCCCGTCATGGTGCTCATCGGTGCACTTACCGTCTTTGGTGAGAAACTCTCGCTCTTCCAATGGCTGGGTGTGATTACAGCCATGATTGGACTCTACCTCCTCTCGCGAAGCGGAAAGAAAGAAGGTATCGACTTTAAGCACAACAAATGGATTATCTTTGTGCTGCTCAGTAATATCTTGGGCGCCATTTCCGGACTCTACGACAAATTCCTGATGGCACCACCTTCGGCTGGTGGTGTAGGACTGGACAAGATGGCTGTACAGTCGTGGTACAATATCTACCAGCTGGGCATGATGACCCTCATGCTACTTTTATTATGGTGGCCTACACATAAGCGCACCACCCCCTTCCATTGGACTTGGGGCATCATCTGCATAAGCCTTTTCCTGTCAGCAGCCGACTTCGTCTATTTCTATTCACTCTCGCACGACGGAGCCATGATCAGTATCGTATCCATGATACGCAGAGGGAGCGTACTGGTCAGCTTCACATTCGGCGCCCTCGTCTTCCACGAGAAAAACCTCAAAGCCAAAGCCCTCGACCTTGCCCTCGTCCTTCTCTCCATGCTTTTCCTGTTTATTGGGAGTAAATAGGACCCACCCCCTTACCCCTCCCGTGAAGGGAGGGGAGTATATACCTGCTTTTTAAACTGAGACCACCAAGAGGGAGAACTGGTTGGATAACTACACAAAAAGTGCCCTGCGGTTTCCGTTCCGTGGGGCACTCTATGTTCTATAGAAGGACTATTATTTCTTTTCTGCTGGTTTAGCGGCTTTTTCCTTGGGTTCAGCCTTTTCCTTTGGTGCAATTTCGTCGGCTGACTTACCGGCATAGAGCTTGTTGAGGATGGCAACAACTTCCTCTGTCACGTCGTATGCCTTGTTGGCATAGAGAAGGTGGTCAATGGAAGAAGACTTGCTGAAGATGAAATCATAACCCTTTGCTTTGGCATACTGATCCATCACGTTCTGGATGGTGTCGTTCACAGCCTGCTGCTTCTCAAGGATGAACTGCTGAAGTTCGCCCTGAAGTTTCTGTTCGAGTGCCTGTGCATTCTGCAACAGACGCTGGGCTGCCTGCTGGTCTGCCTGGAACTGCTCCTGTGAGGTGTAACCACCGGAGTTGTATTTCTTCTCCATCTGACTCTGTTTGTTGAGTACGCTCTGCTCAGCCTGTTTCATCTGGGCTTCGAAGCCTTCGGACTTGGCTTTGATTTCAGCATCCACGTCCTTGAAGAACTGATACTGATTCTGAAGGGTGTCGAGAAGGACGTAAGCCAGTTTCAGCTCACCAGTAGATTTCACGGGTGTGGATACGGGTTCTACTTTGACTGTACCGTCTTTCTTGTCTTCACTCTTGGAACAGGCGACACAAAGTGCACAAAGAAGGCAGAGGCCGCCAAGGATTGTTTTTGTTTTTTTCATTGTTTTGTAAGTTTTTATGTGATTAAGTTTTTAAGTTTTTGAGTTATGAATTATGAATTTTGCATTAAGCATTATGCATTATAGGAAGGAAGCGCTTTCCCTGACGAAGGTCGGAAGGAAGGAGCATGTGAGCTGCTTTCTTCGCGTCGTCACTCTTCATGTCGTCCTGATCGTTGAGCGTAGGGAAGGTTTTGTGCTGGTTGAAGAGTTCGATGGCTCGCTTCACAGTCTTATCATCATGGTTGATGTACTGGAGGTAGGCTTCTATATCGAAGATGTTATAGATGATGGTGCCGTAGATAGCTTCCTCGAAGAGAGCCTGCGACTGGATAATCTGGTTGTTTCGTCGCTGGAGCCCCTTGGTGTCGGCAAACTGCGCGAACTTCTCGATGAGATGCTGGGTACGCAGGAATTTCACCATCTGTTGTGGCGTCTCGTATGCAGAGAGCTTGGCTCGGTTCTGGTCCGTGTAGTAGAAGCAGTACTCGTTCACCAGTCCGCGTTCGATGGCTTCCATGAAGTAGGTGGTGGAAAGCGTGGTATCCTGCGGCACGAAGTAGTCGGGCATGATGCCGCCACCTCCATAGACCACACGTCCGAGGGATGTATGGTATTTCTCGCCAGACTGACGGATGGAGTCTTCGTTGAAGAACTCTCCGCGTGAATAGCGCTGGTAGATATCCATCTGATAGTCTTCGGTCTTGCCTTTGGTGTAAGGCTTCTGGATACAACGTCCTGAAGGCGTGTAATAGCGGGCGATGGTGAGATGGATGCGTGAGCCGTCGGAGAACTCAAAGGGTTGCTGAACCAGTCCCTTGCCGAAGGTGCGACGTCCTACCACTAAACCTCGGTCGTTATCCTGGATGGCACCTGCAAATATCTCAGAGGCTGAGGCAGAAGTCTCGTCTGTCAGCACGATAATGGGCAGGTTCTGGTAAGCGCCTGTTCCGTCACTTGTATAGTCTTCACGAGGTGCCTTACGTCCTTCGGTATAGACGATAAGCTTGTTGTCGGGCAGGAATTCGTTGATGAGCTGGCAGGCAGAGAGGAGATAACCGCCTCCGTTGCCACGAAGGTCAACCACGAGTCCGCGGAAATCTTCGTTCTGGAGTTTGGCAAGCGCCATAATCATCTCGTAATAAGTGGTTTCGCCAAAGCTGTTGATGCGGATGTAGCCCAACTGTGGTGTCAGCATGTAGGTTGCGTCAATACTCTTGACGGGGATGTCTCCACGCACGATGGTAAAGCTTTTCTTCTCCTTTCCTCGCCGTACCTGCACCTTCACCTTGCTGCCCTTCTCTCCTTTCAGACGATGAAGCGTCTCTTCGTTGGTAACGACTTTGCCGACGTAGGGTTTTCCGTCGATGGCGATAATGCGGTCGCCAGGCAGGATTCCCACTTTTTCCGAAGGTCCGCCCTTAACGATATTGTTGACATAGACGGTATCCTCGCGAATGGTGAACTGAATGCCTACGCCGGAGAAGGAGCCGTGCAGGTCCTCAACAGCTGTGTGTGCATCCTTCGCCGTGATGTAGGAAGAGTGTGGGTCAAGCTCCGCCAGGATATTGGGAATGGCGTCGTCGAGCAACTGCGTCATATTGATGGTATCGACATATTGCTCATCAACATAGTGGAGCAGGTCGTTGAGCTTGGAGCTGCTGGCATTCACCACGTTCAGGCGGTCTCCAGAGAAGAGATTGGAGACAAAGGTGCCAATGATGATGCCGACCACCGTTCCTATGGCGATATAGAGGGGTGTATATTGTTTTTTCATTTAAATGAAGAATGAAGAATCTTTTAATTCATAATGCATAATGCATAATTTATAGAAATTACAGGAATTATGCTGGAACTTCAACGTATTCGACTTCGATGCCTGCCCGTTTCAAGAGTTCGATGCCGTCTTCCAGCCGATAGTGCTCGGAATAGATGACACGCTTGATGCCTGCCTGGATAATCAGTTTGGCACATTCGAGACAGGGTGAGGCTGTGACATAGAGAGTGGCACCATCACTTGAATTACCTGAACGGGCTATCTTGGTGATGGCATTGGCTTCTGCATGCAGAACGTAGGGATGCGTGGTGTTGTTCTCATCTTCGCAGACATTGGGGAAACCGCTTGGCGTTCCGTTATATCCGTCAGAGATAATCATTTTGTCCTTCACGATGAGAGCACCCACCTGACGGCGTTTGCAATAGGAGTTTTCTGCCCACACACGGGCCATACGCAGATAGCGTTCGTCGAGTTTATGTTGCTTATCCATGAATTTGAGTTTAATGTTTAACGACTGAGTCCTCCCCCTTGGGGGAGTTAGAGGGAGCTTCTATTTGATTGCTGTTAATCGGATGTAGTTTTGCGGATCGGATGAAATTCTCAGGATGTTCACATCACCTTTGTATTTAGTGGCAGAACGGAAGATGGTGAAGAGCTGGGAGGACAATTCTGTTGCATCAATGCCCGTCTGCGAAGTGACGTTCACACCAAAAGTCTGCTTCTTGCCGTTCGCTTTCCAAGTGCCTTTCGTGTTGCTGCCAGAGGCGAAGGTGGCAGAGAAAGTGCCGTCGGCGAAGTAGATGGTGTAGGCATCATCGCTGACATATAGCTGACGCAGTTTATCACCGTTCAGCTCTGTGCCATTGATGGTAGCACCCGTAATTTTCCACGACTTGCCGTAGAAGATGGCTTCGATGTCGTCTTCGTTCTCACACGATGTGATGATGAGCACAGGGATGAGAATGAGCAAGAGGAAAAGGATATACTGAATGAAAGTTCGCATAGAGGAGAGGGAAGAATTACAGGTTCTTGTCCAAATAAAGTTTCTCGGCTGCTGGAATCACGAAGCTTCCGCGACGTAGTTCCACCAACTGACGATCTTCCCACTCGTTGAGCACACGCGACACATTCAGACGGGGCGTATCGATGGCATCAGCCAAATCATCCATCTTCAGACGAACAATCTTCTTGCCGGAACGGGTAAGGAAGAAACTGCCAAGATACTGCAGCATCCGCTCTTCTACCGTTGTAGGAATGGTGCTACGCATACGGCTCGTCGTAGATTGCAGACGATTGCAGATGGTGCTCAGCACATTGGTTTTCACAATATCAAACTCACTGACCAGCTGTCCCATCTGACGTTTGTCGATGGAGCAGGTGTTGCCTTCGGTCGTAAAGACATAGGTGCGGTCATAGTACTGACGGACTCCCCACAAATTATGCAATTCGATGGCGAAGGAAAGATCATCAATGTACTCAGAAATCAGCATGTTGCGAACTGAATCACGATAATCCACACACAAGGTTCCGCCCAAAAGGAAATAGAGCTGGTTGCAACGATCACCCTGACTGGCCAGCACACTACCTTCAGCATGTTTGCGAAAATCGAACTTCACTCTCTCAACGATTTTCACTAATTCGTTTACACTCAATCCCATCAGCAACGGGAGGGATTGGAGGCGTTCAAACATTGTCATGACCTTGAAGTTTTTAATGAGTATTGCTAATCTCTTTATTCTAATCTCTTTATCTCTTATGCAAGAATCACATGGGATTGATGCATCATTTGAGTTTATCAGAATGCCATACGGCAGTTTCGTTCTTACCTTTATCGTAGATGAGACAGGCTTGGAGTTCAGGATGACGCTGAAGCACTCGCTGGGCAGCCTCTAAGCCCATCACCATGAAGGAGGTAGCGTATGCATCTGCAGTAGCACAATCTGGAGCTAATACTGTGGCTGACAACAGAGAGTGCTGAACAGGATAGCCCGTTCGTGGATCTATCGTATGTGCATAGCGACGTGAGTTCTTGACGTAGTAGTTGCGATAATTGCCTGATGTTGCCATCGCGGTATTGCTGACCTCCAGCACCTCTTCCAGTTCCTGGTTGGTATTGGTAGGATCATCCGTAGGCTTATTGATGCCGATACGCCATTTGTTTCCTTCTGCGTTGCAGCCTCTTGTGCGTACTTCGCCTCCAATCTCCACCATATAGCTCTGCACGCCTTTCGATTCAAAATAATCAGCCACCGCATCGACGCCATAGCCTTTGGCAATAGCACTACAATCAAGCATAATGCGTGCATCCTGCTTAACAATCGTGTCGTTCTGAAGAGCAATCTTCTTGTAACCCACGAACTGAAGCAGACTGTCGATAGTGGTGCTATCCACATTGGCTTCATTCTTAAACCCAAATCCCCACGCGTTTACCAAAGGTGCACAGGTGATGTCGAAAGCTCCGTCTGTATCGGCAGAAATCTTCTGAGCCAGCTGAAAGACGTGACGGAATCGTTCGTTGGTCTGCATCGACTGGTTTTGGTTGATGGCTGTAATCACAGACGATTTGTTGAAGGGTGAAAGCGACTCATCCACCTCCTTCAAAGCCTGGTCGATACCTGCCTGAAGGTCTTCAGCACAATCGTAAGTAATATGGTAGAAAGTGCCGAACACTTCCCCACTCGACTGACGATAGAAGCTGGAGTCTGTGAGTTGGGTGGTCAACGAATCACCTTTCATCGCACTTGTCGGTTGACTGCCCGTTCCCTTGCTCCTGTCGTTGGTACAGGCCGCATAAATGGTTCCCCCTATCAGCACGAGCAGAAGGGGAATATGCCACCATTTGAAGGGATGGGGCGAATAGTCTTCGCGTAAATGGAACAGTTTGCTCACGGGTTATTCTTATTTTATCGGAGTTATCGGATTATTCGAAGTACTCTGAGTATTCGAATTATTCGGAGTACTCTGAGTTTCTTGAGTTTCTGCGTCCTCTGATTCTACAGCCTCAGCATCTGCGGGTTTCACATCTGGTGGTGTCTGAAGTTTGATGCTGCCACGTTTCTTCTTTCCCCAGTTCAAGTCGAAGATGAGGTGGTAGGCACCTCCCCAGCAAGAGCTGTTGGTTGTTGTGCCGTAGCCGGGGATATAATAGGGTTTCGCGTAGTTGTTCTTCGAGGTGGAGAGTTCGCGCTTATAGCGGATGGACCAACCCATGTGGAAGTTCTTCCAGATCTTCACCTGAACACCCAATGCCAGCTCTAACCAATGGCTGGTTGCGCTGATACCTTTCTTGTTAAAGGGTTCGGAGCCTCCCCACACAGGGTCAACGATAGCCGGACCGGCAATATCGAAGTTGTAAGTTGCGAAACCATAGCGCAAACCCACAAAGAGGCGGTTGTCCTGAAACTTATCCTTCAGGAGGTTCATGTCAAATCCCACACGAAGGTAAGGAGCGTCAGTCTTGTATGTGATATCGGTATTGGGTTCATACACATCGCAATGTGCCATACCGAGTTCAGCTACAGGAAAGTAAGTATTCTTGAGGTTGAGACGCAGACCTGCTTCCAACGTTCCGTAGTCAGTCAACAGCCATTGGCCCACTCCCAAGAGGTCGGCAGAGAGCGTGAATCCCTGAAAGAAGGACATCTGAGGCTCTTCAATGCTCACAGGCTCGTAGGGGGTAGGCTGAGGCGTTTCTTCCTGTGCCGTTGCCTTCATGCCGAACATGAGGACCAGCAACAGGAGACTACTCCGCCACACCATTGAAATAGATCTTGACATTCTCTTTTCCCTCATAATTGACGGTTTTGTTCACAATTTCCACATGATCGATAGCAGCCGTATTGGAGCAACGGATGTCTTTCAGACGATGGAAACGATGGGTTCCGCACTCAGGCAGTTCCACGTAAGGATAGCTGTCGTGGTGGATATAGATTGTATCGCGTGCAGACAGACTTTCGTAGGCAAACACCAGCGTGTCCGTCGCATTATAATAGCTCATCGGTACTTTCAGCAAAGCAGCAGAAGAAAGACGATTGATCAGTACGGTATCTCGTCGCACTTCACTCACACTCTCCGTGTATCCGTCCTCTATCAGCGACTCATCGCGATGGTCAAGCGTCTCTGTTATGTAGCCCAATTTGCGATAGACATACACCGTCTTCGTTCCAGGCAGCAACGTCGTCACCGTGATAGGATCTGCATACGTCACAGCATTTCCTTCGCTGTCGTAGAAAGCGTAGTTACAGGTCACCTTGCTTTCAAGCGGACAGTTGCTGGAAGAACAGGACCAGGCCACAAGTACAAAGACCCATGTACAAAGACCCATGTACAAAGGACTCAGCACAATGTGCCAGGAACGGTGTTTGTATTTTTTTATCATATTTCCTTTTCCACTTGATAGGTATTGCGTTCGCTGGAATTGCGATTGATCATTTCACCCAAGAAACCGGCAAGGAACAGCATCGTTCCCAGCAGCATCATGGTCAGAGCAATATAGAAATAAGGAGAATTGGTCACAAGAATATAGTTGCGGCCTGTTGCCATAGACCAGAGTTTATGGCCACCCACAAAAGCAGCGGCAAAGAAGCCGATGGTAAACATCAGGGAACCAATACAGCCAAACACGTGCATGGGCTGTTTGCCAAAACTCGAAAGGAACCACAGGGACAACAAATCCAGATAGCCGTTCACGAAACGGTTCAGACCAAACTTCGTCTTTCCGTACTTACGGGCTTGATGCTGAACGACCTTCTCTCCAATTTTCGAGAAACCGGCATTCTTGGCAAGATAAGGGATATAACGGTGCATCTCACCATATACCTCTATGTTCTTTACCACTTCCTTGCGATAGGCTTTCAGTCCGCAGTTGAAGTCGTGCAGGTTCTTGATGCCACTCACCTTACGGGCTGTAGCATTGAAGAGTTTTGTCGGCAACGTCTTCGACAATGGATCATATCGTTTCTGCTTATAGCCACTCACCAAGTCGTAGCCATCTTCCGTAATCATGCGGTAAAGCTCAGGGATTTCATCGGGCGAATCCTGAAGGTCGGCATCCATCGTAATGACCACATCGCCTTCTGAACGCAGGAAACCGTGATAGAGAGCTGGACTTTTACCATGATTACGACGGAACTTCACACCGTGAACCTCTGGATGCTGTGCAGCCAACTTCTCAATCACCTGCCACGATCCGTCCGTACTACCATCGTTCACAAAAATCACCTCATAGGTGAACTTGTGCTCATCCATCACACGCTTAATCCAATCGAAGAGTTCGGGCAACGATTCTTCTTCATTATACAACGGAATAACGACTGAAATATTCATAAAAGTAGTCTGTTAATTAAAAAAACTGTAAAAAAACCGTGCAAAGTTACGAATTTTTCAAATAAAAAAAAGAAAAAACTGAATTAAATAGCACAAATCATACACTAATTTAACATTTCAACCATCAATCCACACAGAATTAGCTACAGATAGGACAACCCATCCGTTGCAAAAATAGTTTTTGAAAGAATTAACTACGTTAATGGAAGTGATTGTTAATGGGTACAGAATCGTTAATGGATACGGTCTTTGTTCTTATTCACAAAGTCTTTCCACGATTTGGCTCCGCCAGCCGACACCGGACGACCCAACTGAAGGAAATGACAATAGGCTGCACCTAAGGCATCGGTAGCATCGAACTGTACCTTCATATCCTCCTCGCTGATATTCAGAATACGCTGGAGCATTCCTGCCACTTGCTGCTTGGAAGCAGAACCGTTACCCGTAATAGCCACCTTGATTTTCGTGGGTTCATACTCATGGATAGGAACTTGCCGTTCTATCGCAGCGGCAATAGCTACTCCTTGGGCACGTCCCAGCTTCAGCATCGACTGCACATTCTTTCCAAAGAAAGGCGCCTCAATCGCCATTTCATCGGGATGGAAAGAATCAATAATACCAGTAACTCGTTCGAAGATTCTTCCCAAACGCATATACATATCTCCCACCTTTGCCAGTTCCACCACACCCATCGCCATCATCTCTGCCTTATTTCCAAGAACACGCAACACACCATAACCCATCACATTTGTTCCTGGGTCAATTCCAAGTATAATCCGTTCTATTTCAGGCTTCTTCTTAATCATTCTTAAATAGGCACTTTATTACTTCACAAGTGACTTAAAAGCTTTGGGAAGGTGTTGGGTGATATCACTGGCAATCAGGCTTTCCTCACCTAACTCAGCGGCAGCAAAGTCACCTGCAAGACCATGCAGATAAACACCCAGACGAGCTGCATCGATAGATGTATAACCACGAGCCAAAAGGCCCAGGATAATACCTGTCAGCACATCGCCGCTACCTGCTGTAGCCATACCAGGATTACCCGACGGATTCAACGTGATGATTCCGTCTGGAGCAATCACCTGCGTATAAGCACCTTTCAATACGATACAGATCTTTAGACGAATCGCTAGTTCACGTGCATTCTGAATCAACTGGAAAGAGTTGCAGCCTTCACCCAGCAGCCTCTCCATCTCCCTGCGATGAGGAGTGAGAATGGTGCCTTGGGGAATCTGCTGAATCCATTCACGATGATGAGCCAACACGTTGAGCGCATCGGCATCCAGCACCAAAGGAATCTGTTCTGCCTGTACCTGACGCAGATAGAACAAAAGCAAGTCTGCTGCCGGTTCGTCCGTACCGATACCTGGTCCTACGCCGATGGCTGAGAATCCGCTCACCATCTGTCCGTATTCACTAATTTCCTCACGAGGGGTCACGATGGCTTCAGGAACCGACACTTGCAGCATGGGACGGTTCTCGTCAGGAGTGACAACGGTCAACTTCCCCACTCCACTGCGGAGAGTAGAACGTGCGGAAAGAATAGCGGCTCCTGCCATTCCCTTCGTACCAGCTACCAACAGCGCATGTCCCATCAATCCCTTATGCACGAACTTCGTACGAGCCGTATTTGGACAAATCTTCTGAAAATCTGTGGCTTCTGGCATCAGCACCTCACAGTCCGTCTCATCGTTCTCTGGATCCATCAGATTGATGTCCAACACTACCAAATGTCCTACGTAAGGTGCATAGTCAGCCAGTAGGAACGACAACTTGGGAGCATGGAACGTGAAAGTGTAGTCGGCCTTCACCACATGGGCCATGTTGTTGTCGGTATTATCCTCTGCCATCAGTCCCGACGGCACATCAATACTCACCACCGTAGCCGAACTGCTATTGATATAGCGGACAACGGCGGCAAAACCACCCGTAAGGGGACGGCTCAGACCTGTGCCAAAAAGTCCGTCAATAACGATATGCTGCTGCGTCAGACGAGGAGGCTGAAACTCATTGGTTACCTCCTTGAAGAGAACCGACGTAGAAGCAAGTTGCTCTTTGTTCGCAACACAGTCGGCAGACAGACCTTTCCCTGTATTAAAAAGGAAAGCCTCAACCTGATAGCCTTTCTCAGCTAACATACGCGAAACAGCAAGTGCATCACCTCCGTTATTGCCACTTCCGGCAAACACCACGACAGGATGTGACACATCCCACTTCTCTGTGAAAGCCATCACAAACTTGTTGGCAGCTCGCTCCATCAGAGCCAGCGAGGTGATAGGTTCATGCTCGATGGTATAGGCATCGAGGTATCTGAATTGTTGACTGGTCAGTATCTTCATATTAAAATCGTTTTAGCTTGATGCGTGATATCAATTGCAGTTTTGTTGTGCAAATTTACAAAAATACGGGCATTTTCAGACAAGAAATCCTAAAAATTCTCATCTGAAAAAGAAAAAAGTGTAAAAACGATGGCGATTACATAGAATTTTCCTAACTTTGTAACGAACTTTTGTCCTATGTTGGCGAGAACTCATCGCGTCAATCTAACTACTCATACAAATATGATTAAGATTTTAGACCGTTATTTCGAATTGTCCTATTCACATGAGGTCATTCAAGAGAAAGTGAAAGAAGTGGCAGCCCGTCTGAACAAAGACTACGAAGGAATGAATCCTGTCATGGTCTGCATCCTCAATGGTGCGTTCATGTTTGCCTCCGACTTGGTACGCGAACTGACTTTCCAACCGGAAATCCTTTTCGCCAAGTTCTCGTCCTACGAAGGTATGTCCACCACTGGTCACGTGCGTGAACTGATTGGTGTGAATGCCAATATCCAAGCTCGCGACGTCATCATCGTGGAAGACATCGTCGATACGGGCACCACGATGTACAACGTCCTGCCGCAGTTCTTAAACAAAGGCGCAAAGTCCGTTAAGATCTGTACATTCCTCCAGAAACCCGAGTGTCTTACCGTTCCCCTCAAGGTGGATTATTGCGCAATGGAGATTCCCAATGCCTTCATCGTGGGCTACGGTCTCGACTACAACGGAATGGGTCGTAACTACCGTGACATCTACACCGTCGTAGAGAAAGCAGAAAATCAAGAATAAAAACAAAGTGTTTCGCGTTTCCCCGCGAAGAGATAATATCAAAAGCAATATGAAGAATATCATTATTTTTGGTGCGCCAGGTTCAGGCAAAGGCACCTACAGCGAAGAAATCAAGAATCGCTATAACATGGGACACATCTCCACTGGCGACGTGCTCCGTGCAGAAATCAAGAACGGAACAGAACTGGGTCAGGTTGCCAAAGGCTACATCGACCAGGGTCAGCTCATCCCCGATGAACTGATGATTGACATTCTGGCTAAGACCTACGACGCGCTGCCTGCAGGTAAGGGCGTTATCTTCGACGGATTCCCACGCACCATCGCTCAGGCTGAGGCACTCAAGAAGATGCTGGCTGAGCGTGGACACGATATGGGCATGATGATCGAACTGATTGTGGATGAAGAAACCCTCATGGCTCGTCTGCTCCGTCGTGCTGAAATCGAAGGTCGTGCTGACGACAACGAAGAAACCATCCGCAACCGCTTCCAGGTCTATCACGCTAAGACCGAACCACTGTCCAAATGGTTCGAAAGCGAAGGCATCCGCCACGCATTTACTTGGAAAGGTTCGAAAGACCTCATGTTGGAAGAGATCTTCGCAGGAATCGAAAAAGAGAACTAAGTTTTCAACTTAAACTCAAAAACTCAAAAAACGGTAAACGTTCAACCGTAAACGGTAAACGGTAAACTGTAAACCCAATCTCTAAAAACTCAACCTGAATGGCTGAAAGCAACTTCATAGACTACGTCAAAATCTATTGCCGTTCAGGCAAAGGCGGACGAGGTAGTGCCCATATGCATCGTGCCAAGTATCTGCCCAAGGGAGGTCCGGACGGAGGAAACGGAGGACGAGGCGGACACGTCATCCTTCGTGGGAACCGTAACTACTGGACACTCCTTCATTTGCGCTACGACCGCCACATCCATGCTGAACATGGTGGGAACGGTTCTAAGAACAAATCAACTGGAAAGCAAGGTGCCGATGCCTACATCGACGTACCTTGCGGAACTGTGGTCTATAATGCAGAGAACGGCGAATACATCTGCGATGTCACCCAACACGGACAGGAAGTCGTCCTGCTGCGAGGAGGTCGTGGCGGATTGGGTAACTTCAATTTCTGCACCCCTACCAATCAGGCACCTCGCTATGCCCAGCCTGGTGAACCGATGCAGGAACTGAGCGTCATCCTCGAACTAAAACTCCTCGCCGACGTCGGACTGGTGGGATTCCCCAATGCAGGAAAATCCACACTTGTCTCTGCCCTCTCTTCAGCCAAACCCAAGATAGCCAACTATCCCTTCACCACCCTTGAACCGTCGCTGGGTATCGTCTCCTATCGCGACAACCAGTCGTTCGTGATGGCAGACATTCCTGGTATCATCGAAGGTGCCAGTCAAGGTAAAGGCTTAGGCATCCGTTTCCTGCGCCATATCGAACGAAACTCGCTCCTCCTTTTCATGGTGCCTGGCGACACCGACGACATCAAGCGGGAATACGAGATTCTGCTCAATGAACTCGCTACCTTCAATCCTGAGATGCTGGAGAAAGGACGAGTGCTGGCAGTTACCAAGTGCGACCTGCTCGACGAAGAACTGATGGATATGCTCCGCGAAACGCTACCCACTGGTATTACCGTCGTTTTCATCAGCGCCGTCACAGGCTTCGGTCTGCAAGAACTGAAAGACGTGCTGTGGCGCGAGATGAACAGCGAAAGCAACAAAATTGCTGCCATCACCACTCAGGAATCTATCGTCCACCATTCCAAGGATCACCTGCGTCTGCGTGCCGAACTACTGGAAAGCGGAGATGACGACGATGAAGGCTGGGGTTACGAAGAGGAAGTGCCCGATGACGACGAAGACTACGACGACATCGAAGACTTGGAAGACTTTGAGTACGAAATAGAAGAGGATTAAACAATGAAACTACTTGAATACGATATCGCACCCGAGGTGCGAGCATTCTCCACGATGCGCGAAGGCGGTTTCAGCCGAGGCAACTACGGCGAGTTCAACGCCAACGCCTTCTGCGGCGACGACAAGCAGGCGGTTGCCAATAACCGTCAGATTCTCGCCAACGAAATCGGCATACCCAAGGAGAACTTCATCTACACCCATCAGATCCACTCCACCTTCATCCGTGTGGTGGATCAGCGGTTCGTCAACCTGCCAATGGCTGAGCGTCAGAACCTGCTCGAAGGTGTAGATGCACTCATTACTGACCAGCCGAACTACTGTCTTTGCATCTCCACAGCCGACTGCATCCCCATCGTTATCTACGATCCACAGCACCACGCGGTGGCCTGTGTCCATGCGGGTTGGCGAGGCACACTCCGTCGCATTGCCGAACTCGCCATCGAGAAGATGACTGCCACCTACGACACAGACCCAGCCCAATGTCGTGCTGTCATCGGTCCAGGCATTTCACTCGAGCATTTCGAAGTAGGCGATGAAGTCTATGAGGCTTTCCAGTCTGCAGGTTTCGATATGGACAGCATTACGATGCGTCCCAACGGACAGTTCGCCGTCGTTGACGGCACTCTCTCCATTCTCAAGGAGAAATGGCACATCGACCTGTCCACCTGCAACCAGCAGCAACTCCTCTCCTGCGGACTCCTCCCTGCCAACATTCAACGTACCGACATTTGCACCTACGCCAACTACGAGCACTATTTCAGCGCACGTCGCCTTGGTGTCAAGTCTGGTCGCATGATTACCGGCGTAATGATTAAATAGTTACTGTGCTCGGAACTTTTCCGCCGAGAAAAAAATAACCCATTACTCAAAGAACAAAATGAAACCATCTACAATTCTCTGTGGCCTCTGTCTTTTCTGCGGTCTCTGTGTAATTACCTCCTGTGACGACGACATCAAGAAAGACGCCAAATCCCCCGTTCTGGGCAGCCTTACCTTTGAACCCAGCGCCTCTGTCGCTCCCCAAGACAGCGTTACAGGCTTCATCACCTACGAAACAAAAGGCAAAAACGTCTATAAAATCGACTTCACACTGTCGGTCAACGGGAAGGACAGCAAAGGCGGAGACTCTACCTATATATATAAGGAATGGTCACTCGTCGATCCGCTGAAGCAACAGCCCGTCATCGGTTTCCGTGCACCCAAAGAGTCAGGCATCTATCGAGTCAGCGTTCGTGCTGCACGAATCAACTACTCCACCAGCGGTCCTAACGGCGAAATCTACGGAACGCCCTCTTCCACTTCTGCTCAACTTACCGTCAACTAAGCTGAGCAACATCTTAACAGGAAAAGCGTTTCATCATTTTCCAACTGAACGATACAAAAAATGAACCCCGAGCACTTTGAGGGCACTGAAAAACCCCTCAAGATAGGAAGACTTCTTGATTATTAACAAAAAAGCAGATTGCACATAGCCGTTACATACGGATTAGCAATCTGCTTTTCATTATGCCCTTTTATGCCCTTTCATGTCACAGGAAGCATCCCAAATGCGTCTCTGTAGGTTCATTTGAGCGCACTAT
>CAJOHO010000045.1 GCA_905234555.1 uncultured Bacteroidaceae bacterium
TTTGTAAGTGCTTGATTTTCAGTGTGGACCAGCCAGGGCTTGAACCTGGGACCTCCAGATTATGAGTCTGTTGCTCTAACCAACTGAGCTACAAGTCCAGAAAAAAAATTGTCGTTTGTCGTTAAACAGCGTTTAACTCCGACGAGGGTTGGTTGGACCACCGGGACTCGAACCCAGAATGACAGAACCAAAACCTGTTGTGTTGCCAATTACACCATGGTCCAATCCTCTAAAAAAGCTATTTCATGCAGAAGTGGGGCATCGAAATGCCCTTTTGCTGAAAAGCGAGTGCAAAGGTAGGGTTTTTCTTTGAATGAGCAAAACAAAAACGGATATTTTGTGGCAAAATGTATGGATTTTGAAGAAAAAGGAAGAAAAATCATGCATTTGTTTGCCGTTTTTTTAAGAAATTGCTAACTTTGCACCGATTATGTGCTATAAAAGGCAGAATCGAACACCATGTCTAAACAAAAACCACTTATACACAACAAACGTCGTAACAAAATTCGCATCCACCACGAAGGTGTCCACATGTTGATTATTTTTGGATTATTATGGGCAGCTGTCGTGGGTCTGATGCTGGGATTGGTAGGATTCAACTGGATTTCCTACATGGTCATCGGCATCGTGACAGCTCTGTATGCCATCTTAGTCAATTTCTTCCGCTGTCCTGTCCGTATGTTCCAGGGACCAACGACAAAGACGGTGGTGGCTCCTGCGGACGGTAAGGTGGTGGTCATTGAAGAAGTGGACGAAGAAGAGTACTTCCACGATCGCCGTCTGATGGTTTCCATCTTTATGAATTTGACGAATGTGCATGCCAACTGGATTCCTTGTGAGGGAAAGATTCTGAAGGTTGCCCATCAGAACGGTAATTTCAAGGCTGCCTATCTGCCGAAGGCCAGTACGGAGAATGAACGCTCGATGGTGGTGATTGAAACTCCTCACGGCGAGAAAGTGATGGCTCGCCAGATAGCAGGTGCGATGGCTCGTCGTATCGTGACTTATGCTGAGGAAGGACAGGAGTGCTTCATCGATGATCACATGGGCTTCATCAAGTTCGGCTCTCGTGTGGATGTCTATCTGCCTCTGGGTACCGAGGTTTGTGTGAAATTAGGTCAGAAGACCGTTGGCGACGAAACCATTATCGCTAAACTTAAGTAATGCAGATTCATCTGTTTTTGGTAAATCTGTAAATTGTCAAATTGTAAATTCTTTCGTGGTGTTTAAGAAGAACATTCCCAATATGCTGACGTGTGGTAATCTCGTTTGTGGATGCATTGCCACCATGTTCGCCTTTTCCCATCTCTTTCTGCAGACTCAGCATTCGCATGTAGATATGCACCTGTTGGAGATGGCTTTTCTTTTCATCCTCTTCGGTGCTGTGTTCGATTTCTTTGATGGGTTCGTGGCACGATTGTTGGGTGTGAGCGGTCCGCTGGGTGTGCAACTCGATTCCTTAGCCGATGTTGTGACGTTCGGTGTGGCTCCTTCATCCATGATTTTTGCTTTGTTTACGCAGGTGTATTATCCAGAGATGCTACAGGATCCTTTCTGGTTCAAGTACTTGCCTTACACGGCTTTCCTGCTGGCAGCCTTCTCTGCCTTCCGACTGGCAAAGTTCAACATTGACGAACGTCAGCATACTGGTTTTATCGGTATGCCGACACCAGCTTGTGCCATCTTTTGGGGTGCACTCATCTCCAGCAGCGAGGATTTCCTGCGTTCTCCACGTTTCAATGCAGCGTTCCTGCTGGCTTTCGTCCTGATGTTCTGTTTCCTGCTGGTCAGCGAGATTCCGATGTTTGCCCTGAAGTTCAAGAACTATAACCTTCGCAGTCGTGAGAATGTCATCAAGTTCGGTTTTCTGGCTTGCTGTCTGATTTTGTTGGTTGTTTGTGGAATCATCGCTCCCGAAGGACACACTTGGCAGTACATCTGCAGGGGAATAGCTGGAAGTATTGGATTGTATATTCTGATCAATCTGGTGCTGCATGTGATTCCAAGCGAAGCCCCCTCCAACTCCCCCAAGGGGGAGAGAAGTGAAGAATGAAGCTTAGTGATAGATTCTTCTTTTGCACACCCTCTTTAGAATTATAAATTGGACTTGTAATTTATAATTTAAAATTTATAATTGGTTATGACCGTCCTTCTGATTATCATACTGTTTTTCTACCTTATTTATATATTGGCTCCCTACATCCTTGCCTTTGTGGGGAAGCGCATGATTCGTAGAATGCAGCAGAATTTCGATGCAGCCTCTGGTGCTGACCGTTCCCGCAACAAGTATTCCAAACGAACCAGCAGGAACGGCGGTTCGTCAGCCTCGTCGCCACAGCATGAGAAAATCTTTACTGCTGACGAGGGACAATACGTGGATTTCGAAGAAGTCTAAGAACATGCCGTAGCGGTTATTTCAGCGTAAGAAAATGTCAAACTGGGTTGGACATATCTGTATGTTTTTGGCTTGTGCCATCTGGGGACTGATGGCGCCGTTGGGCAAGCACGCTATGACGAACGGAGTGGCGGGTCTGGAAATGGTGACATTACGAGTGATGGGTGGTGCTTTGTGCTTTTGGATAGCTTCGCTATTTGTTCGTCAGGAGAAGGTGGTGCCTCGAGACATGTTGAAGTTTTTCTTTGCAGCCCTTCTGGGTATTGTCTTCAATCAATGCGGTTACACCATCGGACTGTCTATCACTTCCCCCGTCAATGCCAGTATTGTTACCACGATGCTACCCATCATCACGATGGTTTTGGCTGCCATCTTCTTGCGTGAGCCAGTAACCAGCAAGAAGGTGACAGGAATCCTGTTAGGTTGCATCGGTGCTTTCATCTTGATTACAGGCAGAACGGCAGGCACCAGTGGAGGGGGAGTGTTGCTGGGTGATTTACTTTGCCTGAGTGCTCAGCTCAGTTTTGCCGTCTATCTCACTATTTTCAAACATCTTATTCAGCGTTACAGCGTCATCACTTGCATGAAATGGATGACTACTTACGCTACTATCGTCATTCTTCCGTTCTCGTATGGGAAGATGGAAACGCTTGCCTGGTCCAGCATTGATGCAAGGGTTTGGTGGGAAACTGCTTTCGTCGTGGTGGGCGGAACGTTCATTGCTTATATCCTGATGATGCAGGGACAGAAGACGCTACGTCCGACGGTGGTGGCGATGTACAACTATGTGCAGCCACTGGTCGCTTGTATTGTCAGCGTAGCTGTAGGTTTGGGCGTTTTTGGCTGGATGCAGGGAGCGGCAGTCATCCTTGTTTTCAGTGGTGTGTGGATGGTGAACCAGAGCAAGAGTCGTCTGGATTTGAAACGTGAACAAAGAAAAAGCCTCGCAGGAAAATGCGAGGCTGAGTAATGTTCTTGCTTCGGCAGCAATGTGTTAATTAAAGCCGTAAAGCTTTTATTTCAGCAGTTTTCTTAATGGGTGCTTCATCTTCTTGAGGCCTTGGGCAATGCTGCGGGCGTTGAGCTGGGCACCAGCAAGGGACGTGTGGGTGTGGTCGTTGTTGAACATCGCTGCAGCCTTTTCCTTTCCCATTTTGTCAAGGGCATCTGCTGTGATGTTGTGAAGATCCAGGAAGTCGCATCCAGTCTCTTCTGCAACCTGTCGATACCATTTTCCATACGAGTCATTGCGTCGTTCCACCTTGCCTCCAGGCCACTCGTTGCGTGGAGTGAGGCTTACAAGAATGGGCGTTCCGCCTTTTTCGCGAACGTCCTGAATGAATTTCTTCAGATACCAGCCAAAGGAATAAATGACCTGATATTGCCCGTTGGAGGCCATCTTATAGACGTGACAAGTGTCTTCTGCACAGGCGATGACACCACGTTCCTTCTGCGAGTCAATCGGACCGATATCGTTGTGTCCGAACTGAATCAGCACGTAATCACCAGGCTCAATGGAGTTGTAAACTTCGTCCCAGCGTCCCTCCTGCAGATAGGTGCGAGTGGAGCGTCCAGCCTTCGCAGCATTCACAACATCGCATTTCGTCACATCGAACACCGTATAGGCCTGACTTCCCCAGCCCCACATACCATCTTCGTCCTTGTCGTTGTTCTTCACGGTGGAGTCTCCTGTGAGGAAGACGGTAGGCTGACGTTTCTGCTTCCAAGGTTTTGCCTGATGCAGACAAGTGGACACCAGCAGGCTGTCCGGCATACGGCCAGGCTTGATGCTGACAGGATGGACTTTGTCCTGAAGCAGATAGGTTTTCAGGGTACTCAAAGCTGGATGTGCCATCATATCCACACCTTCGGCAAAGGAAGCTGCATTCATCTTGGCACCAAACTCTGAAGAGTGGATCTTGTCGCCAAAGAAGTGGTAGTTCGCCTTCCATTTTCCGTAGGTTTCCAGCTTACGGGCAGAAATATCGTTGAGGTCGATGCAAGGTAGGTTGAGTTCTCTTGCCAATTCCTTGATCCACGGTGTGAAAGTGGTCAGTTTTCGGTCTATCGTGACGCTGTCCTTGCCTACGTAGGCATTGCGAGGCGTGAGAGTCAACAGGATGGGTTGTGCACCCCGACTGCGGATGTCGGCTACGAAGCGACGGATATAACCGCCAAAGGTATAGACCATTTCCTTTTCGCCTGTTTCCTTGATGGTGACAAGGATAGAGTCGTTGGACAAAGGCGAATTTCCGTCTGCTCCCTTATAGCTGGAACGGGCACGTCCTTCGTCAATCGGACCGTTGTCGTTATGACCCAGTTCCAGCACCACGTAGTCGCCAGGACGAATGCCTTGCAGCACAGGCTGCCAAAGCTTCCGGTAGAAAGTGCGAGGAGAGGTGCCGCCGAGTGCGTGGTTCTCTACTGTGATACGTGTCTCGTCGAAGAAATTGCGAGCAAAATAGCCCCAACCCCATTGTCCGTTGTTGCCGTTGCCCAGCGTACCGTTACGCATGGTGCTGTTACCTACGAGGAAAAGCACAGGGTTGTTGCCCTTTCGGCTGCTTCCGCTGACAGGACGGGCCTGATTGGCTTTGGCGAGGGAATCAAGGGTGACATCGCGCACGCCGTTCTCGTCCAAACCGTTTTGGGCGAAAAGAGGAGAGAAGCCCCCTCTAGCTCCCCCAAGGGGGAGAAAAGTGAAGAGAGAAGCGAAAAATGCGAAGAGTAAGAGAAGGAGTTTTTTCATTGTTCTTATATAATTACAGTAATGGGGAGAAGAGACGGAAAACTGATTGGACGAAGCGGTCGAGGAAGGGAGTGCGATGTTTGCGTTCCACTTCGTTGGCGAGGACACAGTGGCGAAGGTCGTCGAGGAAGATTCGCTTCATGCGTCGCGTCACTTCTTTGTCGTAGAAGAAGATGTTGGCTTCGAAGTTGTTCTCGAAGCTGCGGAAGTCGATGTTCGTCGAACCGCAGGTGCAGACGGTATCGTCGCTGATGAGAAGCTTGGAGTGGAGGAATCCCGCCTTGTAGAGATAGACTTTTACGCCAGCTTTGATGATTTCCGGAAGGAAAGAGCGGCTTGCCCATTCCACAATCTTGGAATCTCCGTGGAAAGGCAGCATGAGTCGCACATCCACACCTGACAAAGCTGCTGTCCGCATAGCGAAGACCACAGGTTCGGTGGGAAGGAAGTAAGGCGTCTCCATATAGACGTATTTGCGGGCTTGAAGCAGGATCCGCACATAACCCTGCATGATGTTGTGCCATTGAGCCGTCGGACTGCTCGTGACAACTTGCGCTAAAGCCTCTCCACGTCCAATGCCTGGAGTGGGTATGTCGGTTTCTTCGTCTTCCTTAAGGGTAAGGTTCGCATCATAGTACTTGGGATCTGCAATCAGTTTGTTGCAGACGAAGTACCAGTCTTCGAGGAAGGTGCGCTGAAGGGCGTTGACACAACCTCCCTGCACACGCAGATGTGTGTCGCGCCAAGGTTGGGTGCCCGTTCCGTCGATGTAGCGCTGGGCGATGTTCATACCTCCGATAAAGCCCGTCCGTCCGTCGATGATGCAGATTTTTCGGTGGTTACGGTAGTTGATCTTGCTGGTCAGGGCAGGGAAGTACACAGGCAGGAACCCACAGACTTCCACGCCTCCCTTCTGCATCCGCTTGAAAAACTTGCTGCGAGTACGCCAGCAACCCACATCATCGTAGATGAGACGCACCTCCACACCCTCCTGTGCCTTGGCAATCAACGCATCCGCAAACTCATTTCCTAAGGGGTCGTTGTCTATGATATAGGTGGTGAGGTGGATATGGTGCTTTGCTTCACGGATAGCAGCTAAGAGTACAGGAAAGAACTGACGTCCAGACGTGTAGAACTCCACGTCGTTGTTGACAAACGGGAGTGCCAGGTTCTGATTGGTGAAGAGCTGGATGAGCTGTTCGTGTTCTTCGGGCAGCTGGAGATTCTTCTGTTCAGAGTATTCCAGCATGGACTGGCGTGTGAACGGATCCAGGCTGTGTTTGTTGATGTGTCGTTCCTTGCGGATATTCTGTCCGAAGATGAAATAGAGGATGATACCCAGCACAGGAAGAAACGACAGCACCAGCAGCCACGCAACCGTTTTCATCGGTTGGCGGTTCTCCATCACTACCACCACCATCGTTGTTGCCACGATGATGAAATAGAGGATGAGGGAAATTTGCTTTAGAAACAGAAAAAATTCCAACTGAGAGTTCTTAAGTGCTTAATTTTTTAGTATTTTCCCTATTTTTTTGCAAAGATATAAAAAAAATGTTACAAATTCATCAAAATTTAATAACTTTGCACCAAAATCTTTCAAAAATCACGAAATGAAAACTACAAAACTCTCTGTCACGATGTTTTTTATGGCAATCGCGACGCTTTGGTTTACAAGTTGTGACAATCAATCCAAGAAGAATGACGAGTCTGCCCAGGCAGACAGTCTGGCAGCCCAAAATGCGGCTGCAGCCGAAGAACCCGAGGAGGAAGAACCTCTGGCGTTCGAAACCCTCGTGGAGCAAACTCAGGGCAAGGGCGACGCAGTCACCATTTCCGTTCAGTACCCTGTGAGCGGACCGGAAGTGCTGGTAAATGCCATCCGCGAATATATCAACGAGTCTTTTGGCGGCAACTATTCAGGCAATCTGACCGACTTGGAGAATGGTCGGGATATGGTGAAGTTCTACTACAACCAGCGAATGGCAGACCTGAAGGATTATGCTTCTGACGAGCCGCACGACGCCTCCATCGGTTACTCTTCGCAAACCGACAGCATCTATCTGAAGTGCCAAACCGACGAGTTCATCACCTTCATGCACTATTCAGAGTTCTTTTATGCGGGTGCTGCCCATCCAGGTTCTTCGCAGGCAGGAGTAACATTCCGTCGCAGCGATGGACGCCGAATGGACTGGAGTCTGTTCACAGGCCAGTACGACAAAGGGTTCCAGCGCCTCATCAAGGGTGGACTCATGCATTACTTCGAAGTGGACACAGAAGAAGAATTGTACGAAAACCTCCAGTTGGGAAGCGAGTATGGCGCCAACATTCCGCTGCCTAATTCCTGTCCGCCGCTGTTCACTCCAAGAGGCGTGAGATTTATCTACGCAGAGTATGAAATCGCGTCCTACGCAGCAGGAATGCCACATTTCACCATCCCTTACGAAGACATCGAGCCGTTCATGGGTCCTGTTGCCAAGAATTTGATTCCTAATCGCGGAAAATCTGAGGCTAAAGAATCCAAGAAACCTTAGAATTGTCATTTTTTCAATTTTTTTCGTTTTTTTGCACATTGTTCAGAGAAAAATGCTTAAATTTGCACAAATTTGCAAAATATGAGCAATCCGAACAATCATTTAGTGGAGTATATCCACAGGTCCCATTCTGTGATGCGCATGATCGAACAGACCATTCGCGAGAACTGGGATATGCCTGCGTTTTCGGACTACGGAACCGACGTTAAGTTTACTTATAAGGATGTAGCGCGTGAGTTCACACGCCTGCATGAGTATTTCCGATTTAAGGGCCTGGAACCTGGAGACCGCATCGCCATTTGTGGCAAGAACTCCAGCCGATGGGCTGTTGCCTATCTGTCAGCTTTGACATTTGGAGCTGTCGCCGTTCCCATCCTTCAGGATTTCAACGGAGAGCAGATCATCAACATCCTGGAGCATAGCGAATCCAAACTGCTGATTTGTCCTGACGACATCAAGAGCAAGATGCAGAAGGCAGAGGAGTTGGATGCTTCGCTGAAAGGAAAGCTCCAGAATCTGGTTCTGCTGGATGTCAACACAATCGGAACCATACCCTACGACATGCCGTTTGCACAGGCCGACGTTCACTACTTCGACGATCAGGAGGACGAACTGGCAATGCTCAGCTATACGAGCGGTTCCACAGGTCACTCCAAAGGCGTCATGCTGCCTTACAGGACTATCTGGTCGAACATCTCCTTCGCAGACGAGAAACTCGGACTTCGTCCTCACTCCAATGTCGTTTCGCTCCTGCCGATGGCGCACATGTACGGTTTCGCCTTCGAATTCATGTACGAATTCTGCATCGGCGCCCATGTGCACTATCTCACCAAAGCACCCAGCCCGTCTGTGTTGCTGAAAGTGTTTGCCGACGTGAAGCCAGACATCATCATCGCCGTTCCTTTGATCATCGAGAAAATCGTGCAAGGCAAGGTCTTCCCCGTTCTGCGAGCCATCCAGATGCGCAGCCTGCTGATGCTGCCCATCGTTCGCGGCTTTATCTATCGCAAAATCCGCAAGCAGTTGAGAAATGTCTTTGGCGGCAATTTCTACGAAGTCATCGTGGGTGGAGCAGCCTTTAACAGCGAAGTGGAAACCTTCCTGAAGCGCATCAAGTTCCCCTATACCGTAGGTTATGGCATGACGGAGTGCGGACCCATCATCTGTTATCGCGACTGCAAGAGCTTTGTCAAGACCTCCTGTGGCGAGGCTGCACCACGCATGGAAGTGAAGATTCTCAGTTCCGACCCCCAGAACGTGCCTGGCGAAATCGTGACGCGAGGCATGAACGTCATGCTGGGCTACTACAAGAACGAAGAAGCCACAGCCGAAGCCATCGACGAAGAAGGCTGGCTGCATACTGGCGACTTGGGTACGATGGATGCCGACGGCAACGTCTTCATCCGCGGACGTGCCAAGAACATGCTGCTGGGCAGCAACGGACAGAATATCTACCCAGAGGAAATTGAGGAGAAGTTAACTGGTTATGCGCTGGTAGATGAGTGCGTGGTGGTTCAGAGAGGTGACAAACTCGTGGGTCTGGTCTATACCAGCGACGACACACTTCAGCGTCACGGAATGAATCGCGAAGACTTCGAAGAGCAGCTCGACCGTTATCGTCGCCACATCAATAAGATGCTGCCTGCTTTCTGCGCACTCTCCTCACTCGAGTCGCGATCCGAAGAATTCGAGAAAACACCCAAACGCAACATCCGCCGTTTCCTCTATTCGTAAGGATAGTTTCCCAAAAATCCAAGGATCGTTTCCTCCAAATCCAAGGTCAGTTCTCTCAGTTCCTAAAAACAGATTTTTCTGGTTCCAAGGACAGCTCCCTCAACTCCTGCGGATAGTTCTCTCTATTTCTCAGGCGTTCAAACACTTATGACGGTTTTTCTTAACTTTGTCTGAGGTTTCGGTTAAGTGTAAGAAAATTTCCAAGTACTTAGAAATAAAATTCCAAGTACTTGAAAAAAATTTCTAAGTACTTAGAAAAAAAATTCCAAGTACTTGGAATTTTCGTAAGTGTTAAGTCAAAGTCAATTTTCAGACTGCATCAAAATAAAAACGAGTTTTCTTCGTTACTATAAAAAGAACGTACAAACTGTAAGACAGTTTAAGGTTCCGAGAACTCGAAGTTGGCTCGTCTATAAATAAAAAGGTAGATTGGCAAGATAACATGTTGCGTCGTCTATATATAATAAGGTGTATGCTTACACTGGCTGTGCTGTGTCTGACAGGTTCAGCCAGTTGTGTGTATGCCCAGACGCGTAAGGTGATGAACCGTCCCTACATTGATCAGCGGAAATTGCACTACGGTTTCCTGGCCGGTCTCCACATGCAGGACCTGGAATTTTGCAACAACGGAATGATTGACGAACAAGGCAACGAGTGGTATGCCGACGTAGCGAGCTATGAACCAGGCTTCAGCGTGGGTGTGCTGGCAGAAATGCGGCTGAACAACCACTTTGCGTTCCGAGTGATTCCGTCTATGCATTTCGGCACTCGCAACGTGACCTTCATGAACCACACGAACGGAGAACGCGAACACCAGATTCTGAAATCTACCTTCATCAGCATTCCTTTGGACGTGAAGTTCAGCGCAGAGCGTTTCAACAACTATCGCCCTTACCTCGTGGCAGGTGTGAACCCTATGTACGACCTGACCGTGAAACGCGGTAAGGAGCTGCTGCTCAAGCCTTTCGACTGTTACTTGGAGATTGGTATGGGCTGCGACTTCTACCTGCCCTTCTTTAAGTGTATTCCTGAAATCAAGTTTGCCTACGGATTGGCCAACGTCATCAATAAGAACCGTTCCGACCTCACTAACCCAGATCAGTTGGTTTATACGGATGCCATTTCTCGTGGACACTCAAAAATGATCATCCTGAGCCTTTATTTCGAATAAACGGCTCTGAAAACCAAGCATAAAGCGTGAGATATTCTGTCATCATACCAGTCTATAACCGTCCGGACGAAGCGGATGAGTTGCTGCAAAGCCTGACCAGCCAGACGCTGAAGGACTTTGAGGTGATTGTGGTGGAAGACGGGTCGGAGCGAACCTGCAAGGAAGTGGTGGAGAAGTACAGCGAACAGCTGGACATCCACTATTTCATGAAGAAAAACTCCGGACCTGGTCCTTCACGCAATTATGGTGTGGAACGGGCAAAGGGCGAGTACGTGCTGATTCTCGATAGCGACTGCGTGTTGCCCGAAGGCTATTTGGCTGCTGTGGAACAGGAACTTACCACCGAACCCTGTGATGCTTTTGGCGGACCGGATCGTGCCCACGAATCGTTCACCTTGGTACAGAAGGCCATCAGCTACTCGATGACCTCCTTCTTTACCACAGGAGGAATCAGAGGCGGTAAGACAAAGATGGATAAGTTCTATCCGCGTTCGTTCAATATGGGCGTGAAGCGTGAAGTTTATCAGAAGCTGGGCGGTTTCTCGAAGATGCGCTTTGGCGAAGACATCGATTTCAGCTACCGCCTGGTGGAGAACGGACACACAACCCGCCTGTTCAGCGAAGCGTGGGTTTGGCACAAACGTCGCACGGACTTCGACAAGTTCTTCAAGCAAGTGTTCAACTCTGGTATCGCACGCATCAATCTCTCGAAACGCCATCCTGGCACCCTGAAACTCGTTCATCTGCTGCCGATGGTGTTCACAGTTGGTGTGATTTTCCTCCTTGTCGCAGCCGTCGTACTGCGTCTCGCCACCTTCGCCACCCAACCCACTTCGCTCCTTTGGGTCTATCCGCTCTTACCTATTATATTATATGTGCTGATGGTGTTTGTCGATGCCTCCGTCCGAAACCGTTCGATGGTGATTGGTTTCCTGAGTGTCGAAGCAGCCTTCGTACAGCTGTTCGGCTACGGCTTCGGCTTTCTCAAAGCCTGGTGGCAGCGTTGTGTGAGAAAGAAAGGTGAATTCAGCGCTTACGAAAAGAACTTCTATGAGTAAACGATTCCCTTACTTCAAACCGTTCAACGCCTTCGGACCCAAAGTGAGGGAAGGCGACGAGGACGAGAATCTCTCTACCATCAAGAATATGGCAGAAGAGAACCGTCCACGTGAGAAAATGCTGGCGAACGGAGAGGACGCGTTGACAACAGCCGAACTGCTGGCAATACTCATTGGAAGCGGCAGTCCGCAGAAAAATGCTGTGGAGCTGATGCAGGAAATCCTGCACGACTGCGACGACAAACTCATGCTGCTAAGCCGCTTGTCCGTCGATGAGCTGAAGCAGTATAACGGCATAGGTGAAGCAAAGGCGCTGACGCTGAAGGCTGCGATGGAACTGGGAAGACGCAGAGCCACAGAGGAAGTGACACGCGACCTTGTGGAAATCAAGGACGCCCAGACCATTTACCGCTATATGCATCCCATCATGAAGGACCTGCCCTACGAAGAGTGTTGGGCACTCATGTTGAACAACAAAGCCAAACTGCTCAAACGGGTTCGCATCAGTCAGGGCGGCATTACGGAGACTTCGGTTGATATCCGTATTGTGATGAAAAATGCGATTGTCTCTGGTGCCACATCCTTGGTGTTGGTTCATAACCATCCTTCAGGCTCCTGCCGCCCCAGCAAGTTTGACGACCAACTCACCCACAGCCTTCACGAAGCCTGCAAAGTGCTGAACATCCGTCTCATCGACCACGTTATCGTCACCGACGGAGACTATTACAGCTACGCAGAGAACGCTAAGATATAAAACTTAGAACATAGAAATTCTTAGGAAAGCCTAGGACATCCTAGGAAAGCCTAGAGGAGCCTAAAAATCCTGGAACTAACAAAATAACGAAAGAAATGACGAAATACGATATCGAGACCAAGACTGTGGATATGCTCAAGACAGTCTTCGACCCAGAGATTCCTGTGAATGTCTATGACCTCGGACTCATCTACAAGATCGAAGTGACTGAGGTGGAAGAGCCAAAGGAAGACGCTCAGTTTGACGTCAACGTGGATATGACGCTGACGGCTCCTAACTGTCCTGCTGCCGACTTCATTATGGAAGATATCCAGCAGAAGCTCGACATGATCAAGGGTGTTCGCACAGCTACGGTTAATCTCGTCTTCGAACCTGAATGGAACAAGGACATGATGAGCGAAGAAGCTAAGCTGGATTTGGGTTTTATGTAATTGAAAAACGGAAGGAACGATGAAGAATTACTATTTTATATCCGACGCACATCTGGGCTGTCGTGCTTTGGAACACCATCGCACACAGGAACGACGTCTGGTGCGTTTCCTCGACAGCATCAAGGACAAGGCAGAAGCTGTGTTCTTGATGGGCGATATGTTCGACTTCTGGTTTGAATACAAGCATGTGGTGCCTCGTGGCTTCACCCGTTTTCTGGGAAAGGTGAGCGAACTGACCGACCTGGGTGTTGAAGTTCATTTCTTTGTGGGCAACCACGATATGTGGACCGACGACTATCTGGTCAAGGAATGTGGTGTGATTCTCCATAAGGAAGCCTGTACGATGGAACTCTGTGGCAAGGTGTTTTTCCTGGGTCACGGACATCGTCTCGACATCAAGAACCGTGACTGGATGACGCGTCTGATGTTCTCCTGCTTCGAAAGCAAGTTCCTTCGCGTCTGTGCCAAGACCATCCATCCGCGCTGGTTCGTCAACTTCGGTCTGAACTGGGCAAAACATAGCCGTAAGAAGCATCAGGAACTGGGCGAAGAACCCTACAAGGGCGACGACAAGGAAGGATTGGTGGTGTTTGCCAAGAACTACCTCATTACCCACCCAGACATCAACTATTTTGTGTTCGGACATCGCCACATCGACCTCGACTTGAGCCTCAACCAAACTTCACGTCTGATGATTCTGGGCGAATGGTACTCGCTGTTTACCTATGCTGTGTTCGACGGCGAAAATATGTTCATGGATAACTACGTAGAGGGCGAAACACAACTGTAATCACTTTTTTGCATATTTTTTGCACACTTTTTCGCATTTTTCTTTTGTGGTTTGCATATTATTCACTAATTTTGCACCGTTTTTCGAATAAATATGCAAATCAACAGCAATATGAGTGTAAAAAATTCAAGACTGGATATGATTCGCATCATCATCTCCAGTCAGGAAATTTGTAATCAGGAAGAACTCCTGCGGGCTTTGGCGAAGGAAGGGTTCAAACTGACGCAGGCAACCCTTTCGCGCGACCTCAAGCAGCTGAAGGTGGCGAAGGCGTGCAGCTATGCCGGCAAGTCGGTCTATGTATTGCCCAACAACGCTATGTACCGGCGTGTGAAGGAAACTCGTCCTCCACGCGAGATGATGGTTTATAGCGGATTCGTCTCTATGCGTTTCTCTGGAAACCTGGGTGTCATCAAAACCCGTCCAGGTTATGCAGGCAGCATCGCCTATGACATCGACAACTCTGAGATTCCCCAGATTATTGGAACGATTGCTGGTGACGACACCATATTAATCATATTAGAAGAAGGTAGTTTACGAGACGATGTCATCTCTGCATTGTCCGAAATCATTCCTGTTTAAGGATCAAGAAGAAGAAACATGGAAAGTGAAGAAATACAGGTATTGGTGGCAGATGCTTCCCACGAGAAGTATGTCGATACCATCCTGAAAACCATTGCCGATGCTGCGAAGGATCGCGGCACAGGTATTGCCAAACGTACGCATGAGTATCTGGCAACAAAGATGAAGGAAGCCAAAGCCGTCATTGCCTTGGCGGGTGACCAGTTCGCAGGTTTCAGTTATATCGAGACCTGGGGAAACAAGCAGTATGTGACGACATCTGGACTCATCGTACATCCTGACTACCGCCACTTGGGTATTGCCAAGCGTATCAAGGATATGACCTTCACGCTGGCTCGTACACGCTGGCCTCATGCCAAGATTTTCTCGCTGACGAGTGGAAAGGCTGTGATGAAGATGAATACGGCGCTGGGTTACCAGCCTGTCACCTTCGACGATCTCACCGACGATGAGGCTTTCTGGCGTGGATGCGAAGGCTGTGTTAACTATCCCGTCCTGAAGGAGCGCAACCGTAAGTTCTGCATCTGCACAGCGATGCTCTTCGATCCGGAGGAACATCTGCCGGCAAAGATTCCGCAGGAAGTGCTGGAACGCATCAACCGCCTCGACGGCAAAGCATAAACTTAAAAACTTATAACTCAGCAATCTCACTCCCCCTTGGGGGAGCTGGAGGGGGCTTCAAACAAAACAATATGGAACAAAAGAAAAAAGTCGTTGTAGCTTTCTCTGGTGGACTGGACACCAGCTATACTGTGATGTACCTCGCCAAAGAGAAAGGCTACGAAGTACATGCTGCCTGTGCCAACACAGGCGGTTTCTCAGCCGAACAACTCAAGACAAACGAAGAGAATGCCTATAAACTGGGTGCCACCAAATACGTGACCCTCGACGTCACTCAGGAATACTATGCCAAGTCCTTGAAATACATGGTCTTTGGTAATGTGCTCCGCAACAACTGCTATCCCATCTCCGTGTCGTCGGAACGAATCTTCCAGGCACTCGCCATTGCCCGTTACGCCAAGGAAATCGGAGCCAGTGCCATCGCTCACGGCTCTACGGGTGCAGGAAACGACCAGATCCGTTTCGATATGACGTTCCTGGTGATGGCACCTGGTGTGGAAATCATCACGCTGACTCGTGACGGAAACCTCAGCCGTCAGGAAGAGATTGACTACCTGAACAAGAACGGATTTGCTGCCGACTTTGCCAAGCTCAAGTATTCTTATAATGTAGGCATCTGGGGAACCTCCATCTGTGGCGGCGAGATTCTCGACTCCAAGCAGGGACTGCCCGAATCAGCCTATCTCAAGCATCCCACGAAGGAAGGACCTGAGTTGCTGAAGCTGGGATTCGAGAAAGGCGAGCTTTGCAGCGTGAACGGTGTTAGGTATGACGACAAAATCAAGGCCATTCAGGCTGTTGAGGAGATTGGTGCAGCCTACGCCATCGGTCGTGACTGCCACGTGGGTGATACCATTATCGGCATCAAGGGACGTGTAGGCTTCGAGGCTGCTGCTCCCATGCTGATCATCGGTGCTCACCGTTTCCTTGAGAAATACACCCTTTCCAAGTGGCAGCAGTACTGGAAAGACCAGGTCAGCAACTGGTACGGCATGTTCCTCCACGAAAGTCAGTACCTCGAGCCTGTCATGCCAGACATCGAAGCCATGCTGACTTCTTCCCAGCGTAACGTGACGGGTGAAGTGACGCTCGAACTCCGTCCGCTCTGTTTCCAGACCGTAGGTGTCGATTCACCCAACGACCTCGTGAAGAACAAACTCGGCGAATATGGTGAGACAGCAAAGGCTTGGTCCTCAGAGGATGCCAAAGGCTTCATCAAAGTTACTTCAACGCCGCTTCGTGCCTACTACCTGGCTCATCCGAACGAAGAAAGGTGAAGCCCCCCTCTCATCCCCCCAAGGGGGGGAAGAAAAGAATATGGATTACCCCTACTGTACAGCAGATCCCATGCTTTATGAACGCTTGAAGGAATATGCAAAGCAGAACAGAAAGCACCCCACACAAGCAGAGGATGTTATATGGACTTATTTGAAATGTAATGCTTTAGGTGTTCCTTTCAGACGACAGCATATTATAGGTGACTACATCGCAGATTTCTTCTGTCTCCCAGCTCGTTTAATCATAGAAATTGATGGGGGATACCATACATTACCAGAATGTGCTGTAAGTGACGCGATACGTACACAATGGTTGGAATCTATGGGCTATAGACTTATTCGTTTTAAAAATGAGGAAGTCATTTGTGATATTGAACGAGTTTTAGAAGATATTAAGAAATCAGTATATGATAGAGAAACAAAATCATAACTTCTCGACACCAGGCTCCATTCTCTCCCCCTTGGGGGAGTCGGAGGGGGCTGTTAGGGTGGGGGTCTTAGGTGCAGCCGGCTATACAGGAGGTGAGTTGATTCGCCTCCTGCTCAACCATCCGCAGGTTCAGATTGTCTTTGCCAACAGCGAGAGCAACGCAGGCAATAAAGTCTATGAAGTGCATGAAGGACTGGCAGGCGACACGGAACTGACGTTTACCTCTGAAATGCCGTTCGACCAGGTTGATGTCCTCTTCTTCTGCTTTGGTCACGGCAAGAGCGAACAGTTTCTGAAAGAGCATGACATCCCCGCAAACGTCAAGATCATCGACTTGGCACAGGACTTTCGCCTCAAGGGCGACCACGATTATGTCTATGGGTTGCCGGAGACACACAAGTCTGCCATTTCTGAATGTCAGCATCTCGCCAATCCAGGTTGCTTTGCCACCTGCATTCAGCTGGCGATGCTTCCAGCCCTGAAAGCCGGAATCCTTAGTGGAGACATCCATGTGAACGGCATTACGGGCAGCACGGGAGCAGGTCAGAAGCCAGGTGCAACAACTCATTTCTCTTGGCGCAACGATAATATCTCCGTCTATAAGACCTTTACGCACCAGCATTTGCTGGAAATCAACCAGACCGTGCAGGAACTTTGTCCTGGTTACGACGGAAGAGTGCTGTTCATCCCTCAGCGAGGCTGCTTTGCCAGAGGAATCTTCGTGACAGCCTATGCCAAGTGCGACAAGCCTTTAGAGCAGGTACAGCAGATTTATGCCGACTATTATCGTGATGCAGCTTTCACCCATTTCGTCACCAAGAGTCCAGACCTCAAGCAGGTGGTGAACACCAACAAGGCTGTCGTCTATGTGGAGAAATACGAAGACCAGCTGCTGATGATCAGTTGTATTGACAACCTCCTCAAAGGAGCCGTCGGACAGGCTGTTCAGAACATGAACCTCATGTTCGGTCTCGACGAAAAAACAGGTCTTGCCCTCAAGGCTTCCGCATTTTAACTCGTCATCTCGACACCTCGACATGTCGCCATGTCGAAATGTCGAAAATTCGTTAATCCGTTAATCCGTTAACGCCCAACACCCCGCACGGCGTTCCTCCCCTTTCGGGGGAGGTTAGGAGGGGGCTTCTTATGGATTTATTCAACGTTTACCCTCTTTTTGATATAGCAATAGAACGCGGCGAAGGCTGCAAAGTTTGGGATAGCGAAGGTCAGGAATACCTTGACCTCTATGGCGGACATGCCGTCATCAGTATCGGACATTCGCATCCTCATTACGTGGAAGCCATCAGCCGGCAGGTAGCCAAACTGGGTTTTTACAGCAACTCCGTGCAGAATCCCTTGCAGCAGGAGTTTGCCCGTCGTCTTGGAAAGGCCTGCGGCTATGAGGACTACCATCTGTTCCTCATCAACTCTGGAGCCGAAGCCAACGAAAATGCCCTGAAACTCGCGTCCTTCTATAATGGTCGTACACGAGTGCTTTCCTTGGAGAAAGCCTTTCACGGACGTACCTCATTGGCTGTTGAGGTGACCAACAATCCTAAGATTATTGCACCCATCAACGCTAACGGTCACGTCACCTATCTTCCCATCAACGATCTCAACGCCTGGGAAGCAGAACTGGCGAAAGGCGACGTCTGTGCCTGCATCGTAGAGTGCATACAGGGAGTAGGCGGCATTCGCATGGTTACCGCTGACTTCCTGCAAGGACTGCGTCAACTTTGCGACGAATACAACACCGTCCTCATCTGCGATGAAATCCAGTGTGGCTATGGACGAAGTGGAAAATTCTTTGCACATCAGCACTTGGGCGTAAAGCCCGATATCATCACAGTTGCCAAAGGCATCTGCAACGGATTCCCTATGGGCGGCGTACTCATCTCTCCCAAGTTCACACCTGTCTATGGTCAGTTGGGAACCACCTTCGGAGGCAACCACCTCGGTTGTGCCGGTGCGTTAGCTGTGCTTGATGTGATGGAGCAGGAACATCTCGTGGAGAATGCAGCGAAGGTCGGTGCTTATCTGATTGGCGAGTTGAAGAAGATGGTGGGCAGCTACCATGTTGTAGATGTGCGTGGTGAGGGTCTGATGATAGGCATCGAACTCGACATCCCCTACAAGGAACCGCGTACTCGTCTCATCAAGGAGCAGCATTGCTTCACAGGCTGTTCAGGTACCAACGTCATCCGTCTCCTGCCCCCACTTTGCCTCACGCTTGCCCAAGCCGACGACTTCCTCCGTCGCTTCCGCACCGTCCTCGAAGCATAATCTCCGTTTATTCCCTTTTCCTTAAGGCATAAAGTCACATAAGCTTCGCAAAAAAATAATTTTTTTTGATGAGAAACTTCATATTTTTGGCTCAACTTGCAGGTTATTAGCGAGTTGAGCCAAATTTAACTTCATAGTTTCTTCATAAAAACGGGGAGAAACTTCATACTTTCTTCATATTTTCTTCATACTTTCTTCATGTTTTTGGCAATAATTGTGCTTTTTTTAACTATATTTCGTTTGCAGAGATATGAAAAGAAAAACAAATAAACAGTTTATTTGCCTGCCTACAGAAAAAAAGTCACGGAAAAGGCTGAAAACAGGCTAAAGCTATGAAGTTTTTATGAAGTTTCTATGAACAAAATCCCCGATTTTATGAAGAAACTATGAAGTTAAAATTAGGTTAAACTATTATATATAAGCGAATTA
>CAJOHO010000046.1 GCA_905234555.1 uncultured Bacteroidaceae bacterium
GCTGGACGACGTGATGCGCCTGCTCTACCAGCGTTACTACCACGAGCTCCAGCGCGGATTCACCGAAGAGGAGTTCTGGAGCGCCTGCGCCGAAGTGGCTGGAGAGCCACTCACGGAAGTGCGACACCTCGTGGATACCACGGACGACATCCCCTACGACGACTACCTCACTGATGCCGGCCTGCGCATCGACACCACCTCCTGGGCTATCCTCCCCGCGGAGAACCCCACACCCGCCCAGCAGCAATTCCTCCGTGCCATGAGCCTGGAGGAATAGATGCCTACGGCATCACATGCGAAACTTGAAATAATATAGTTTACGGATTATGAATACCAAGATTTTCAATTCAATGAGTTTGTTAGGACGCGAGGAGGCCTATCTGGCTTCTCCTCGCGTTTGGTCGTTTGTGCCTACCTGTTCGGTAGGTGTGGCGGTGGCGGTCTGTCAGGTAAGGATATGACGAAGGTGGATCGTAGTGCTACTTATATGTGCCGCTATCTTGCCTGAAATAGAAGGCAGCCTTGTTGTCATTCATCAAAAGCAGCGGCTCCTTGCATCTTGTGCAGGGAGCCGTTGTAGCGTATGTGTTGTGATGGTTGCTGTTATTATTCTTCGGGGAGAGTGCCCAGTTCGTAGCTCTTGGGGAGTGGACGTTTGGCTTGTACGATTTGACATGTAAGGTTTACAAAACGATGTGTGCCAGACCCTTTTCTGTTCACGAAAAAGAATTTATTGCTTTTGGGGCAAATAAGTTGTGTCGAAATTTGGGTAGTTGGATTTTAATTTCGTATATTTGCAGAATATTTCATTGTGGCAAGGAGCCATACTTTAATAAATCTGCTTTAATTAATCACTTAACTAATAAAAAAGAATGAAAAAAAAACGATTATTTTATGTATGTGCCTGCTTTTCTGTATGATTGCAAGAGCACAGATGACGTTCACGCTCAACGGCATCACGTATGACGATGTTGCTGAACGCGACAGCAAAGGCTTCACTACCGTCACCCTGCCCGCAGGCACCGATTTGAGCGGACTGATTACCGCCGTGAGTGTTGACGGCACTACCGTAGATGCCGCACAGGTTACTCCAAATCCCACGACCACAAAACTCAACTATGGCGAATTGAAGGTCTTTACTTACAACAACAAGGCTTACGGCTTCCGCTTCGAGGAGGATGTATGGTTCTGCGGAGTATTTTTCTCTGACTGCCACATCAACCAGGGTGATGGACATGATGGCACTAGCCAAGCAGACATGACCACCATCATGAACAACATTATTGCTATGGGCAAGGACGGCACAAAGAAGGTGACCTTCACCACTAATCCTAACCTCACACCCAAGACCAGCATCATCTTCTGCCTTGGTGACATAGACCAGGACAAGGGCGACGACGGCAGTAGTGGTACTCACAATAACTTCTTGAGTTGTACAGCCGATATTGCGAAGGATGCTGGCATACCTTTTATATTTATAGCTGGCAACCACGATTTGAGTCCAGACTACTGGACGGGTAGCGACCCTGACTATGGTGTCACTTCAAGCGGTGCCAGTGCCGACAAGAAAACACTTTCAGCAATAACTGATAATAATAGTTACTGGAACGGTGTGGGCGTGTTCGACGAAAACATAGAATACTTTGAGGATAATTCGAGGTCTGTAGATTTCCAGTCGAAGCCCTTCACCTTCAAGTTTAAGGACGTGCGTTTCTACTGCGCTCACACTTATTGGTTCCAGAAACTATATAAGGGCTATTACACCAAACTTGGAAACCTTGTTCTCTCAAGTGCCACCTATTATGCTCCAGACGGTGTAATCGATGCACTCAATACCTTCGTAGGATCGCATGCCGAGGATGCTTCCGTGTGGATGCAGCACTATCCTTGGTTGTCCGGTAGCGATTGCAACCGTTGGTGGCTCGACCA
This sequence comes from uncultured Bacteroidaceae bacterium, assembly GCA_905234555.1. Lineage (GTDB taxonomy): Bacteria > Bacteroidota > Bacteroidia > Bacteroidales > Bacteroidaceae > UBA3839. The sequence goes on from CAJOHO010000046.1 coordinate 1,930, forward strand.
AAACGACGTAGGTAAATACATCCCTGCATCTGGTACTTCTGATTATGGTTCCTGCACCTCCGGCATCAACTACAATGACCCTGACTTTGCCAACACAATGAAGAAAGACCCGCTGTCGGATATCATGATGAAGGCCGCAGGTAAGGTGGATGGCAAGGTACAGCACTTCTCTGGTCACTACCACCGCTTCGACGACCGCACTTATAACAATACTACCAATAACGGCTCCTCTGTTCATGACTACACTGTGGCTGCTAACGGTAATACGAACCAAACCAATAACGCCTTCGTAGTTCTCTTCAAGCGTGGCGAGGGTGTGAAGGAAGTCATTCAAACTAAGTTCTAACCATATTACTAACAAGACATACATACGACTATGAATACAAAAAGATTTCTCATCGCAGCCCTTGCGCTGACCTGTCTCGCTGGTAATGCATGGGCAGATACAGACAAACTCACCACAGCTGACGGATGGACAAAGATAACTACCGTTCCAACGGCATCGGATATAGCCAATAATTATTACGTGTTCGTGGATGCCACCCATGATCTCATGCTCGGCATCGGCAAAGGGGAACATAATACCACAAAATGGTACTCTCTCGCCCTCTATTACCGCACCTCTGTCAGTCCTACATCGAAGGATATCACACCCATGGTATGGACGTTGGAATCTAACGATGGAGGCTTCTCCATGCGCAACCTCGACCAACCAGAACATGTCTTTCAGACAGAGAATAACGCAGCATGGTATTACGACACCAACGATGTCACATCGTCAAATAGTTGGTCAAAAGTAAATTTAGCTTTGTCAGACGGCAAGTTTACGCTGGAGAACGGCAAATATACAGGCAACTATATCGGTCCTTGGACGGACAACAATTTCACCAATGGCGCCGAGTGTGCAGCAAACAAGACTACAGCACTCAGAGGCTATTTCTATATTTACTCTATAAGTCGTGCGCAGTTCAAGCAGAACTTACTTGATAATGCATCCAGCAGTAACCCTGTTGATCTCACACCATGGTACGTCAACAATCCTACTTTTGACAATGGAGTTGGTTCAGAATGGGAATCTACTTTTACTGCTAATAGCTTAAGTTGGTGGGGTTCTCACGCATTTAGCAACACAGGTGCTGAGAATTATCAACAGGTGGCGAATTTCTATCAGGATCTAACGCTGCCCAACGGTAAGTACAAAGTTGCCATGCAAGGTGCTACGAGCAAGCCCGAAGAGAATGAGCCATACGTCTATGGCATCCATAATGGCACAAAGACTAAAACCTATTTCACCCAAAGCACCCAGACAACGCCTGATGGTAATAAATGGAATGATATGCAATATACCTTACTCCAAATGATGAGCAACCGAACATGGGGACAAGTGATGACGGATGAAATCACTGTGACAACAGGCTCACTCACCATTGGCTATGCAAACGAAGGAGGATGGTCATGGGATGTCTTCGACAACTTCAAACTTTACTGTACGGGTGTCGACCTCTCGGCTTATGAGACACAGCTCTCTGATTTGGTGGATGAGTGCAACGACTTCATCAGTTCGGGTGTGGTTCCTGATGCTTGCGAAACAGCTATTAGTTCTGCCATCACAACATACAATAAATCGTACGAGACAGCCAAGGAGTACAGTACTGCTATCGTTGCACTGACCGCAGTTCTTAACACTTATAAGAACGATACCGAGCTGCAAACCGCATACGCTGCCTACAAGACGATGCGCACCAATGTGCAGGAACTGGAGAACACCACCTTATATAAATATACTGACCCTGGTAGTGCAAAAACCACTTTCGATGCAGCTATCAGTAGTGCTAACACAGCCGTAGAGGCTGCCACTACGGCATCTGCTATCAACACGCAGACTGCCAATATCCGCGCCGCCGCCCTGACCTTCGTCAGCAGTGTCACCGCCGAGGACGGAAACCCATTTAACCTGACATTCCTTGCTTCCACAGCCGCTGCCGACTGGCAGACTGCCAGCGGATTGAACGCTGCAGAGACAGCTCCTTCGTGGTCGGTACCTAAACCTGATCCTTCGATGGCAGACTTTGTGGAAAGCTATACTCAGGCAGCAGGTGGTGAGAGCATCACTGGTAATATCCTTTATCAGACGCTCAGTGGAATGCCTGCAGGTTATTACACGGTAGCGCTTTATGCAGCTGCTTCTTATACTCCAAATCGTGGCTCATTGGAAGAAAAGTGCACTGATGGACAGCCTAACATCACTTTCGGCTTTGCAGGAGACAACAGCCTGTCGCTGCCAGTGGTACATCGCACATCCCTCACCGCTGCCGACCAAGTGCCCGTGAACCTCTCCGTTCAACAGGCTTCGTCTGGTGGCCTTACGTTTGGCATCAAGAAGACCGCTGCAGGTTCCAACTGGCACGTGGCTCAGATTTACACCATTACTTATAGTAAAGATCCCGACCTTACCATCCTTAAGGCTGACCGCGATGCTCTCGTGTCAGAAGCTAACGGTTTGCTCGCCAGCGACGATGCGAACCTTTTGACTCCGGATCAGCAAAATGCACTTAGCTCAGCTATCAGCACCGCCGAAGCTGCCAATACCTTCGATGAGCTGACTGAGGTTACCCTCAACACCCTGCCCAACGCTATACAGGCTGCCAAGCAGCAGATTCAATTGGTGAAAGCTAATCGCGTGGAGATGATAGCTGCTTTGGAACGCTTCGAGAATGACTACAACCTCGCCGACGGTACCGATTATGGTCGCTTGACGATGAGTGCCGATGCTTGGGAAACTCTTATCGGAAAGGTGAATGCCGTCACTACTGCCCTCGACGATGTGTCGCAAGTAAGCAGCTACAGCACAGTCAAGAATGAACTCGTTGCCCAGATGGACGCCACCGATGCTTCCCTCCGCCTCTTCAAGAGCTATAAGGCTATGGTGGAAGGTACAACAGCACTGAGTATCATAGATGGAACAACCTATGCTGCCAGCAGCTATATGGATACTGATACCAAGGAAAATGAGGCCATTACCGCCCTTAACAACGCTTTCGGCACTTACGCTAACAGCCAGATAGATGCATTCAGCGTAGCAGGCTTCCTTGGTAGCAACCTTGATTTCAGCACAGTTCCTTCTTCGGGAGCTTACGTTGTAAACTCTGCTTCGCCCAATGTTCTTGACCTTACCGGCTGGGAGGAATATGCTGTTGTTGGCGATGGTTCAGTAAACTATCGAATACAGATAAACACCAGCTCCTCAGAGACCACACCACAAGAAAACACGCTCTATATTCGTGCAAACTGGGGTGACTACAAGCCCACATTGCAGGCTTTCAAACAAAAAATGTTGCCAGTGGGTAAATACACTCTGACCTTCAAAGCTAAGGAGAAGGAAGGACGTACCTATCGTGGTACCAACCTTAACTACTATCAGTTGGGTAATAATAAAGAATATTTTGAGACCAGCGGAACAGATTGGGAAACAATCACCAAGACTATTGAGGTTACGAGTAATCCCACACCTTTCGACCTCTCCTTTGGATTCGCTTGGAGTGGTAGTGGTGGCCAACCATACGAGATTCTCGTCGATGATGTTACTCTGACTTATTTCCGCGATGCCATCGAGTTGGCAAATGATGCCAATAACGCTACAATTATCAGTGAAAATAACGGCAAGACAGTCAACGCTACGTTGAAGGACCGCACCCTCTTTAAGAACCGCACCTGGAACACGCTTTGCTTGCCTTTCAACATGACCTCCGAACAAGTTACAGCTCAACTGGCACCAACCTCCCTGATGGAACTTGATGTCGAAGGGAAATATGATGCTGAAGGTCATAAGGACGATAATGGAAGTTATCAAACTGGTCTCAACGGCACTACGCTTTATCTCTACTTCAAGACTGCAAACGCCATCACTGCAGGCAAACCATATTTAATTAAGTGGAACAGTGGAGATAACTTTGTAAATCCAACATTCAGAGCTGTTACTGTTACTTTCTCTGATGGCGATCCTACTGGAATTCAGAGTAAGAACGGTTCCGTTACTTTCCAGGGTACCTATTCTCCAGTATCGCTTGTCAAGGACGATCCGTCGAATCTCTATATGGGCTCTGACAGCAAACTCTACTGGCCAGTCAGTGAAGGGTTCAAAGTCAACGCCTTCCGTGCCTATTTCCAGCTGAGCAATCCCTCGCCAGTCAAGGCCTTTGTACTCGGATTCGACGACAGCGATCCTACAACCGAAATCATCGACGTAGCAGCAGATTCTTCGCTTTCAGAGTGGCACACACTCGACGGTCGTCGTCTTGGTGCCAAGCCAACCCAACGCGGCATCTATATCAACAATGGTCGTAAAGTAATAGTTAAGTAATATATTCAGAGTAATAAATGTTCTAATAAATAATCAATCGTTATGAAGAAGAAATTTATATCACCGGCTATAATGGTCGTCAATATGCAAGTCATCAACATGCTGGCTATAAGCCAAGCGAAGAGCAACGTAAGTTTGGGTTGGGGAGGCAAAGGCAATGTTGACGATGAAGCCCAAATTGGTTACAGGAACGGATGGGGCAGTGATGAAGAAGAAAATACGGACAGATATAAGTGGTGAATCGTCAGAAGATCCCCATTCTTATTTTGTGTAAAAATCATGAAAGAACAATGGTGAAAGTTCGAATTATGCGCACATTGCTATCCCTGATCCTATGGACAGGGATGGCATTGTCAGCTACGGCTGCCGACTATACTACCTATCTCACTACCGCACGTGGGTTCACGGAGGTGACGAGCACAGACGCCATCTGGGGTGACGCCGATTATTACTACATCCTCGCACCCGCTGAGAGCCATGAGTATATAGTGGGTGTAGGCGGCTATGAGGCAAAGCCAGATTGGGCCAGCGGAGACTCGAAGGCTCTGCGATTGCACTCTGCCGCCACCGACCCTGTGCTCGACCTCACCAATTTCTTTACCATCGAGAAAAGCGGCGATTACATCGGTCTGCGCAACGTGGTCTACGACACCGACCTCTTCCAGACCCATGACGGGGCGGGTTACATGTACGTGAACTCCTACACGGACAAGACCCTTGACGAGTGGAGTTACCTCATTCCCCACTGGCAAAATGCTGGCTACTGGCTGTTCGAGAACGGCAAGTACCCAGCATCAAATACTGAAGGTTGTCGCGGCTATATGGGTTCGTGGACGCCCGGACGCATGGCACTGGATGAGCCTATCGCCCTGAACCGCCTGAACACCGACGGCGACCCCGCCGGCCACTATCGCCTGTTTCGCATCCGTCGCACCGACCTCATGGCTCTGCGCCTCTACGCCACCATGCTTACCAGCGAGAACGGCTTTACCGAGGTGACATCAACGGAATCCATGAGCACCGACCCTTCGCAGGTCTACCTCATCACCTCAGCCGAGCAGCCCGGACTCTTCGTCGGAGTTGGACGCTATGAGGAGAAGCCCGACTGGGCAGGTGAGGACACCAAGGCACTGCGCTACCGCCAGGCAGGTAATCCTGTGCTTGACCTCTCCAACTTTTTCACCATTGAGAAAGATGGCGACTTCATCGGTTTGCGCAACGTGGTACACCACACGAGCCTTTTCCAGACACACGACAACGCTGGCTTCATGTATGTACTTACATACACCGAGCCGACTATGAGCGACTGGTGCTGCCTCAAGCCCACCTACCAGAACGGCTACTGGCTCTTCGAGAGTGGCAAGTATCCCATATCCTCCGGCAATTGGGCTTGTGGATACCTCGGTCCATGGAACAAACGTGTGGAGGCCGATGAGCCTATCGCCCTGAACCGCCGTAATATCGATGGCGATGAGGCCGGCCACTACCGTCTCTGGCGCATTAGCCGTGCCAACCTCTTCAGCCTCATGCAGGCAGCCAGTGGCGATGATGTCACTTGGAAGATCACCAACCCCTCATTTGAGCAGGGTGAGACAGGATGGACGCTTACAGGCAAAGATGCGAATGGGAACGACGAATTCACTGCCCGTGACTATGGTATGACAGGCAAAGCTGGTGGAAAGCTGATGAATGCATTCCAGTGGTGGGCACCGTCGCTCAGCGTCACGCAGACCGTCGCCAATTTGCCCGCCGGACAATATGAATTGTCGGGCACGGTGGCCTCATGGAAAGACCGACCCATCACTTTCGAGGCCAATGCTTCAAAAACAACGGCTACTGGCGTTCATGCCGATGGTGGTATCAAGGTGAAAACAAGTGTTACCATCGGTATCGATGGTCAGCTCACTATCACCGCTGGCAGCACCACCGACTGGTGGACGGAAGGACGTGTGCAGTTAGAAAACGAGGACCGCGGTTTTTTCAAGCTCGACGACGTGCAACTGCGTTGTACCTCGCTCGCCCTCGATGCCATGGCTGTACGCCTGCCAAACAATGAGACGAAACTAGTTCCTGGCCAGTGGTACTACTACGAAACCGACTACAGCACAGAGTACCAGCTCGTAGGCCCGCTCAACGGTCTCGTCTACACTACTGACGGCACAGCGCTCGCGTCCAGCGGTTTTCCTGCTGGAACCGCTGCCACTCGCACTATGACCCTACCTGTGGGTCGAACCTATATCAAGACCTCTACAGAAAACGCTACCCTCGTTATCATGCCCTACCGCAATGTCGAAGAGGGCACCTTCACAGCCGTGGCACTCAACGTAGACGGACTGCCAAAGAAAATTAACTATGGTATAGGTTCATACGACTTGAACCCTGACGGTCCAGGTAGTGACGGCACACTGAAGATTAGTCAGTACTTATCGTCGAAGAACTACGACTTCATCGGCTGCTCAGAAGACTTCAACTATAACGGCTCGCTTATGGAATACCTTAAAGACCGCTACTCCTGCGGCACCATTCGCAATACCCTCAGCGTGACCGATATCGACTACTGGCAACTGATTCAAGGAAAAATCCACGTCGATACCGATGGTCTGAACCTTCTTTGGAAGAACAGTAAAATCTCTGCCACCAACGAGAGCTGGACGAAGTGGAATGACACCGAGTCCACCGATGGCAATCAGTACGTGAACAAAGGTTTCCGATACTATAATGTGACCATCGACGGACGTGCAAGCATCGATGTGTTCATCCTTCACATGGATGCCGGCGACACGAATGCCACTTGGTCGCGAGAGTCGCAGTGGCGCCAACTAGCTGAAGCCATCAACAACAGCGACCACAGCCGTGCAAAACTCATCATCGGTGATACCAACAGCCGCTATACCCGCGAAGATGTGACCGCCAACTTCTTCAACCGTCTCAGCACTGATTTCAACGCAAGCGACGTCTGGGTGGAAAAATACCGAAACGGCATCTATCCCACAACGGATATGGCCAACCTGACCGACCAAAGCGACGTGGACAACTACACGAACTACGAGATTGTGGACAAGATCATCTACATCAACCCCACTGCCGCCAATACCGTAAGGCTTACCCCACAAACTTTCAACATTCAGCACGACTACACCTACGGCTATGTAGATGGCAACGATGACACCACACCTCTTGGCGACCACCATCCCGTTGTCGTCTCGTTCAAGTGGCAGCTATCTGCTGATGTAACGCCAACGGGTATCACCTTTATCGACGCCTCCGACAATACCACCGCCATCAGCAATGCCAACGGTGTACTGGCTAATGTCACCCTCGCTGGACGCAGACTTGTGAAGAACGGCACGTGGAACACCCTTTGCCTGCCTTTCAGCATGACCTCTGATCAAGTTACAGCTCAACTGGCACCAGACGAACTCAAGGAACTTGATACTGAAGGAACATACGACGGACATAAGACGGGTTTGGAAGGAACCACTCTTTATCTCTACTTCAAGGCTGCAACCGCCATCACCGCTGGCAAACCATACTTAATTAAGTGGAACAGTGGAGAGACGCTTCAAGATCCAACCTTCAGCGCTGTTACTGTGACCGATGGTTCTCCTGTTGAAATTCAGAGTGAGGATCGTTCCGTTACTTTCCAGGGAACCTATTCTCCAGTCTCGCTTGCCAAGGACGATCGATCGAATCTCTATGTGGGTTCTGACAGCCAACTCCATTGGCCAGGTCGTGATAATTTCTACGTCAACGCCTTCCGTGCCTATTTCCAGCTGAGCAATTCTTCGCTTGTCAAGGCCTACGTACTCAATCTCGATGAGAACAATGCCACAACAGGACTCATTGACGTGGATGATTCCTCTTTCTTCTCGTCTCGCACTTCTCAGTCAGAGTGGCACACCCTCGACGGTCGTCGTCTCAGCGGCAAGCCCACTCAACCAGGTATCTACATCCATAACGGATATAAACAGGTTGTTCAATAGTAGTTAGCCTCGTCAAAAGCAACGGCTCCTTGCATCTTGTGCAGGGAGCCGTTGTTGCGTATGTGTTGTGATGGTTACTGTTCTTCGGGGAGAGTGCCCAGTTCGTAGCTTTTGGGGAGGGGACGGAGGTTGTACTGCGAAGCCATTGTTTCGCCATAGGCGCCGGCGGAGCGGATGGCGAGGAGGTCGCCTCGCTGAAGACGGGGCAGACGAACGTCGTGGTCGAAGATGTCGCTGGACTCGCAGATGGGTCCTACCACATCGTAGGTCTGCAGCTCTTCGGTTGCAAGGAAGGGGAGTTCCTGATTGAGCTGGAGCTGGTTGCTGGCGCTGATGCTCTCGATCTTGTGGTGTGCTCCGTAGAGGGCAGGACGGATGAGTTCGGTCATGCCGGCATCGACGATGGCGAACTGGCGGTCGGTGCCTTGTTTGATGTAGAGCACACGGGTGATGAGGCTGCCGCATTGTGCCACGATGGCGCGTCCCAGTTCGAAATGGATGCGCTGTCCTGGTCGCTGACGCAGGTGGGTGTGGAAGGTGGCGAAGTAGTCGCGGAAGTTAGGAATGGGGTGGACATTGGGATTGTCGTAATCGACGCCCAGTCCGCCACCTACGTTGATGTCGTCGAGGGTGATGCCTTCACCTTGCAGGAAGTCCTGAATCTCGTTGATGCGGAGTGCGAGGTCGCGGAAGTCGTCCATCTCGAGGATTTGGCTGCCGATATGGAAATGGAGTCCGCGCAGGCGGATATGCTCCATGCTTTGGGCAATGCGTATGACACTGAGGGTGTCTTCGAGGGCGATGCCGAACTTGTTTTCTGCCAGTCCTGTGGTGATGTTGGCATGGGTGTGAGCACCGACATCGGGATTGATGCGGAAGCAGATGCCGGCTCGTTTGTTCATGCGACCAGCGAGTTCGTTGATGACTTCAAGCTCGGGTATGCTCTCCACGTTGAAGCAGTAGATGTCGTTGTGGAGGGCGGTACGGATTTCCCAGTCGCTCTTTCCTACGCCTGCGAAGACGATCTTGGAGGAGGGGAATCCTGCCTTGATGGCTGCTTCTATCTCGCCGCCGCTGACGCAGTCGATGCCGAGTCCAGCTCGGTTGATGATGCGCAGAAGCAGTGGGTTGGCATTGGCCTTGATGGCGTAATGCACTTCGTAGTTCGTGTATTTCTGTACCTCACGATTCAGGACCTCGAGCGTGCGCTGAAGCAGCTCGGTGTCGTAGAGGTAATAGGGGGTTTGTCGTGTCTGCATGACTCTTATTAATTTCGGCGGCATCCTTCGATTTACTCAGGAACCACCGCCGAACACACTAATGATTAATTGAAAAGATGGTCGCTGAGGGCTTGGAGGGCACGTTTCTTGTCGTTTGCGGAGATGAGGAACGAGATGTTGTGGTTGCTGCCTCCGTAGGAGATCATGCGGACGGGTATCTCGTGGAGTGCCTCGGTGACACGTGACTCAAAGCCTACATTCTGCCAGTCGAGGTCGCCCACGACGCAGATGATGCACATATCTTCATCCACCTTCACGGTGCCGAACTTCTTCAGCTCGTTGAGAATCTGGGTGAGGTGGGTTTTGTTGTCGATGGAGACGGACACACCGACTTCGGACGTGCAGACCATATCGATGCTGGTCTTGTAGGTCTCGAAGATCTCGAACACCTTACGCAGGAAGCCGTAGGCGAGCAACATGCGGCTGGAGGTGATGTTGATGGCGGTGATGTTGTCCTTGGCTGCCACAGCCTTGATCTTGCGATATTCGGTATCATTGCTGATGACGGTGCCTGGAGCTGCAGGATCCATCGTGTTGAGAAGCTTTACAGGAATGCCTGCGAACTTAGCTGGCTGCACACAGGTGGGGTGGAGGATCTTGGCGCCGAAGTAGGCTAACTCGGCTGCTTCCTCGAAGTGGAGCTGACTGACGGGCTGGGTCTTTTCGACGAAGCGTGGGTCGTTGTTGTGCATACCGTCGATGTCGGTCCAGATCTGGATTTCGGAAGCGTCGATGGCTGCACCGATGAGTGAGGCGGTGTAGTCGCTGCCTCCACGCTGCAGGTTATCGACTTCGCCATAGGCATTGCGGCAGATGAATCCCTGCGTGATATAGATGGTCTTGCCTTCGTGCTCTTCGAGCTGTGCCTGAAGCTTCTCGCGGATGTATTCGAGGTCAGGCTCTGCGTTCTTGTCGGTACGCATGAACTCGAGGGCAGGAATGAGGCAGGTGTTGTAACCTTGCTCCAGCATGTAGTTGGTCACCATATTCGTGGAGAGCAGTTCGCCTTGTCCGACGATGATTTTCTCTTCGAACATGGTGAAGATGCCCTTGGTGAAAGAACGCAGGTAGTCGAACTCCTGTTTCACGAAGTCGAGGGTGCGTTCGCGATACTCTTCTGTGGAGTAGAGTTCGGCAACGTGGCGCTTGTACTTGGCTTCCAGTGCGTTGATGGTTTCGTTGGCACCTTCGGGATTTTTCTTGTAGAGGTAGTCTGCAATTTCCACGAGGGTGTTGGTGGTGCCGGACATAGCCGAGAGCACTACGATTTTCTGCTCATTGTCGCTGATGAGCTTTACCACTTCTTTCATTCTTTGCGGCGAACCCACGGAGGTGCCACCAAACTTCATTACTTTCATCTTATCTATTGTTTTTTGTTTATTCTGAGTAATCGGAGTATTCTGAGTATTCTGAGTAATCGGAATGTTCTGAGTATGACGAATTTATTCTTCTTCGATTCGTTCGGTGAGTTTTTTGTCCTTACATTCGAAGATGCGGCCAGGATACATGTCGAGCAGATGGAGGTTGTGGGTCACCATCACGACGGTGGAGCCTTGTTCGCAGATTTGGTGGAGCAGGGCAGTGATGTGGCGACTGGTTTCTGTGTCGAGGTTAGCGGTCGGCTCGTCGGCAAGGATGAGTTCGGGTTTGTTGAGGATGGCGCGAGCGATGGAGATGCGCTGCTGTTCTCCACCCGAAAGTTCGTGTGGGAACTTATAGCCTTTGGTCTGCATCTGCACTTCGTTGAGCACTTCCTCGATGCGCTGACGGATTTCCACTTCGTTCTTCCAGCCTGTTGCCTTCAGCACGAAACGCAGGTTCTGTTCCACCGTTCGGTCGGTGAGCAGCTGGAAGTCCTGAAAGATGATACCCAGTTTGCGACGCAGAGCGGGCTGGTGCTTACGACGCAGTTTCTGCAGTTCGTAGTCGAGCACACGTGCTTCTCCTTCCTTGACGGGCAGTTCGCCATACATGGTCTTGAGCAGAGAACTCTTGCCAGCACCGACCTTACCGATGATATAGACAAACTCGCCCTTATCGATGCTGAAATTCACATCGTGGAGCACTTCCTGTTCCTCTTGGAACACATTGACGTCTTTATATTCTATCTGCATGATTTCTTTTCAAGTTTATTTATCTCTCACGGACTGACAGGTATATACTCCCCTCCCTTCACGGGAGGGGCAAGGGGGTGGGTCCGTTAATGTTTATGCCAGTTGGGGTCATGGCGCACCTGGAGTTCGCGAGCAAGGTCCTCGATGCTCAGTCCCTTCGAGGTCAGGAGGACGATGAGGTGGTAGAGCATGTCGGATGCCTCATAGACGAGTCGTTCGTTGTTGTTGGCAACTGCCTCGATGACAGCCTCTAAGGCTTCTTCGCCTACTTTCTGAGCCATACGGTGACAGCCATCCTTGAAGAGGCTCGTGGTATAGGAGCCTTCAGGCATTTCCTCGTGGCGCTTCTCGATGAACCGCTGCAGTTCGGTGAGGAACATGATGGGGTTGTCGTTCTCTTCGTTCCAGCAGGTGTCGGCTCCTGTGTGGCAAACGGGACCTACGGGGTCTGCCTTGATGAGCAGAGTGTCGTTGTCGCAGTCGTTGGCGATGGAAACGACGTTGAGGTAGTTTCCGCTGGTTTCGCCCTTGGTCCATAGTGTCTGGCGTGTGCGGCTGAAGAATGTCACCTTGCCTGTCTCTACGGTTTTCTGATAGGCTTCTTCGTTCATGAAGCCGAGCATCAGCACCTTCAGCGTCTTGGCGTCCTGAATGATGGCTGGCACCAGACCGTCCATTTTCTCAAAATCTATGTTCATAATCTTACGTTTATTCCTTCTTTATATAAATACTGTTTCAGTTGGGGGATGGGGATTTCGCCAAAGTGGAACACGCTGGCAGCGAGTGCCGCATCCGAGTGTCCTTCGATGAAGGTGTCGCGGAAATGCTCTTTGGCTCCGGCACCACCTGAGGCAATCACGGGTATCGTGAGTTCGTCGCTCAGTCGGCGAAGGGCAGCGTTGGCAAATCCCTGCTTCACTCCGTCGTGGTTCATGCTGGTGAAGAGAATCTCGCCAGCACCACGTTCGTTGGCTTCCCTTGCCCATTCGAACAGACCTCGATCGGTAGGTACGCGTCCTCCGTTCAGGTAACAGGTCCACTCGCCGTTTTCTTCCTTCGCGTCGATGGCTACCACACAGACCTGTGAGCCGAAGTTGCGCACAATCTCGTCGATGAGTTGAGGCCGGCGCAGAGCAGCGGAGTTGATGCTCACCTTGTCGGCTCCAGCATTGAGCAAGCGTTCCACATCTGCCAATTCATTGATGCCGCCACCAACGGTGAAGGGTATGTTGATTTCTTCTGCGATGCGTGTGACGAGTTCAGTGAAGGTTTTGCGTCCTTCGTGGCTGGCGGTGATGTCCAGATACACCAGCTCGTCAGCTCCCTGCTCGCTGTAGGCTTTGCCCAGTTCAACGGGATCGCCAGCCTGGCGAAGATTCACGAAGTTCGTGCCCTTCACCGTCTGTCCGTTCTTGATGTCCAGACAAGGTATGATTCTCTTTGCTAACAACGAATAACCTTTTTAATTATCAATCAATTATGCATTATGCATTATGAATTATGAATTGCTCCAAGTCCTTGAGCGAGATGCGTCCTTCGTAGAAGGCTTTTCCGAACACTACGGCAGGGATGCCAGCTTCGTCCAGACTGAGGATGTCGTCCATGCAGCTCACACCGCCGCTGGCGATGAGGTGTAGGGCAGGGAAGTGGGTCATGAGGTCCCGATAGAGTTCCACTGCCGGTCCTTGCAACATTCCGTCGCGAGAGATGTCGGTGCAGAGCACCTGACGGAGTCCTTTGTCAAAATAGCTTTTCACGAAAGGCAGGAGTTCCTGTCCGTCTTCTTCTTTCCATCCGCTGATGCTGATGCGTCCGTTCTTGGCGTCAGCTCCAAGGATGAAACGGTCGGCACCGAATTCTTCTGCCCAGCTGAGGAACAGCTGCGGATTCTTCACCGCCAGCGAACCCACCGTCACCATCGCGGCTCCTGCGTTGAAAGCGGTCTGGAGGTCTTCGGTGGATTTGATGCCGCCTCCGAAGTCGATGATGAGATTGGTGGCAGCGGCAATCCGCTCAATGGTTCGTGCATTCACCACGTGGCTCGAACGGGCACCGTCCAGATCGACGGTATGCAGACGCTTCACACCAGCATCCTCGAAGGCTTTGGCAATATCTACAGGGTCAGCGTCGTAGGTGGTCTGCTGGTTGTAGTCGCCTTGCGTCAGCCTGACACAATGTCCGTCGATGATATCTATGGCAGGAATCAGTTCTATCATAAATCCAAGAAATTCTTCAGAATCTGTTCGCCCACACGTCCGCTTTTTTCTGGGTGGAACTGGGTGGCGTAGAAGTTATCCTTATGCAGGGCAGAGGAGTAGGGTTGTATGTAGTCGGTCACGCCGATGGTTTCCTGACAGAGTGGCACGTAGTAGCTGTGGATGAAATAGACGAAGGGTTTGTCGCCCAGTCCTTTCAGCAACGGATGAACGGAGTCCTCGCTCTTCACGTTCCACTCTTCACGCTTCACGTTTAGCTCTTCACGCTTCACGTTTATCTCGTTCCATCCCATCTGCGGCACTTTCTCCTCATGGCTCTGGGGCAGGAACCGTTTTACTTCCGCGTCGAAGACTCCCAGACAGGGAGTGTCGCCCTCTTCGGAGTGGCGGCAAAGCAGTTGCATACCGATGCAGATTCCCAGCAGCGGCTGTTTCAAGTTCACAATCACCTCGTCGAGACGGTGTGCCTTCAAGTACGCCATCGCACTACTGTCTTCGCCTTGACCAGGAAACACCACACGGTCTGCACGCATCAGTTCGTCTGCCACCTACACCCAGCCGACGAAAGGCATTCACCACTGAACACACATTCCCTGCGTTATATTTTACGATTGCTAATTTCATGCTTTTTACCTTTACAAGGGTGCAAAGTTACGATTTAGTGAGCACAATACAAAATAAAAGGTTGAAAAACTTTCATTTTTATTGTCGAACGTGAGTAACTTATCTAAAGTTACGACAATTTAGGCATTTATGCTAACAATTTGCTCAAAAACTTGCATTTTCTCTTACAATTCGGTACAAGTCCGTTCTTTCCTCGCCTTTTCTGATTATTCAAAGCGCATCGTGGAGGCAGGATTCTTGATGCTCATCAGATAGCTGGCACCATAGATGACGAGGGCGGAAATGGCCAGTGTGACGACATTGACGATAAGGATGGAGTCGATGTAGTTGTTGGGGATGATCCAGTTGAACTGAATGGGAACAGAGTCGATGTAATAAGTGTCGGGGTTGAGCTTGACCAGTCCGAATTGCTGTTGCAGCCAGCACAGACCCAGTCCGATGGCGTTTCCCCACAGAAGGCCGCGTCCTACGAGCATAATGGCGAAATGACGGAAAATGCCGCGAACGGTCTGGTTGGTGGCACCTAAGGATTTCAGCAAACCGATCATCTGGATTCGTTCGAGCATGAGGATGAGCAAACCAGAGACGACGGTGAAGCCGCCAATCGCCATCATCAGCACTAGAATCATGATGACATTGACATTCAGCACGTCGAGCCAGGCAAAGACGCGAGGCGAAAGCTGACGGATGCTGAACACGCCACGATGGGCACCGATGCGGTCGGTGGTGTGGTCTATCTTGTGTTGAAGGTCTGCCACGATGGCATCCATATCTGCCTGATTTTCGGCATCCAGTCGCAACTCCACACCCGAACATTCGTCGTCGTTCCACAGACGCCAGGGCGATTCGCCTTCCTCCAGCAGTTCCTGTTTGGGTTGGTTGTTCAGACGACGCACCTTGCGGATATCCGTGAAGCAGAAAGCTCGGTCGTAGTCAGCCATGTGGGTCTCGTAAATGCCTACCACCTTAAAATCGGCAGCACGCATAGGTGAGCGCTTGCCGTCGGTGGGGGCAAGAAAATAAGCATAAACCTTGTCGCCAACCTTGAGTTGCAGTTCGTTGGCAATGATGCGACTGAGCAGGATTTCCTTCGAATTCTTCGTTGCTGAGAAATGCGGAAGCGTTCCTTCTATGAGGTTCTGCTCCAGAAAGTTAATATCGTAGTTTTCGTCCACTCCTTTCAGCTGGATTCCTCTGAAGTCTTCTTCGGTTTTCAGCATACCGGCAATGGCTGCGTAGGGGTAAGCTGCTTTCACGCCTGGGGTGGAACGGATCACCTGCATCAGACTGTCGTCGGCAATGACGGGAACTGCCTGGAAGGTGTTCTCCCACTGCGACGTACTTACCACCTGTGCATCGCCTCCGAAACCGATGACCTTGGCGCTGACTTCTCGTTTGAAACCGTTGACCACAGCGATGCTCACCAGCATCACGATCAGTCCGATGGCGATGCCAGCTACAGCAATACGAATGGCAGGACCGGAGAATCTTCCTTCTGCAGTCCTGTCACCATAAATACGTCGTGCTATAAATCGTTCGAGATTCATTCTTATTCCGTACGTCCAGGATAGGCTTCGAGTGCCTTACGAAGCACGAAAAGGGCACGCTGCAAATCCTCTTTGTTGAGGACGTAGGCAATACGAACCTGGTTTCGTCCGGCTCCAGGAGTGGTGTAGAAACCGCTGGCAGGTGCCATCATCACGGTTTCGCCTTCGTAGTTGAAATCGCTCAGACACCAGGCACAGAACCGTTCGCTGTCATCCACAGGCAGCTTGGCAACGGTGTAGAATGCACCCATCGGGATAGGAGAATAGACGCCAGGGATGCGGTTCAGACCGTCGATCAGGCACTTACGGCGCTCCACATACTCGTCATACACATCGCGTTCGTATTCCTCTGGAACATCCAGCGAAGCCTCTGCGGCAATCTGACCGATGAGTGGTGGAGAAAGACGTGCCTGGCAGAATTTCATCACAGCCTGACGCACTTCCTTATTCTTCGTGATGAGGGCACCGATACGGATGCCGCACTCTGAATAGCGCTTCGACACAGAGTCGATCAGCACCACGTTCTGCTCGATGCCTTCGAGGTGGCAGGCAGAAATATAAGGTGAACCTGTGTAGATAAACTCGCGATACACTTCGTCGGAGAAGAGATACAGGTCGTATTTCTTCACCAGGTCGCGAATCTGGTTCATCTCGCGGCGTGTATAGAGGTAACCCGTAGGGTTGTTGGGGTTGCAGATCAGGATGGCGCGTGTGCGTTCGTTGATGAGTTCCTCAAACTTCTCCACCTTCGGCAGGGAGAAACCCTCCTCGATGGTGGTGGCAATGGTGCGGATGACAGCACCAGCCGAGATAGCAAAAGCCATATAGTTGGCGTAGGCTGGTTCAGGAACGATGATTTCGTCGCCTGGGTTCAGGCAGGAGAGGAAAGCGAACAGCACAGCTTCGCTACCACCGCTGGTGATGATGATATCGTCAGCAGTGACATCGATATTGTATTTGGCATAGTAGCCCACGAGTTTCTCGCGATAGCTGCGATAACCCTGACTGGGGCTGTATTCCAGAATCTTTCGGTCTATATTGCGGATGGCATCGAGAGCCGCTCGGGGCGTGGGCAGGTCGGGCTGACCGATATTCAGGTGATAGACATGCACACCACGCTTCTTGGCATCTTCGGCCAGAGGAGCAAGCTTACGAATAGGAGAACTGGGCATCTCCGTGCCACGAACAGAAATTTTCGGCATCTTACGTTAAAAATTTAACAAATTAGTCGTTTTGACTTTGCAAAGGTACGACAAAAATCGAGAAAAATCAAAAAAAAAGCAACTTGAATGAAAAAAAACGGAAAAGATTGTGCTTATAAGCAATTTTTCTGTTAACTTTGCATGAATTTTCAAAGGACATTTCGTGAAAATGCACTGAGAGAGTCTAAAATTTTTCTATTCAAACTTTATATTTTAAAACGTTTTTATCATGGTAAATTACAAGGATTTGGGTCTTGTGAACACGCGTGATATGTTCGCAAGAGCCGTGAAGGGTGGCTACGCTATCCCAGCTTTCAACTTCAACACAATGGAACAGATGCAGGCTATCGTGATGGCTGCCGTAGAAACCAAGTCACCTGTTATCATGCAGGTTTCTAAGGGTGCTCGCAACTATGCCAACGCCACCATCCTCCGTTTCATGGCTGAAGGTGCTGTAGCTTACGCCAAGGAACTGGGTTGTGCACATCCTGAAATCGTGCTTCACCTCGACCACGGAGACAGCTTCGAACTCTGTAAGGACTGCATCGACATGGGCTTCTCTTCAGTGATGATCGACGGTTCTCACCTGCCTTACGAGGAGAACATCGCCCTTGCAAAGAAGGTAGTTGACTATGCTCACAAGTACGACGTAACTGTTGAGGCTGAACTCGGTGTTCTCGCTGGTGTTGAGGACGAAGTAAGCGCTGCTGAGTCTCACTACACGAAGCCAGAAGAAGTGATCGACTTCTCTACTCGTACTGGTTGCGACTCTCTCGCCATCTCTATCGGTACTTCTCACGGTGCTCACAAGTTCACTCCAGAGCAGTGCACACTCGTGAACGGCGTTCTGGTTCCACCACCATTGGCATTCGACATCCTTGCTGAAATCGAGAAGAAGCTTCCTGGATTCCCCATCGTGCTTCATGGTTCTTCTTCAGTTCCTATGGATGAGGTGAACACCATCAACAAGTTCGGTGGACACCTCGAGGCAGCTATCGGTATTCCAGAAGAGCAGCTCCGTCAGGCTTCTAAGTCGGCTGTTTGCAAGATCAACATCGACTCCGACTCTCGTCTGGCTATGACTGCTGCTATCCGTCAGCACCTCGCTGAGCATCCTGGAGACTTTGACCCACGTCAGTATCTGAAACCAGCTCGTGAGAACATGAAGAAGATGTACATCCACAAGATCGTGAATGTGCTCGGTTCCGACGGCAAGCTTGCTCAGTGCTAATTGCCCAAACTGAAAGACAAAGAAGAGAGTGTATGACTCATGCACTCTCTTTTTTTGTGTTTACATGAAATATGTTCCTATTTTTTTGGGAATGTCAGAAAAAAGTCGTTACTTTGTCATCGATAACTATTTCTACTCTTATCCTGATTACTCATATCACTCAAAACTAATAACAATCATGGACATCAAGACTGTAGGAATTGCCAGCGACCACGCTGCATTTCCACTCAAACAATTCGTGAAACAATACCTCGAAGAGAAAGGTATTGAGTACAAGGACTATGGCACCTACACCGAGGAATCGTGCAACTATGCCACCTACGGTCACGCTTTGGCTGAAGGCATCGAGAAGGGTGAGGTCTATCCTGGTATCGCTATGTGTGGTTCAGGCGAAGGCATCAGCATGACCCTCAACAAGCATCAGGGCATCCGTGCAGGTCTCTGCTGGATTCCTGAAATCGCCCATCTCATCCGTCAGCACAACAACGCCAACGTACTGGTGATGCCTGGCCGCTTCATCGACAACGAGATGGCCCGCAAGATTATGGATGAGTTCTTCGCCACCGAATTCGAAGGAGGTCGCCACCAGCAACGCATCGACGACATCCCTTTGAAGTAGAGACCCACCCCCTATGCCCCTCCGCAAGGGAGGGAAGTATATACCTTTTAATCTACTCACTTTATGAAGAATTTTTTTATGAAACGTAATATTCTCTGTATTCTCTGTTTTCTCTGTGCGCTCTGTGTTTCAGCACAGAAGAAAGGCAGCTTCGAGACAGGCAACGGAACATTCCTGCTCAACGGAAAAGCCTTTGTTGTGAAGGCAGCCGAAGTGCACTATCCTCGTATTCCACAACCCTACTGGGAACATCGCATCAAGATGTGTAAAGCGCTGGGTATGAATACCCTCTGCCTCTACGTCTTCTGGAATATCCACGAACAGAAGGAAGGCGAATTTAACTTCTCCGGTAACAACGACGTTGCTGCGTTCTGCCGTCTGGCACAGAAGAACGGTATGTACGTCATCGTGCGTCCAGGTCCCTACGTTTGTGCCGAATGGGAAATGGGCGGTCTGCCTTGGTGGTTGCTGAAGAAGAAAGACATCAAGCTTCGCGAGCGCGATCCTTATTTTATGGAACGCGTGAAGATTTTCGAGGAGAAAGTGGGTGAGCAACTCAAGCCTCTCACCATCCAGAACGGTGGTCCTATCATCATGATTCAGGTGGAGAACGAATACGGCTCCTACGGCGAGGACAAACCCTACGTCTCTGAGATTCGCGACTGCCTGCGCAGCATCTATGGTCCAGAACTGGCTCTCTTCCAGTGCGACTGGTCTTCCAACTTTGAGAAGAACGGACTCGACGACCTCACCTGGACCATGAACTTCGGAACCGGTGCCAACATCAACGACCAGTTCCGCCGTTTGGGCGAACTGCGTCCCAACGCTCCGAAGATGTGTTCTGAGTTCTGGAGCGGATGGTTCGACAAGTGGGGAGCACGCCACGAAACCCGTCCCGCCAAGGATATGGTGGAGGGTATGGACGAAATGCTCTCAAAGGGTATCTCCTTCTCGCTCTATATGACCCACGGAGGCACAAGCTTCGGTCACTGGGCAGGTGCCAACTCGCCCGGCTTTGCGCCCGACGTGACATCCTACGACTACGACGCACCTATCAACGAGTGGGGTCTGGCTACGCCTAAGTTCTGGGAACTCCGCAAGATGATGGAGAAGTATTTGGACAAAGGACAGAAGATGCCAGCTGTACCAAACGCACCCAATCCCATCATCACCATTCCTAAGTTCGAACTCACCGAGTTTGCACCCCTCTACAACGGTTTCGATTGGGAGTATGCTTTCGAACACCGCGATCTGGTCCGCAACGAAGGTGCACCGCGTACCTTTGAGGAACTCGATATGGGTTGGGGCTGTGTACTTTATTCAACTCGTCTTCCCCAGATTGACGATGTCAAAGTGGAAGGAGTCTATCCGAACGACGATTACACCTGTACGCTCAACCTCGATGCCCACGACTATGCTCAGGTATTTATCGACGGTAAGTACATCGGAAAGGTGGATCGTGTGAAGAACGAGAAAACACTCACCCTTCCTGCCATCAAGCAAGGACAGGAACTACAGATTCTTGTGGAAGGTATGGGACGTATCAACTTTGGTCGCGCCATCAAGGACTTCAAGGGACTTGTCAGCAAACCCACCATTACTGCCGAACTACATTCACATCTCGGCGGCGTTGACAGAACGGAAGTGACGTTTACTCCTAACAAGTGGGAGTGTATGCGTATTCCTGATGACTACGAAGTGGCTGTGAAAGCATTCGAGCTGCAAAAGGAGAAGCCTGTCACCCGTGAGTCCATTAGCGTGATACGTATAGGCCGCACCATGCGTTATGCTTGGGAAAGCGAGGATCTCTGCTTCGGTCGCGGCTACTATCGTGGTTACTTCGACCTCAAGAAAGTGGGCGATACTTTCCTTAACTTCGAGACTTGGGGCAAGGGACAGGTATGGGTGAACGGACACGCGATGGGTCGTATCTGGCGCATCGGTCCTCAGCAGACCCTCTACGTGCCTGGTTGCTGGCTGAAGAAAGGCAAGAACGAAATCATCGTCCTCGATGTTGTCGGTCCACAGGAGAAGGTTGTTTGGGGACAGGCTGAGCCGGAACTCAACAAGCTCCAGTTGGAGAAGTCGAGCAAGCATAACAACATCGGCGACAAGCCCGACCTCAACTCCGCAACACCTTGTTCTGTAAGCGGTGGTGCTGCAAATGGTGTTGTTACCGCTAAGTCAGGCAACGGCTGGCAGACCTTTAAGTTTGCTGCGCCTGCAAAGGGTCGCTACCTCTGCATCGAAGTACTCAGCACACAGGCAGACAACGACCGCGTGGCGATAGCCGAGCTGTACTTGCAAGGAGCTGATGGCAAGCGTCTCTCTCGCGAACCTTGGACCGTGAAGTATGCTGACTCAGAGGAAGAGAACGGCAACCACCTCGGCGATAAGGTCTATGACCTGCAGGAGAGCACCTATTGGCAGACAGAGAAGGGAACAGCTACTCCACATCTTCTCGTCATCGACCTCGGTTCTATCCAGACCGTCACCGCCCTCGAATACCTGCCTCGTGCCGAACAAGGTACTCCTGGCGGCGTAAAGGACTTCAAGATCTACCTCCAATAAGTTGAAGGTATTTACTGTCAGCGGCTCCTTGCATCGATGTGCTGGGAGCCGTTGAATTTTTCATAACTTTGGATAAGTTAGGTGGCATCTAGGCAATAAAAATGAAAAAAATTTGTTTTCATTTTGTATTGTGCTCACTTATTCGTAACTTTGCAGAAGAATTGGTATTCATTTATAAAATAAGTAGTAAAGATGGAAAAAAGTTATTTGCAGATTGCACGTGCGGCTTATCAGCCGAAGTTGCCAAAAGCTTTGCTGGGACCCGTAAAGGCTCAGGAAGGTGCACCAACTCAGTCGGTTGGTAACCAGGAAGAAATCAAGGCGTTGTTCCCCAACACTTACGGTATGCCTGTCATCGAGTTTGTGGAAGGTGAGAAGCAGGAGCTGCCTCCATTCAATGTGGGCGTAATCCTCTCAGGTGGTCAGGCTCCTGGTGGTCACAACGTGATCAGCGGTCTGTTCGACGGTATCAAGTCGCTCAACGCTGACAGCAAGCTCTACGGCTTCATCCTCGGTCCTGGCGGACTCGTAGATCACAAGTACATGGAACTGACCAGCGACATCATAGACGAATATCGCAACACTGGTGGTTTCGACATCATCGGCTCTGGTCGTACGAAGCTGGAAGAGGTGGATCAGTTTGAGAAGGGTATTGAAATCCTCCGTGAACTGAACATCAAGGCGCTGGTCATTATCGGTGGTGACGACTCCAACACGAATGCTTGTGTGCTTGCTGAGTACTATGCTGCCAAGAAGTACGGCGTTCAGGTAATTGGCTGTCCTAAGACCATCGACGGCGACCTGAAGAACGAGCAGATTGAGACTTCCTTCGGTTTCGATACCGCTTGCAAGACTTACTCTGAACTCATCGGTAACATCCAACGTGACTGTAACTCAGCTCGCAAGTACTGGCACTTCATCAAGCTCATGGGCCGTTCTGCCAGCCACATCGCTCTGGAGTGCGCACTCCAGTGCCAGCCTAACATCTGCCTCATCAGCGAGGAAGTGGAGGCAAAGGCTATGTCTCTCGACGATGTTGTGACTTACATCGCTCAGGCTGTTGCCAAGCGTGCCGAACAGGGTAACAACTACGGTACCGTACTCATTCCTGAAGGTCTTATCGAGTTTATTCCTGCTATTAAGAAACTGATTGCTGAACTCAACGACGTGCTGGCTTCTCCAGAGGCTCAGAACATCGGACGCAGCGAGCAGATCGACTTTGTGAAGCAGCACATCTCTGCTGAGAATCTGGCTGTGTTCAACTCTCTGCCTACCAGCGTGGCTCGTCAGCTGGCACTCGACCGCGACCCACACGGAAACGTACAGGTTTCGCTCATCGAGACAGAGAAACTGCTGTCGGCTATGGTGGCTGCCAAGCTCGACAAGTGGAAGAAAGCTGGTAAGTTCGTGGGTAAGTTCGCTGCACAGCACCACTTCTTCGGCTACGAAGGACGTTGCGCTGCGCCAAGCAACTACGATGCAGACTACTGCTACGCACTGGGCTTCAACGCCAGCCGCCTGATTGCCAACGGCAAGACCGGCTACATGTCTATCGTGAAGAACACAACGGCTCCTGCTGCCGAATGGATTGCAGGTGGTGTGCCCATCACGATGATGATGAACATGGAACGTCGTAATGGTAAGAACAAGCCTGTGATTCGCAAGGCACTCGTTGAACTCGACGGTGCTCCGTTCAAGTACTTCGCTTCTCGTCGCGACGAATGGGCAGAGAAGACCATGTATGTTTATCCAGGTCCTATCCAGTACTTCGGTCCTACAGAAGTATGCGACCAGCCAACTTGCACGCTGAAGCTGGAACAGGCTAAGTAATTCTTTTTTGCCTTGAAGCGAAAAACCAACAGACGGCGTCATTACACCAGACGACGTCGGAAATCAAAATCCACCCTGCAGCGAATCAGTCCGTTTCTGCTGTGGGGTGGATTGATTGTGTTGCTCGTCTTCGTGGGCTACAACTTCTACCACCATTACCTCGAACCCAAGTCCCGCTTGCCTCAGATGGTGGACACTGTGCACTATCCGGACGGGGAAGTTCGAGGAATTGATATCTCCCATTATCAGAACGAGATAGACTGGCACATCTTGCGCGATGCCATCATCAAGGATGTGCCCATCCGTTTTGTGTTTATCAAGGCAACAGAGGGAACGGACCGTTTCGATCCTTATTTTAACCTGTATTTCGCTCAGGCTCGTAGGAACGAACTGACGCGAGGTGCCTACCATTTCTTCTCAACCAAGAGTTCGGGCAAGAAGCAGGCTGAGTATTTCTGCCGGATGGTGCAGCTGGAACCAGGCGACTTGCCGCCTGTGCTCGATGTGGAGATCGAAGTGGATAAGCTCTCTGGCTATTCACGCGAAAAATTACGTAGGGAAGTGCTGGCTTGGCTCCAGTATGCAGAAAAGTATTATGGCGTTCCGCCCATTCTCTATGCTTCTTCTGCCTATAAGCAGCATTATCTCAACGGAGCAGACTTCGAGCGTTATCCGTTCTGGATAGCCCACTATTATGTGAAGAATCCCACGTATAAGGGTTCGTGGGCTTTCTGGCAACATACGGATCAGGGACGCGTGGAAGGCATCAAGGGCAAAGTGGATATTGATGTCTTCAACGGAACCGCTGAAGACTTTGCCAACCTCCTGATCAAAGAGAACTAAACAAAAAAATCCTCACAACTTTTCGGTTGCGAGGATTCTTTGTATGAAGTGCTTGGGTTACTTCACTTTGTCAACGATGGCCTTGAACGCATCGAAGTTGTTCATGGCGAGGTCGGCAAGAGTCTTGCGGTTGATCTCGATACCAGCCTTGTGGATAGCGCCCATGAGCTGGCTGTAAGACATACCTTCGAGACGAGCGGCTGCGTTGATACGCTGAATCCAGAGTGCGCGGAACTGACGCTTCTTCAGTTTGCGACCTACGTAAGCGTAGGTGAGACCCTTTTCGTAGGCGTTTTTGGCAACGGTCCACACGTTCTTGCGGGCACCGAACTGACCCTTAACGCGCTTCAAAATCTTTTTTCTTCTTGCACGTGATGCTACGTGATTGACTGATCTTGGCATAATTTTGATTGTTTTTTATCGGCTTTGTTTTCGCCGACTGAATGTTAGCGCCACGGCATTTACTTCGTGAACTTCAGCTAAACATTCGGTTAAACTTTTTGTTAATTGGGAAAGATTGGGTTTAACGGAGCACGAGAAGATCGCGAACCTGCTTTACGTTTGCCTTCACGACAATGGCTGAGTGGTCGAGGTTTCTCTTTTGCTTCTTAGTCTTCTTGGTTAAGATGTGACTGTGATAAGCGTGCTGACGCTTGATCTTTCCTGTGCCAGTGAGCTTGAAACGCTTCTTGGCAGCTGAGCTTGTTTTAACTTTTGGCATTTTTTCTTAATTGTTTTTTGTTATTTAATGATGGTGGCAACGTATATACCAGGACGTTACGCACCCTTATGTTCTTTGTTAATCTTCTGCAACTTCTGCAACTTCTTCGGCTTCGGCAGCTTCAGCAGCTTTCACAGCTTCTTCGGCTTTGGCAGACTCTGCAGCTTTGGCAGCTTCTTTGGCTTTCTCCTCGTCGCGCTTCTGCTGGCTCTTCTTAGGCTGGCCGGCTTTCTTGGGCGCAAGGATGATGCTCATGCGTTTGCCTTCGAGGGTAGGCATGCTTTCCACTTTGGCAATTTCTTCCAAGTCGTTGGCAAAACGCAGCAACAGCACTTCGCCTTGTTCCTTGAACACGATGGAGCGTCCTTTGAAGAAGACGTAGGCTTTCACCTTGTTGCCTTCGTTGAGGAAGCCTTGTGCGTGCTTCAGCTTGAAGTTGTAGTCGGCTTCCGCAGTCTGGGGTCCGAAGCGAATTTCCTTCACTTCCACCTTTACCTGCTTGGCTTTCAACTCCTTCTGCTTCTTCTTCTGCTGATAGAGGAATTTGGAGTAGTCGATGAGCCGACAAACCGGTGGGGTAGCATTGGGAGAAATCTCTACCAGATCTACATCCCTGTCTTGTGCAAGTTGGAGAGCTTGGCGAAGGGGCACGACGGTTGACTCGATGTCTTCGCCTACAATTCTCACCTCGTGCTCACGGATCTGTTCGTTGATCCGATACTGAGGCTGTTGCTTTTTTCTGTTGTCTATTTTCATTAAATGTGCGCTGTTAGCGTCGAAATATGATTTTTTTTACCCTTTTCCGGTTATTTTTTTGATATTTTTGCACAAAATCGGCTGCAAAGTTACTATAAAAAGTGGAATCTACCAATTTTTTTAGAAGTTTTCCGTCATTTCGCGCACTTCTTCGTTGATTTTTGTTGCAAAATCCTCGAATTTCATGCTTCCCTGGTCACCTTGACCTTGTTTACGAACGCTGACGGTGCCTTCGGCAGCTTCTTTCTCACCCACAACGAGCATGTAAGGAATACGCTTGAGTTCGTTGTCGCGAATCTTACGACCAATCTTCTCGTTGCGGTCATCCACCGTCGAGCGCACATCGTTGTCGTTGAGGTATTTGTTCACCTTCTCAGCGTAGTCGTTGAACTTCTCGGAGATGGGCAGCACCACTACCTGGTCGGGTGTGAGCCAAAGTGGGAAGTGACCGGCTGTGTGCTCGATGAGGACA
Source organism: uncultured Bacteroidaceae bacterium (assembly GCA_905234555.1). Lineage (GTDB taxonomy): Bacteria > Bacteroidota > Bacteroidia > Bacteroidales > Bacteroidaceae > UBA3839. Next base: position 28,299 of record CAJOHO010000046.1, read on the forward strand.
GCGCAGAAGCGTTCCATGGAACCGAACGGTGCACGGTGAATCATCACAGGACGGTGCTTGTCGTTGTCGGCACCGGTATATTCCAGCTTGAAGCGCTCAGGCAGGTTGTAGTCCACCTGGATGGTTCCGAGCTGCCAACGGCGTCCGATGGCGTCCTTCACCATGAAGTCGAGCTTAGGTCCGTAGAAAGCAGCTTCACCCAGCTCCTTGCGAGCAGGAAGTCCCTTCTCGGCACAGGCTTCGATGATGGCGTTTTCGGCTTCTGCCCACACTTCGTCGCTACCGATATACTTCTCCTTGTCGTTAGGGTCGCGCAGCGAGATTTGGGCTTCGAAGTTCTTGAAATCGAGGGCCTTGAAGATAATGCCGATGATGTCCATCACACGCAGGAACTCACCCTTCACCTGTTCTGGCGTACAGAAGATGTGGGCATCGTCCTGAGTGAACGAACGTACACGGGTCAGTCCGTGCAACTCACCGCTCTGTTCGTAGCGATATACCGTTCCGAACTCTGCGATACGCAGCGGCAGGTCCTTGTAAGAACGAGGCTGGCTGGCGTAGATCTCACAGTGGTGAGGACAGTTCATAGGCTTCAACATGTATTCCTCGTCCTCCTCAGGCGTGTGGATAGGCTGGAAGGAATCTTTGCCGTAGTGAGCATAGTGACCAGAGGTTACATAGAGGCTCTTTCCACCGATATGTGGAGTCATAACTTCCTGATAGCCATAACGCTTCTGAATTTTGCGAAGGAAATCCTGCAGGCGGATGCGAAGGGCGGTTCCCTTCGGCAGCCACATGGGCAGACCTTTGCCTACGCGGTCGGAGAAGAAGAAAAGTTCCATCTCCTTACCGATCTTGCGGTGGTCGCGTTTCTTGGCTTCTTCCAGCTTCTCGAGGTACTCGTCCAGCATCTTCTTCTTGGGGAAGGAGATACCATAGACACGCGTCATCATCGGACGCTTCTCGTCGCCGCGCCAGTAGGCAGCAGCTACGCTCAGCACCTTCACAGCCTTGATGGGAGCCGTTGACATGAGGTGAGGACCGCGGCACAGGTCGGTATAGTTACCTTGCGTATAGGTAGTGATATGTCCGTCTTCCAGTTCGGCAATCAGCTCGTTCTTGTAAGTCTGACCGCGATCGCCGAAGAACTTCAGGGCGTCAGCCTTCGAGATGTCTTCGCGTACCAAAGCCTCCTTGCGCTGCACGAGTTCCTGCATCTTCTTCTCAATCTTCGGAAACTCAGTCTCGTTCAGCTTCACGCCTTCCGGCATCATCACGTCGTAGTAGAATCCGTTTTCGATGGCGGGACCGATGCCGAACTGAGTGCCAGGATAAAGCTCCTGGAGCGCTTCAGCCATGAGGTGGGCACTCGTGTGCCAGAAAGCGTGCTTGCCTTCTTCGTCGTCAAACTTATAGAGTACCACGTTTGCGTCCTCGTTGATAGGGCGGTTGAGTTCAGTGGTTTCGCCGTTCACGCCACAGGCGATAACGTCCTGTGCCAGGCGTGGACTGATGCTTTCAGCGATCTGCAGGCCGGTCACACCGGCTTCGTATTCACGAACGCTGTTGTCAGGAAAAGTAATTTTAATCATTTCAGTTTTTATATCTTATTTTTATTATATACACCATGAAAACACATCGCTGTTCCCCCACGAGGAGCAACGTTCGCCACATAATTCCGTGCAAAGTTAGTGCAAATCGAGCGAAGAACAAAATAAAAAAAGCAAAATCTTTCCTTTTTCATATTATTTATTCCGAGATACAGCCTAACTTTATCCATTTCCCCTTCCATTGTTTGCAATCACTTCACAACCATTACGCAGAAGCGGCACAGTCATTTGTCACAATTGTCAAAGAGTAAGGGGAGAAAAATACAAATAGTTCATGGTGGGTCCTATAAAACTCAATTCAATAGGTGGGGAAACTGAAAAACAGATAATTAGAACCTGCCTTATCTTTTTTTACACGATGGTTTGGCTGTTTCGGTAATTCTTTGTATTTTTGCAGGCATAATCAAGTGGAGCTAAAGGTTAACGGAACCGCTAACACTTAGCCATACATGAACAACAAATAGGTTATGAAGCAAGTGATTCGTTTTTGTCTGGCAGCTGTGCTCTGCCTGGGAACTATTCCGTTGAAGGCTCAGATCATGTGGAAGACCGATGCGGAAATGGGTAATTTACGTGGTAAGGTCAAGGAAGTGACGCAGTACGAAATCACGGAACAGAAAACGTTCCATGCAGACACGCTGGCCAAGTTGCAGCGACAGGGGCTGAAGCCGCCTTACTATAAGCGCGAAATCAGTTCGAAGGCCACATACGACAAGTATGGGTATTTTCTGGAAGAAACCAGCTTCGGACCGCTCGGCAGGCGTGAAGTCTATACCTACCGTGGACCAGGCCAGGTGCTCGAGCGGAAAACCTACAACTCGGACGGAACCCTGAGGCTCGTATATGCCTTCAGCTATGATGCCGAAGGCAAGGCAAAACAGGCTGTACGGACCAATTGGCAGACAGGCGAGTGTGTGTTTGTGGAGACGTTTGAACACTTCCCCAAGACCCGCACGATGATTTGCACTCATACCAATGCTAACGGGGCAACCCAGGTGCAGCAACTTGAGAAACACCAAAACGGAAAGATCAAACGCCTGACAGTTTCCAGCGAAGGGAAGATCGTACAGGATATGCTTTGCAATCAGCAGGGAGACGTGACGGAAGCCCTCATGGGTTCGCGGAAAACCTTCATCCAGTACGCTCCCCACAAGCGCATCAACACCACCTACCAGTTGGACGATGCAGGTCGTCGCACGTTGGTGGAAACCTCGGAAGCCACGCTCGACGACTATGGAAATGTGTTGCGTGAGGAGAAGCGGTCAGCCGACGGCACACTCCTCTCGTTCGACGAACGATCCTATCAGTACGACCGTCAGGGCAACTGGATACGATGCGAGCGTAAGAACTCCCGCGATTACCTGAACCTCACCTACGAGCGTGTGATTACCTACTATTGAACGAAGCTGCGGACCTGATTGACTCTCCTTCACTTCATTACAAATAATCCTCGGAACCCTCTGCGAATTCCGAGGATTTAATTATTTTTATAGGACGTGGCCTAAGTTCATTCAACAGCTTTTCCAACAGAAAAAAATTTTTTTTTGCGGTTAGCTACACACTTTTGGATTCAACTTACAGATTATTAGTGGGTTAAGCCTAAAGAAACTACACAGAAACTACACTAAAACGGCGTTTAACTACACAGAAACCACACAGAAACTACACAGAAACTACACAGAAACTACACACTTTTCGAGGATTTAAGGATTTATTTACATCGAAAAACTCTGTGATCTCGCATGAGAAAAAATCAGACTTTTTCCGAAGTGCTTCTCTTACGCTCGAAACTGGTGGTTAAGAAAAAACTCTCAATCTCTGCGTGAGATAAAAACAAGGATTTAAGGATTAAAAAGAATATATTACATCGAATAATACGAAAACTCTAAAAAGGACGAACACAGATTGCTCGGATGGAACGGATAAAAAAATAAAGTTCTTGAATTGTTAACTATATAAAAAGAGGTGAATTGTTTATCCGAACCATCAGGTATTTGTTGAAAAAAAGGCAGGGAAAACGAAAAAAAGGAATTTTTGAACCGAATAGAATAGAAAAAGTGTGTAGTTTTTGTGTAGTTTCTGTGTAGTTAAAGGCGGTTTTTGTGTAGTTTCTGTGTAGTTTTTTTGACGATAAAACTTTGTTGTTCAGTCAAATAACCTCAAAAGTATGTAGTTAAGACAAAAAAATAAAAAATTTTGGTTCTGCGTCAATTTGGGTGGTAATTCGTCATTATAAAACTTTAACTATTTATATGATTATCAACACATTAGTTAACAGAATAAAGTTGCAGAT
>CAJOHO010000047.1 GCA_905234555.1 uncultured Bacteroidaceae bacterium
GGCATAGTGCTTAGCACAAAAGCTCTCCAAGAGCTGTAAACATCAAAAGAGTTTTTATTGTTTTTTTCTCAATCAGATTCACTTGCGAAAGTTGAATTAAAGAATACTTTCCAACGTTCTGTAATGACTTCAGCATTCTCTTCTATGATGGATTCAATCAGGGCGATTTGCTGTTTCAACAGGAAACGAAATCCAAAGAAAATAAAGATTGTTGGCATAACTTTATGGTTTTGATGTTGCAAAGATAGTGACTTTGTGTGAAACAGCCAAATAAAAGGCGGAATTTTTATTCTTCCCAGATGATGAAGACGGAGTCGTCGGCGATGGATTTGTTGTAACAATCACACCAAATTATATATGAAGGAAGTGAGTTGGCTGTCCAAAAAATTCTCTAATTCTCTAATTCCTCTTGACAAGATATAATTCCATGACATTTTTGGCTTGCCAAAACAAAGATTCGTTCAATTCGTTGTTTCATCTGTTTGGCTCGTGAAAAGAGGATTATTTCACTACCTTTCCCGTCTTGTCGATATGGAACCATTTGCGATCCTCGTCCCAGACCCAAGCCAGGCCCTCGCTGAAAGGCCAAGCTTCTTTCCACTTGCACGGAATTACGATCTGCCCTGTCTTGTCGATAAAGCCATATTTGCCATTATCGTCCTTGACGTAAGCCAGACCCTCGCTGAAGTTGCCAGCGAGCCTCCACTTGCACGGAATCACTACCTTTCCCGTCTTGTCGATAAAGCCCCATTTGCCATTATCGTTCTGGACCGCAGCCAGACCCTCGCTAAAGTCGTCAGCCGATTCCCACTTACACGGAACCACCAGTTCTCCCGTCTCGTCGATAAAGCCAAATTTGCCATCATTGTCGTCGACCTTAGCCAGACCCTCGCTGAAATCGCCTCGTTTGGTCCAACCGCCATTATTGACTAACACGATAACAGTCAAAAGGGCAATGACTGACGCACAGACCAGCAGCCAAGGCCATAGCTTTCGCCGCTTAGCCGCAGGGTTCGTCGTGGGTTCGGCTTGTTTGATTTGTACGGTTTTGGGAGATACTGCCTGACTGGTCTGAACTGCTTTTGCGGGAGTTGCCTGAACCGTGTTTTCGGGCTGCGGCTTTTCGTTTGGAATAGGTTGTTCAGGGATAGCGGTAACTTCTGGAAGAGGTTCCACTTTCACCACCTTCGGTTGCTTCGGCTGAGGCATCTCGTTCAGACGTGACGTGATTTCTGCCACGCTTTGCGGACGGTCTTTGGGACGCGGCTTCATCATCCATTCAACCAACTGGGATAATTCCTGACTCGTGGTTTTCAAAATTCTGAAAATGCTTTCCCCCTCATTCATAACATCATCGGGACTCGGTGGGGCTTGGTTTGTGAGCAGGCAGTAGAGTGTAGCGCCTAAAGCATAGAAATCAGTCCAAGGACCGATACGCTTGGTGTTGCCATTAACCTGTTCGCCAGGAGCATAGCCTGGTGTGTAGCACAGACCTGTGGAGGTGCTCATCGTCTGGGTCTCGGTTGCGGAAAGCTGTTTGCTGGCACCGAAGTCGATGATCCAGCAGCAGTTCTTCTTGTCGCGCATGATGTTGCCTGGCTTGAGGTCGAGGTGGTAGATGCCTTGGGCATGAACTGCATCCAATGCCTGCAGCACCTGCGCCAGGATGTTGCGCACCTCGGCTTCGGGGAAAGGCTTTCCCGTCCGTTTCATCATGGCGGAGAGCGATTCGCCGTCGATGAGCTTCATCACGTAGTAGGCCGTCTGGTTCTCCTCGAAGAAGTCGGTCACTTCCACGATGTGCTGCTCCTCCAGCTTTGCCAGGCGCTGTGCCTCCTTGTAGAACTTGTCCTTCATCTGTTGGAAGGTGGTGCGGTTGTCCGTCACGCTTACCGTCACGTCCTGTCCTTGACGGACATTGATGCCGCGCATGAAAAACTCCTTCATGGCAAAGCGCTTGGGCAGGCGTGTGTGCACCACCTCATACGTATTGCCGAAGCCACCCGAGGATATGTAGCGTTCCACGCGGTACTCTCCGCCTTTCAGCAGCGTGCCGATCGGCAGCATTTGCGATTGTTTTCCTTCCATAACAAACTAAGATGATGATTATACGGCGAGGCCTCCGTTTGGTTAATTGTCTGCAAATATAACTCCTTTTTACGATACTTCCAAAAGATGCGCAGGAAAAGTATTTACTTTCTTGAAAATCAATGGGGGGAAGACGCTTCACTCTTCGTCCCAGATGATGGAATCTGCATCCATGATGACGGAGTCTTCGGCTTCAGGATAGATGTCGGAGTCGTCGGGATAGAGGTCATCGGGATAGATTTCGGTGTCGTCGTCTGTGCCGTAGTCGGGGGAGTAGTCGGGATCTTTGCGCTCACACTCCAGCCAGAGACCGTATTCGCAGTCGTAGAATGAAATGCCGCTGACTTTCTTGCCTTCGGGCGTGATGGCAGACCACTTCTTGCCGTCATAGACGAGGATGTTGCCGCCAAAGGTGAACTGGGTGATGATGGACTGGTACTTGCAGGCTGTGAGCTTCTCGCCTTTCGAATTGACCAGACCCCACTTCTCGTCGCCTTTCGACTGTACGGCAAAGAGACCGTTGGACAGGTGGCGGGCCGATTGATAGGCGGGGTTCACCACAGGATTGCACTCTGCGTCCATGATGCCAACGCCCTTCTCGCCATCTACATAGCAGGCAAAGCCGTCGAAATAGACCACCTCGGCATGATAGTCTCCGGTATATTTTCCTTTGGCTGTACGAACCACCTTTCCTGTCTTGTCGATATATTTCAGCTTGTGGGTTCCTCGATCCAACACAGGCATCAGTCCGTCCGTAAAGACCATCGTCAGCGGTTCCAGTTTCTTGGCGTTGAACTTACCCACCTGATTGCCGTCGGTGTCGATGATGCGGACGGACTTCTCGTCGTTGCCTACGACGGCTAAGCCTTCGTTGAACGGACCGGCAAACTTCCACTTGGCAGGAATGGCGACTTCGCCGTCAGCATCCAGATAGCCGTATTTTTCGTTGTGGTTGACGAAGACAGACAGTTCGTCGGAGGTGAAGGTCTGATTCACGCCTTCCACGTTCTTGGGCAGTTTCTTGATGGTGTTTCCTTTCTTGTCGATGAGGCGCAGGTCGCCTTTCTCGTCGCAGATGTAGGCTCGTCCGTTATGGAACATAGTGGCAGAAAGCATCCCTTCGAGGATGGGCTTCTGCGGCTCTTCGATGTTGTAGAGCGTGTATTCCTTACGATCCATAGCGTTGTTGAGAACGGCTACCCAGAACATACCGTCCTCCACACTTGATATATTGCAGAAATAGCCGCTGTATTCTGCGTCCGCTATGGGGTTGCCTTCCGAGTCGATGATGAGCCAGGACGTGTCTCCAGCTTCATCTACTTTCGATTCATCCAGCTTCACGGCGAGATACTGACGGTCGGGAATGAGTTCTGTTTCCTTCTTTGAGCAACTGCCCAGCAACAGGCTGAGGATTGCGACTGCCACGCAAGCAGCTTGGGTGCAAAAATTCTTCATAGAAATGTAGGGTGTTAAGTGAATTGTAAGTTGATGGGGACAAAGATAGTGTAAATCGAGCGCAATACAAAATAAAAAAAGCTTTTTCTTCAAAATACTACCTCCTAATTCATTTTTTTTCTGTAACTTTGCAGGATAAAAGAAGATATTCAAACATTAAAACCGATATATTATGACTTTGATTGAAGGAATTATTGAACGCGCTAAGGCGAACAAGCAGCGTATCGTGCTTCCTGAAGGTACGGAGGAACGTACGCTGACGGCAGCCGACCGTGCATTGGCAGACGGACTGGCCGACCTGGTCATTCTTGGTAATATCGACGAACTGCATGCGCTGGCAGCCAAGCTGGGACTCAAGAACATCGACAAGGCCACGCTCATTGACCCTGCCACGAGTGAGAAACGTGAAGAGTATGCGCAGCTGCTCTACGAACTGCGTAAGAAGAAGGGCATGACGCTGGAACAGGCTCGTGAGAAGGTGCTCGACCCGCTCTACTTCGGCTGTCTCATCATCAAGAACGGCGATGCAGACGGACAGATTAGCGGCGCCCTCTCGACCACAGGCGACACGCTCCGTCCTGCCCTGCAGATCATCAAGTGCTCTCCAGGCGTGACCTGCGTGAGTGGTGCTATGCTGATGATTACCCAGAACAAGGAATATGGTGAGAACGGCGTGGTGGTGGTAGCCGACGTAGCTGTCACCCCGATGCCCGATGCCCAGCAGCTGGCTCAGATTGCTGTATGTACCGCTCAGACCGCCAAGGCGGTTGGCGGCTTTGCAGAGCCGCGTGTGGCCATGCTGTCGTTCTCCACGAAGGGAAGTGCCAGCCACGAAGTGGTGGACAAGGTGGTGGAAGCTACCCGTCTTGCCAAGGAAATGGCTCCCGACCTCCATATCGACGGAGAACTGCAGGCTGACGCAGCTCTGGTGCCCAGCGTAGGTGCGAAGAAGGCTCCTGGCAGCGACATTGCCGGTCGTGCAAACGTGCTGGTGTTCCCCTGCCTCGAAGTAGGCAACATCGGTTACAAGCTCGTGCAGCGTCTGGGTAACGCCGACGCCATCGGTCCTGTGCTCCAGGGTATTGCCCGTCCTGTGAACGACCTCAGCCGCGGCTGCAGCGTGGAAGACATTTATCGTCTCATCGCCATCACTTCTTGCCAGGCGCAGGATGCCAAGTGAGTGAGAAGACCTTCCCCCCAGCCCCTCCCTTGTAGGGCGGGGAGAGGTCACCTAAGACAAATAAGTACATCATAAACAATAAACGAAAAATACCACCCAACAGACTAAATACTCCCCTCCCTTGCGGAGGGGTAAGGGGGTGGGTCTGATTATGAAAATTTTAGTATTGAACTGCGGAAGCAGTAGCATCAAGTATGCTCTCTACAATATGGACGACAAGAGCGTCCTGACATCAGGCGGAATCGAGAAGATCGGTCTGCCCGACTCGTTCATCACCGTAAAACTGAATGGTGAAAAGTTTAAGACCGTGACACCTGTGCCCGAACATACGGCAGGTGTAAAGCTTATTTTCCAGGTGCTGACGGAAGGTGAACACGCTGTGCTCAACGACCTCCACGAACTCGACGCCGTGGGTCATCGTCTGGTGCATGGTGGCGAGCGTTTCTCACAGTCTGTGCTGATTACCGACGAGGTGATGCGCGACTTCGCAGCCTGCAACGACTTGGCTCCTCTGCACAATCCCGCCAACATCAAGGGCGTGAACGCCGTGAAGGAACTGCTGCCTGAGATTCCGCAGGTGGGTGTGTTCGACACAGCCTTCCATCAGACGATGCCCGACTACGCATACATGTATGCCGTTCCCTACGAACTCTATCAGAAGTATGGCGTTCGCCGCTATGGTTTCCACGGAACAAGCCATCGCTATGTGTCTGCCCGTGTGCTGGAGTACTTGGGTATCAAGGATGCCAAAGGCACAAAAGTTATTACCTGCCATATCGGTAACGGAGCCTCTATCGCAGCCGTGAAGGACGGTAAGGTCATCGACACGTCGATGGGTCTGACGCCACTCGAAGGTCTCATCATGGGAACGCGATCGGGCGACATCGACGCAGGAGCCGTCACCTTTATCATGGACAAGGAAGGACTCGACACCAAGGGCATTTCCAACCTCCTGAACAAAGAGTCGGGTCTGCTGGGTGTGAGTGGCGGCAAGAGCGACTTCCGCGACATCCTCGCTGAGATTGCAGCAGGCAACGACCACGCTCGTCTCGCCAAGGAGATGTACACCTACCGCATCAAGAAATACATCGGCGAATATGCTGCAGCTATGGGTGGTGTGGATGTGATTGTCTTCACAGGTGGAGCTGGCGAGAACCAATGGGAGGTGCGCGAAGGTGCGACCAACGGATTGGAGTTCCTGGGTGTAAAGGTGGATGTGGAGAAGAACCACGGATGCCGTGCCACGGAATGTACGATTTCTGCCGACGACAGCCGCGTGAAAGTCTGCGTGATTCCTACCGACGAGGAGCTGATGATTGCTACCGATACCCTCAACATCGTAAAAAAGTAGCCCCCCTCCCTTTCCCCTTCTGAAGAACCTTCGGAAAAAAAGGAGATGAGTGACTTCCATTAATAGCTTACAACATGACAAAATTGAAACCCGCCACCCTCTGCGTACAGGCAGGATGGCAACCCAAGAACGGAGAAGCACGTGTGCTCCCCATCTTCCAGAGCACGACGTTCAAATATGACAATACGGAGGAGATGGCCGACCTCTTCGACCTGAAGAAGGAAGGTTATTTCTATACCCGTCTGCAGAACCCCACCAACGACGCTGTGGCACAGAAGATTGCAGCGCTGGAAGGTGGAGTTGGTGCGATGCTCACGAGTAGCGGACAGGCAGCCAACTTCTATGCGTTGTTCAACATCTGTGAGGCTGGCGACCATTTCGTGACTTCCAACGAAATCTATGGCGGCACCTATAACCTTTTTGGCGTGACGCTCAAGAAGCTGGGCATCGACTGCACATTCGTCAATCCCAACGCCTCCGACGAGGAAATCAATGCGGCTTTCCGTCCCAACACCAAGGCGCTTTTTGGTGAGACAATCTCCAATCCAGGTTGCCACGTGCTCGATATCGAACGCTTTGCCCGCATTGCCCATAGCCACGGAGTGCCCCTCATCGTAGATAACACGTTCCCAACGCCCGTCAACTGCCGACCCTTCGAATGGGGAGCCGACATCGTGACCCACTCCACAACGAAATATATGGATGGTCACGCCACACAAGTTGGCGGATGCGTGGTGGACAGCGGCAACTTCGACTGGGAGACCTGCACGCACAAGGGCGATTCTTCACTCTTCACTCTTCACTCTTCACTCCCAAAGTTCCCTGGCCTTTGCACACCTGATGAGTCGTACCACGGACTGACCTATACGAAGAAGTTCGGCAAGATGGCCTATACGACGAAGCTCGTTGCCCAGCTCATGCGTGACCTCGGCAGCATTCCTTCGCCTCATAACGCTTTCCTGCTTAACCTCGGCCTCGAAACCCTCCATCTGCGCATGAAGCAGCATTGTAGCAACGCCCAGCGTGTAGCTGAATTCCTGAGCAAGGACCCACGTGTGGCTTGGGTACACTACAGCGGTCTGCCCACAGACGAGAACTACGCTCTGGCGCAGAAGTACCTGCCCAACGGCGGTTGTGGTGTGCTTGCTTTCGGACTGAAAGGTGACCGTCAGACGGCTATCCGCTTCATGGACTCGTTGAAGCTCATCGCCATCGTGACTCACGTGGCAGATGCCCGTTCCTGCGTGCTCCATCCTGCCAGCCATACCCACCGTCAGCTCTCCGACGAACAGTTGCGCGAAGCAGGTGTGGCTCCCGACCTCATCCGCCTCTCTGTAGGTATCGAAGACGCAGACGACATCCTTGCCGACATCAAGCAGGCGTTGGACCAGATCTAAACAAAATCTTCTTAACGAACAACGGCTTCTTGCACCATGCAGGAAGCCGTTGCTGTATGTAATTCGTGTGTTGCGGGTTTAAGGATGGTTAGCTCTCCAGACGCGGTGGGCAATTTCCTCCGACTCGTACCATCCACCTACCCGACGGAATCCGCGAGCTATGATGGCGTAGTGATCATAATACCTAACGATGTAGTAGCTTCCGTTGTCGTTAAAAGCCTTGACGCTCGAGAAGAAAGATTCGTATTCCAGATTGAGAAATTGACCTCGCCAGTTTCTAATCGTATATCCTTTACCCTTATCGTACGTCACAATGGCGTCATCATATTGTTCAACAACTTCACCATATGCAATTTTTTTGCCGTCTTCATCGCAGATAAAAGTCCGATGCTTATCTTCTTTTTCAAAATAGGTTGTCTCATAAAGCAGTTGCTTTCCATCCACAGACTTGTGGAGTAAGCCTGCATTATAACCGCTAACTAATTCCTTTCCACCGGTATTGAAGATTCGCTTGTAGCCGCCCTCATATTCACGGATGATGAGCCTACCCTCTCCCTCGTAACGAACATCAACGACTTGTGGGGTCTTTCCGTCTAAATAAACATACTGGTCTGAATTGAAGGAACTTTGGGAATCAAACCTGTATTCGCCTCTTTTTACGAGCACAAACCAAGCGTAGCGTCCGTTATCCTGATGAATACCGAGAATCACAGGACCGCCCTCATGGTTGTAGCGTTCAATGTCATATTTGACGTCTTTGTATTTGACATTTCCGTACATCGTATAGGTTGACTTCTTCCTGAAGTAGTATTCGGGCATCTCGCCCCACTCATGCTTACCGGCAAGCGTCTTAGGTTCGTCATAGCGGACGTTGGTCTCGTTGATGCTGGAGAACTGAGGAAGGTTTATGACGGTAGGACAATCCAGTAACGGTTCCGACACCATCGCGGGTTCCGACTCCGACGTGTAAGGGACGTACTTCCTCAACCAAACAGACATCGGCACATACTGATACGATGAAGTATGGGAAGAAGTGGAGGAATTGGAAGTGGATTGCGACTGCGAGTTGGTTACAGGCTGAACTGGTTGGGTCTCCTGCTGAGGCGTATAGTCCATAAGATGGGTGGAAGGCGAACTTGACGAGTCGTCTTCCGGTTCTGAGTAGTACTTGCAGCCTTTCTTGTGGGCTTCACCCGATTTGATGTCCACGCCGCAATAGGCACAACTCGGATCGGGCGGCACAGGAATCTGTGCCTCTCCCACATTGGGCATCCACACGAAGACCCCCAACAAACTAAAGGAAAAGATTCGTTTCATCATGAGACCGTTTTGGAATAACTCGTTGTTAATTAGCAGAGTATATACTCCCCTCCCTGCAGGGAGGGGGCGAAGGGGGTGGGTCCCTTACAGTTGGTTATAGGGTACAGAGAAGGTGTTGCCTTGGCTGAGGTCGCCTGTCTGGAAGCCACGTTTGAACCAACGCTGACGTTGAACCGATGTGCCGTGGGTGAAGGTGCGTTCGTCGGCCCGACCCTGAGCTTTCTTCTGCAGGTAGTCGTCTCCAATCTTGAGGGCTGCATCGAGGGCTTTCTCCAAGTCGCCCTTCTCCAGCGAGTTGAAGAGTTTCTGCTCGTCGTGACCCCAGACCCCAGCATAGAAGTCTGCCTGCAACTCAATCTGCACGCTCACGCGGTTGCTCTCCGTCTTGCCCAGTCGCGCCATCTGCTGATGCGCTTTGTCAAGATCGCCCAACAGATGCTGGACGTGGTGACCTACCTCATGGGCAAGGACGTAAGCATAGGTAAAGGTAGCTTCCTCAATGCCCAGCGTCTGCTGCATCTCCATGAAGAAGCTCAGGTCGATATACACGTTCTCGTCGGCTGAACAGTAGAACGGTCCCATCGCGGCTTGTCCCAATCCGCAGCCCGTCTGGGTGCTGCCTGTATAGAACACGAGCGTGGGTGCTTTGTAGGTCTTGCCCATGGATTTGAAGCGGCGTGTCCACACATCCTCCGTGCTGGCAAGAATCTGTTCCGTCACTTCTTTCAGGTCCTCCTCACGTTGTGAACCCACGTAAGGTTCGTTGCTGTTGCTGCTGGAACTGCCGCCACCCAGGATGCTTCCCAGGTCGATACCTGCTCCACTACCGCCTCCTCCCAGGATGCTGCCCAAGTCAATACCGCCTGAGCCGCTGCCGCCGCCTGAGAACAGCATGAACAATACACCAATGATGAGGGCGCCGATGCCGCCTCCCACAATTCCTTTAGACGCACCACTTCCGCGGCGGTCTTCTACATTCGAACTTTTTCTACGTCCTGTTAGTTTCATAGCATTCTCCTTTTGTCAAGTTGATAATTTTTGCAAAGATACGATTAAGCGAGAGAAAAAACAAATAATTCATTTGATTTTTTCCGAGCGTGAGTAACTTCAGCGAATTTTTGAGCTAAAGATAGTGCAAATCGAGTGAAGTACAAAATAAATCCGCATTTATTTTTATTTCCGAGTGCTGCCTATCTTATTTGCCCCCTTTCACGCAACTTATATGTCCTCCATATTATAAAATAGGTACGCACGTAAGGGATTCTTTGAGTGTGGAAGCGTCAAACGGACAAAATGGGCTGAAAAAGGGTGGGCAGATCCCTGATTTGGGGAGGTGCTTCGGAGAAGCGAAGTTGAACGCTTAAGAAGTGTCGTTGACCTCCAAACGGAAAAACTTTTGGAATGCATAAAAAGTGAAAGTTTTCCGTTTTAACATTTTACATCGTTGATAAACAGGCAACTAAGAATTTTTAAAAGTGAAAAAGTTGACCAAAACGGAAAACAACGAAAAAGTTTTTTGTGTTAAAATTGAAGATTTTTCCGATTTTTTTATACGTTTTTCAAGAACTTTTTATAACTTTGCAACTGATTTCGGGTCCGATGAGAAACTTTAGGGTTTTTCTCCGAAAACAAACCAGTTTTTCTTCCAAAAAGAAGACTGTTTTTTTTGCGGACCACGAATCACGAGTTGAGAAAGAGAGGATCCATCATCCTAACTGTTTTTGAAATTCAATCATTAATTAATATTAGCTTTGTCTAACTAAAAATATCTGCCATGAACTTTGCAGAAATTTCTATCATCAAGCGCGACGGAAAGCATGAAGACTTCTCCATCAGCAAAATCAAGAACGCCATCGCAAAGGCGTTCAACGCTACAAATCACGAAGTGGATGACCACATCCTGGCCGACCTTACGATGAAGGTGATTAGTCACTTTGACGAAACCAGCATCACGGTGGAACAGATTCAGGACATCGTAGAGCAGACGCTGATGCGTCAGTACCCCGATGTGGCCAAGAAGTACATCATCTACCGCGAATGGAGAACGACGGAGCGTAACCGTAAGTCGAAGATGAAACTGGAGATGGACGGCATCGTAGCCATCGACAAGAACGATGTGAACCTGTCGAACGCCAATATGTCGAGCCATACGCCTGCCGGTCAGATGATGACCTTCGCTTCCGAAGTGACCAAGGACTACACTTACCGATATCTGCTGCCCAAGCGTTTCGCTGAGGCTCACCAGCAGGGTGACATCCATATCCATGACCTGGACTACTATCCCACGAAAACCACGACCTGCATCCAGTATGACTTGGCCGACCTCTTCACACGTGGTTTCCATACGAAGAACGGATCCATCCGTCCTCCTCAGTCCATTCAGAGCTATGCCACACTTGCCACGATTGTGTTCCAGACGAACCAGAACGAGCAGCACGGAGGTCAGTCGATTCCTGCCTTCGACTTCTTCATGGCACCAGGTGTGCTGAAGAGCTATCGCAAGAACTTCGAGAACTATGCTTCGTTTGCCGCTACCCTCGACAAAGAGGAAGCTGACGATAAAACGCTGGAGAAGGTGCTGGCTGAAGCCATTACGACCATCGAGCCGACAGCCGAAGAAGACCAGCGCATCGTGAACGAACTGGCTGAGGTAGGTGTGAAGCTGACAGACGAGGAGTATGCAGCCGTCAAGGCAAAGGCTTACGAGCAGACTCGTCGCGACACACACCAGGCAATGGAAGGATTCATCCATAACCTCAACACCATGCACTCGCGTGGTGGTAACCAGGTGGTGTTCTCCAGCATCAATTATGGCACAGACACGAGTGCAGAAGGTCGCCTCGTGATGTCGGAACTGATGAATACCACCATCGAAGGTCTGGGTGCCAAAGGTGATGTGCCTGTATTCCCCATCCAGATTTTCAAGGTGAAGGACGGTGTGAACTACGATGAGCAGGAATTTGAAGAAGCCCTCAACGATATCGAAGGTGTGGTCAACGGAACACACAAGCTGAAGACACCTAACCTCGACCTGCTGATCAAGGCTTGTAAGACTACGGCGAAGGCACTCTTCCCCAACTTCATGTTCCTCGACGCTCCTTATAACGTGAACGACAAGTGGCGTGCAGACGATCCACAGCGTTACCGCTATGAGTTGGCTACGATGGGTTGCCGCACACGTGTCTATGACGATTTGTGGGGTGAGAAGACTTCTATCGGACGTGGAAACCTCTCGTTCACCACGATGAACATGCCTCGTCTGGCTATTGAGGCAAAGATTGAAGCAGAGAACTCGCTGCCAGAAAATACTTCGAAGGACATCATCGAAGCAGAAGCTAAGGACATCTTCATGAAGAAAGTGGAAGAAATGTCGCAGCTGATTGCCGACCAGCTTTACGAACGCTACCAGTACCAGCGTACGGCGTTGGCTCAGCAGTTCCCCTTCATGATGGGTAATGATGTGTGGAAAGGCGGAGGCAAACTGCTGCCGAACGAGCCTGTGGGCGACATCCTCAAGCATGGAACGCTGGGTATCGGTTTCATCGGCGGTCACAACGCCATGATGGCACTCTACGGTGAAGGACATGCACACAGCCAGAAAGCCTGGAACACGCTCTACGAAGCTATCCAGCGCATGAACGAAGTGGTGAAGCGCAACAAAGAGGAGCGTCAGATGAACTATGCCGTTCTCGCTACACCTGCAGAAGGTCTGTCCGGACGTTTCACCCGCATGGACAAGCGCCGCTTCGGCATCATCCCTGGTGTGAACGACCGCGACTACTATGTCAACTCCTTCCACATCGACGTGAAAGAGCCTGTGGGCATCATCGAGAAAATCAAGAAAGAAGCTCCGTTCCACGCCATCACGCTCGGCGGACATATCACCTACGTAGAACTCGACGGTGAAGCCAAGAAGAACGTGCGTGCCATCGCCAAGATTGTGAAGGTAATGCACGACGAAGGCATCGGCTACGGCTCCATCAACCACCCCGTTGACACCTGTCACACTTGTGGCTATAAGGGTGTGATTTATGGAGAATGTCCGATTTGCGGCAGCGACAACATCCTGCGTATGCGCCGTATTACCGGCTACCTCACAGGCGACCTCAGTTCATGGAACTCTGCCAAGCGTGCAGAAGAGCGCGACCGTGTGAAGCATCATTGATGTTTAACGTTTAATGTTTAATGTTGAAAGTTGAAAGCATTCTTCATTCTTCATTTTTCATTCTTCATTTAAGCAATGGATCAAGAGACGTTTGGGCGGGGGCGGTTTGCCCCGCCCCTACATATACTCAATACAATCCCAGAGACGATAGTAGATGGAGACGGCATCCGCTTCTCCATCTATTTAGCGGGTTGTAGCCATCATTGTCCTGGCTGCCACAATCCTGAGTCCTGGAATCCAAACGGTGGCGAAGCCCTCACACCAGAGCGCATCACGGAGATCATTCAGGAAATCAACGCCAATCCGCTGTTGGATGGCGTTACCGTCAGCGGAGGCGACCCATTTTTCAATCCTGAAGCCACACGCATTCTCCTGCGTCGGTTGCAGGAAGAAACGGGTCTGAATATCTGGTGCTATACGGGCTACACCATCGAGGAAATCATAGAGCGCGACGACCTTCGTGCTCTCCTTCCCTTCATCGACACATTGGTGGAAGGTCGTTTCGTCAAGGAACTCTATTCTCCTTACCTCGACTTCCGCGGCAGCAGCAACCAGCGCATCATCAACATCCCTGAGTTCCTCGCCCGTGAAAAATCCCTCACTCGCGAAGCCGCCATCCTTGCCGCCTCCGTCCTCGAAACCATGAAAACCAAAAACTGAGGATGAATCAAGAATGATACAATCCGAATAGCAATTGTTTGGAACAGAAGACGCGAGCCAAAAGCACATAGAGACCTATCACATCCCTGCCATCTGCATCCTTGCCTTCCAGATGTCGATATACTTCATTATCAGTAAGAGGCGAAAACTGACGATTGGGACAATCGGCACATTTGAATATTCTCTTGTCGCAAAGTGGACTCCATTCATTCTGACACACAGGTTGGTAGCCTGCTTTCCTACTTGTTTTGCTGTACCACCTACGGGCAAACACGTCTTCACGCCCCTTGAAAAGGCTTCTAAACAAGTCCACCTTCTCCTGAAGAGACAGATTTAGCATTGCCGTCGGTTTCTTTTCTATGGGCGTGACATCTTCGCCAAGCCTTTTTCTAAGTTCGGCATTCTCGGCTTCCAATTCCTTGATGCGCCCAAGTAGCCGTTCACGTTCTATTAACCATTCTTGAACTTGCACAATTTGGAATGATTTAATCCTTTAAGCAGCCTATGGGGATGACATATACTCCATCTTGTCTTTGATAGGCATACTGTCCAACACCGATGATAACTGCCATAAATGATGGTGCTGGCATTTTATCAGTATCTATATTCCCGGCAAGTTCTATCATGTTAGCTGCACCAGCATTAATATAATCTTCTCCTCCCAGTTTCACCTCAAGCAGAGCGTAGCTGCCATTACGACGATGAAGAACTGTGTCACATTCAAGGCCATTGCCGTCTCTGTAATGATAAAGTTGGCCATCCAAGGCTTCTGCATACACACGCAGGTCTCGCACGACCATGTCCTCAAAGAAAAGTCCAAACGTATCTAAGTCGTTAATCAGGTCTTTTGGACCAAGTCCCAATGCGGCTGTCCCAATGCTCGGGTCCACGAAATGGCGTGTGTCGCTTGTCCTGATGGCTGCTTTGCTTCGCAGATTAGGGTTCCATGCGGCGAGGTCTTCAATTACAAACAGCTTCTTCAAGGCTTTGATGTAATCGGCCACAGTGTCTTCATCCAGTGTGCTTGCATCATTGGCAAGCATGTCTTTACGAATAGTGGCATACGAAACTTGCTGGGAGATATTCCTTGCATACGAACGAAGGAGCAACCTTGCACGTTCAGGACTTCTTTTTACCTTATCCACGCGTTGTATGTCCCGTTTTGTCACAGAGTCCACATAGTCGAAAGCCTGATCAAGGGCAACGTTCTTGGAAATCAATGTCGCCCATGGCCATCCACCTCGACAGGTAAGGTAGGCAATGTCATCAACAGTAAGGGCACATTGCTGAACTTCTGGTGTTTTGCCATCGAACAAATCCTTCAGACTAATCGTGCCCGACGATTCGCCCGATTCATACAAACTCATGGGACGCATCATGATATGTGCGAACCGCCCAGTTCCACTATGAATTGTCTCATCGGCATTAGGAAGTACAGAAGACCCAGTAAGGATAAACTGAGAAGGCTCCCCTCGCTTGTCCACTTCACTACGAATGGAATCCCAAATGGGAGGCAGCGCCTGCCATTCGTCAATCAAGCGAGGAGTCTTTCCTTCCAAAAGAGACTTGGGACTTATCTCTATCATTTGTGTGCTTTGTTTCAGCACCGATGCATCCCCTAGGTCAAGTACACTTTTGGCCAATTGTTTAGCCGTTGTTGTCTTGCCACACCACTTAGGTCCTTCAATAAGAACGGCACCTTTTCCGAGAACCTTACGTTCAAGAAGCTTGTCTGCTATTCGTTGTTTGTACTTTGCCATCACATTACAGTTTATGCCGCAAAGATACAACTTTTATCGCAAACCACCAAAGGAATTTGTTAAAATTCGGTGATTTGAGATGTTTTTATTCGGTTATTTGTGGAATTTTCGTTCGGTTAATTGTGACAATTTCATTCGGTGAATCATGGAAAGGAATCTCACAGATTATGGTCTATAAATTCAAAAGAAACCATCCAATCCCAGTTATTGTGCATTGAGCACACATATTATCAGTCGCTATAATCGCTCAAAAAATCTCGTTTTATCCACGAATAACAGCCAAAAAGAAGGCTCAACTGCGTGATTGTTTCGTGACGCACCAGTTATAAAACTGTGGCTTGCCCTCCGATTCGTAACGGGGTTCCTTTGCAGCACGATTCCACTAAA
>CAJOHO010000048.1:0-10447 GCA_905234555.1 uncultured Bacteroidaceae bacterium
GGGGCTTACTTTTTCAAAAACAAGTCCGCAATGCCTGTTTATCGGCACTGCGGACACATGATTTTTCGCTTTTCAACTTTTAGCGGACAGCAATAAAATTATTTAGTGACTATGTGCAGAGATGAAGTTTCAAAAAGATGCTAACGGGACTTTTTCAGTGCCCTCCCCAATTGGGTACCCTTTTTTGTTTCTGTGTGGATCAGACTTGGAATTCAGATGAATAATCAGACAACGGACGGCGGAAGTCACAACCTTCGCGCCAACGGCTACATCCGTAGGCTGTGCGTCCCTTGATGATGTGGCCTTCGTGGCATTTGGGACAAGGAAGACCTACCCAGGAATCTGAACCAGCAGGCTCTTCCCCTTTCTCTTTTCCCTTAGACTCTTTCCCCTTTCCCTTACCTTTGACAGCCTTCTTTTTGGGTTGGAAACCTGCAACATGCTGGGCCTTTCCATCATTTTTTTCTCCTTTTTGGGGTGAAGATGGGGGAGTGGCTTCTATGGTAATCAGGCGGTTGCTTTGGTCGTTGCGTACGGAAGTGACAATTTCTGTGAGCATCTGCTTCAACTCTTCTATGAACTGGTGGGCATCATATTGTCCGCGTTCTATCTCACGCAGTTTCTTTTCCCAAATACCCGTTAACTCTGCACTCTTGAGCAGTTCTTCGTGGATGATGCCAATCAACTCTATACCTGTAGGAGTGGCAACGAGGCGTTTCCTTTCCTTTTTTATATAGTGTCGCTTGAAGAGTGTTTCGATGATGGCAGCACGTGTAGAGGGGCGACCGATACCGTTTTCCTTCATAGCAGCACGCAGTTCTTCGTTATCGACGAACTTGCCGGCTGTCTCCATCGCACGTAGCAGGGAAGCCTCATTATAATAAGGTGGAGGTGTAGTCCATTTTTCAGTCAACGTAGGTTTGTGTGGACCGTTCTCGCCCTTTACAAAGGTGGGAAGGGTGCGTTCCTCGTCGGTTGGTTTGTCTGCATTTTCTTGACCTTCTTGAGTCTCCTGCGAGTCTGACGATTTCTCTCTGACTACACGCCAGCCAGGATCGAGGATTTCCTTGCCTGTGACCTTGAATTCGACAGTCTGTCCTGTAGGCTGGGACTCAGTTGCAGCAGACTGAACCTCTCCCAAGACTGTGGTTGTGGAGAAACGGCAGTCTGGGAGGAACACGCCGATGAAACGGCGAGCTACAAGGTCGAAAACTTTACGTTCTGCATCGCTGAGCGCCTGAGGAATGACTCCTGTTGGGATGATGGCGTGGTGGTCAGTTACCTTGGATGTGTCGAACACACGCTTCGTCTTCTTCAACGGCTTTCCGCCAATAGGACGGATGAAATCTGCGTAAGGTGCCACACCATTGAACTTTACCTGATAGAGACCGTTGAGTGTCTGCGGACATTTCGGATAGATGTCATCGCTAAGGTACTGCGTATCCACACGTGGATAGGTGGTGTATTTCTTTTCGTAGAGGCTTTGGATGAGGTTGAGGGTCATCTCTGCGGAATAGCCGAACTTGCGGTTGCAATCTACCTGCAAGGACGTAAGGTCGTAGAGTTGAGGTGGTTGTTCTTTTCCTTCTTTCTTCTCCACCTTTGTCACTTCGAAGGGTCTGCCTTCGATGAGCGCAAATGCTTGCTCGCCTTCTTCCTTGGAGGTAAACTTACCTTTCGTTGCCGTGAAGGTGGTGTCGCGATAGATGGTGGAGAGCACCCAGTAAGGTTCGGGTTTGAAGTTATCGATTTCGTGCTGGCGACGAACGATGAGTGCTAACGTAGGGGTTTGAACGCGTCCCACGCTAAGAATCTGACGGTTCTGCCCGTATTTCATGGTGTAGAGGCGCGTGCAGTTCATTCCCAGAAGCCAGTCGCCGATGGCTCTGCTGAGTCCTGCTATATAGAGAGACTGATATGCCTGCTGGTCTTTCAGTTGCTGGAAACCCTCACGAATGGCTTCGTCCGTCATCGAAGAAATCCACAGACGTTGTACGGGACATTTCGCTCCAGCTTTCTGCATCACCCATCGTTGAATCAGCTCACCTTCCTGCCCGGCATCACCGCAGTTGATGATGCTGTCGGCAGCCTGCATGAGTTTCTCGATAATGGCAAACTGCGTCTTTACCCCTTCATCGTCTTTCAACTTGATGCCAAACCGAGGCGGAATCATGGGTAGCGACCATATATCCCAACGTTTCCACGCAGGCGTGTATTCATGAGGTTCTTTCAGCTCACACAGATGACCAAAGGTCCACGTCACTTGATAGCCGTTACCTTCCATATATCCTTGATGCGATTTATTGGCACCAATGATACGTGCTATGTCTTTCGCCACACTTGGCTTTTCTGCGATACAAACAACCAATTGATTTACGGATTTGTTGATTATCGGAATTACGTTTTATACAGTCTCGATGGAGGCGCCAGGGTAGTAGTGGAGAAGGATTTGGTCGTATGTGTAACCGCGTTCTCCCATGACGGCTGCACCAATCTGACAGAGACCTACGCCGTGTCCCCAGCCTGAGCCATGAAGGATGAAGGTGGTGACGCCTTCCTCCTCACGTTTCTCTACCTTAAAGGCAGATGAGAAGAGGTGGCTTTGGGAAAGGGACCGACGGATAAATAACTCCTTGCCAATGGTCAACGTACGTTCCGTTCCCACGATTTTCAGCATGGAGATTCGTCCTGAGGGGCCTCGCTTCTCTGGTACCAAATCGACGACCTTTCCGAAGTCGATTTTAAGTTTGGTGGCCAGCAGTTCGGACAACTCATCCTGCGTGTAGGAGACTGTCCAACGATAGAAATCCTCCGTTTCTTGATCGTAGTTGTTGAGAATCTGGGAGAGGATGCGCTTGCTCTTGGTGTTGCAGAATCCACATTCCACAGATTGTAGATAGGGTTTGTCTATATCCTCCCAGCAGGTGCTGAACAACTCAGTACGTCCTCCGCAACACTTGGAGAAACGAGCGTCGCAGATTTTCCCATTATACTTCAGCACTTGTCCGCAGGTGCTGCGAACAGCCTCTTCCACCGTTGGACTGGTAGCTCTTGTAATGCCTTGATATCGTTGGCAATGGTCGTCGGCACAGACATCGTAGAGGGTGTGGTCTTCACGGTCGTACCAACGAATCAACGAGTTTTCTGTCTTCTTGAACGAGAAGAAATCGTCTTTCTGCTTCTGTTGTGCCAGTTTCGAGCGTTTCTGCATTTGCGCCACCAGCCAACTACGCGAGATGACGGCGTGGGCTTTGAGAAACTCAAGTGAGGACGTGGCACTCATCTCCGAGGAGATGACGCTGACCAGATAGTCCTCCACAGGCAGAATGTTGATGGCACACACCTTTCCATCGAAGACCAACAGACGGAGTGAACCGCTGAACGTCTGTGTTTCTTTGCGTTCCCAATGGAAATTGATGCCAATACTCACTTCGTTGAGCGAAAAGGACGCGTTCTCACCTTTAGGAGCAAACATCAGCTCCTGATAGCGTTGACCATTCCAACGGATGCCGCCTTCTTCGTATTCGACGACCTGCTCTCCGCTGACGATCTCGCCTTTCGCCTGATAAGGGACATTGAGTGTGAAACGAATCTGCAATGCCTCTACAATTCCTACACTAACTAACGGTTCTTTCACTTGTAAGATTTATGTTTAATGTTTAACGTTCAAAGTTTAATGATAGAATGATTTACATCACTTCACGCAGGAGAGCTGCTGCTAATTCTGGCGTCATGCGATTGAAATCCTCCTCGCGAGGGGTGATGATCAAACCTGCCATATCGAGCGCCCCTGGACTGACCAGCATCTGCTTCTCACCTTCTGCAAAATAACAGTCGGGACGATGTTTCGTGCGAGGAATGACGTAGGTGACCAACATGGGTGCTCCCTCCTTTTCTTCTGTCCAAGCCAGCAGGTTCATCATCGGTTCGGGCTGACCTTCAGGACAAGGAAGCGAAGCATACAGCTGCTGGAAACGAGCATCACTCTCTTCAGGTGTTCGTGCCTCAATCCTCTTCGCAGGCGAGAAGGGTTCTCGCACGATTCGGTCGCCTGCCTGGAAATGAAGATGATTGGGTGCAGAAGCTCCGCAAGAGGGGCCATTATAGAATACCATAAGGTCGGACAGCTGCTGCGTTATCTTCATCATATCCAGATAGTTCTCCTTGATGCGTTGTGGCTGGTGGGTGGTAGAGGGGATGGTGAAGTGGTGTGGAAGAATGGGAAACGGATTGATGAGCAATTCGTAGCGTCCATTCAGTAGCGGAACAGCCTCTTGTACGGCAGGACGATTGTTAGCACAAAGGAAGCAAGGTCGCTCAGCAAGTGAAGCCTTGTCGATTTTGGCACCTGTTGAGACGATTCGTGTGGGATTCCATTGCACCTTCAACTTGCGTCCGTCCACCTCAAATGTCTTCACTTTCACCTGCGCCAAAGCTTCGTAGCGTTGACGGGCTTCTGTCCAGACTGCCAACTGACGAGAAAAGAAATCTAATTGCTCCGAAACCATTGCAAGGCTATTTATGATGTTGACTTTGATTGAGTTGCTGGCGGGCGCGTATTTCAGCTGTGCGAAGGCTATCCTTATACAGGTTGTTCGCATTCACTCGTTCGTTGGAAAGCGCAGCATCCGAGTTTCCTTCCCAACGGCGGCAAAGGTATAACTCGTCATAGATGCGTCCGATACGCCATTCACGCGAGAAGCGCAGTCCTAATGCGTAGTCTTCGCCATAACTGGTGTTGGGTACGCCATACGTACGAAGCATAGGCGTGAAGAACGCACGAGGTGCGCCCAGCCCGTTGATACGTAGGGCGTTGTTGCGTCCGTTCTCGTCCGTCCACTCACGATGGTCGATGATGCCAGGAGGAAGTGTTTCCAACTGGAAGTTGCACATACGGTACGAACCAATCACCATCGCACAACGTTCTGCATAGAACTTATCGACGATATGTTGCAAGGTTTCTGGTCCGCTATAAAGGTCGTCGCTATCCAGCTGGACGGCGAAGCGTCCACAACGAGCATCATCTACAGCCAAGTGCCAGCAGCCACCAATACCGAGGTCTTCGCGTTCAGGAACGATATGGATGCAACGAGCGTCTTGTGCAGCCAGTTGTTGAAGGATTTCCGTCGTTCCGTCTGTACTATGGTTATCTACCACCAATACGTTGAAAGGGAAAGCCGTCTGTTGGCTCAACGCAGAACGAACCGCATCCTCGATGGTGCGAACTCGGTTGCGTACAGGAATCACGACCGAAGCTTCTACGGGAAACTCTCCATCTGTCAAAGGGGCGTCTGCAATCGTGTCGCTATCAATCCAGGCTCCGATAGCTTTCAGGTGCTTCGTGCAAACCTGCTCCATCTCGATCTGAACCTCACGATTGCGAGGATCTACGTAGTCGAACTGCTTTTCTCCACTCTTGCGAAGGTCGAGTTCGTTCTCCGTATAGAGCAATTCGCCCAGATGGAAGATGGCAGTTGCGCGATGCAGACGTGAACAATAGAGACGGAAGTCATAAAGGGCAGCATAGCGGAGTGAAGCGTGAGGGTCGCCATCGGCTAACGTAGAAGCCCAGTCCTTCAGCACGTCGGAACGCAGGAGCAGCACGCTACCCATATCGAAGTCGTTACGGACAGCTCCCAACTGATAGTCGATACAACGAGCCACTTCGCGTACAGGTCCGTCGGCACTTTCCTTGATCTTCCAACGGTCGGCATAGAGCAATACGGCCTGCGTCTGTTCAGCTACCTGAAGCATTCGCTCCAAGGCTCCGTAGCCCAGTTCTACGTCTGGCTTTAGCTGGAGCAGCACATATTCGGTCTGCGCCTCAGTTGCGACTTGTGCCAATTTCGTCTGCGAACCGGCAGCAGCTTCTGTCAGCTCTACGATTGACACGTTTTTCAATAATTTATCTGTTTTCATATTTCATGATGAATTGTCAAGTTATGAGTTGAGGATGATTCCTTCCTTCTTCATGCCGTCAATCTTAATGGTGAGCGGTTGGGCAAAACGCACATGACGCACATGTTCCGTCTCGTGAACGGCAGGCAGCTGATTGAGCACATCCTGACGGTAGATGCCGTCGCCCAGGAAGTCGTTGACGGTAAAATAGCCCACACCAAAGGAGGTGAGGTTCTGGAAGAAGTGAGTACCTTGTGAAGGGTCAACACGATAGTTGTTCAGTCCCGCTTCTACAATCACTTTGGCTGCGCTGATAGCTGGCCATTTAACCGGCACACCCAACCACGCATCGCTACTTCCCCAACGTCCAGGACCTACAAGCACATAGCTTTTCTGCTCATTGAGGAAGGTGCGGTTAATTTTCTCTATTTCCTCGGCGATGGCATAGTTGTTCGAAGCCGAATAGATGTTCTCGCCTGTTTCGGGGTTTACGGTCTTCACATAGACGATATCCTGAATATCCGTAAAGACTCCATGTCCGATGGCGTTGTGCGAACGGATGACGGCATTTTCGTCAGGAATGATGGTGATGTCCTCGTCGAGCGCCATCTTCAAATCCACCATTGGACGAATCTGCAAGAGGTAGAACTCGCCTGTACGGTCGGGATTGAGTTTGACGGCAAATTCTATCTCTACAGCCCGACGCATCTCGCTCTGTCCATAACGCATGGAGAGGGTAAGGATTTCAGGCAAAGGGAAGACGCCATACTGCAGCACGCTACAGAACGTGATAATCTTGCGACCGCCATCGTAGATACCGTCTCGGATGACCTGGTCGTAGGGGTCGAAGGTGGAGGCGATAAACTGAAGCGAACCGTCCTTGTCGGCCTCACGCACATTCAGCTGAAGGAGGTTGAAACCGTCGTCCACAGATATCTGGTCCGCCATATTCTTCAGGTCGAGGGCGTAGAAACGAGTCTGCGTCTCACGTAGCGCCATATCCATCTCGCTCGTCTGCAGCACCTTGTCGGGATGGGCAGGACACACGCGTAGGTTGAGTCCGCCGTCCACGATATACTTGCCAAGACCCAAAGCCAGATTGACTACGCCTTCTTCGGCTTTCTCTTCGCCGATGGGGTAGTAGTTCACGCTACGTGCCACACCCGAAATCTGGGGATAGAAGCGGTCGCCATACTGCGTTCCCACCACTTCCTGCAGGATAACCGCCATCTTCTCCTGGTCAATCACGTTCGACGTGGCAACCATGTAGTCCTTGCTGGCGCGATAGAACACAGAGGCATACACGCCTTTGATGGCATCGGATAGCATACGGAGCCGCAGATACTTGTCGTCTGCGAAGGGAATCATATAGGTGGAATAGATACCTGCGAAGGGTTGGTAGTGGGAATCTTCGAGCAAGGACGACGAACGGATGGCGATAGGCTGACGAACCACTTCGAGGAAAGCCATGAGGTCTTCTGCCAGCCGTTCGGGCAGACGTGCACGAAGGAAATACTGGAGAATTTCTGCATCTGGCAAGTCGCTCAACGCCACCTGATAGAGTTCGTTGGTCTCCATGAATTCGTCGAAGATGTCCGTACAGAGCACGACGGTCTTTGGAATCATCACACGAGCGTTGTCAAACTGATTCAAATCCTCATGACGCTTGATGATGTGGTCAATAAAGGCGATACCTCTTCCCTTACCGCCGAGCGAACCGTCGCCGATACGTTGGAAGTTGGAGTAGTTGTCGAAACGGTCTCGATGGAACACGGCCACCACGCCTTGGTTCTTCATCTTACGGTACGCCACAATGGCGTCGAAGATAATCTGGCGATGGGCATCCACGTCCTGCAAGGAGTTCCAAGTGATACGTTTGAGGAATTCAGAAATGGGGAACAAGGCACGCGAGGAAAGCCAACGCGACACGTTGTTGCGGCTGATATGATAGAGCAACGACTCGCGAGGCAGTCGGAAGATGTTGTCCTGCAAGTCCTTGAGATTCTTGATGCGAGCCACCTCCTTCAGCGAATGGGGGTCGCGGAAGATGAAGTCGCCAAAGCCGAAATAACGCAGAATCAAGGCACGCAAATCTACCGCCATCTTCTTCGAATTCTTGTCGATGAACGAAGCCCCACATTCTCTTGCCCATTCTGCCCGTTCGCTTTCAGACGACTCCAGAATCAAAGGCACGAACTCGTCTGCCTGACGAATGGCAGACAGGAGGTCGAAGCCGGCACGCTCGTCCTTCACGCCGTTTCGGGGGAAGCGGCAGTCGCTAATCACCCCCAGCACATTATCCTTGAACTGGTTGTACAGGCTCCACGCCTCTTCGTAGTTACGAGCGAGCACAATCTTTGGACGTCCTCGCATACGGAGGGTTTCCAGTTGAGAGTTGAGGGCTTCTGTGGCAAACAGCAGACTTTGCTGGAGCACGAACTTATACAGACTCGGCAGGATGGACGAATAGAAGCGGATGCTGTCTTCCACCAGCATAATCATCTGCACGCCGGCCTGGATGTCGTGTTCCAGGTTCATCTTGTCCTCGATGAGCTTGATGATGGACAAGAGCAACTCCGTGTTTCCCAGCCAGCAGAACACATATTCGAAGATGCTCAAGTCCTCGTGCTCCATTCGCTTGGTAATACCATGACTGAAGGGTGTCAGCACCACGATCGGCACTTGCGGATGTTGTTCCTTAATGCTGCGGGCAATATCGAACACGTCGTTGTTGTCTGTTCCAGGCATACAGATGACCAGTTCGAAGCTTGTCTTCTCCAGCTCCACTTCGGCTTCCTCCTGCGAGGCAACCTGTACGAAACGAGGTGGGTAGCGAAGTCCCAGCTTTGAGTATTCGTCGAAGATTTTCTCATCCACACGTCCGTCGTCCTCCAGCATGAAGGCGTCGTAGGGATTGGCAATCAGCAGCACGTTGAAAATGCGGCGGCGCATCAGATCTACGAATTTCGTGTCGTTCAGCTCCAGGCGGTTTTCTTTCTTCACCTGCTTCTGCTCCATGTTGTCGCTATTATGAGTTATATCTGATTGATTCATTTCAAATCCGTCACTTTGTTCCGAAAAGTTGATTTATCTGACAATAAACTTACGTCCGTTCCTGATATAGATGCCAGGAGCGAGTGTTCCTTGTACGGCCTGACCGGCAAGGTTGTAAACCTGTCCTGAGCCTTCCGTCTCTTTCTTGACAATCACGTCGCCGATGGCTGTCTGTTCGGGCTGTTCCACGTTGATGACGTAGCTCGACATGATGTTGGTCTTGGCAATCGTCGGCACGTTCATCACAAAGACATCGGTTGCTCCGTCGGGATAGCGACCTACGGTCTCGTCTGCCCGCATGAGGGGATAAGCGAGGCGGTTACTCCACGACTCATCCTCCGCCATGATTTGCACGTCGCCTCCGTCAGCATCCAGTTTGAAGCTGGCATGAAGCTGCGATTCAGCCTCCAGCTTGTCGCACCAGATAACCAGGTAGCCGTGAGCAGGAATGATCGTAGAGATGCCTTCGCCTCCAGCAATCTGATACTTCTTTGGCTTGTTCAGGTTGTCCGTCAGGTACATACCTGCCACGTCGATCGGTTCGCCCGTCGTGTTGTAGAGTTCCACCCAGTCGTTATGCTTGAAAAACTCGTTCACATAGATGTCGTTGGCGGCGCTTACTTCGTTGATGCAGACGGGTGTCAGACCTTCTTGCGTACGTTCTTCGTTGGAGAGGGCTTCGAAGCACGCTCTAAGTTCCAACGTAGCACCTTCTGGCAGGTCGATGACAGGCTCCGAGTAGAGTTTGCTGTTAGCTCTACCTCCGACGGATGTGAACAGCTCGCAAGCCCAGAACAGGTCGCTCGACGTATAACTGGTGTTGTGTACCTCGACGGCAATCACGTTGGTCCCTTTCTTGAAGAGGGTAGGGGAGAGGTTGAGCGTACCGGTCGTCGGCTCGCTACCTGCGTAGGTGGAAGAGAAAGTGGTATAGCGAACCGTTCCACTTGTCATGTTGACACGTCCGGCTTCCTTCCCGTTCACCCAGATGACACATCCGTCGTCCAGCTGGTAGCTCAGTTGGAAGAAGTCATTGGCAGCAGGCGTTTCGTTCAGGGTTAACGTCTTGCGGAAGTAGGTTGTGGGATTCTTCCGTTGGTCGTCGGAACCATAACCGATGGTGGTCGTCACGCCCGTCATGTTGTAACCCAAAGGAGCTGTTCCGCGACTCCAGGACGAGTCGTCGAAACCGTTTTCCTTCCAGCTGTTGTTCGTCACTTCTCCCTGGTCGTAGTATTTCCACGAGCTGTTCATGGAGAAAAGCTTGACCGTTGAGCTGGACGACTCCACCCATCCCGTAAAGACGTAGCCTGCAGGAGCCACAGCTTCTAGGCTGACGGGCGGAAAGAGTTGTCCGTTGAAGTAAGAGTAAGGAACGCGGAGTCCGTTGATGAGCAAGGTAGCGTCCTCGATGTCGCTTGTCAGCACCACGTTTTGGGCTGTAACGTTCGACAACTTCATGGGGCTATATTGCTTGAGTCGGGACATCATCTTC
>CAJOHO010000048.1:10464-24118 GCA_905234555.1 uncultured Bacteroidaceae bacterium
GCTCGTTCTTGATTTTGTTGGCTGCTTTGTCGGGCAGCAGTCCGTCGTATTCCGACATGGGACGCATAGCCTCAGCCAGTTCGTCCACGATAGCCGTCGCCCGTTCCTGCTCGAACACGCTTCCTGCCATGATGCAATAGGCGTCGATGAACTGGCGTCGGAAACCGTCGTGCTTCAGCAGGTTGATGAAGAGCGTAACCGTTGGAATACTCTTGTAGTTATCGAGCACCTGCGTAAAGGTGTTGTGGTCCCAAGGGTTAAAGGTATAGTCGAGGTCGAAGCAGACGTAGCGGAAACGTCCGTCGTCCTGGTCGCGATAAGCTTTGACGTTATTGTTGGGCCAGTCGTCGTTACCCAGATAGATTTCAGCTGCCATGTAGTTGATAAACTCATCTACGTCGAGCAGACTTCGGATTTGCTCATACACGCCTTCGTTGTTCACCTGCTTTGCCAGCTCACAAAGTTGCTTGAAGGCTGCGTCCGTTCCGTTCCTGAAATCCAGGTTCTCAAACATGTCGATAACGTCGTCGTCGTAGCCCCAGTTGGCATAGACGAACTTATCGTTGTTGGGTTCACGCATGTTGAGCACACCTTTGAACTTGCCGTTGAGATATTCCACCACCTGCACAAAACTCTGCACGTCGAGGTCGATACCCGACCGTTGGATGATGGTGGTCAGGGCTGGATCCATGAATCGGGCATTATTGTTCCATACGTCGTTACCTCCGTTTCGGATGAGGAGTGTCTTGCTGCGGATGTAGGGTTTTTGAGGGAAGAAGGAGTAGTCCAGGTGGTTCTGTCCGTCGAACACCTTGTTCGACTTCAGCTTCATGGAGCGAGGGCTGGCGGAACGGGTCCAGCCGCCTGAGACGCTAATGTTCACGTCTTGGTTGAAAAGCATTCCGTCCGTCGGACTGATGAACGAGAAGTTGACGGGGCGGTCCCAAGGCTGGTTCCAGTTGACGGGGTCGTCGCTTCCGTTACCCGTGATGCCGTTCTGTCCCTTCACGTCGATACCCCACATGGCGTCTGTGAAATAACGTTCATCGCCCACGATGGAGACGACGGGAATGGTGTAGGTGTTGTTGGTCTTGAGGAAGGAACGGGTGACGGGAACGCTCGGCAGGTAGCCGTCCTTGAAGAGTCGGAACACATAGTTCGTGGTTTTCGAGACGCTAAACTGTCCGTCCTTGCTGATTCGTGCCGTCATGCCGTTGGTTGCGTTGGGATCTCCATACGCTTCCCAGCTGATATTATCGAAATAGAAGTTGTTCTCAAGTTTCTCGTTGTTGAGGTTGAAGGCAATGGTCTGCATCATGCCGTCGCCGGCCTGTTCCTCGGTTATGGTGCCTTCGTAGGAGAATTCCTTCCACTCGGTTGTGACGTTGAAGCCTCCGCCCACCATGTTCCAATGAATATAGTCGCCAGGTGCGCGATGTGCCTGGGCGCTGACATAGACAGGCTTGTCGGCACGTACCATCATACTGAAACGGTATGGCTCGCCTGCCTGCCAGATATGCTTGGGCGTATAGACGAAGAACTGGGTGTCCCATTCGTATTCAGGATTTTCGACGGCATGAACCTCGATGCCGCGTGAACCGTTAACGCCTGCACCATCCACAATTCGCCACACGGTTCCAGTTCCGTCACCATCCTTCGACACAAAGCACTCGTTGTACTCACCCTCGCAGTCGCCGTTCATGATCCAGTCCGTCCATGAGTAGGTCGATTCCTCGTCGGAGAGTCCTTCCGTCGATGTGGGCATGCTGCCGTCCGTGGTGTACAAGAGCGTTGTTCCTTCGGGAATCGTGACTTGGAAACTGAACGGGTCTTGGAACAGACGGCTGCCCATATCCACGACGGGTGGGTCGAGGCGTTCGGAAGCAAAGACGGAAGTTGCGTTCGTGGCACCAGGCGTCGGCATGGAAGTCCAGCCCCATTCGTCGGAACCGTCACCTTTGCGTGCCCAGGCCGTACGGCTCATGGCTTGGGGATATGCCACGCTTGTGACGAGTTCACCTTGCGGATTTGTCAGGAAGATGGTTCCGCCGTCGCAGTCGAGGTGGAAGGGAGCCTGGTTCGACTTGATGTCGTCCGAACCCATCCACACCACCAGATAGCCGTGTGCAGGTATCGTCCCGATGTCGGCAGGCATCTGCCAGCGAGTCAGGTCGTTCTCGTCGTTGCTGAGGTAGTAGCCCTTCAGGTCGATGACCTGTTCCGTAGGGTTATAGAGTTCTATCCAACTGTCGAAGTTGGTGGCAGGACTCATGACTGTGCCAACGTTAGCTGACATAAGTTCGTTGATGATGATGGCTAATATAAAACTCTTCATACCTCGTTAGGAAAACAGGAAATGGATTTATCTGACAATAAATTTGCGTCCGTTCTTGATGTAGATGCCAGGAGCGAGAGTTCCTTGTACGGCCTGGCCGGCAAGGTTGTAAACCTGATCGGCGTCTTTCGTTCCTGTCTCCACAATCACGTCGCCGATGCCTGTAAGGTCTGCCTGCTCTACGTTGATGACGTAGCTCGACATGAGGTTGGACTTGGCGATGGTGGGGATGTTCATGACATAGACTTCGTTGCAGCCGTCAGGATAGCGGCCTACGGTTTGGTCGGAGTTGTGGGCTGCGTAGGTGAAGTGGTCGGCCCACGACTGGTCGGCAGCCGTCAGCAACAGTTCGTCGCCTTCTTTCGCCAGTTTGAACGAGGCGTGAAGCTGCGACTGGGTTTCCAGCTTGTCGCACCATACGATGAGGTAGCCGTGGGCAGGAATGATGGTGGAAGCCTGTGTGTCGTTCTTGCTGATCTGATATTTCGTGGGTTTGTCCAGGTTGTCGCTCAGGTACATGCCTTCTGCGTCAATCGGTTCGTCCGTGGTGTTGTAGAGTTCCACCCAGTCGTTGCGTTTGAAGTAGTCGTTCACGTAGAAACCGTCGTCAGCGCTTACCTCGTTGATGCGGACAGGCGTGATGCCCTGTTGTGCCAGTTCATCGTTGCCGAGGGGTTCGAAGGTGGCTGTCAGGGTGAGGGAATTGCCGGTCGGCAGGTTCATCTCTGCCTTCGTGCTGACCACCGTACTTCCCTTCTTCCAGCCTGTGAACTGGTAGCCGGCAGGTGCTTCGGCACGCAGCTGAACAGGTGGGAAGAGGTGTCCCTTGAAGTCGGAGTAGGGCACCTCCTGGTCGTTGATGAAGAGGCGTGCACCTTCCACGTTGGCTTGGATCGTGACGGTCTGGCGGGTGGTGCTCGAAAGTTTCATGGGCGCGAACTTCTTCATATAGTCCGTCATCGTGGCGCTACGTCCGTTCAGCTGGCTCTTGATGTCCGAGGCACAACGGTCGGGGTCGTGTCCGTCGTTGATGCCCTGTTGCTTCATCAGCTGGCACATCGGCTTCACGTTTGCGAGCAGCTCATCTACGATGGCGTTGGCACGAGTCGGTTCGAAGACGCTTCCGCCCATGATGCAGAACGTGTCGATGAACTTGCGACGGAAGTTGTCGTTGTTGAGCAGGTTGAGGAAGAGGTTGACGATATCCTTGTTGTAGCTGGGTCGAGGAGCGGTATTGTCGTCCTTGAACTTCTCAAAGTAGGTGAAGGGGCTGGCATCGCTGTTGTCCCAGCAGCCTCGGAAGGCATAGTCGAGGTCGAAGCTGACGAAGCGGTAGCGTCCGTCCTTACGGCTGCGGTATGCCTTGATGTTGTTGTCTGGCCAGTCGTCGTTGTAGAGGAAGAGCGTGGCAGCCATGTAGTTGGTAAACTCGTCGATGTCGAGCAACGTCTTCAGCTCTTCGTAAGCAGCTGCATCGGAAGCCTGAGCACCCAGTTCCAGAATGCGGTTGAGCGCCACGTCGTCGCCGTTCTTGATGGTCATGTTCTCGAAGGCGTCGAGTTCCTCGTCGTCGTAGCCCCAGTTGGCGTAGGCATACTTGTCGTTGTTGGGTTCGCGCATGTTGAGCACGCCACGCAGTTCGCCGTTCACATATTCGATGACAGGTACGTACGACTGCACGTCGATGTCGATGCCCGAACGTTGGATGATGGTTTCGAGGGCTGGATCCATGAAGCGTGCGTTGTGTTCCCAGATGTCGTTACCTCCGTTACGGATGAGTAACACTCGGCTGCGGATATAGGGCTTCATGGGGAAGAAAGGATAGTTGAACTGGTTCTGTCCGTCGAACACCTTATTCGACTTCAGCTTGAACGAACGGAAGCGTTGTGAGCGTGTGTATCCGCCTGATGCGCAGATGTTCACGTCCTGGTTGAAGAGCATCTCGCCGTCGATACCGATATACGAGAAGTTGACGGGACGGTCCCAGTCGTTGTTGTAGTTCTTCGGTTGGTTCTGTCCGTTGCCGGTCACGCCGTTCGTGCCGTCGCCGTCGCAGTCGAAACCAATCTTCGGGTCGGTAAAGAACTTCTTGTCGCCCACAATCGAGATAATGGGCAGGGTATATTCGTTGCTGGTCTTGATATAGCTGCGGGTGACGGGCACGCTGGGCAGGTAACCGTCCTTGAAGAGACGGAAGGTGAAGTTCGTGGTGTTGGAGATGTTGAACTCGCCTGTCTCGCTCTTCTGGCTTGCTTCCACCACCTCTCCGGCTGACGTGTCAAGTTCCCAAGAAACATCGTCGAAGTAGTAATAGTTGTCCTTTTTATCTACGTTCAGGTTGAAGACAATCGACTGCATCCTGCCTGGTGTGGTCTGTCCGCTCCACCAGTCGCGGCTGGAGCCTGTTTGCTGTTCGGTAATGGTTCCTTCGTAGCTGACTTCCTGCCATTCGGTCGTGACGTCGAGACTGCTGGCGAGGATGGTGTTCGTGATGTAGTCGTGAGGCGCTCCATGTGTCTGGGTTGTGATCCGGGCAGCCTTGTCGGCACGCATCTTCATACGGAAGCGGTACTTCTCACCTGCCTGCCACACATGGTCGGGCGTATAGACAAAGAACTGAGCGTCGTAGTCGTGTTGGGGATTGGCAATCGCGTGAATCTTGATGCCGCGTGAGCCGTTCACACCTGCTCCGTCAACAATACGGTTTTCGTCACCGTTGCCGTCGGCATCTCGGCTAATCAGGCTGATAGCTTCAGCTCCTTCGCTATCGCCGTTGATAATATAATCCTTCCAAGGCGATACTTCCTCTCCGTCGGCTTTGGGCGCCTGTGGCAGACTGCCGTCGGTTGTGTACATGAGGGTGCAGCCTTCAGGAATATCGACTTTTACCTTGAGGCTGTTCTTGAAGATCGTGCTGCCTTGGTTGACGACAGGTGCGTCCAGACGGTCGTCG
The DNA here is from genome assembly GCA_905234555.1 of uncultured Bacteroidaceae bacterium. Lineage (GTDB taxonomy): Bacteria > Bacteroidota > Bacteroidia > Bacteroidales > Bacteroidaceae > UBA3839. Next base: position 15,753 of record CAJOHO010000048.1, read on the forward strand.
GCAAAGAGGGCGGCCTCGTTCGAGGCAGCCGGTGTAGGGGTGGAAGTCCAGCCCCATTCGTCGCCATCCACACTCTTTCGTGCCCAGGCCGTACGACTCAGGGCCTTGGGATATTCCATGCTGGTAATCAACTCGCCGTTCTGGTTGCTGATGCTGACGAATCCTCCGCTGCAGTCGAGATGGAAGGGAGCCTGAATGTCCTTCAAATCGTGGGACCCCATCCAGATAACTTTGTAGCCTTTCGCAGGCACCTTGCCCATATTGCTGGGCATTTGCCACTTCTTCGGGTTCTCCGCTTCGTCGCTCAGATACATTCCTCCCAAGTCGATGGCCTGGTCTGTTGGGTTATACACTTCGATCCAGCTGTCGAAGTTGACGGCTGGACTCATGACCTCACCTGCGTTGGAGGCCATCAATTCGTTCATCACTAAAATAGTGGAAATTAGGGTTGATAACATGTCGTTTTTGTGTTAAATGCTATGCAAAATTACAAAAAAATCCCGCAATATTTGCAAAAAACAAGAAAATATTACTAACTTTGCAGCAAGTCTAACAATTTTTACTCAAAACATCTATTCACAAAATCAAACATGAAGCATTTTTTATTAGTAATTATGCTGACGATAACCCTACAGACATCAGCCATCGAACCTTGGAAAAAAGGTGGCTTCGAGACGGGCCAGTATCGTAACCTCTTCGTCGAGATGGGTTACAGCTCTGCGGACGTCGATGCCAAGCTGAAGGAAGTGTTCAACGACGTGTTCTACGGACCCAACAAGGTCTATTTCGAGGTGGGCGACGATATGGGCTACATCTCCGACATCAAGAACCACGACGTGCGTACCGAAGGTATGTCCTACGGCCTGATGATTGCCGTACAGCTCGACAAGAAGGACATCTTCGACCGCCTGTGGCGTTGGGCAAAGACCTACATGCAGCACCATAGCGGACAACGCGACGGCTATTTCGCTTGGAGTTGCCGTACCGACGGCTCGCACAATTCGGACGGAGCTGCCAGCGACGGCGAACTCTATTTCATCACATCCCTCATCTTCGCTTCAAACCGCTGGGGCGATGACACAGGCATCAACTACAAGGCTGAGGCACAAAGGATTATCGAAGCTATCCAACCACGCGCTACGAGGGACGAGATGCCGCCTAACTTCAATATGGACGGCCCTATCCGTCAGCCACGCGAGAACGCCAGCTATCTTATCGACCCCACCACACGACTCATCACCTTCACGCCCGACGGCTTCGGACAACGCTTTACCGACCCCAGCTACCACATTCCTGCCTTCTACGAGGTGTGGGCACGTTGGGCTGACGACGGACGTACGGACTACTGGATGGACTGCGCCCAGAAGAGCCGCGAGTTCCTCCATAAATGCATCAATCCTGAGACGGGTCTGAATGGCGACCAATGCCAGTACGACGGCTCGGAGATGCAGATGCCACGCTTCCCAGGACGTCAGCAGACCGAAGGCGAAACGGCAGCTCCCCGTCGCAACGGAGCCAACAACTTCCGCTACGACTCCTGGCGCGTACCTATGAATATAGCGCTCGACTACGAGTGGAGTTGCGCCGACATCGAATGGCAGCAGCACTACGGCGAAACCATCCAGAACTTCTTCTACTCCCAAGGCATCAACACCTTCGTTGACCAGTACCGCACGGACGGCTCCCTGCCCGAAGGCCACGAAATCCTGCAGGCTGGCGGATTCCGCAAACTGCGCCACAGCATCGGCCTTGTTGCCACCCTTGCTGCTGCCTCCGTCCTTTGCAGCCACGACAAGAGCAAAGAGTTTGTCGATGCCCTTTGGAACGCCAAGCACGTACCCTTCGACGATGGCTACTTCGATGCCTACTACGACGGTTTGCTCCGCCTCTTCGCCTTCATGCACCTGAGCGGCAACTACCGCGTCATCCAGCCCCAATAATCATTTCCCCTTTTAGATACTGTGCCCAAAGGCTTCCTCCTTTTTAAGAATACTGTGCCCGAAGGTTTCCCCTTTTTAATATACTGTGCCCGAAGGTTTTCCTTCGGGAAAAAATAATTATTAACAACTAAAAAACTAACGATTTGTATGAAGAAACTCTACAAACTTCTGTGTGTTTGCGCCCTTTGTGCTGGTGCGAATACCGCATGGGCCATCGACCCGCCTAAGACCAACGCCGGCGGACCGAAGGACGGAGAAAAAATGGTGCTGGTCAACGCTTACAACCCAACCGGCTACATGAACCGAACCAGCTGGGACGGCGCTTTGTACTTCGAAGGTACGAGCATCAACGCCCAGAACGCTTTTACCTGTGTGAAGAACGAGGACAACACCTGGTCGTTCGTCTATCCGCAAGCCGACGAGAGCGTACATTACTTAGGTCTGTTCGCAGGTAGCGGCAACCTCAATGCTAAGGCTTGGGACGTGCCCATCAAGTGGACCGTGGAGCCAGGCAGCATCGAAGGCTGGTACGGACTTCGTGCTGGCGAAGAGAACTCAGCTGCAGCCCAGGGACTACTGCTCCACCTCAATGCAGGCGGTCAGTATTTCGTTATCTCCGAGCCTGTCAACGGAGGCGGCTGGTATCCCGACTATGCCGGAGGTGCCGTTCCTGCAACCGGCGACAGCGACTCTGAATGGGAGGAAGACGACAACGGACGTGCTCTCTTCCAGGACCACACCTCCGAGAACTGGCTGTTTGTCAAGCTCGACGACGTGCTCAACTACTATTCAGCTTGGACCGCTTACACAGCCATCAAGAACCTGGAGGACAACTACCTGGAAACGGACGAGTATAGCGCAGGTTTCCAAGCTACTTACGACGCAGTTCTTGCCATCTACAACAGTAGCGAGTTCAATCCCGACGGCGACCCTCAGCTTATTGCCGAGATGATTAGCAAGAAGATTGCCTTCTATCAGGCTATCCTCGATGCCGAAGAACTCGATGCCGACGCGCTTCTGGCAATCGCCATTACCAACGCCAAGGAGTCCTTTGCTACCATCACCTCGGTGGAGCAACTGGATGCAGCCATCACCACCCTCAACAACGCCGTTATCGCCTTCCAGGAAGGTACGGGCGACCTCACGGCTATGGGTAAGAACATGAGCTTCGAGGACCTCACTTCGCAGAACGGCGAGCAGACCTCAACCGTGGCAGGAGCACCCGTCGGCTGGAACGTATATATCAACGGCGTACAGGTGACCACAGCCTCCGAAGTACGTGCACAAGGCGTAGGCGCATGGCACGGCATCAACAACGACTGCGACGGCGAACCCAAGGACGGCAACTACGGATTCGGACTCTGGAACAGCGGCGTACCCGAATACGAAATCTCACAGACCCTCGAAGGACTTGAGGACGGAACCTACGAGATTACCGCAGGACTCATGGTAGGTGCTAACGGCAACGGTTCACGTCGTACCACACAACGTATCTTCGGTAACCTCAACGCTACCTATTTCGCATCCGAAGGCGAATACGATCCTGAGCGTCTCAACAAGAAGGAAGTTCCTGCTTTCCAGGGTAATTACGAAGAGACGACCGACCGCACTCTCCAGCCTATGTACGTACGTGCCTACGTCTATGACGGAACACTCACCTTCGGCCTCCGCACCAACGCCGACATCAAGGCAGCCCTGCGCGAAACGTCGAACGGAGCTGGTGGCGACGGATGGTTCAAGATTGACAACTTCCGCATCCAGAAGGTGGGTTATGACGGAGAGGATGCTGCCAATGTTGCCAACCACTTCCTCAGCGTCTATTCCGAAGTGCAGAACGAGAACATGCAGGCAAGTCTGAAGAAAGCTATCCGCGACATCACCACGACTTACTCGACCGTTTCTGCCACGACGCCTGCCGCCGAAATCAACAACATCATCGTGACCCTCACCACCAATCTCGACGACGTTCTGGCAAGTGTAGATGCCTACAAGCGTCTGCGTGAAGCTATCGACGAGGCCTACAACAAGGCGATGGACTATGAGATGTACGCAGGCTATGAGGATTACCTCGACGTGATTGATGAAGCCGACGAGGCCGAAGTGGACGGATTGCTCGACGTGGAAGGCGTAGAACAGATGCTCAAGCGTCTGCAGGATGCTGAAACCGCTTGTGCAGCCAGCGGTATTGCCGTAGGCGACTACGTTCACATCATCAAGAACGCCAGCTTCGAAGACCTCTCCGCTCAGGGTGGAAGCCCAAGCGACGGCGTGCAGAACGTGCCGACAGGCTGGAACCTCTACATCGACGGCAACCAGGTAAGTCGTGCCTCTATCTCAGGCTGGAACGCCATCAACCGAGGCGACAACATTGACGAATTCGACGAGTTCGGACAGGAGTGGACCACCCAATATACCGACGGAGAATTCCTCTGGGGTATGTGGACCGGCAACGTGCCCGAAGTTGAGCTTTCTCAGTCTTTCACAGGCATTCCTGCAGGTACCTACACGCTCTCCTGCGACCTCGTGGTTCAGTATAACTGGGGCGGCCATTGTGTCACCACCCAGCGCATCTTCGCCAACAACTTCATCCAGATGTACGGAGCCGAAGAAACCTACGCAGCCGGTCTGAACGACACGGAGGATATGATTCTTGCCAAGCGTCTCGACCAGGATGTTCCTGCCGACGGACTCCACTACATGAACTATGCCGGCTACCTCAACGAAGCTGAATACGGCATCACCTCTTGTCCGCACCACATGAAACTCACCTTCGGCGTGGACGAATCCGGTCAGCTCACCATCGGCTTCCGCACTAACAACGTCGATCCGTTCACAGGCGAAGCCCACATGTACGATAGTGCCGGTTGGTTCAAGCTCGACAACTTCCAGCTCTTCTACGATTCTGCCGACATCCCCACCCAGATCGAAGGCATCATGAACGCAGGCACCCAGCTCACCCGTCAGCAGTTCTACACAGCCGATGGACGTCAGCTCTCCCAGCCTCAGAAGGGCATCAACATCGTCCGCAACATCATGAGCGACGGCTCCGTCAAGACTACCAAAGTTTTGAAATAAAAGGGGACCCACCCCCTTTGCCCCTCCCTGTATGGAGGGGAGTGTATAGTCCACTAACGATAAAAAAGGGAGGCACATCATCTGTGTGCTTCCCTTTCTTCATGTTTCAGGGTTCATTAGGGTTCTGGCTCTTCATCCGGGTCGTCAGACATTGTGGTGATGTCGTGCTGGAGCACAGTGACGGACGCGCGGTTGACAGCCTCCTTCAAATCTGCCGTAGGAGTGAACTGGATGCCTTTGCGATAGATCGCAGCAACACCAGCCTCCTCCTTTGTCTCAGCCGCATGGGCAGAGATCTTCAATTTGAAGGTTCCCAGCTCAGGGATCACCACAGGGTGACCTTTGAGTAAGAAGTTTTTGAACTCGTTGAGCACTGAGTGGACTGCGTTGTAGAGCGTACCTTCCTTGATGCCGTTGTTGCGGCCAGCAGCTTCAAGGAGTTCCTTCGCATCTACCTTCTTGTAGCGTACGGGAACGGTCAGAACCATTTCCTTCTTCATGTAGGCTACGCGTCTTTTTTGAATAGCAACTTCATATGCCATAATAGTACAAAATTTAAGTTTAACAATAAATAGATTAACAAGATTGGGGTCAGAGCTTCAGGTTTTCAGGATTCCGAGTGACGTTTGCCGGCATTTTGTCGCTATGGGCACCGTGTCCACCGTCTCCTCTATACCTCTAATACTTTGCAAAGTTACGAAAAATCCTTGAAAAAACCAAATATTTTGGCAATTATTCTTTGTGTTCTTTCCTGATTTTCAATTATTTAACACTTGTATACAACCCTTCTTCGCCCTCTCCGAAATCACCAAAATTCAGTGTTAACACTCAACGTTTTGAGTGCACGCACAGGGTGTTCCGAGTGCGTGCGCTCGCTCTTCTGCGTGCGTGCACTCGAATCCAGAAGTGTTAACACTCAGAACGCGGAGTGCGTGCACTGGGAATGAGGAGTGTTAAGGTACTGATGATAGGAACAAAGAAGTGGAACAAAGAACTGAAGGAAATGAAGGTTGTTTTTGCTACTTTTCTTATAGTTTTACATTTACTTGGGAGGTAAATGTTTTCTATAGTAAAAGTTATATATTTATCCTTCATATCCTTCAGCCGTTATAGAATCAGAAAGGTAAGTTTTCTTGTTGCGGTTCTTGAACCTCGTTTTCGGTGTTGTCCTGTTCAAGTTCGGACTGGATACGTCCTTGAGGTACTTTTACGACATAATAGAAATTACCGTTGGATAAGTGACGGACGGGGAATTTGAGTTTTTTCATGACTGTGCCGACTTTTTTTGAGGAGAGTCCGAAACCCACACGCCCTCCATTGATATATTGGAGGATGGTAGCTGCGTTCATCAGTTCACCGAGTTCGTTGCCTTGGGGTTTGCGAATGAAAGTGCGAATAAGCATTTCTTCATCGCTTTCCAACTTGAACGCTGCATTCTGAAGTTCCATGCGCTGTTCTTCCTCAAGATTGAACCAGAAGTGGGCACCAGACTGGTATTCATCGCGAAGTTGGGCGTAGAGCTGATCATAGTCGATACCCCATTCATTGGGAGGTGTTATGTTGCTTGTCAGGAAACAGAGGAACCTACGGTTGCCAGTATCGTCAGTCAGGAATTGCTGTTCGTTGCATGTACCGCAGAAACCCGCCAGCCGGTGTTTCTCGTCTCGTTGTCTGGCGTATGGCCTTCGCTCTTTAATAGAAAGTGACGTAATGAGCGATTTGAGCACGCCAATCTCATGCGCAGTGGTGATGTTGAATTCTTCCACTTGCGCCAAACAGTTTTCGCCCAAGGCGATGTGGTCGTCCTTCGATGAGAAAGAGTTGTGTTTGTTCTCCCAATAGAAGTTCCTAAGCTGTACAGGCAGAAGACAGCGGAAGAAAGTGCTTTTGTAGATACCTTGCGGACCAACCAGTATCAGCATCTCATGGTTGATGATTTCGTCGCTGAGCCACATACCTACGTTCCCAATCATCCATTTGTGAAACGCCCATTCAAACAAGTTCTGTGCCTCCTTCGCGCTTTGACCTGCTTGTGTCGGGACGATGTTGACAGATGAGGCCAACTGAGCCACTCGGTCAATACCATCCCATTGGGGGAGGCCTAAGAGATAGTCTCTTACGGGGTGGACTAAGACTGCCACGTCGCTCCAGATAACATCCTGCACATCGTTCTTCAGAACACGTTTCCCTGTCTCTTCTGCCAGATTACGACGTAAGGTGCAAACCATACGTGAATTCACTTCCTCCCACTCTGCGCTGCCTTTCGTCCGGCAATAAGTAAGGTCGGTCACCTCGTCATACTTCAGGTCGTAATTCTGTTTCAGCCAATCGGTAATCTCAGGGAGGGTGATCATGGTGTTTTCTTTCCTGCCTCCCTTTTGTCGTAATTTCCAGGTGCCATGCTCGTCCGAGTGCTTGTAGCAACTGCGTAGCGTGCTTTCGCGTTCTTTGTCGTTATAAGCACTCCATTCAGCTGAAGCCCACTCTAAGAGTTCATTGAGGTCTATGCCGAAGCGGTTGAAGAGGAATCCTGCATGCATCACATAGTCATGATGCTGACCTGGTTGGAAGACCAGATACCTTCTTGAAAGAATGCTCTGTACTTTTGGCCATGCTATCTCCACGCTCTCTGAACAGCTGCCAGTAGGATGCTCCTTCCGTGTTTTCCCCTGTTCTCTATCAGAGCTAAAGTTGGCTTGGAGGATTTCTTCGTCTGTGATGATGAAGGGTTCTGCCGCAGGATTGATATAGACACGCTCATCGTGCGCCAATCCGCAAAGGTGAACAAAATCAGCACACTGCCCGTCGTATTCCTGCCCAGTCAGTTTTGCATAGTGACTGTTGCCCTTGATGAATGCGGCACACCAGGGAACATTGTTGACTGGCATATCAGGCTGTTCGCGTACATAATTGTATATAACGCGCAAGCCCTCTCCGCTTACGGTCCTGTAGGCCATCCTCGTGTGAGGATCGTTGACGACCTGCTGGAAGGCAGCCTCTACATCCTTGATGTGGTCGATGTCGCAGAAGGCCATGCCCGTGAAACCGAGAACATGCTGAGCCTGTTTCCCGATACCGTTAAACACTACAGCAATGGAGCAGGCAGGCATCTGTTTCTGCTTCACCTGCGCATCCGCTTCTTTCTTGCCTACGGCTTTTAGCATTGAACGATAGGCTTCTGTCTTGAACCTAACGTCATTGTCATACTGAACGAGCCGTTCAATCTCCTGCATTCCAAAAGCCTTGCTACCTGAGGAACAGAGATTCTTAAACAGGCTGACTTTAACTGGAGCAGCCTGAATTTGCGAAATCGTAATTTTTTTATCCATAATATAAAGGATTTTTTATGGA
>CAJOHO010000049.1 GCA_905234555.1 uncultured Bacteroidaceae bacterium
AAGCAGATTGCTAATCCGTGTGTAACGGCTATGTGCAATCTGCTTTTTTGTTAATAATCGAGAAGTCTTCCTATCTTGAGGACTTTTTCAGTGCCCTCGCGGAAGCATCGTCTCTTTCTTTTGGAGGGTGGTTACTCTGCTGGGCTGAACTGATCTTTGCCTACGGAGCAGAGTGGACATTCGAAGTCATCTGGGAGATCTTCGAACGGGGTGCCGGGTTCGATACCTGCTTCGGGTACTCCTACTTCGGGATCATATTCCCAGCCGCATACGTCGCATACATACTTTTGCATAAGAAATTAGTTTATGGTTGATGACTGGTGCCCGCAGGGAATCCTGCGGGCACGATAATTAAATGGCCTGTTCAATATTCCAGACGAATGCACGGATGCCGAGCATAGGGTTCTCGTCGTCGGCTTCACGAAGTCGCTGGAGGATGGGTTCCACCTGTGTGTCGTCAACAACGGTGAGGATGGCGGAGTTCATGGTGGGCCAGGCGTGTGAACCCAGATGGGGTTCGCCTGTCTTGCTGCCACATCCCTGCACTTGTTCCCAAGCGCTGAATCCTCTGGCGTTGGAGCGACTGAGGATGGCTTGCACAGTCTCTGCCTGTGCCTGGTCGAATGCTATAAAGATTGATTTCATATTATTCCGCTATTTTTCTGCTATGAAGTTGAGTTCTTCCTGTGCGTGCTCTCTCCAGTAAGCGTTGAGTTCACGCTGCTTGCGCATCTTACGACGTCTGCGCTTCACGCCTGTAGCTCCAAAGATACAGAACATCGACGGAGTGTAGATGAGGGTGAGGAGGGTAGAGGCTGTCAGACCGCCGATGATGGCAACACCCATCGGGCGCCACATCTCAGCACCCACACCGTGACTCATCGCCATTGGCACCATACCGAGGATGGTGGTGAGCGACGTCATGAGGATAGGACGCAGACGGGAGCGTGCAGCAGCAACGGCAGCACGGATGAGGCCGTAGCCACGTTCGCGCAGGAGCTGGGTGTAGTCGATGAGCACGATACCGTTCTTCACCACGATACCGATGAGCATGATACCACCGAGCATCGACATGATGTTGAGGTTCGTGCCTGTGAACACCAGCGAGAAGAGGATTCCGGCGAAGGCGAACGGTACGGTAAGGATGATGATGAAGGGGTAGGTGAGTGACTCAAACTGAGCTGCCATCACGATGAACACGAGGAGGATGATGAGGATGCCCAGCACGCCGAGGTCGCGGTTGGAGTCTTGCTGGTCTTCGTAGGAACCGGCAACCTGTACGGTCACACCTGCTGGCAGATCCATATTCTCGTAAATCTCGCGTCCGAGTGCCACACCGTCGGAGAGTGCGTAACCATCCTTCAGCACAGCGCTGACGGTAACGATACGCTGACGGTCCTTACGTTCGATGGTTGGTGGAATATCGCTTTCGCTGATGGTAGCTACGTCGCCCACACGTACATTGCCCTTGCTGGAAGGAATGAGCATGTTGAGGATGTCCTCCACGCTGGTACGGGCATCGGGTTCGTAGCGCACCTTGATGTCGTATTCGTCACCGTCCTCACGGTAGTAGGACATGAGTGAACCGGTGATGAGGTTACGAACGGCTGCGGATGCATCGTTGAGGGTGATGCCGAGTTCTGCCAGCTTCTCACGGTTAAAGTCGATCACCAGTTCGGGCTGGAAGTCCTGACGGGAGATGTTGGTCTGACCCACCATCTCGTTTTCTTGCAACTTGGCGGACAGTTCGTTGGCAATCCTACCTGTGGCATCCATATCGTAGCCATAGATTTCGAAGGTAGCTGTACTCTGTCCACCCATCGACGCACCTTGTCGTCCGCCGAGCATCACCTGGAACTTTGCCAGTTCGGGGATAGCCTTACAGTCTTCACGCATCTCGTCGCAAATCTTCACCAGACCGATAGGACGTTTGTTGGACGGTACGAACTGGATGTTGAAGGAAGCGATGTGCGGACCGTTATCGGAGAGGGAGGCGAAGGTGTTGTTGTCGCCAGCCTGACCCACGGTGAAGTTACAGGACTGCAGATAGTCGCCGTAGCGTTCCATCCACTTGTCAGCCAACTTCTGCGCCAGTTCCTGTGTCACTTCCTTACGAGTACCGATAGGCGTCTGGAGGGTGACACCCACACGTCCTGAGTCGTTGGCAGGGAAGAACTCTGTCTTCATGCCGGCGATGCGGACGGTGATGATGGAGAGGACGAAGAAGCCGATGCTGGCGAGGATGATGGTCCAGCGGTGGCGTACAGCCCAGTCAATCATGCGTTCGTAAACATCATCGAGCTTGTTGAGCATACGCTGAACAGGGCCGTAGATTTTCTTGAACACCTTGCTCTGCTTTTTCTGCAAACGGAGCATCTGAGAACAGAGCATCGGTGTGAAGGAAAGTGCAGAGAGTGTGGAGATGGTCATGATGATACACATCATCCATCCGAGCTGCTTGAACAGCACACCCGTCATACCTGTCACCATCGTGAGCGGGAAGAACACGGCAATCATGGTGAGGGTGGAGGCAATCACGGAGATGGCCACCTCGTTGGTGGCATGGATGGCTGCCTGCTTGGGGTCGGACCCTCGTTCGATATGTGTCGTGACATTCTCGAGCACCACAATGGCGTCATCGACGACGTTACCGATGGCGATGGTGAGACAGGAGAGTGAGATCATGTTGAGCGAACCGCCTGTTCCGTACAGATAGATGAACGAAGCGATGAGCGACATAGGAATGGTGATGGAGATGATGAGCGTAGCTCTCCAGCGTCCCAGGAACACGAACACCACAATCACCACGAAGATGAGGGCGAAGGTGATGGTTTCGGTCAGCGTGTCGATGGTGTTGAGGATGTTGTCCGACGTGTTGATCATCACGTCCAGGTTGACGTCGCTGGGCAGGTTCTTGCGCAGGGTGGGCAGCATCTCGACCACCTTGTTGGAGATGGCTACGGAGTTGGCACCGCTCTGTTTCTGAATGATGACGAGGGCACCTTGGCGTCCGTTGGTGAAGGTGGACTGTGCACGTTCCTCCACGTTATCGACAATACGGGCTACGTCGCGCAGATAGACGTTGGCACCGTTGTAGCTGCCTACGACCACGCCTTCCATCTGCTTAGGATCGGAGAACTCACCTTCCACACGCACGGTGTAGGTGGTTGTACCGATATCCACAGAACCGTTCGTGATGTTGCGGTTCTCAGCTGCGATGGCGGCGCTGACCTGAGCTGCACTCAGGTGGTAAGCCTCCATCTTCTGTGGGTCCATGTAGATGTTGATTTCGCGCTCAGGCGCACCGGCAATCGACACCGTACCCACTCCGTCGATACGCGCCAACGGGTTCGCCACGTTCTCGTCAAGAATCTTGTAGAGTGCCTGCTGGCTCTCTTCTGCCTGCACCGAGAGCATGACGATTGGGATCATGTCGGTGGAGAACTTGAAGATGATGGGCGTGTTGGCGTCGTTCGGCAACGAGTTGCTGACCATATCGAGTTTGTCGCGCACGCTGTTGGTGAGGGCGTCGATGTCGTAACCATACTCAAACTGCATGGTGATGACGCTGACGTTCTCACGTGAGTTCGACGTGATATGCTTGAGGTGCTCCACTGAGTTGAGTGTGTTCTCCAGTGGACGCGTCACATTGTTTTCTATATCGTTGGCTGAAGCACCATTATAATAGGTAAAGATCATAATGGTGTTGGTCTCAATATCGGGATAGAGGTCGATAGGGAGTTTCATCAACGAGAACAAGCCGAAGATAATCACTGCCAAGAAGCAGAGGCTTGTCATAATCGGTCGTTTGACCGCTCCTTCGTATAGACTCATACTGATTTTAAATTACTTCATTACTTCAACTTCGCGTCCGTTTGCCAGTTTGGTCTGACCGGCAATCACGACTTCGTCGCCGTCGTTCACACCAGAGAGGATTTCGTAGGTGCTGTCGATGTGGCGACCCAGTTCCACTTTGTTGTAGCTGACCTTTCCGTTCTTATATACATATACGTAACGGTCTCCGGCTCCGATCTGCTTTACCACAGCGGCATCGGGCACAACGACATGCTTGGCGTCGCCGAAGTTCACGGTGGCACGGGCAAACATACCTGGACGTACCTTCTGCTCAGGGTTGTTGATGGTGATTTCCACAGGGAAGGTGTGGGTGGAAGCGTTGATGGACGGATAGACAATGGTCACCTTACCCGTGAAGAGTTCACCTGGGTAAGCATCGAGGGTGAGGTCAACGGACATATCCTTGACCATCTCGCGGTAGTGGTTCTCCGACACGTTGATGAGGAGCTTCACAGGGTTGGTCTGCTCGATGGTGAGGACAGGCAGTGTGCCGAACATATCCCCGTTGTCGTAGTTACGAGCTGTCACCACACCCGAAACGGGTGCAACGAGTTGTGCGTTCTGACCCAGTTGGCGAGTCTGTGTCTGGAGTACGCTCAACTGCTTCTGTGCGTTCTCGTAGGCAATACGTGCCTGATCGTAGAGCAACTTGGAGCTGTCGTATTCCGACTTCGAGATGCCGCCGATGTTGTAGAGGCCGCTGGCACGGTTGAATTCCACCTTGCGGTTCTCCATCTGCAGACGTGCGTTTTCGATGACGAGTTTCTGGTTCTCCAGCTGGATGTTGCCTTGGGTGAGGTTGGAGTTGTCGAGGATAACCAGCACCTGACCCTTACGAACCATATCGCCTACATCGACGAGGATTCGCTCGATGCGCAGCGGTGCATTGGGCGAAATGTTGTTCTTGATATCACTCTCCACAGTAGCGGTATAGGTTTCGGTCTGTGGAATCATCTGACTGCTCACCTTCTGGATCTTCACCTGAGGCTTTGCGTCCTGCTGTGCTTGGGCAGCATTTTTGTCATCTTTCTTGTCGCCGCAACTGCAAACCATCAGTCCAGCTGTCAGCAACAGAGCCATTGATAAAAACTTCTTCATATCTTTTTTGTTTTATTCCTTATAATGATGGTCAATTATTTCAGATAGTTGTCTCTTCCCAGTGTATAGTCGAGGTCGGCACGGTTGGTCAGATAGTCGTAGATGGACTGGCTGTAGGTCAGTTTCGTCTGGGTGAGTGCCACCTGACTTTGGTTCACTTCGAGGATGGTGCCGCGTCCCACGTCATAACGCTTTTGCGAGATGGTTACGGCTTTGTCTGCCTGACGAACGGCCTCACGGTTGCTGCTCACCTGGGCAATGCTCGAAGCCATATTCTGACGGTAGCTTTCTGCTGCCATATTGAGTTGGCGGAGGGTGTTGTCACGCTGGTCTTCCAGTTCGGAGATTTGCAGCTTGGTCTTCTTCAGGCCTGTCCAGTTGGAGGCTTTAAAGAGCGGAATGCTGATGGCGATGGCAAACGAGGCGCTGGGTGCATACTCGTAGCCGAAGACGTTCCAGTCGGTGTTGTAGAGCGACTGGTACTGACCTGTCAGCTGGAATCCGACGGTCGGCAAGAAGTTGGTGCGCTGGAGTTTGAGCGAACGTTCCAGCATGGAGCGGTTCAGGTCGAACTGACGCATCGCTGAGTTGTTGAGCAGTTCGTTGGCATCACCCACTTCGGGCAGCACGAGTGCCTGCTCGTAGTTCTCCAGTTTGTCGTTGATGGTGATGTTGACGTTCTCCGTCACACCCATCAGCACTTTCAGCTGCAACTCCGCCAGCGTGAGACCTGTGCGGGATGCCACCAGACTGGAGTTCATGTTGCGCATCTGCACCTCGGCAGAGATCTTGTCGTATTCGCTCACCGTTCCGTGTTCGAACTTGGCGTTCACCACATCGTAGTTCTGCTTGGAGATGTTGTAGCTTTCCTGCATCACCTTGTAGCTGTCCTGAGCCAGCAGTACGGCATAATAGGCTTTCGTCACTTGCTGAATGAGGTCGAGGCGGCTGCCGCGAGCTTTCTCTTGTGCCAGCAGGATGTCCTGCTTCGTCAGCTTCATGTTCTGATACACAGCAGGTGCGAAGAGCGGAAGGCTCAGTGTTGCACTGGCTGCAGCGGTGTTGGTGTCGTCGCGACCCATCTTGAATTTCTGCACACCGTTACCCGTGTTCAGCTTCATCTCGGCTGCCAACAGCGTGTGCGACAGACTGGCCTGAGCTGTCACTTCGGGCAGCAGCGCCTGCCACGCTTCCTTGTCAGCCACCTTCTTCAGTTCCACCTCCTTATCAGCTACTTTGATGGTGGGGTTCTCTGCCAGCGCAATCTCAATGGCGCGTTCCAGCGTCAGATCCAGTGTGCCTATGGCAGCGGTGTTGTCTTGTGCCTTGCTGCTCATTGTCATCATGAGTGCCAGCAGGCCAACAATCATTTTTTTACCTTTCATTTTATCTACAATAAATAATATTCCTTATTTAAGACGTGTGTCAAGCGCACTTCATCTGCACTTGGCTGATTCGTCAGTTGTTTTTGCGTGATCGTTTCTTTTTGTTGATTCGTTGAAGAGCTTCGTCCAAAACCGTTATTCCCTCTGGCGTGCAAAGTCCACGGATGTAGGTGATGTTGACGGTATGCATGATATCGGTCAAACCAAACTCACGATACAGCTCTTCCTTCATGATGGCATGTCCCGTGATGTCGAACACACGGAGCATGAGCGCATAGTTGACGTCGGAGCGGAACAGTCCGGCTTCCCGACAGGCATTCACAAACTGCATGGCGTATTGGGAACGTCTTTCCGTTTCTTCGTCAAACATCTTCTTCACACTCTCGTAACGTTGGGCTTCAGACAGAAACACAGGATTGACCGTGTGAAGGTCGTCGAGCTTGTAGTTGAAGATGCGGACGTAGGCTTCCAAAGGATTGGCGGACTTTTGGGTAATAGCTATCACTTCCTCGCGTACTTGCTGACTGCGAAAACGCAACGCTTCGATCAACAAGTTTTCCTTGTCACCGAAGAGTTCGTATAACGTACGTTTGGACATCACAAGTCCTGCCGCCACATCATCCATCTTGACATGACGAATTCCCTTGGTGGTAAATTCGTTCATGGCATATCTGAGAATGCGGATGCGTTGTTCTTCCTGACATTTGCTTAAACCTGTCATCATAGGTTATTTTTGTTTTGCAAAGATGTGGGCTATTCCCTTTGTCATGGATTATTTCATGCCTTTTTCCAAAATCGAGTGCAAAGTTACGCAGAAAACCGCTAACCACCAAAAAGTTTTCGCCATAATTCTCCCTACTTTCCTCCTTTTATATATTTTTTACACTTTTCCTTGCGAATGTCAGCGAAAATAACTACTTTTGCACACAAAATCCATTCACCCCATCAAACATCATCCATCTTACATCATACATGAATCCTCCAATCCGCATACTTTTCGTTTGTCACGGCAACATCTGTCGCAGTCCGATGGCTGAGTTCGTGATGAAAGACCTTGTTCACAAGGCGGGTCTCGATGCCGAGTTCTACATTGAGTCAGCTGCCACTTCCACCGAGGAACTGGGCAATGAAGTCTATCCGCCAGCACGGCGGAAACTGGCGGAGCACGGCATCTCCTGCAAGGGAAAGACAGCCCGTCAGATGACCCATCGCGACTACGATTCGTTTGATCTCCTCATCGGGATGGACCGCTGGAATATCCGCAATATGGAGCGGATCAGCGGTGGTGACCCACATCATAAGATTCACATGCTGATGGACTATACCCAACGCCCAGGCGAAGTGGCAGATCCTTGGTACACAGGTAATTTCGATGCCACTTGGCGCGATGTCTCCGAAGGATGTGCAGCCCTGCTTGACCGCATCACAACCCTCAACTCCCTCAATCCGTAACCCATTAACTCCCTCAATAACAATGAAAAAATTCTTTCTTCTCTCTCTCTTCTCTCTTCTCTCTTCACTCTTCACCATTTCTGTCTCTGCACAGAGTTTTGAACTGCGTCTGCTCAACCATTGGGACAATCCCAACGGAACCGTAGAGCGTGGCTTTGCGGGTCGTTCCATCTGGAAATGGGAAGAAATTCCTGCCGACAAGAAGGCGATGCCCAAGGCGCTTCGTGAGCGTTACGAGGAATACGGACGTGTGAACCAGGAACTGGGCATCAACGGTACCGTTCTCAACAACGTGAACGCCAAGCCCGAAATGCTGACTACCAGTATGTTGCGAAAGACAGCGAAGATTGCCGACGTACTGCGTCCCTATGGCCTGCGTGTCTATCTCTCCGTCAATTTCGCTTCTCCCAAAGCGCTGGGCGATGTAGCTACCGCCGATCCGCTCGACGAGAAAGTGCAGCAATGGTGGAAGAAGAAAGCGGATGAGATCTACAAGCTGATTCCTGACTTCGGCGGTTTTCTCGTGAAGGCGAACAGCGAGGGAGAACCTGGTCCGATGGACTACGGACGAACCCACGTGGATGGTGCGAATATGCTGGCTGCAGCGTTGCAACCGCATGGCGGCATCGTCATGTGGCGTGCTTTCGTCTATTCTGCCAAAGGGGGTGACCGAGCCAATCAGGCTTACGAGGAATTCATGCCTTACGACGGGCAGTTTGCCGACAATGTCATCATACAGATCAAGAACGGCCCCATCGATTTCCAGCCTCGCGAAGCTGTGTCGCCACTTTTCTTCTCGCTGAAGAAAACCAAGATGATGATAGAGTTCCAGATTACGCAGGAATACACAGGTGAGAGCATCCATACCTGCTTCCTCGCACCGATGTGGAAGGAGTGTCTGAATCAGGTGATGGCCCAGCCTTCAGCCAAGGAACTCATCGTCGGAGTGGCGGGTGTAGCGAACATCGGTGACTCGCCCAACTGGACATCCAGCGACTTGGCAATGTCCAACTGGTATGCCTTCGGAAAACTGGCAAGCAACGCCACGATGTCTTCACGAGAGATTGCCGAAGGCTTCCTCCGTCAGTATTTCACGGAGGACGAACGTTTTGTGAAACCTGTCGCACAAATCCTGCTCAAGAGCCGTGAGGCGGTGGTTGACTACATGATGCCGATGGGTCTGCACCACATCTTCGCAGGCGGTCACCACTACGGCCCCGAACCGTGGTATGCTCCTCGCGGATCACGCGAGGACTGGCTCCCTCGCTACTATCACCGTGCCGACTCGCTGGGTCTGGGCTTCAACCGCACCGACCACGCAGAACCTTGTTTGGCTGGTGATATGGGTTCGAACAACGTGGCTCAGTACCCGGAACCCTTGCGCACCATCTATAATCAATTAGAGACTTGTCCCACGAATCTCTTGCTATGGTTCCACCACGTACCTTGGGACTATGAGATGGACAACGGACTGACAATGTGGGAAAACCTCTGCTATAGCTACGACCGAGGTGTGCGTCAGGCAGAGGAATTCGTGAAAATCTGGAAATCCGTCAGTCCTTACATCCAGACCCCTCAATACAGCAAGCATTTCCAGGCAACGATGGCTGAGGTGTATGGACGCCAGTTGGCACGATTCGAACGTCAGGCTCGCGATGCCCAATGGTGGCGTGATGCCTGTCTGCTTTACTTCCAGACCTTCTCCCGTCGTCCGTTACCTGCCGACAGCCCGCTACCTCAGTTCAAGCTCGACGAACTGATGAAATATCATCTCCGCATGGATAACTACACCGCTGCCGACATGCAGCAACTCCCCTGATAGTGTGTTCAGCGATTTCCCCGTTTCCCGTTTAGTGAATAGTGTGTTCGGCGGTTTCCCCGCCGAACTCATTGTTTATGCTATCAATGCTCAACGGCTACGCGTTCAGTTTTGGGCATTTCCAAGTTGCGCTTATCCACCTGCGTCACCACTTTCGCGGCAAGGCTCATGAACGCCATACCGGCAGGTGAAGCAGGATCAAGCACAGCCGGCATACCGTTGTCACCACTTTCGCAGACATCCTGAATTAGCGGAATCTGAGCCAGGAGCGGTACGTTCAGTTCTGCTGCCAAGTCCTTGCCGCCGTCGCGTCCGAAGATGAAATACTGCTCGTCGGGATGCTGGGCAGGCGTGAACCAAGCCATATTCTCCACCAGTCCGAGGATAGGCACGTTCACCTTCTCGTTCTGGTACATATCCACGCCCTTGCGTGCATCCGCCAACGCCACCTGTTGAGGCGTCGTCACGATGACGGCCCCTGTGATGCCCAGCGTCTGGAGCAAGGTGAGGTGGATGTCGCTGGTGCCTGGAGGTGTGTCGAGAATGAAGTAGTCGAGGTCGCCCCACAAGGCTTCGCCAATGAGCTGCTTCAGCGCGTTCGACGCCATTCCTCCCCGCCAGAGCGTAGCTTGGTCAGGGTTCACGAAGAAGCCGATGGACAGGAGCTTCACGCCGTATTTCTCCACAGGAACGATGAGGTCGCGTCCACCTATGTTTTCTGCGTAGGGGCGTTCGTCCTCCACCTGGAACATCTTAGGCATCGACGGACCGAAGATGTCGGTGTCGAGGAGACCGACCCGATAGCCCATCTTTGCCAGACCGATGGCGAGGTTGGCAGTCACGGTGCTCTTGCCTACGCCGCCCTTTCCGCTCGATACGGCAATGATGTTCTTCACACCTGGCAGCAGTTTCTCCGGCTCAGGCGGCAGTTCCGTCTTGGCTTTCGTCTCGATGGTCACTTCCACGTCAGGACTGACATAGGTGTGGATGGCGGTCTTCGCAGCTGCCACCATCGACTTGCGGAACGGATCAGTTGCTTTCTCAAATACCAGCGAGAACGAAACCCGCAGTCCGTCGATACGCAGATCGTCGTCCAGCATTTCGTTCTCGATGAGGTTTTTGCCATTACCAGGGTAACGCACCGTTGCCAGTGCGTCCCTGATGAGTTGAGGATAAAGTGTCATTCTGAATGTGTGCAGCTTACTTCACCATTACTTTCTGTCCCTTCACCACGTAGATGGCTGCAGGCAGGTTGTTCATGTCAGCCACACGGATGTTGCCTGCCACTCTCTGACCAGCGAGGTTATAGACATCCACACGCTCGTTCGTGCCGGCAATAGCAGTAATCGAAGTTACCTCGCCAGCTTTCAGGTGACGGGCAGTGAGTGGAGTGCTGGTGCCGTTCGACAGGCTGATGCCGCAACGGGTCGCGTAGAAGCCGGTAGGGATGTCGTCGGCACTGACGAACTTAGCCTCTGCGTTGTCCCTGGCAAGAATGCCGTAAAGACCCTTCGACTCCTTCTTCGTGTTGGCACCAAACATCGTGACAGTTATGCCACTTGCGTTATAGCTCACAACCGACTCGCCAGCCTTCACCAGCGCTGTCTTCGTCAGTTGCTTGTTCGCAGCCTCACCCGAATAATAGAGGATGTAAGGCACGTTGGGCTGAATGCCCTCAGCCTTGCAGTCCATGAAGTTAAGGGTGATGCCGCTGCCTTCCAGTTCAGCACCTACCAGACGCTCCAGACGGCAGTCCGTTCCGAACACCTCGTTCAGTTCAGCCTCCGTCACGGCAAAAGGCAGGGACAGCGTGTTCCAGCCCGTGCAGACAAAGCGGTTGGCGTTCACCACACATTCCGTGTCTGCATACTTCGTAAGGTTCGTACCAGCGTACGTACTCAGATTCAGTCTCTGCTGTGCATTCACAGCCACTGTTGTCAGCATCATAGCTGCAATTAGGTAGAATTTCTTCATCATAGCTGATAGATTTTTAGGAGTTATACCAATAGTTTACTTCAATTGACTTTAATTGACTTTAATTGACTTTAATTTACGTTGGCAAAGGTACGGATTTTAATTCATAATTCACAATTCATAATTCATAAATTTCCAAAAAACACAAGAAATAATTAAAAAAGTTGGCAAAAATGATACAGAATTGAAAAAAAATGTCTAACTTTGCAGCCGCATTCAAAAATGCACATACCAAGATCGGGATGTAGCGCAGTTGGTTAGCGTACACGTCTGGGGGGCGTGTGGTCGTCAGTTCGAGTCTGATCATCCCGACCCAAATCAAGAAAGAGATCGCCATCGGGGAGGGCACTGAAAAAGTCCTCAAGATAGGAAGACTTCTCGATTATTAACAAAAAAGCAGATTGCACATAGCCGTTACACACGGATTAGCAATCTGCTT
>CAJOHO010000050.1 GCA_905234555.1 uncultured Bacteroidaceae bacterium
AAAGGTACAAAAAAATCTGCACATAGCCAAATTATTTAGTGACTATGTGCAGAGATGAAGTGTCAAAAAGATGCTAACGGGACTTTTTCAGTGCCCTCCCAATCTGACGGGGTTTTCTTAGGTTCGCCCAGCACGAACGTATTCTAATACATCATCGAGTACCTGAAGCGCAGAACCGACCCACCTACAACGAAGTATCTTTTTGACACTTTTTCGCGTCGTAGGGGGGTTACTTCTTCGTAAAGACGCTGCCACCAATTTTGATGTTATTACCTTCTACGACATAACTTACGGACGAAGATGTGGACGCTGTGAAAAGGTGGATTTTATAACCATCAACGATAGCGACGCCCTCTTGACTTTCTATCAGTTGACCTGTAGAGAAATAACTTGCATAAGTGAAATGCCAGTCCTTAAAGGTGACAACTGCATACGAACCTGTTTCACTCGTAGATTGATAGGTTCCTTTCTTAGGCTGATTACCCTTGCGGGCATAATACATGTTACCGACAGTCAATTGATCATCGTTCTGACGGATCAACTCACTTTGGGTCCCGGTCAAGTCATCCTTCTGCCAGCTCCAAGTGATGATATTGCCTTCAATCGTGAAATGATTGTGCCCAAACCATTCGTAATCCTTCTCGAAGAACAACCAGAAAAGTCCATTGCTATCGCCATAGGGTCCATCGACCTTGATTTCCTTGTAATTGTCATCCTTTACGTATGGATGGTTGTCGTAATACAGGGTTTTTCCGTCTTTTTTGAAAGAGTGAGGGAATTCTCCGCTCGAACCTTCAAGGGTGATGTAGATCTTCTCTCCGTCAACACGGTATGTTCCTTTCTCTGGTTGGGAAGCAACTCCCTTGTTGTTAAATGAAGCCCAAATAACGGTCTTTCCCTTGAAATAGAGACTCTTCTGTGTACCATCGGTGAGCTGGTAATAATACACGCCGTCGAGCGAAGAAGACTTGGGTTTGTCCTTGTCATCGTCGTCGGAACAGGAAGCTAACACAAATGTGGCGCAAATGGCCAGCAGCAGAAAGGCTGCGAATTGACTGATTATTTTCATTGGTGATACTTGTATTTTAGTTTGTTATGGTGCGTAGTTGTTGTCTTCGATGGATTTGAAGAGTTGAAGGAAGCTGGTGCGGCGCAGTTGGCAACGGGTGGCTTCTTCCTGATACTTTTCGGGAACGGACTTACCGGAGTACAGTTGCTTGAACTTGGCTTTTCGGAGGTTGGCGATGGTGGGATAGTCTATCTTCTCGTCGAGCACCGAGGCTTGGAAACGCAGCAAGCGCTTGCCGTCGAACCACATACGCAGTTCGTAGGGAACCATGTAGACGTCATCATCCACATCAGGCGTGATGGCATAGATGAAGAGGAGGCGTCCATCTTTGTCGTAGAGATATTCTTCGTAGAACTCGCGGGCTGCAAAGTTGTACTTGGCTGTGACAAAACGCAGACAATGAGGCGGGTAGATCTCGCCTTCCATGCCTTCCACTTCTTCGAAAATCATGCGGATCTGCTCTTTATGAGGACCCGTAGCGGGCAGATTGCGCATCACTTCGAGGTCGTAGTACTCTGGCGGCATTTCCGAGAAACCGTCCTCGTTGGGTGTTCTCCTTGCGATTTCTTCGTGAACGGCCTGATATTCCTTGCGAATGCTCTCGATGGTGTGCTGAGCCTGGGCGACGAAAGCACCTGCAGCACATAATAATAAGGAAAGAAGCAACTTTTTCATGTTGTCAGGGGTATTTAGTTGTGCAAATATAGGGAAAATATCGGTAGAAATGCAAGTCAAGATGAAAAAGTTGGGGAATTCAGATGAAAAAAGTGGATAAAAGCAGTCAAAGAGTATGAATTTGCACGAATTATTTGGCGATTATTGATTTAATTCACTACATTTGCACCATCATCAAAACGAAAACGCCTATGAAACGACTCATTCTTCTCTCTTCACTCTTCACTCTTCACTTGATGGTCTGTCTGGCTCAGACGGCACAGGAAAACTATCGGAAGGCTTGGGAAGCTATGGATGCCAAAAACTACGCTCAAGCCATCAGCTACTATGAGAAGGCTGCCAATCAAGGGTTGGTAGATGCACAATTCGACCTGGCTACATGTTATTATTGGGGCGAAGGAGTGACGAAGAACCTCCAGAAAGCTGTCTATTGGTTTGAGAAAGCTGCCAATCAAGGAGATATGGAAGCACAACGTCACCTTGGCTACTGCTATTATTCTGGCGAAGGAGTGGCGAAGAATGCTCAGAAAGCAGCTTATTGGTTTGAGAAAGCTGCCAATCAGGGAGATATGGATTCGCAATATGAACTGGCTCTGTTCTATGGAAACGGAGAAGGAGTGGCGAAGAACCTTCAGAAAGCAGTCTATTGGTATGAAAAGGCTGCCAATCAGGGAGATTCACACGCGCAGTACAACCTCGCGATTTGTTATGAAGACGGAGAAGGTGTGGCGAAGGACCTTCAGAAAGCTGCTTATTGGTTTGAGAAAGCTGCCAATCAAGGAGATATGGATGCGCAAAGAGAACTTGGCTGCTGCTATTATTATGGCGAAGGAGTGACAAAGAATGTTCAGAAAGCTGTCTATTGGTTTGAGAAAGCTGCCAATCAGGGAGATATGGATGCACAATATGAATTGGGAGTGTTCCTTCGAGATGGCGAGGGGGTGACGAAGGACCTTCAGAAAGCCGTTTATTGGTATGAGAAGTCTGCCAATCAAGGAAATCGTAGCGCACAGTACAACCTCGCGATTTGTTATGAAGACGGCAAGGGTGTGGCGAAGAACCTCCAGAAAGCCGCTTATTGGTACGAGAAGGCTGCCACGCAGGAACATGCTAACGCACAATACAATCTCTCACTCCTTTATAAAAAGGGAGGTGAGGGCTTGGCCAGAGACACACAGAAAGCCGACTACTGGATGAAGAAATACGAAGCCAATCCTGACAAAAAAGACTAAAGGTGTGTTCTAAAAATAGCAAAAGAGCAACGGGCAACCCGCTGCTCTTTTGTTATGATGAAAACATACCTTATGCCAATTGTGAGAGGTTGGCTTCGCTGATGCTCTTGAGGTTGTTGTCCTTGATGACTTTGGCAGCTTTCTCGCCATCGTCCGTACGGAAGATGAGGATACCTTTGCCACGAAGCAGGAACGAATACATGTAGGTGATGCTGATACCTGCTTCGCTGAAGACTTTCACAGCTTCGGCAGCACGACCTGGCTGGTCGTCAATCTCAATGGCGAAGACTTCGCTGAGGGCAACGGCTACGTTCGCTTTCTTCAGTTCCTCGCAAGCACGCATAGGCTCGCTGCAAATGAGGCGATAGATGCCATACTCGGCGGTATCGGCAATGGTGGAGGCAATAATCTGGATGTTTGCTTCCTTCAAGGCGTCGAGCACCTTGATGAGAGTACCTGAACGGTTCTCAATGAAAATGGAAAGTTGAGGGATAGTCATAACTTTAAAAGTTAAGAGTGAAGAGTGAAGAGTGAAGAATGAAGAGTGGAAAATCATTCAGCCCTCTCTGCTCTCTCACTCGGGTTTACTATTATTCTTTATTGTTTTAATTGACGAGACCAGCAAGGCTATAATTTCGCTGCAATCTGCAGACATGCTTTCGAAAGATTTGTCGTCCAAAAACAGATACGTCATGTAACAGGTTGAGCCAATTCATTGTCTCGTTCGCTTCTTTAAGAGCTATATGGAGTTTAGACACGAAGTCTGAAGGAGTTTGTGCAAATTCCGACTCATGAACATTTGCAGAGATGGAAGTTCCCGATTTCAGCACCTGTTTATATAACGTCTGTAATTTCCAATCATTTACAGAGAAATGAAGGAACATCTTAACAATCCGCACACCAAATGCATAGCTTTTAACGTGTAAGGGACCGCTTTCTCTTTTATAATGTTTCATTAGTTGTGGAAAATGCTTTTGCAAAATTCTTCACTCTTCACTCTTCACTCTTCATTTTATTGGTAAACTTTTCGTTTATCGACCACGCGGACGGCTTTGCCCTCGCTGACAGGCAGGGAGCCTTTGGCTACGAGTTTGACAATCGGCGTGAGCAGGATTTCGTCCTTCAGGCGACGACGTATCTCCTTTTCAAGCATCTGGAGCTGTTTGTAATCGTCGGTAGGCTGGGCAAGTTCCACTTCTACGGTCATGTTGTCGTTCTCCTCGTCGGTCGTGAGTGTGATGAGATAATTGCTGGCGAGTTCGCTGAACTGCATGAGGATCTTCTCAATCTGGATGGGGAAGATGTTGACGCCACGCAGCACCATCATGTCGTCGGAGCGTCCCTTCATGCGGTCGATTCGCACATGATTGCGTCCACAAGGACAGGTGCGACCCAGCACGCGTGTAAGATCGCGTGTGCGGTAACGCAGCAGAGGCATCGCTTCGCGGCAGAGGGTGGTAAGCACGAGTTCGCCTATCTCTCCGTCGGGCACAGGCTCGAGTGTCTCAGGGTCAACAATCTCGACAATGTAATAGTCTTCCCAGAAGTGCATACCGTTCTGCTCTGGGCATTCAAAACCCACACCAGGACCGCACATCTCGCTCATACCGAAGGAGTTGTAAGCCTTCACGCCCATCATATCCTCGATACGCTTGCGCTGTTCCTCGGAGTGCGGTTCAGCTCCGATGGCAAGCACCTTCAGCTTGGTGTCACGACGCGGATCGACGCCTTCCTCTTTCATCACCTCGTAGAGACGGGTAACGTAAGAAGGAACGGCATGGATGGCTGTGGTGCCGAAGTCCTTGATGAACTTAATCTGGCGGAGGGAGTTACCGGCAGCGGCAGGAACGGTGAGCATGCCCAGTTTCTCCGCACCATACTGGAATCCAAGACCGCCTGTGAACATACCGTAACCGCTGGAATTCTGGAACACGTCATCGGGACGGAGTCCTACCATCCAGAGGTTACGAGCCACTTGGTTTGCCCACTCGTCGAGGTCTTTCTTTGTGTGAAGGATGACAGTAGGATTACCAGTTGTTCCGCTGGAGGAATGGAGTCGGACACAATCTTTCAAGGGCACACAGGACATCCCGAAAGGATAGGTTTCGCGCAGGTCCTGCTTGGTAGTGAAAGGCAGTTTGCGAATATCAGCTAACGTCTTGATATCATCGGGCGTCACACCAGCTTCGTCAAACTTCTTTCGATAAAACTCATTGTTCATGCAATGGCGCACGGTCTTTTGCAGGCGCTCCAACTGAAGAGCCTCGATCTGCTCGCGCGACATCGTTTCTGTTTCAGGGTTGAAGTACGGACTCACCCCCGACCCCTCTCTTGTAGAGAGGGGAGTAGATACCGTTGTTTCCTTGGTATTATTCATGCTATTTAAATTATGTATGTGATTATCTAAAAGTGACTACTCCCCGCCCTACAAGGGAGGGGCAAGGGGGAGGGTCCCCTATAGTTTTCTCTTGTCTATGACATGTGCACTCTTTCCCTGACTGCGTTCGATGGTGCCAGGAGCCTTGAGCTGAACCTTTGCGGCGATGCTGAGGACGCTCTTGAGCTTGGCAGCCAACTTCTTTTCGAGTTCGTTGACGGCAGCAGGTGTGTCGAAGGTAGATGTAAAGACTTCCTGACGCAGTTCCACCTGCACCTGCAAGGTGTCGAGGTTGTTGACACGATCGACCACGAGCAAATAGTGTGGGGCGAACTCCGGCATACTGAGCACGACGCTCTCCACCTGCGACGGGAAGACGTTGATACCGCGAATGATGAGCATATCGTCGGAACGGCCTTGAATGCGTCCCATGCGAACCTCTGTTCGTCCACAGTCGCAAGTGCCTGGCAGCAGGCTGCAAAGGTCGCGTGTGCGATAGCGCAGCACAGGCATTCCCTCCTTGGTCAGCGTGGTGAACACAAGTTCGCCCGTCTGTCCTGCAGGCAGGGGTTCCAAGGTCACGGGATTGATGATTTCGGGGTAGAAATGGTCTTCGCAGATATGCGATCCGTTCTGCATCTGGCACTCGTAGCTGACACTCGGTCCCATCACCTCGGATAGTCCGTAGATATTGAAGCCTTTGAGACCCAAGCGAGACTCGATTTCCTGACGCATGCTTTCAGTCCAAGGTTCGGCGCCGAAAGCACCTACTCGTAACTTCAGGTCTTCCTTGCGGATGCCCAGTTTGTCCATTGTCTCAGCCAGATAGAGGGCATAGGACGGTGTGCATGCCAAGCCTGTGATGCCTAAGTCACGAATCAGTTTCAGGTGTTTCTCGGTGTTGCCGGTTCCTGCCGGAATGACGGAGGCGCCGATGTGCTCCACTCCGTAGTGGGCACCCAGTCCACCGGTGAAGAGTCCGTAGCCGTAAGCCACAGAGAAGATGTCGTTGCGCGTAACTCCGTATGCAGTCAGACATCGTGCCATACATTCCGACCAGACTCCGATGTCCTTTCGGGTGTAGCCCACGATGGTAGGATTGCCTGTGGTGCCCGAAGATGCGTGAATACGTATAATCTGGCTCTGTGGAGCAGCCTGCAAGCCAAAGGGATAGTTGTCTCGCAGGTCCTTCTTTGTGGTAAAGGGTAGTTTCTGAATATCCTCGATGGTTTGGATGTCATCGGGTCGGATATCCAGTTCCTGAAGTTTATTGCGATAGAATGGTACGTTATGGTAAACGTATTCAACGATTTTGTGCAGTCGTTTGCCTTGAAGCGCGCTTCTTTCGTCGCGGCTCATGCATTCTTTATTTGGATTCCAAATCATCTTACTAATTTACAATTTGACGATTGACGATTTATTTCTCATTTTTTTATTTACGATTTCGCTTCATTCTTCACTCTTCATTCTTCACTCTTCACTTTCTTCTTGTAGCATGCAAACATACGATCCACCTTGGCTGCAGGCATCTTGGGTGTGAAGAGGCTAACCAGGAGAACCACAGGGAAGCCGCCGACCATCGCGATGGCGCCACAGTTGATGGGATTGATGGGGTTGCCTGCTATCATATTGATGACCGTAAGACCCACGCCCCAACCGAAGCAAGCCCAGACAGAGGCTGTGGTGGCTTTGCGCCAGTAAAGACCCAGCATGAAAGGAGCCAGGAATGCACCAGCAAGTGCACCCCACGAAATTCCCATCAACTGAGCGATGAACGTAGGCGGGTTCAACGCTATCATGAGGGAGATGACGATGAAGAAGACGATGAGCACACGCATGATGACCACCTTGCGTCGTTCAATCTTTTCCGACACGATGTCGTCGATACTACCCTCCTCTACTTCGCCTGGCTGGGATTTCTTGTCGCGATAGATGAGGTCAAGCGTCATCGTGCTGGAAGAGGTAAGTACCAGCGAAGCCAGTGTTGACATAGAGGCAGAGAGCACCAGCAGCACAACAAGAGCGATGAGAACTGGTGAGAGCTGAACCAGCATGGCGGGTACGATGGAATCGAAGGCTATCTTTCCATTCTCTGCGATGACGGGATCGTAAAGACGTCCGAAGCCACCGAGGAAGTAGCAGCCACCAGCCACGATAAAGGCAAATATCGTGGAGATGATCGTGCCACGCCGAATGGCTTTCTCGTCTGTGATGCTGTAGAACTTGCCCACCATCTGAGGCAGTCCCATCGTTCCCAACGATGTCAGCACCACGACACCGAGCAGTCCAAACGGGTCAGGGCCGAACAACGAAGCGAACACCCCTGTCTGTCCATCGTCTCCAGGCATGGCTGCCAGTTTGTTGACAGCTTCGGTCAGTCCTCCCTGTGAGGCCAACACAGCCACGATGACGGCAACAATGCCAAAGAGCATGATGATTCCCTGAATGAAGTCGTTCATGGCTGTTGCCTTGTAACCGCCCAGGATTACATAGACGGCGGTCAGCAACGCCATAATGACCACACAGTATTCATAGGGTATGTCGAAGCCCATCTCAAAGAGTGTGGAAATGCCTTTATAGACACCTGCGGTGTAAGGGATGAGAAAAATAAAAGCAATGACTGAAGCCACTACACGAAGGCCCTGACTGCCGAAACGTGTGCCAAAGAAGTCGGGCATCGTGCGGCTCTCAATGTGCTGAGTCATCAGCTTCGTGCGCTTTCCTAAGATGAGCCAAGCCAGCAATGAACCGATGACGGCATTGCCGATGCCGATCCACGCAGACGAAAGTCCGTATTTCCAGCCGAACTGTCCTGCATAGCCCACAAACACAACTGCGGAGAAGTAGCTGGTTCCAAAGGCAAAGGCGGTGAGCCAGGGACCTACAGAACGGCCACCAAGCACGAAACCATCAACGCTACGTGCCTGCTTGCGTGAATAGATGCCGACACCTATCATGATGGCCAGAAAAACTATGGTTAAAACAACTTTGATTATCATATTTTAAGTGAAGAGTTAAGAGTGAAGAGTGAAGAATCCGTCCCCTCAAGCTGAGTAGCCACTTTCCTCTCTATACGGGAGGAGCTGGGGGTAGGTCTTTAATTAAATCTGACTTGCAGCTGACACATGATGGCGTGACAATCATCTTTGACAAACGCATTGTTAGCCACGAAGGCACTCTTATAGACATACTGCAGCTGAACGCGGCATTTCTTGTAGAACCAGTACTGAAGTCCGGCAATGGCCTTATGCTGCTCCATACCCAGCTTCGTGTTATAGTTGAAGAAGTCATAGCTGCCCACAAATTCCAGCTTGGGTGAACCCAGAGGCACAGCACCTGTGAGATAGGCACCACGGCTGACAACGTCGCCGTCGTAGCCTTCCAGGTATTCGCCGTGTGCATTAAATGCTTTGCTCTTATAATCGAAACCCAAAGTCCAGCGATTGCGCTTGTAGTCCTGACCATTCTGAATCGTCGGGTTATAGACAGAAATCTTGCCATCGGTCAGGATGTTATGACCTCGGCCAATCTGTCCTGTTGCCACCAGATTGAGTCCTTTCACAGGACGATACTCCAGCCGTCCAATCAGGTCTTTGGTGTTATTACCGTCTTTTTTATTGATTCCCTGTCCGTTCATGATGTCAAGCTCATAGCGCAGCTTGCCGTCATTGGTTTCGCCGAACAGAGAGAGTCCCAAGTCACGACCATACTGAACGCCCATCAAAGGGTCGCTGCCACAGCCGGCAAGGTAGGTGACGCCTTCGGAATAAACATCGATGGCTTCCATAGAAGTGGGAGAAAGTGGATTTTCGAGTGACAGACCATGCTTAAACTGACCGACCCTTACGGTGAGAGCCTTGTTGTTGGTCAGCCGATAGTCTGTGTAATATTCTTGCACGACACTCGAGAAGTCATGCATAAAAAGGAATGACCAACGGTCGGTAATTTGGGCATTTGCCCAGAAAAGAACGCGTTTCAGTTCAAAGGTGTTTGTGTCGTTGTCCCCTTTGTGGGTGAAATTGTAGCCACCTTGTGCGTAGCCGTGTAGCTGAATGCGGCTGATCAGCTCGCCTAATAGATTTGGGTCTTGCGACTCAGATTGTCCCATTGCTGCCGTGCTGCTGAAAATAGCCAAAGCCACCGCCAGCGTTGCTTTTGTGAAAATGTTTTTTGCTTTCATTGTGTTTTAATTGTTTAATGTATAAAGTTGAATGAATAATGTCGCTTCACGCTTCATTTCTTCCCCCCTTGGGGGGTTTCTGTCCCCCGATTAACGGGGGAACCGAAGGGGGTGTAAAGACCATTGAAAGAGGGGGGCTTCTTTTTCAAAAATCGTCATCCTCTCTTCCAGTTGAGCGTACTGGTGGTCTTCGATGAAGGAAGTGCAGACGCGCAAACCTTCCTGATGTGAACCCGTTGTCACCAGACAGATTGCACTAACGCCGTAGTACATCAGTTCGTGAGCCAACTGTCCGCTGGTCATGCCTGGATAACCAATCGTGAAGTAGAAACCGTCAGCCACAGGCTGGTCGCCGTCTTTGTCATAGACGATGTAGAAGCCATGCCTGCAGAAGATTTCCTTCAGTTTTCTGGCTCGTTCTCCATACACTTTCACATCGTCACGGAAACGGTACTCACCATCACAAGCAGCACGGAACATCTCTGCCAAAGCGTACTGAGCCGAATGGCTCGTGCCTGAAGACAAAGCATAGAGCATACGAGTGGAGAACACCAGTCCGAAAGGCAGACCTTCGTAGCGTGCTGCCAAATCGTCGTAATGGCGATGGAACAGCTTGTCGGAGATGCAAACCACACCGATACGTTCTCCAGCATACGAGAAAGCCTTCGAGCCGCTGATGAGCAGCATGTAGTTATCCGTGTAGCGGGCAACTGTGGGCTGATAGGGAGGTTCGAAGGGAACGCTCAGGTCTTGACGGAAATCCATAGCGAAGTAAGCCAGGTCCTCCATGATGATGCAGTCGTACTGTGTAGCCAGTTCACCGACTGTCCGCAACTCACTCTCCGTCAGACAAATCCACGACGGGTTGTTCGGATTCGAATAGACGATGGCGCAGATGTTGCCGTTCTTCAGGTAGCTTTCCAACTTCCCACGCAGTTTCTCACCACGATAGTCATACACATCAAACGTCTCGTACTTCACGCCCTGCACCTGCAGTTGCATCTTCTGAACAGGGAAGCCTGGGTCGATGAACAGCACTGTGTCTTTCTTCTTATCAGCCTGAGAGCAAGTAAGGAAGGAAGCAAAAGTTCCCTGCATCGAACCTGTGACGGGTACACAACCTTCTGCCTTGATGTCCACACCAATGAAAGCCTTCACAAAGCGTGAAGCCTGCTTCTTGAGTTCTGGGTAGCCTTGAATATCAGGATAGCTGTGAGCAATTCCGTCCTGCAAAGCCTTGATCTGAGCATCTACACCCACTTTGGCTGCTGGCAATCCAGGAATGCCCATCTCCATCTTGATGAACTCAACCCCACTCTCTTTCTCTGCCATCGCAGCCACTTGCTTCACCTCGCGAATCGTAGCCTTGGCAAAGTCCTGAATGCCCAATTTGGCAATCAGTCCGTCAACAATTTCTTTTTGTATAGGAGTATTCATATTTATTCTTGCGAATCTTTATACCTTATTATTAAAGCCTTCCTGTTTGTTTACATAAGTCTTCGAACTTATTTAGAGAAGCCCTCGAACTTACATTTTAACACATTTCGGGGGCAAAGTTAATCATTTTAACGCAAAAAACCGCGTAAAAGCGTGAATTTCTCCACTCCAGCCCACCATTTTTCTGATAATCCGTCAATAACGCCACACCTCGTGGCATTTCTCCCCACGCTTCAGCTCTTCACTTGCATAATCTTTCTTACTGTGGCACGCGGTTTCCTCACCTGCACCATTTACGTTTCCCGGCTGCACCATCTCGCTCCCGTTCTTAATATCCTCCGCTCCCACTCCTAACAACATTTTCCAAATCTCTTCGCAACAAAAACGTTTTTCCTTCACACAAAACTTCTTTTTCCTTAACAAAAAACTTGGAATCACAATATGATTCTTATAAATCTCAATGTGATTCTTACAAATCACACTATGATTTTTATAAATCACAATATGATTTAGACTTTTTTCTTAAGATTTTTCCTTTTTAATGTAAACACTTTTGCTTTTTTCTACGAAAACAAAGCAAATTCTTTGTTAACACAGCTAACCAGCATACCAAACTCCGCAAACACACAGAAAGGACTGCGCACACACAGACTGGCCCCTACCAATAGCCTTTTTCGCGTCTTGACCTCTGCTTATAAAAATGTTTCAGAATCTGGCTCGTCCATGTTAGGTTGAATGTTAGGTTAGATGTTAGGTTAAACCGATTCAACCTAACATGCTGCAACCCCTGTATTCATGCGGCTTTCAGCCCTCCATGTTAGGATGTGAGGTTAAAATACGAATAAGACAGTTTTTGGCAAAATGGAATACATCAAAAAAGGGGATTACCCGCAAACCCCTGTGTTTAGATTTAAATAAAAACCTTAAAAAACCTCACTTCAGAATGTGTCGGACTTACAGTCCTTATACGATTACGTCACTTTGTTCCGTGACTTTTCTCACGACTCGGCCATTAGAAAGCGAGCTTTCA
>CAJOHO010000051.1 GCA_905234555.1 uncultured Bacteroidaceae bacterium
AGTATGTTCAACAGGGCTAAGGCCGATGTCCTGAGAGCAAAACTTCTTTATAGTGGCATGAAGTGGAACTGGAATTACCACCCAAATTGACGCAGAACCGAAGTTTCTCCACGTTTTTATGAAGAAACTATGAAGTTAAATTTGGCTCAACTCGCTAATAACCTGCAAGTTAAGCCAAATAATATGAAGTTTCTCGAAAAAAAACTTTTTTTGGGTAGGAAAAGTGAGGGAGAAACAAAAGGACTGGAGGAGTGCTCCAGTCCTAAATTGTAAGGATGATTCCACTCCTGATTTGCTTGGATTACTCCAAGCCGAAGAGTTTCTTCAGGCCGCCGTCAACACCGCTGAAGCCCATGAAGGCCATGGAGAGGAGGCCTGCTGTGATGAGGGCGATGGGCATTCCTTCGACGGCTTTGGGCACTTTATTGAGGGCCAGCTGCTCACGCAGACCGGCGAAGAGCACCATAGCGAGGAAGAAGCCGAGGGCGGTGGAGAAAGCATAAACGACGCCTTGCAGGAGGTTGTAGTCCTTCTGAATCACGAGGATAGCTACACCGAGGATGCAGCAGTTGGTGGTGATGAGGGGAAGGAACACGCCGAGTGCCTGATAGAGGCTGGGAGATACTTTCTTGAGGATGATTTCCACCATCTGCACGAGGGCAGCAATCACGAGGATGAACGCGATGGTCTGCAGATAGCCCAGGTCGTTGGGATCGAGCACGGAGTGCTGGATGAAGTAGGTGACGATGGTGGCGAGGGTGAGCACGAAGGTAACGGCCAGACCCATACCGCTGGCTGTGGAAACCTTCTTCGACACACCGAGGAAAGGGCAGATTCCGAGGAACTGCGACAGCACTACATTGTTAATGAAAATGGCTGTGATAAAGATGAGAATGTATTCCATACGTTATGCCTTTCTTAATTTGTTTACAATTGCGATGAGGTAGCCGAGGGCAATGAATGCGCCTGGTGCAAGCACGAACATGAGCATTCCGTAGTTCTCGCCTTGGAGGGTGATGCCGAAGATGGCTCCTGCTCCGAGGAACTCACGCATGGCTCCAAGGAGGGTGAGTGCGAGGGTGAAGCCGATGCCGATACCGATGCCGTCGAAGATGGAGGCAACGGGGTTGTTCTTGGCAGCGAAGGCTTCAGCACGTCCGAGGATGATGCAGTTCACCACGATGAGTGGAATGAAGAGTCCGAGTGTTGCGTAGATGTCGGGCACGTATGCCTGCATCACCATCTGGAGGATGGTTACAAGTGAGGCAATCACGACGATGTAGGAGGGGATGCGAACCATGTCGGGCACGATGTTCTTAATCAGCGAGATGATGAAGTTGCTGAGGATGAGCACGAACATGGTGGCAAGACCCATCGAGAGTCCGTTGATGGCGGACGAGGTGGTACCGAGTGTAGGACACATACCAAGAAGAAGGACAAAGGTCGGGTTCTCCTTGATGATACCATTCATCAAAATTTTCATGTTACTCATAAGTCTTTGTCTCCTTTTGGTTATTTGTTAGCATAGAATTCAGTATAGGCATTCTGGATGGCCTTGAGGAAGGCACGCGAGGTGATAGTGGAAGCCGTGATGGCGTCAATATCACCTTCGTTGCCCTTGGTGACAGCAAACTTGCAGGTGCCTGGGTTCTTGCCGACGATGCAGCCTTTGCCACCTTCCTGGAACCAGTCGCCTGCCTTGGCTCCGAGTCCTGGAGTCTCAGCATGTTCGAGAATGGTGTATCCCTTGACGGTACCTTCGTTGTCGAAGCCCACGAGGATTTTGAGCTTGCCACCGAATCCGTTCTCTGTGGTGACAACGGCTGTACCTTTGTCGGTTGGGTAGAACTGGAATCCGTTCTGCTCCTGAGCTTCGGGAATCTGGATGTCTCCACCTCCGAGCACCTTGACGATACCTGCTTTCAGATTGTCGTTGTTGATCTTCTCAATCTGAGGAGCTGTGACAGCGTTGATGGCAGCGAGTGCTGCACCTGCCACGATGGCGATGCCCGTGAGGACAAGCACCATGTTTGTTAAGGATGATTTGAGCTTTTTCATTTCTTGACTACCTCCCCGAATCGTTTTGGTTTACAATAAGTGTTAATCAATGGAACGAAGGCATTCATGATGAGGATGGCGAATGACATACCTTCGGGATAGGCACCCCATGTACGAATGACGATGGTAAGGAAGCCGATGGCTACACCATAGATAATCTGTCCTTTCTTCGACATAGGTGAGGTGACATAGTCGGTTGCCATGAAGATGGCACCCAGCATCAGACCACCGCTGAAGAGGTGGGTGGTGGGAGTGGCATAGGCTGGATTTGCCCAGTGGAGAAGTGCTGCACAAACGGCAACTGTAGCGAGGATGCTGACAGGGATGTGCCAAGTGATGATCTTGCGGACGAGCATATAGACAAAGCCCAGCAGGAGTGCCAACGCACAAACTTCACCAAGCGAACCGCCCATCTTACCGATGAGCATATCCCAGAAGTCCATATCGACAGCCTGTCCCTGCTTCATCAGCGCCAACGGTGTGGCACCAGTCTGTCCCTCGATGGAGGCATCGGCAATGGTCATGAATCCCAGTCCCGGGTTCGGCCAAGTGGTCATCTGCACAGGGAAGGAGATGAGCAGGAAGGCACGTCCGGCAAGTGCTGGATTGAAGAGGTTGCAGCCCAGACCGCCGAAGGTCATCTTCACCACGCCGATGGCGAAGAGTGCGCCGAGGATGACAATCCAGAGGGGCAGGTTGGACGGAACGTTGAAGGCGAGGAGCACACCCGTAAGGATGGCTGAGCCGTCGCAGATGGTGGATTGCGGATTCTTCAGCAGGTACTTGTTGATGGCCCACTCGAAGAAGACGCAGGAGGCAACCGATACGGCGGTTACCAATATGGCACCAATGCCGAAGAAGACGAACGAGCAGATCATGGCAGGCAGGAGGGCGATGAGCACTCCGTACATGTTCTTGCTCACAGAGTCGCCTGAGTGGACATGTGGTGACAGTGAAACAGTTAATTTATTCGACATATTAATTTACGAATTAAATAATTTACGATTTACTATTTATCTACGACTTGATTTGTATTTACGATTGTGTCCGACACAAATCGTAAACCGTAAATGGTCAAATCGCAAACCGCTTCTAAGCTTTAGCTTTGCGAGCGTGGATAATTCCTAAAACTGTAGATTTGCCGAGACGCACATAGTCGAGCAGCGGACGGTGGGACGGACAGGTGAACTGACACGATCCGCACTCGATGCAGCTGACCACATCTTCTTTCTCCAGACGCTCCCAGTCGTGAACTTCTGCCAGTTTGGAGAGGAGGAACGGCTCAAGTCCCATAGGACAGGCGCTGACGCACTTGGCACAACGGATACAGGGCTGAGCCTCTGCACGCTTGGCTTCCTGTTCGTTCATGAGCAGCACGCCCGACGAACCCTTGCAGATAGGCACTTCGGCGTTGATGAGGGCTTTACCCATCATCGGACCGCCACCAATCAGCTTTCCTGTGTCTTCGGGCATTCCGCCGCAGGCATCAATCAGCTGACTCATCGGTGTACCCATACGAACGAGGAAGTTGCTGGGGTGAGCCAGACTCTTACCTGTCACGGTAACGATGCGTTCGAAGAGCGGTTTGTTCTTCATAACAGCCTCATACACAGCGAAGGCAGTACCTACGTTCTGAAGGATAGCTCCAACGCTGACAGGAAGTGCTGGTGGTGCTGGTACCTGACGACCCACCACAGCGTCGATAAGCTGTTTCTCACCACCTTGCGGGTACTTCACCTTGAGTGGAACGATCTCGATGTCACCTTCATGGATGAACTTCATGGTCTTCGACTTCATCAGTTCGATGGCGTCGGGTTTGTTGTTCTCAATGCCGATATAGGCTTTGCCGACGTTCATCGCCTTCATCAAAAGAGTCACACCCACGAGGATTTCGTCGGCATGTTCGAGCATGAGGCGATGGTCGGCTGTGAGGTAAGGCTCACACTCCACAGCGTTGATGATGATCCACTCGGGTTTGGAGCCTGGAGGGGGAGAGAGCTTCACGTGGGTTGGGAAGCAGGCGCCACCCATACCTACGATACCTGCGTTCTTGATTTTCTCCTTGATTTCGTCGGAAGTGAGTTCGCGACGGTCTTTCAGCGTGACGAGGTCTTTGGAGCGGTCGATTCCCGCTTCCCACTCGTCGCCTTCAACGGTGATATAGATAGCTGGCTTGGCGTAGCCGCTGGCATCAATCACGGTGTCAACCTTCAGCACGGTGCCCGATACGGACGAGAAGATAGGTGCTGAGACGAAACCACCAGCCTCTGCAATCATCGTACCCACCTTCACCTTGTCGCCTTTCTGGACGATGGCTTTGGCTGGAGCACCGATGTGCTGGCTCAGAGGGAAGACGGCTACCTTGGGCAGTTCGGCTACCTTGATGGGTTCGGCGGCTGACAGTTTATTTTCTGCTGGATGTACTCCACCAATTCTAAATGTCTTCATGCTTTCTTCGTTTTAAGTCCCAATAAAATTTGCTGTGACGGCATCAACGGCGCCTCGTAGTCGTAAGTGGCTGGCGTAGCGCTGTCGCTGCTCTTTTCTCCCTGCACCAAGTCCACGGTTCCAGCAAGCATGTACTGCTGTGAAGGCAGCAAAGCCGCGTCGAACTTCACCTCGATGGGTTTGTCGTAAGGACGGGTGTTGGTGTTGGCAACAGCCTTTGGTGCTTCCTCCGTAGCAGCTTTGGCAGCGGCTGGTTTGGCAGCAACGGGCTGCTTCTTCTCAATCTTCTTGCGGGGTTCACCCAGCATGATGATACAAGCTTTCGGACAAGCCTCTTCGCAGGCACGGCAGGAGATACACTTCTCTGCGTCGATGTACGACAGGTTGTTCTCGATGGTGATGGCGTCGGCTCCGCAGACCTGCTTACACTTGCTACATCCGATGCAGGATGCGGCACAGGCTTTGTTGGCAGCGGCTCCCTTGTCTTTGTTCATACAAGTCACCACCATTCCCTGCTTCTGGTCGTCCACCTGACGGATCTCGATGATGTTGCGAGGACAAGCCTTGGCACAAGCACCGCAGGCCGTACACTTGGCGCGGTCCACCTCTGGCAGACCCGTCTCAGGATTGATGCGGATGGCATCGAACTGACAGGCAGCCACACAGTCGCCGCAACCCAGACAGCCGTAAGCACAGGCCGTCTCACCCATACACGTTGTGTTGGCAATGCGACAGGTCTGAACACCGTCGTAGGAAACGAGGCGAGGACGGTTTTCGCAAGTACCGTTACAACGAACAACAGCCACCTTCGGTGCGGCAGCAACTGCCTGCAAACCGAGAATGGCTGCAACTTTTTCCATACATGGCTGACCTCCAACGGGGCAGAAGAGACTTCCCAGTTCGCCGGCTTCGTCAGCTGCCTTCACACAGGCTGCCGCCATACCGCCGCATCCAGGGAATCCACAACCGCCACAGTTGGCGCCTGGCAACACTTCGTTGACCTGACCGATGCGTGGATCTTCCTTAACTGCAAATTTCTTGGCGGTTCCCCACAGCACGAGGGCTGCAATCAAACCAACTGCTCCAAGAACAATCACAGCGATGAGAATTTCGTTCATAAATCTGTTTGTTTTTTGGTTATTGAGTTGTTATTTTGTTTTTCTGAGTTGCTTTTTCTAGTCGGACTAGTGGGACTAGTAAAACTAGCTGGACTAGATTGATGGGCTTTCTTAGTCGTTTCTTTCTATCCAGAAGGAGAAAGAGCGGCTGAGGCGTTCCCTGAAAGCGCTAAGGACTGCGTAGTAGATGCCCAGCAGGACCAGCAAACCGAGAACTGCCCACGTTTCGCTGAGAGAGAGCAGCTGCAACGCAGCCACGAGCCACAGCACCATCAGCACCAAAGGAATGACAAAAGCCAGCACAACGGCGTTTCGTCCCATAGACATCGAACCACACACCGTCACTTCCTCTCCGAGGGTATAGCTGCGAGGGTCGTTCCAGACATCTATGATTTTCTCTTTAGATTCAGCAGAAGCACACATAGCTTTAGCCTGACAGGATGAACATGCTGACGCCTGAAGAATCTTCACACGAATATGTCCGTTTTCTGCACTTTCTACAATTCCTGAATGGCTAATCTTCTCGTTTTTGGGCATAATGCAATCTCTACTTTGCAATTATTAACTTGCAAATGTAAGCATTTTTACGCAACGTACAAAATTATTATGCAGATTTTATTAACTTCCTGCACTTTTCAGACGAAAAAGTGGCAAAATAGGTGTCAGAGTGAGCAACGGGAGGAATACTTTCTGGGTAGTCGGAACCAAATACAGATGCAAATCGCGATGCCGATACCCAAAGGATAGTAGAGGTGAGTGAGTATGTCGATGGGAGAAGTCACAGGCAGGTCATTCTTGGTGAGTATTTCGTTGGCGAGACCTGTGGCGATGAGAATCTGTGCACCGTAAGGCAGCAGACCCTGGGTAAAGCAGGAGATGGTGTCGAGGATGCTGGCACTTTTCCGTTTATCCACACCAAAGCGGTTGGCAATGTCGTTGGCAATCGGTCCTGCCGTCATGATGGCAACGGTGTTGTTGGCAGTACAGATATTGATGAAGCAGACCAGCAGAGCAATACTCATCTCCGCACCTCGTGTTCCGTTGATGTGATGGGTGATGGCACGAATGATGTTGTCGATGCCTCTGTTGTGACGGATTACCTCCAGCATTCCCCCAGCTAACAACGTCATTATCAGCAATTCAGACATTCCCATCATACCGTCTGCCATCGACTGGAACCACCCGAAAAGGTCGTATTGTCCGTTCACCATTCCGATAACTCCGCTGAGCACCAGACCGATGAGCAGTACGAGCAACACGTTGACGCCACAAACGGCGGTCACGATGACGACAAGATAGGGAATAACCTTCCAGAAATCCACCTCTGGGATGTCCGTCGGGACGTTGGTGTTCCTACCTATATATAAATAGACGAGCATCATGATGACAGCCACAGGAATGACGATGCGCGAATTGACCTTGAACTTATCGCTCATCCTGCAACCTTGTGTCTGGGTCGCCATGATGGTGGTATCGCTGATAAACGACAGGTTATCACCGAAATACGCTCCACCCACCACAATGCCGATGGCAAAGGGAACGCTCACTTCCGAGCTGTTGGCAATACCCACAGCCACAGGAGTGAGGGCAGCAATGGTGCCGACCGACGTACCGATGGACAGGGAAATGAAGCAGGAAGCCAGGAAGATACCTGGCAGGAGGAAAGCAGAGGGCAGACAATGGAGCGCCAGATTGACAGTGGCGGTGACGGCTCCCATCGTGGAGGCAGAACTGGCGAAAGCACCGGCAAGAATGAAGATCCACACCATCAGCATCATGTTGTAGTTGCCTGCCCCACGGGCAAAGATGGCAAGTCGTTCGTTAACGCTTCCCTTAGTGGTCAGAATGGCATAGACCGACGAAATCAGGAAGGCAACCGTGATGGGTACCTTGTAGAAGTCGCCAGCCACAATTCCGCTGACCACATACAACAACAAAAACACGATTAATGGTGATAAAGCTCTCATTCTTCACTCTTCATTGCCACTTCGTTCTCGCCTCCGCTGATCGCTCCCACGCCTAAAAAGCCTCAGGCTTTTTCGAGACGGCGTGACGTAGCTGCTTCGGCTCGCGATGGCTTCGCCATTCTTCACTCTTCATTCTTCACTCTTCACTTATCACAAGGTTACTCCATTCTTGAAAATGGCAATTTCCTGATAGTTCTTGTGTTCGTTCCAGGTTTCTTCCCCGCTGGCTACAGCCACCACCTTCTCCACAAACGCACGGAATACCTCTTCCATCGACTTGCCTTCCACCAGCGTACCGGCATTGAAGTCGATCCATGTAGGTTTGCGACGGGCAAGGGTGGAGTTCGTGGAAATCTTCATGGTGGGAACGAACGTGCCAAACGGTGTGCCTCGGCCTGTGGTGAAGAGGACGATGTGGCAACCGCTGGCTGCCAACGCCGTCGAAGCCACCAGGTCGTTGCCTGGCGCAGAAAGCAGGTTCAGTCCTTTCTTCTCCAGCCTGTCGCCATACGCCAACACACCTCGCACAGCACTCTTTCCGCATTTCTGCGTACAGCCTAACGCCTTGTCTTCCAGCGTAGAAATACCGCCTTTCTTGTTGCCTGGCGACGGATTCTCACCTACGGGTTCTCCGTGACTCAGGAAATAAGCCTTGAAGTCGTTGACGAGCTTCACCGTCTGATCAAACAGCTCACGGTTGGCACAGCGGTTCATCAGAATGGTCTCAGCACCAAACATCTCAGGCACCTCCGTCAGAACGGTGGTACCACCCTGCTCCACCACATAATCGCTCAACACACCCAACAGCGGATTTGCCGTAATGCCTGAGAAGCCGTCGCTGCCGCCACATTTCAGACCTACGCGAAGTTCACTCAAAGGGATGTCTTCGCGTACATCGTTCTTCATGACTTCAGCCAACTCACGCAGAATCTGCATACCTGCCTCCACTTCGTCGCCATCCACTTCCTGAGTGATCAGCAGACGGACACGCTGAGGATCAACATCACCCAGCATTTCCATGAACGCCCGAGGCTGGTTGTTCTCACATCCCAAACCCACAATCAGAACGCCGCCGGCATTGGGGTGGAGCACCAAATCACGCAACACCTTGCGCGTGTTTTCGTGATCTTCGCTCAGTTGGGAGCATCCGTAATTATGTGGAAAAGCCGCAATTCTGTCGATTCCTGCCATCTTCCTCTCTCCTTCACCATCCGTAAAGCCTAACTCAGCTTTAATTTTGGTTAACAGCTGGTTAACAACACCATTTACGCAACCCACCGTTGGTACGATCCATAGTTCGTTGCGGATACCCACATCGCCATTCTTGCGACGATAACCCTTGAACGAGACAGGAAGTCCGTCCGTCGGAAAATCCACTCGGGCATCCGCACCCGTACTGATTTCTTCCTCCGAAAAAACAGGAGCATACTGGTAGTCGAGCAGACCCGCCAGGTTGGTTTGGATATGACGGTCGTCCACCCATTCACCAGCTTTTCCGTCTTGGCGCAAGTGGCCGATGGGATAGCCGTACTTCACGACATTCTCGC
Organism: uncultured Bacteroidaceae bacterium; assembly: GCA_905234555.1. Lineage (GTDB taxonomy): Bacteria > Bacteroidota > Bacteroidia > Bacteroidales > Bacteroidaceae > UBA3839. Next base: position 9,139 of record CAJOHO010000051.1, read on the forward strand.
CGGCTTTCAGGTCCTTCAGCAGGAACTTATGACCTGCGGGCACTTCGCTGCGGAGGGTGAATTCCGCACCGTCCAACTGTACTTTTTCTCCTGCCTTCAGCGGTTCGATGGCAACCGCCACATTGTCGGCAACATTGATTTTTAGATATTTTGAAGTCTCCATGATGAACAATTTGAGTGCAAAATTACGAATAATACTGCAAACTTTGTACCGATTTGGCACGAAATTCAATAATTTTGCCTATCTTTGCAGCAAAATCAATCAAATTAAACGCTACGAATGATGACAGACAACAAGATTTCATCGAACATCCTCTATATCGGTGCCGATGACAAAGAGCTGGACCTTTTCGAGGGTCAGTACGTGATTCCAGAAGGAATTTCCTATAATTCCTATTTAATTCTCGACGAGAAAGTGGCAATTATGGACACCATCGATGCTCGTAAGACCAACGAATGGCTGGATAACCTGGCTGCCGCCCTCAACGGACGCAAGCCCGACTACCTCATCGTGAGCCACATGGAACCCGACCACTCCGCCAACGTAAAGCGAGTGATGGAGATGTATCCCGACATCACGGTGGTTTGCACGGCTCAGGCACAGAAACTCATCACACGTTTCTTCGGTGTGGCTCCTGCTGCCGACAAGATGAAGCTGGTGAAGGACGGCGACACCCTGGCTTTGGGCACCCACACCCTTCAGTTCTTCACAGCTCCGATGGTTCACTGGCCCGAAGTGATGATGACCTACGAACAGAGCGAGAAAATCCTCTTTGCCGCCGATGCCTTCGGCAAGTTCGGTGCCCTCAGCTACGACGATCCAGAAGGTTGGGCTTGCGAAGCTCGCCGCTACTACTTTAATATCGTCGGTAAGTACGGCGTACAGGTTCAGGCCATCCTGAAAAAACTGGCAGGCCTCGAAATCACGAAGATCTGTCCGCTCCACGGACCTGTACTCGACGAGAACCTGGACTATTACCTCCAGACTTACAACACATGGAGCAGTTATGAGCCTGAGGATGAAGGTATCTTCATCGCCTACTGCTCGCTGCACGGCAACACAGAGGAAGCTGCACTCAAACTGGCAAGCCTCATCAAGAGCGAAAGCTCGGTGAAGGTGTCGGTGTCCGACCTCCGTCACGACGATATGGCAGAAGCCATCGAGGACGCTTTCCGCTACGACCGCCTCGTGCTGGCTGCACCCACCTACGACGGTGGCGTGATGCCCATCATGGAAGACTTCATCCATCACCTCAAGATCAAGAACTTCCAGAAACGTCGTGTTGCCTTTATCGAGAACGGCTCCTGGGCACCGATGGCAGGCAAGAAGATGCGTGAGGCAATGGAGACGCTGAAAGGCATCGAGATCGTCGAGCCTATCGTCACTGTGGAATCAACCGTCAAACCAGCCACCGTCGAAGCCCTCAAGCAACTCGCCGAAGCCCTCATCTAAGGCCCCTGCCCCACTCCACGAATACTCGCACCTGCGTCATCCCTACTCTCAGCTACGACAGCCGCATTTCCTCCACCTCGTAAATCCGTCGTTCCTCCCATGAAACGTATCTTCCAGCTTTTGATCGTGTGGGCTTGCATCTCGACAGGTGCACAGGCACAGGTAAGCAGCAGGGCATTTGCCGACTCGCTCCAGTCGCTGCGACAGAAGTGCTTCTCCACACCTGTAGTCTATCGTCCAGGCAGCGTCGACCCCAGCTATTTCCGTCTGTTGGGACCCACCACCTATTATTCATCTGCCATCGGACGGCTCTTCACCTTGCAGGAGCAACCCACAGCCACCACAGGGACTGAGGCACTGAACGAAGCCATCGACCATCAGCTGGCACAGGCTTACCTGTCCCAGCCACAGGCTTTCCTGCACTACGAGAAGCAGTTTGCTGAGGTCAACCTCGTGAACGAAGCCACACCCACCCGTCAGGACGCCATCCTGGGCGAGATGGAGCAGAAGCTGAAAGACGAAGTGAA
>CAJOHO010000052.1 GCA_905234555.1 uncultured Bacteroidaceae bacterium
ATGAAGAAACGTCCGAAGAACTACGATCTGGAAGGCGGTATGCTGGGAGCCGTGGGTATCAAGGCAACGAAAGTGAAGATTGCCTTCAGGGGCGACACCATCGTCTATAATGCCGATGCCTTCAACTTGCCCGAAGGCTCCATGCTCGACGCTCTGATTCGTCAGTTAGACGGCGTGGAACTGAAGGACGACGGACGCATCCTCGTAAATGGAACGCAGATAGATGAACTTACGCTCAACGGCAACGATTTCTTCAAAGGGAACAACAACGTACTTTTGGAAAACCTGCCGCATTATACCGTGCAGAACATTCAAGTGTATCACAAGACTACGGAAAAGAGTGAGTACTTAGGCTACGATGCCGAGAAGAAGAAATACGTGATGGACGTAGTGCTGAAACGCGAGTATGCCCAAGGCTGGCTCGCCAATGTCGAAGTGGCAGGCGGCACACCTTTCGGAGAGAAGGACATTGCCGGAAAAGCCTACGATGAACGCTTCATTGCACGCCTCTTCGCCCTGCGCTACACAGACAACTCACGTTTCTCAGTCTTTGCCAATACCAACAACGTGAACGAAACGCGGAAGCCAGGCAGCAACGGCGAATGGACTCCCAGCAACATGCCTACCGGCCAGCGAACCACACGAGCGGCTGGCGCTGACCTCCTCATTGACGACAGTAAGAAGCGATGGAAAGAGAATGCCTCTGTGGAACTGAACTGGAGTCAGTTCGACAACCGAAGCCACACCAGTTCGGAGCAGTTCTTTGCCAACAGTGCCAGCACCTTCAGCCGTTCGCAGACAGATTATCTCACGAAGAACCTCTACTTCCACGGTAGCAACAACTTTGAGCTGAAGAAACCCTTCTGGATGCAGCAATATACCGAAATCCAGTATCAGGACAACCCCCTTCGCAACAACAGCATAAGTTTCAGCACGACCATTGATCCATCCAGTTGGGGCAATACTCATCAGGCTCTCGATTCTGCCTTCTCTGCATCTCTCAGTCTGGAGAAACAAGCGGAACTCATCAACCGCAGCCGTAACCGCTCGCGCAGCAATAGCACGCGTTTTTATGGCGGCAGTTACACCGATATTGACTATAAACTTCCTACGGGCGATGTGCTCAGTTTAACTGTTAACGGCAACTTTGCGCATCAGACAGGCAAGGAGTATAGCCAGCAGGCCATCGACTACATGAAGACTGCTGGCCAGAACACACGCCAAAACCGCTTCGCCAGCCGACCCGAAGACAACTACCACTACTACTTCATGCCGAAATACACCATTTCATGGCTCAACGGATTCAAGTTGATTACGAGCTACCGCTACCTGCAGGAAAGGAGGGAAAATCATAACGACACCTACCGCCTTGACCGACTCGGTGGTATCTACTCAGAAGACGCCTTCGGCATTCTTCCCTCCAGCCACGACTCGCTGTTCCTTGCCATCGACGCTGAAAACGCCTACTCACGCACTCATCTTCGCAAGGAACACCGCATAATGCTCTTGCCACGCTATGTGAAAGAAACAAAAGATGATTACTATTTCATAGAAGCTACGCTCGAAGGCTACAACGTACGCGAGAAACTCCGCTACACCAGTGCCAACGTGGATACCACGCTCTATCAGAACTGCTATACCTTCTCGCCGATTATCGAAGCCTACATCGCCAAAGATAACTGGATGCGGTATTTTCAATTCTACTACAACATGGAGTGGAAAACCCCAGACCTCTTCCAGAAAGTGAATGTCCGCAACAACGAGAACCCGCTGGCTGTCCGCATGGGTAATCCCAACCTGAAAGCACCCATCATCCACCGGTTGCAGACAAGTGTCACCCGCCGTTGGAACGAACACAAAACCAATATCTCCCTCGGCTACGGACTCCGCTTCTACCTCGACCAGATTTCGCAAGGTTACACTTATGACGCTACCAACGGTGTCTATACCTACATGCCCATGAATATCGACGGCAACTGGCAGACCTACTTTTGGAGCAATTTCAGCCGCAACCTCGACAAGAAGGACCGCTTCACACTCTCTAACTACATTCACGGCGACTACAGCCGCAACGTCGATTTTGCCTCCGCTTCGTCAGCGTCGTTCGTGCCCAACGGTTCTTCCGTCGGAGCTGTTACCCACACCAACAACTACTACATAGAGGACCGTCTCACCCTCAACTACCGCTTCGACGACCTCTCCGTCGGTTCCCAGTTCTACGGCGAATACCGTCACACCACCAACCGCGAACACACCATCGAGGCCATCAACGCCGTCAACTTCTCCTATGGTCTCAACGCCACATACAACTTCCAGAAGGAGAGCTTTCCCCATTGGCTGCGCAACCTCAGCATCAAGAGCGACATCAAGATGTTCTCGCGTCGCGGATATGGCAGCGCAGACCTCAACACCGAATGCGCACCCTCCGCAATCCATTTGGCAAGTCCGCTGGCGGCAGCCTGACTGCCAGTTTCGAAGCCTTCGATATCCTCCACCAGCTCTCCAATACGTCGATTGTCATCAACGGACAAGGCCGCACCGAAACCATCCAGAACACCCTACCCCGCTACCTCATGCTGCATCTCACCTACCACTTCGCCAAAACACCAAAGAATCGCAGTAAGTAAGATTTTCATAACGAGAATACGCGCAATAAGAAAAAGAAGTCAGTATTGGACATTCATGTGTAATTAATTAGTTAATAAGTTCGGACTATATCGTGATCACATTATCCCCGTCCGCAGCGATGCGCACGGGGATAACCTGCTTTTACCGAAAAAGAGGGCTATTTACGGAACATACAAAACCCTATCCACTTTGATAAAGAGAGAAATTTAAAGTGCAACCCGACCTATTCCTTTCATTTCGAGTGCTACCTGCACACCCAGTGCACGAAAAGCACGCATCATGGAGGTTAAGGTAATGCTTTTCCCGCTCTCCAGACGACATACTTGTGCTCTCTGCACACCCATCCTTTTACCCAATTCTGCCTGGGTAAGCTTCTGTGCCTCTCTGGCCTGCTTGATAGCTTCTCCTACGCGATAGGCTTGTACAGCCTCGTCCACGCTACGTTCAAATGCGTCTCGTTCAGGCGTTCCGACTTTGCCGTAATCCTCTTCCAGCAATTCTTCAAAGCTATAAAGATTCATGTCTCCTACCTTTTTCATATCTTTTTGTTTTTATTTTCAAAATACAATTTTCTAATTCCTTCAGCCTTTATGATTTCACTTTGGGGCGTTTTTTGCGTCTTCTTCACAATACCGTGAGTGGCTACGACCAACGTGTTAATATCTTTATCCCAAAAGGCGAATAACCTATAGCAGCTTTTATTATAGATTGTGCGAAACTCCCAGATTTCCGTGCCATCGAGTTTCTTGAAAAGTTCACTATCACGTTCTCCTTTCTGAACCCGACGGATATTGTAGCCTATCTTGCCACGAATCTCTTTTGTCAAGGATTTTAGGAAGTCTCGCGCTTCTTCCAACAAATCAAGTTCAAAAACTATCTGTTCCATTTTATGAAATATTTCTGGTGCAAAGATACGGATTGTTTCTTAAATGCGCAACAAAAAGCGTTTTTTTTTGTAGAATTCTTCGTGAAGAAGTAATTTTATACAGGTTTCGTATGTATATATGAATCATCTATTTAATAAAATGGACTAATTATCTTGTTGTTTCTGTTTTTTTTCGTATCTTTGCGGCGAAATAACATCATCACAGCTATGAAAAGACTACTCCTTATGATTGTATGTTGCCTCATGGCAGGCAGCACCACCCTCTTTGCTCAGAAGTCCCAGAGGGTGACGGTGGGCAAGGTCACGTTCCAGCTTGCCCCAGACTATTCCGTAAAGGCACGCTCCACGCTGAAGAACGGTGAAACCTGCTTGATTACGCCGAAAACGGATGCCAACGGTGTCAACAACCGACTCATCCTGAAGATTCATCCCAATGCGCTGACTGGCATCAACGGTATGACATCCGAAGAGGTTGGCGACATGCTCCGCAAAGCCGTTGACGATCTGGCAGGCGTGATGGCCAACGAGAAGAAGTCCGGTTTCAAATTGGACAGGAAGTACAAGATCCATTACGACGACAATGCCAACAACAGCTATCACCCTTATTGTTATTCCTATCTGAGTTGGACTGACCGTCAGGGTAAACGTTCGTACAGCTACACAGAAGCTGCGCTGGTGAAAGGAAAAATCGTTTCCGGCTCAGCCATCGCTACGGACGAGGCTGAGTTAGCTGCCCTTCAGGACATCTTTATGGAGGTGGTGGCAGGAGCCGACAAGTAAGACGAAGACCACCAAGACCGCTGACTGGTATCAGCCTACCGATACACGATTCAAGAATATATATATATATAAAGGAATAAAAGCATGAAGTTCTGTCCCCAATGCGGAGCACAGCTCCCCGACGAAGCACAATTCTGTAACAATTGCGGAACACCACTTGCCCCGCCAGTTGAAGCACCTATGCCCCAAGCCCCCTACACAGGCAACGGGTATGCCCCTAACACTGGTGGCGAGTTTATCCCTAACACAGGCAACGAGTATGCCCCTAACATGGGAGAAGCTCCGTATGCCCCTGCCGGCTGGGATATGCCGAACCCCCAGATGAAGAAGCCGAAGGAGAAAAAAAGCTTCCTTGACCGTTTTAGGCTCTATTCCGGTATTCTCTTGACGATTGTTGCTCTTGTGTCAGCCGCTTTCACTATTAAGCAATTATTCTTCAGTGGCGACAAGTCCGACACACAGCAAAAACCGCAGCAGGAAGTCCCCACAACGAACAATCCCGACAGTCCCCAGGGTGAGGATCCAGACATTCCGCAGACTGAGGATCCAGACATTTTCCAAGGTGACGACTCGGACATTCCGCAGAGCTACCCAGCCATCAGCGGTCAGGATACCCAGACGGAAGACGATGGTTTCCAGAATTTTGACGATTTGACCCCTCAAGCGAAAGCCGAAGTGATAGAGAGCCTTCTGGAGCGCTCCGAGGCTGAGCTGGCGGAAGAGTTGCATAAGGGTTCTGCCGCCGACCTGTCGAAGATCAGGGAGTTGCGCGAGAACATCGCCGCACTCCACGAGAAACTTGAACAACTCCAGCCATAAAACAGACACGAACGCCCTATGACAAAACGTTATGCTTTTCTGCTGCTGATGGCGGCGATGCTTGCATCTCCTATGCTGGCCCAGGACGACGATCCTGAGCAGTGGACGCTGGTGATGAAGAAAACCTTTGTTAATCAATCCTATAATGGAAAAATCCTCAAAAAATCGGATGGATTGACTAAGTTCCAGGTAGAGACGAAGAAACCTGAAGAAAAAAAAGTAAATCCCATAACGTATCAGTTTCGTGGTCGCAGCCTCCGAGGCAAATCGCTGTGGGTCAAGAACACAAAATAGCCCTTGACTACAAAGCTACGCTCGACGGAAAGACCTTCGATCATAAGCAGAAAGACACGAAAGTAGGCTTTGAATTAGTCATGAAAGTTCTGGCGGTGCCAGAGACAAAGGTTGGGAAGGTTACCTTAGGATGCACGTTGATGAAACAGGTTCTTTCCGAATGTACAACCGTTGAGGATTATGAAGGGTATGCGGAAAAACTCATGCAAAGAGCTGGCGTTGACGAAGACGAATGGAAAAAAGTCATGAACAAAGCCTTCAAAGATTACTGGGAATCTAACTCTGACGCGGCATCGGGACGTATAGAATGTCCTAATCCCGGCGATTGGATACTGCCATCGAAGCTCGGCAAGGATGCTTATCTTTGGGTTTATGTATATGTTGGTTGTTTTGGTTATAAAAGTTCACTCAATCCCATGGAATCTATCCAAGCTGTTGGGGTACATCATGTATATCTCTATAAGCGGTCTGTTGGCGAGGGCTACTGGAAGAAGGTACGCAGGAAATCTTTCCAGCCTGATTATAAAGATTATATCTATAAAAACGACAAGGGTTTCACCACAAAAACAGACATTACGTCCCACCAAGGCATATCGAAGTACCGGATGGATTGTCTGGAATATACAGGTTCTGAGAGACACAATAGCAACTGTAAGGGCGAGTTCTTAGAAGCAGGCATCGAATTCGTCGAACCGCTGGAGTACTACAAGCCAGGCGATCCGATACAGACCACCTATTGCACCAATACGAAACACTCCGAAACAGTCTGCTCCGAGGACATGAATCTTCCCACCATCGAAGCTTATCTGCAGTCGCCTATCAGCAATGACATCCTGGGATACATCGACAATTCGGAAGGTAAGTTCCAGTTTCAGGCTCTGCTTCAGCACGTGAAGACTGAAGAGAGAGAGAAGCAAATCGTGTCTATTTATGACATTCAGGAACGTGCCTGGGCCACTATGCCGGGTAACGAAGTTGGCGACACCATCCTGGTGTATTTCAATATCAGCAACGGACAAAAGCGGCATGACCACCAATGGATCTACACATACGTCTGGGAGGAAGGCAAGATGCCTGCCAACACGACGACCTACGCCGAATTGGAGAAAGACCTGAAATGGTACGATCCGAGCAAGAACCACGATAACGACGGACCTAACGGCTGGGTGCTGATTCCCATTGCGATTGGTGGCGTGCTGGGTGCTGGCGGTTGTGCCAGGATGCTCATCAGGGGGAGGGGAAATTCCAAGTTGCAGAAGAAACCCCTGATCAGCCAGAACGAGAACGACCAGCGGTATCACGAGCTTCGTTACAACACAGAAGACATACAGGCCATCCGTGGAATGCAGGTGACAGAGCAACAGTATAACCAGTTCGTCAGCGATCAGCAACAATTGATGGCATATCTGTATGACAAATGCTATACTACTTCTGTCGTTTTAGACAAAACCGGAGATGTCGCTATTACCGTGATGGACAAAACGAAATTGGGAAAACCCATTGCGCTGCCATTGAAACTGACTAAAACATTCGGCAAAGGCTTGTTGGAGGACGCACTCAATGAAGACAATCCGACCATCAAGAACGTAAGCGAGATATTTATTAAAAACACGGTCAAGGTGATGGGTGAAGCAGGTAAAGAATACGTCCCCGACTTGGTGGGTGCAACAGGCTTTGGAGGTAAAGTAATGGTTCAAACTGCTATTGACACTTCTACAAGCATGTTCACAAACATGGGTGAAGGCGGAGTGGTTGATGTAGATAACGTCAAAAAAGATGCGGTGAAATCTGTGTTTATGAATGCTATTGGCAATATCGAATATGGGGATTTTGCAAAGTTTGAAGGTGACAAGGATATTTTTAAAGGCATTGGAGAGTATATCAAATTTACAACAGACTTCGTGACTGATGAACACGTTCAAGATGTAACCGGAATGAATCAGGCAACCGGATGGAAGAAATAAATAAAAAGTAACGATATGGAAACAAAGAAAGAACTGACGGCAATGGATTTTCTGACCTTCACACTGGCCGGAAACGTCGTGGTGACCGACCCCGTGACAGGGACGGAATTCCTCTGCCTTCGCAAGCAGGACAACGCCTTCGTCCACACCCTCACCAAAGAGGTGCTGACGGCAGACGATATCTGTCGAGCCGTCATGCAGCGTATGGCGATGGCACAAAAAATAGATCAGGAGATTGACGCAGCGAAAGAGGCAAAGGCTCAGCCTGCCGCACCAGAACAAGCTCCACCCACATGGCAGCCTCGTTTCTGCATCCGCTGCGGTGCCCCACTCGGTCCGACCGACAAGTTCTGCATGAGATGCGGAACAGCCGTCCAACCAGCATCATAAACAATAGGTTCGGACTCATATCGTGAATCATGAAAAAGGGAACCTATATTTTGATGTTACTGATGCTTGGTGCTGCGTTTACGCTTCAGGCGCAGGAGACGTTGTGGCAGCAGAAGAACGAGAGTCTGCCTGTGCCTGTGCGTATTATGCCGAGGATGATGGCTGACAACAATCACAATGAGGACGGGGTGGTGGAATATACGCAGGACAATAACCTCAACACCATCTACCACTCAGCTTATTCGCCTAAGTATATCAAGGTGACGCCAGAACAGCCTGCCGAACTGGACTACGGATTCAGGAACGTGGAGCGCATCGACTATCTGGACTATGTGCCTCGACAGGTGGGTACGAACGGATGGGTGACGGAAGCGGAAATCTATGTGCAGACGGAAAGCGACAGCACCCTGCGTCTGTATAAGCGTTGCCAATGGCCCCTGAACGGAGACACGAAACGTGTTGTGTTTGAAGGTGGACTGATGCATCCCCAATACATCATGGTGCGTTTCCTGAAAGGGTCGGGCGACTTCGCCTCGTGTGCCGAAATGATGTTCATGAAGGAGGTGAAGACGGAAATGAATACCGATGTCTTTGCCGACGAACTCTGTACGACGCTAAAACCCGATGTAACACAGGCCGACATCGAGCAGATGGAGCAGCCTCTGCTGCAACAGCTGGCGAAGGAACTGCTGCAAGGTACTTACCAGAAAGACTACCGAGTGGCAACCTACGACTGCTACGATTCGCCTCAATGGCTGGCAGAACAATGGAAGACGCCAGGCAAATGCTACGACCAGTTGCAGGGAGTGACGGGTATCGTCGTGGAACCAGGAAAACATCTGGTTGCACTCAGCGGTCTGCCAGAAGGGCAGAGCGCCAGCCTGAAAGTGGTAGCGTGGTACACAGGCAAGACGGGTCGCAGCTTCGATGGTGGTGATCCCGACATCCGAACCTTTAGTCTGAAGAACGGCCTCAACATCATCAACTACGACAGCCGATGGGCAGGACTTGCCTATATCGCCTACTTCAACCACGAAGGCAAGGCGTCGGCTTGTTCACCTATCAAGGTTCATTTCGTTGGTGGAACGGTCAACGGCTACCTGACACCCGATCTGACCAACGAGCAGATGCACAAGATGACGGCTGAGGCTCCGTCACGATTCATCGATGTGGTGGGAAAGAAAGTACATGCCGTCTGGACTTCGGCAGGAATGCACGAGTTCTGCAAGGCAGATGACGGAAAGTCGCCTGGTTACCGCCAGTATATGAACATCATGGACAGTATCGTCACATGGGAACAACGGGCTGTGGGTTTCGAGAAATACGGACGCACACCTCGCAACCGCACCCTTCTCTATGTCAACTTCACCTATGGCGTCGCCTTCCAAGGGGGACTCGGCATCAGCTCGCATGTGGATAACGAACGTGGACTGCTCAACTGCCGCACGCTCCTTTACGAAGATTCGGAATATGTGTGGGGCTTAGGGCACGAATGGGGACACCAGCACCAGCTGCATCCCTACTTCTGCTGGGGCGGAACGAGCGAGGTGACCAACAACCTCAGCGCCTACTACGTCCTCATGCACATAGGTTATCGCTACGACCAGATTCATTGGGGAAAACGTGCTGGTCTGGAGAAAGGAATCAAACATTTTGTGGAAGGTGAAACAGACGACTGCATCTTCGAGTCGTCCGACCTCTTCGAACGGCTCTGTCCCTTTGTCCGCCTCGTCAACTATTTCATGAATGACTTCGACAAGCTCAGCATGAATGCAGGCGAAGACAGTCCTGCCGCTTCTCCCCTACCCGACTTTCTGCCCGACCTCTACGAACGGCTGCGCCATTCGGAGGTGACACCCGACTCCACCAACATCGTTCCCTACGTGCTCAACTTCATCCGCACCACATCGACCCTTAGCGGCTATAACCTCATGCCATACTTCGAGCGGTTCGGTTTCCTGCGTGTCAAGACTTTTGATATTGACGACTACGGCAAGAGCTATTACCAGCTGACACAACCTCAACTCGATGCTTTCCGCAAGGAGATGGACACGCTGGTGAAGAAAAAGAAACTGAAAGCGATGCCCAACGGAATGATTGAACGCATCGTCAGCACTCCAGACAAGGAATTTCCGCGGCCCCAGTTTAGAAATTAATTGGGAGTTAAAATGGGAGTTAAAGGGGGGAGTTAAAATGGGAGTTAACTACAAATAGCCGGCTTTCTGGAGTTCCTGAGCTACGAGGCAGCATTCGTCGTACCAGGACTGACCGAAGGCACGGATGAGCGGTTCGCGCAGGAATTGGTAGAGCGGCAAGGCACGCTTTTTCCCCAGTTCACAGGCACAGCGGCAAATGTCCCAACGATGATAATTGACGGCTGTCATTCCGCCCACCTCCGACAGACGGATGGGATAGAGGGCACAGGAGATGGGTTTTTCTATCTCCGTACGTCCTTCACGAAAAGCACGGTCGATGGCACAAAGCGTGGTGCCGTCGGCATTCTTTACAGCAAACACACAGTCGCGATCGTTGACGATGGAAGTAACGAACTGCCCGTCGTGGTCAATATACACCACCCCTTCGGCGTCAATCACTTCCTGTGCCTCTGGCGTGAGTTCGTCGTGCAGCAGTTCTGCCGCTTCCTCCAAAGCAGGAATTTCATCCATATCGACAGGTGCCCCTGCATCGCCTTCCACGCAACAGGCTCCCTTGCAGGCAGCTAAATCGCAACAAAACTGCTCGCGAAACAAATCGAGACTGACTAAAGTGTCTTGTATTTCTACCATAATCCTACAATTTTTTGCAAAATTACGAAAAAATTCATAATTCACAATTCATAATTCATAATTATTTTCTAACTTTGCCACATCATTAATCATTAATCATTTATAATTTACAATTTAAAATTATTGATTATGAAGAAAATTGGTATCAAAGTCGGAGCTTTACTGCTCGTCAGTTCAATGGTGCTCAGTTCATGCATCGGTTCGTTCGCCCTCTTCAACAAATATGAGGAATGGCAATGCAGCATGACCAACAACAAGTATGTGAACGGAATCGTGGGTCTGATTCTCCAGCCCATCGTTGCACCCGTATGTTGCGTGGTTGATGCCCTCGTGCTCAACACCATCGAGTTCTGGACCGACCAGAACCCGATAGCCATGAACCAGCAGGTGATGGGTGCTGACGGACGCCTCTATGCTGTTCGGAGCACGAAGAAAGGCTACAAGGTGACAGCTCCCAACGGCGAAGTAACTCAGTTCATCTACAACGCCAAGAAGAACGCCTGGTCGGTGAAGAAGGGTGACCTCTCTCTCGAACTCTTCCAGTTCAACAACGACGGCACCATCACCGTGAACCTTCAGAACGGCGAAACCATGACCGTAGGCAACAACGAAGCCGGTATGCAGCAAGTGCAGCAGGCTGTAGCCGCTCAGGGCTTCTTCGCTCAGAGATAATTCATGTCCTCCCCCTCGGGGGAGTTAGAGGGGAGTCGAATCATGAGGGACTGTTTAAGCCCTACCACCGCAAAAGAACGGCACGTCCTGCTCGATGCACTACGTGGATTGGCTCTGTTGGGTATCGCCCTTGCCAATTACCCCGAGTTCGCGCTATGGACGTTCCTGTCTGCTGACGAGCAATCAGCAATGCCGACAGCAGGTCTGGACCAAGTGGTAAGGTTCCTGCAATATATGCTGGTGGACGGGAAGTTCTACACCATCTTCTCGCTCCTCTTCGGTATTGGCTTTGCGCTGATACTAAGCCGCCATCCAGTATCGCTGTTCGTACGACGAATGGCGATACTGGTTGTTATTGGTGCATGCCATCTGATGTTTCTCTGGAGTGGTGACATCCTGCTGCTCTATGCCATCGGAGGACTGTTGCTTCCGTTGTTCTTTCGGTTGAAGGACAAAGTGCTGCTCTGGTTAGCTGCATGCCTGATACTGATTCCCGTAGGTCTGGATGCGCTGACAGAGTTTGCCGGTATCGACTTTGCCGGACCGTTCTATAACCTATGGTGGACAGAGGCTTCGCGGCAGGGTATCACAGAGGAGAACTTCGCCACTTGGTTGCGCGATGCCGACAGCTATCCACAGATGTTCGCTTTCCTGCAGCAAGGAGCCTGCGAACGGATCTGGGAGTTCGTCAGCGGTCACCGCCTGCCCAAAGTCGTAGGACTTTTCATCATCGGTTATCTGATAGGCAAGCATCGACTCTATGCCAGGTTGGACGAATACCGTTTCTGGCTGCGCCGACTTTGCTTGTATGCGTTGTCGTGGGGACTGCCAGCATCGGCATTCTATGCCTGGAGTGCCACAGAGGGCCATCCCTGGGGGTTGACCGTCCACTCGCTTCTCTATGCCGTCAGCGTCATTCCCCTGGCATTCGGATATATTGCCCTCTTCTCCCTGCTTTTCTTGCGAAGTCCGCAATCCTCCAAGCCCCCCTCTTATCCCCCCAAGGGGGGAAGAATGGGAGAGAGACTTCTTCGCATTTTCGTCCTCCCCCTCTTTCGGAGAGGGTTGGGGGGAGGCTTCTTCTCGTTTCTTGCAGCTCCAGGCCGAATGGCACTCACCAATTACCTGTCGCAGTCCCTCATAGGCGTACTGCTGTTCTATGGACTTAGCTTCGGACTTGGCTGCTCCGTCGGACTCATCTACATAGAATTGACAGCCCTCGCCGTGTTTATTGTCCAGATAGCAGTCAGCAGCTGGTGGCTACGTCATTTCCGCTTCGGACCTTTAGAGTGGATCTGGCGCATGCTGACCTACGGACGATACTTCAAGATACGATGACACATTTCAACAGTTCTTCATGATACAAATTTAGACCATCGCTAAAAACATACTCCACTTATCCCCAGAATATTACACATTAAAACAGACCACCTATCAGAAGTCCAAATTTATATACATCAGTTCTGTCCGTTTTAGGTGTTTTTTTTTGCAGCTGTATTCGTTTGGTTGACTGCGTCCATTCTTCACTCTTCATTCTTCACTCTTCACTCTTCACTCTTTTTCCCTTCAACCTTGTTTTAACCTCACATCCTAACATAGGCCCCTGAAAGCCGCATGAATACAGGGCTTGCGCCATGTTAGGTTGAAATGCTTCATCCTAACATCCAACCTAACATCCAACCTAACATTTTGGCACTCGAAAAATAGCGGAATGTACTTCCCTAAAAAAAGTTGAATGATTTTTACTTTAACCCTGCCTTAGGTTGAATGTCTGTTAGGTACCTTCATCCTTATCCCTGGCAGAAGTTGAA
>CAJOHO010000053.1 GCA_905234555.1 uncultured Bacteroidaceae bacterium
CCTCAAACTAGCAGAAAATGTCGAAAATGTGAAAAAAGAAAGGGGAAAAGTTCTGAAAATGTGATTTTTGTTGTATATTTGCAGGCAGAAAGGATAAAAAGATACGATTATGGAAGCAATAACGACAAGAAGACGACGCGCCACCCACCCCATCAGTCATTACTGGGGGCTGGTGAAAGACATGGATGACAGCCAGAAACTGGAACTCGTCACGATGCTCGTCTGCAGCGTGAAGCCAGCCAAGTCAGAACCGAAGAAGAAGCTTAATGCCTGTGATTATGCCGGCATCTGGAGCGACGAGGAGTATATGGATGCCGACGAACTGGTAAAAGGCATCCATAATGCGCGCCATTTCAAAGACCGCACAAAATTCTGGGATGAGTTATGAAACGGCAACAATACCTGCTCGACACCTGCATCTGCGCCTACTGGCTGCGTGACAAGTACGATGTGAAGCACCGCATCAATGCTGTTGGCATGGAGAATTGCTACATCTCCGAGGTTACTGTGGCTGAACTAAAGTTCGGAAAGGCCTATGGCAAATTAAAGGGTGGCCCTAAATACAAGGATCAGCATCTGGAGCAATTCTTTGAGGATATCAACGTCCTAAGGATTGAGCCTTATTTTGACCTGTATGCCGACGAAAAGGCACGGATGGAAATGGCGGGTACTCCGTCGCACGACGACTTCGACCTGCTTATTGGCTGCACTTCCGTGGCCGAGGGCATGGTGATGGTGACCCAGAACGTGAAGGACTTCAAGAACATCAAGGGCATCCAAATAGAAAACTGGATTCCATAATTACTGTAAACCATCAGAATAATATGAGGAAAGTATTATCTTTAATCATGCTGATATGTGGTTTGACATTTCTTACGGGGTGTCCTCTTCCATCAGACCTCATCACATGTGATGTTTCTATAAAGAATAATACAGACCAAGATTTCTATTGTGGTGTGTTGGCATATTGTAATTCTGACTCATCGAGTTCACAAGTGGGAAAGGCGACCTATCTTGGTATGTGGTGTCATCACCCTGTGATATTGAAAGGTCATGAAACAACGAAATGCAATTTGGAAAAAGCTATTGACGGTAAATCTCGCTGGAAAGATTTATTTCTTTCTGGTGTAAGTTTCGACACGTTGTTCGTATTGATTGCTGATGATGTTGATAAAATCGATTTATGGAAGAATTCCAAAATTCAGTCATATCACCAAGAGCAAGACAGTCTTTTGATATATAAATATGCTTTGACGTTAGACGACTTACCTGTCAATTCTAATAAAGTACGGTTGGAATTTAATGGAGATAGTCTATAGAGACACACGACAAATCAGGACAGGAACCTTGATACGCATTCGAATCAAGGTTCCTGTATCATCATTTCACAGGCCGTCCCCTCTCCACTCCTCCCTCTCGCGGAATGTGCATCCAGAACGGAAAGAAGGTGTGGGTGAAGTAAAAATGATGTTCCCAGTTCATTTTTTCCAAAATTTGTGTTACAAAATGCAGGTTTCTGCGTTTATTTAAGAAAAAGGCGGGGTTTTCTAAACTTATACTTACTATGAGGAAGTACGTATGGATTGTGCTGGCTATGGTCTGCACGTTTTGTGGCAGTTTCATCTCCGGCTGCGGTCCCTTGGACCAGTCGGGGACTGTGGAGCGCATTAGGGCGCATCAGGCTGTGATGCGTGGAGAGGCAAGGCCGGAGGTGAGTCTGCCGGAGGAACCCATTCCGTTTCATCGGCATGAGGTGAATGCGGCGTTGGGATTTGGCGACAATCAGGCAGATCATGATATGCACAAAATGGTGGACGGCTTCAACAATCGGTATGGTATGGAACGAGACTGGGAATGTGGATATTCTTTCGGCGACTCATACGTTACGGCGAACTTAGAGTACCACTACCGTCTGAATAAGAAATGGGAAGTGGGAGCCTTGATGGGTTGGGGAGCGTCGAGAGAAAATTACAATAATTCTACTTCGTACGATACCGATGCGCCTCATTCATTTTTTGAAGATGGGGACAGCTATTATGGATGGGAGCATTGTCGTACCTTCGTGGCTACCCCTTCGGTTCGATATACTTGGATAGAACGAAGAGGTTTCCGCTATTATTCACGTGTGGCACTGGGATGGATGCATCACCACTTGGCATACGATTTGTCACATTATTACGTGGAAAATGGCAAGTCGTCATTTGTAGATGAATACAAATACAACCGCATAAAGCACAATCTGGCTTATCAACTGACCGTCTTAGGCATCAACCTGGGTGGCAGCCATTTCCGCATCATGGGTGAATTGGGCTACGGCTGTCTCGGCATCGTACGTGTAGGATTCATGGTTTGCTTCTGAATCGAAGGGCGCATGGAATTTTAAGACTTTGATTCTTATAATTCTGGTACAAATTGACTATGTTTTAGAAAGGATTTCTGCAATGTTGCCTATGTTTTAGAAAGATTTTTGGTAATTCTTGCCTATGTTTTAGAAATTATTCGTATAAATTTTCTTTTTCTACTATAAAAAAATCTAGGAGAAAACGTCCGTCAGCTGAGAGCGGAACAATGGACTAATTAAGGTTCGAATTCGTATTCCTCTATTTCCTTGTTATACTTGTTGAAGATGCGGCGAGCGGTGGCTGCATCGGTATTGCGACGTGAACGGTCGGAGGCGTTGAGCAGGTCGTCGCTGGTGGCGACAGGTACCACGCGGTAGTTGCGCTGACCTGAAACGGCTGGACGTGAACACCAAGTGAGGGTATATGCACAGGAATCGAGGTGTACAGACGAGGTTTCTTGTCCCTTTTCCTTGGTGACGCACTTGGTGAATTGCAGCTTCACCATCGCACCGATGCCTGTATTGGGCTTGTTCTGGTTGGAAATATAGTTACCCAGCGAGTAGGCAACGAGGTTTCCGCCGTTTGCCTGGTCTTTGTTGCGCCACTCAAAGGGCTGAAGCACGTGAGGATGTCCGCCAATGACATGATCCACACCCTTTGCCAGCAGCCAGTCAGCCAGTTTCACGTCAGGACTGTTGGGCGTCATCGCATACTCTATACCCCAATGGGGAATGGCGATGATGACGTCCGGGTTCATGGTCTTTGCTTTGGCAATATCGGCAGCAATCTGGGTGGTGTCGATATAGTTTACCATGTTGGGAGCCGACACACGCAAACCGTTGGTGGCGTAGGTGAAGTTCAGGAGGACCAGACGGAAGCCGTTCTTCTCCACGAGAAGGGGATAGTCTGCCTCGCGAGCTGCCTTATCGACGTAGGTGCCAAGATGGGGGACATGGAGGGAATCGAGCATCATGATGGTGCGTTCCAATCCCCGTTTTCCTGTGTCGAGGCAATGGTTGTTGCCTGTTGTCAGCACGTCGAAACCTGCATCGAGAATGGCACGAAGGTACTCATCGGGTGCGCTGAAGCAAGGATAGCCTTTAAAGGGAGGGCCACCCAACGTCACTTCGAAGTTCGCCACAGCCACATCAGCAGCAGAGACCTCGGACTTCACGTTGGTGAAGCAGTCGCTATAATCGTAGGTTCCGTTGCTGCGACGAGCCGCGTTGATTTGCGGACCGTGCTGCATGAGGTCACCAGCCACGAGGAGCGTGAGGTGAGTTTCCACAGGAACTGCCACTGAGTCGCTGTCCGAAGCTACTCCCGTCTGGGCTTTTGAGCCACCCGAACAAGCCGTACTTGCCAGCATCATCACAGCGGCAAAGAACGTAAGTTTGTACATTTTTAAGTTCATAAGTTTTTAAGTTTGGGCGGCCAGTCGTTTCACCGATGATTCGATAAAACGATGAAACGAATCATTGAGGAGCCACACATCAAAAATTATTTTACTGCAAAGATAAGGAAAAAAAATGTAAGATTCTTTTTTACGACAACGAATTTCGCGAATTAGACGAATTATCTGACGGATTATGGCTGATATGTCGTGTTTTTTCTGTAAATTTGCAAAAAATACAGAATTAGCATGACAAGAAAGCTCCTTTTCACTCTGACTTTATGCTGTGCCTTCCTTTCCCTGAAAGCACAGACACCTGATTTATCGTCCAATCCGGACGCAGACTCGGACTCAACGCTGACCAGAGTCCTGCAATATATGAAGCACGCGATGGTGTTTAACCGCACGATGCCGCAGGAGAAAGTGTATCTGCACTTCGACAATACGGCTTACTTCAAGAACGAGACCATGCACTTCAAGGCTTACGTGACGAGAACAGACCGTCAGGCGTTGACGAACATCAGCCGTGTGCTGTATGTGGAGCTGCTGAACGGAAGCGGCGACATCGTGCTGAAACGGAAGGTGAAGCTGGAGAACGGACTGGGCAACGGCGACTTTGCCCTCGACTCTATCTTCGGATCGGGCTTCTACGAAGTGAGAGCCTTCACCCGCTACATGATGAACTGGGGCGGCGTAGGTGCTTTCTCACGTGTATTCCCTGTGTTCGACCAACCCAAACAGGATGGCGACTACAGCCATCCGCACATCACCGAATATTCGTTCAACCACCGACTGCCAGCACGTAGCGATGTGCAGGCTGCCGCTCAGGAGGCGACGATGACGAAGAAAGAGAAGTCGGCGCAGAAGAAGCTGAAAGGCAAGGGAAAGGTGGCGTTCTATCCTGAGGGAGGCGACCTGGTGGTTGGTATGACGAGCCGTGTGGCGTTCAGCATCACGGACGAAGACGGAAGAAAAGTGCAAGTAAAGGGTCTGGTGGTGAATGCGCAGGACAGCATTCTGGAAATGACGGAGACGGATGTGGACGGACGCGGTATCTTCAGCATCACACCCGACGGACAGCCCTTGAAGCTCGTGGTGACCGATGAACAGCAGAAACGTCAGGAGTTCATGTTGCCTGACGCCAAACAGGAAGGCTGCGTGCTGCACCTCGACACACAGAACGACATCGTTGCCCGCCTCTACAGTTCTCCCACGATGGAGGGACGGTTGCTGGGCTACACCATTATGAATAACGGAAACGTCTATACAGCTGACACGCTGAAGGCTGAACCAGCTGTAGAGATGACTTTTGAACGCACGAACCTGCCTGCAGGCGTGAACCAAATCACCATCTTCGACAGCTACGGACACATCCAAGCTGAGCGTCTTTTCTTTATCTGTCCTTCATCCTCTGAAGCCGACAGCATCAAGGTGTCCCAACCTGCCTACGGCATGAAACCCTGTGGACGCATCCGTGTGGACCTCACAGCTGAACCAGGTTCTGAACTTTCGTTCTCGGCGATGGACGCAGCCACCCTCCAAAACGGAAAAATAGGAAACGCACGCACATGGATGCTACTGGGCAGCGAGGTTCGCGGTTTCATAGAGAATCCCGACTACTACTTCGAGGCTGATGATGCTGAACACCGGAAAGCTGCCGACCTGCTGATGATGGTGCAGGGCTGGCGCCGCTACGACTGGCAACTGTGTGCCGGTTCGAAGAAGTTTGAGCAGTTGGAAGGCTATACGGGTAAGATTCAACCTATTGAGGATAAGCTCTATGTATTTGGTAAGCTGAAACCCGATACCAGCAAATGGCGCAAGAAACATCCTGTGGACGGCGTTGATCTGTCTGCCTATCTCTACCTGAAGACAGGTGAACACATGCGTGGCGACTGCGTGACAGACAGCGTGGGTGGCTATGCCTTTGAAATGCCGGACGTGGATGGGGAATGGACACTTCAGATCAAGACGAAATACGAAGGCAAGGATGCACGTTATGTGGTGTCGATCGACCGCCACTTCTCCCCTGCCCCACGTCTGCTCTCACCCTACGAGACAGAGATGGTTCCACTGCCCGAAAGCCTTGAGCAGCTGAAGAAGGAAAAACTGGCTCAGGCTGCCGACGACGACGAGAAAGTGCAGGCAGAGGGACGTAAACACGGCAACTACGTGCTGCCGACGGTCAAGGTGAAAGGTCGCTACTGGACGGATAACAACAAATTGCCTTGGTACGACGAAAAGACCGGTGCCCGCAAGTCGAGCATCTATTATAATGTAGATGAAGCAACGGACCTCATCAACGACTTGGGCGAACAATTACCGACATTCTGTGCTTGGCTAAAACAGAAGAATCCGTTCTTCGAAGGTGATGACACGTTCGACGACCGCTACGTGGTGGTGAACGACACAACAGGAGAAATGAAGAGCGTGATGGACGGTGACGTTTCTTCCGACACCATGGGAGATTACTTGCACAGCGTCTATAAAGGCGGACTGACGTACAAGGGCCGCCCTATCCTCTGGATCATCAACAACCAGTACAACACGATTTCCCACTATCCCTACCTCAAATTCACAATCAATGACACAAACGGCTCTGGTGTTCAGGGACCCCCCGACTGGATTGACGAAGTGAAATCGGTCTATATCTCAGAGGACGACGACAACTACACCAAGTTCATCCGATCCGACGACGTGGAACGAATCCACCCCATCACCATCTATGTCTATACCCACCCGCAGTTCACCGTTGCAGCAAAAGGACTGCGACGAACCCACTTCCAAGGCTTCAACGTGCCGACAGAATTCCAAATGGAAGATTACAGCATCCTGCCGCCGATGGAGGACTTCCGCCGTACCCTCTTCTGGGCACCACACGTCAAGGTAGGTCAGGACGGCAAAGCGCAGGTGGAGTTCTTCAACAACTCGTCGTGCACCCAGATGTACATCTCAGCCGAAGGCATCACCCCACAAGGGCGCTTCATCATTAACGAATAGCCACATGTGCGGCAGTTCTCAAGCCACAACCATTCTTCACTCTTCACTCTTCATTCTTCACTCTTCACTCCAAATGCAAGACTTCATCCATCTCCACGTTCATACGCAATACTCCATCCTCGACGGACAGGCCGCCATTTCCAAACTCGTTGACAAAGCCATCAAAGACGGCATGCGAGGTATGGCTGTGACGGATCACGGCAATATGTTCGGCATCAAGGAGTTCTTCAACTATGCCAAAAAAGTCAACGGAGATAATCCCGACCTGAACTTCAAACCCATCTTCGGTTGTGAAGTCTATTGCGCACGCCGTTCACGCCATCTGCGAGAAGGGAAATTTGACTCCAGCGGTTGGCACCTCATCCTTTTGGCGAAGAACGAAGTGGGTTATCACAACCTGGTGAAGCTGGTGAGTCATGCATGGACGGAAGGATTCTACCAACGTCCGCGTACAGACCACGAAGAACTGGAGAAATACCACGAAGGTATCATTGCCTGCTCAGCATGTCTCGCAGGAGAAATCCCTTGGTACATCCGTCAGGGACAGATTGAGAAAGCTGAAGAGAGCATCGAGTGGTTCAAGAGTCTCTTTGGCGAAGACTACTATCTGGAGCTTCAGCGTCACGAAGTGAAAGACCCGAACCAACGGGCAAACCGCGAGACGTTCCCCATCCAGCAACAATGCAACAAGGTACTCATCGAACTGGCTCAGAAACACAACGTCAAACTCATCTGTACCAACGACGTCCACTTCGTGGATGAAGAAAATGCAGAAGCCCACGACCGCCTGATCTGCCTTTCTACAGGCAAGGATCTGGACGACCCCACCCGTATGCTTTATTCCAAACAGGAGTGGTTCAAGACGAAGGCTGAGATGAACGAAATCTTCAGCGATGTTCCAGAGGCGCTGAGCAACACCCTGGAGATTCTCGACAAGGTGGAGACTTACAGCATTGACCACGACCCCATCATGCCGACCTTTGCCATCCCTGCGGATTTCGGCACGGAAGAGGAGTATCGGCAGCGAATTACGGAGAAAGAACTTTACGACGAATTCACACAGGACGAGAACGGAAATGTGGTGATGAGCGAAGAGGAGGGAATGAAGAAGATCAAGAAACTGGGCGGTTTCGAGAAACTCTATCGCATCAAGTTCGAAGCCGACTATCTGGCAAAACTTGCCTACGAAGGCGGCAAACGACTCTATGGCGATCCGTTGCCTGAGAATGTGGCAGAACAGATTAAGTTCGAGCTGCATATCATGAAAACGATGGGCTTCCCTGGCTACTTCCTTATCGTGCAGGACTTCATCAACGCTGCACGAAACGAGTTAGGTGTCTGGGTGGGACCTGGACGTGGCTCAGCTGCCGGTTCGACTGTAGCCTACTGCCTGGGCATCACACGCATCGACCCCATCAAATACGACTTGCTGTTCGAACGTTTCCTCAATCCCGACCGCATCTCCCTGCCTGATATCGATACGGACTTCGATGACGACGGACGAGGAAAGGTGCTGCAATGGGTGACAGATAAATATGGTGCCGACAAAGTGGCACACATCATCACCTACGGCACAATGGCCACCAAACTTGCCATCAAGGATGTGGCGCGTGTGCAGAAGCTGCCCCTCGATGTGTCGAACGCACTCTGCAAGGCTATTCCCGACAAGCTTCCTAACAACAAGAAGATGAGCATTCCCAATGCCATCGAGGAAGTGCAGGAGTTGCGCGAAGCTTCTGTTTCGCCCAATCCACTTCTGCGAGACACCTTGCGCTATGCGCAGATGCTGGAGAACAACGTACGCAATACGGGTGTTCATGCCTGTGGTACCATCATCTGCCGAGACGCCATCAACGACTGGGTTCCCGTCAGTACGGCTGACGACAAAGTGACCGGCGAGAAATTGCTATGCACCCAGTATGACGGACACGTCATAGAAGAGACCGGACTGATCAAGATGGACTTCCTGGGTCTGAAGACGCTGTCCATCCTGAAGGAAGTATGCGAGGTCATTGAAGAAAGTATGGGTATCACCGTCAATGTAGATGATATCGACATTACTGACCCTGCCACCTATCAACTATATTGTGACGGACGAACCATCGGAACGTTCCAGTTCGAGTCCAGCGGTATGCAGAAATACCTGCAAGAACTCCAGCCTTCTGTCTTTGAGGACCTCATCGCTATGAATGCCCTCTACCGACCTGGACCAATGGACTACATCCCCGATTTCATCGACAGAAAGCAAGGTCGCAAAGAAATCACCTACGACATTCCCATCATGGAGAAGTACCTGAAAGACACCTACGGAATCACAGTCTATCAGGAGCAAGTGATGCTTTTGTCGCGTCTGTTGGCAGACTTCACACGTGGTGAGAGCGATGCACTCCGTAAGGCAATGGGTAAGAAGAAAAAGAGCATCGTTGATGCCATGAGACCTAAGTTCATTGAAGGAGGAGTGAAGAACGGACACGACGCTGAAGTCTTAGGGAAAATCTGGGCGGACTGGGAGAAGTTCGCATCGTATGCCTTCAACAAGAGTCATGCCACCTGCTACTCATGGGTAGCTTACCAGACTGCCTTCTTGAAAGCACACTTCCCCGCTCAATATATGGCAGGCAACATGAGCCGTAACCTTGCCAACATCTCGGAAATTCGCAAGTTGATGGACGAATGCAAGAGCATGAACATCGACACCTTAGGACCGGATGTAAACGAATCGAATCTGAAATTCACGGTGAACAAAAAAGGACAAGTTCGTTTCGGCTTAGCTGCCGTGAAAGGTGTGGGCGAAGGGGCCGTCAACGCTTTGGTTGAAGAACGTCACGCCAATGGTCCTTACAAATCCGTATTCGACTTCGTAGAGCGTGTAAACCTGTCACAATGCAATCGCAAATCAATGGAAAGCCTGATACTTGCAGGTGCTTTCGACCGCTTTACCGACATTCCACGCGAAGCATTCTTTGCTTCCACGGGAAATAACGAAGTCTTTCTCGATACGCTCATCCGCTATGGCAATAAATTCCAGGCAGACCGTCAGCAGTCTGCACACTCACTCTTTGGAGACATCGGCATCAACATCGAAATTGCACATCCCGACATTCCAAAAGACGTAACTCAATGGAGCGACCTTGAGAAACTAAATAAGGAACGCGATTTAATCGGCATCTATCTCTCCGCCCACCCACTCGACGAATACAGTATTGTCCTCAACCATGTATGCACGGTTCATGCCAACGAGTTAGACGAAAAGGAAAAGTTAGCAACCATGAAAGAATTCACGGTAGGCGGTATCGTGACTGGAATCCGCAGAGGCGTTTCCAAAAAAGGTAATGCGTATGGCATCATCACCATCGAGGATTACGAAGGTAGTGGTGAAATCGCCCTGTTTGGAAAAGACTGGATGGACTGGGGACATGTCTTTACGGAAGGAGCATCACTCTTCATTCGCGCCCAGATGGTAAAACCTTGGGCAAGCTCTACCTCTTATAGCATCAAACTCTTGAAGGTGGATTTGTTAAGTGATGTAAAAGACAATGTGATAGAACGCATCACGATTGACGTTCCACTCGACAAGTTAACTCCAGTCATCGTAGAGGATTTGTCAGAAATCGTTCATGAATGTCCTGGCAAAGCACAATTATTTTTCAGAATCAATTCCGTCAACGACCTTTCAGCTGAAGTACTTTCCCAGCGTTACACCATTAGCGTACAAAGCAAACTCATCAATTACCTGAACGATCATCCCGACTTTACTTTCACCATCAACTAATCATTCTCGACTTTCGGAATGTCGTCATGTCGAAACATCGAAATGTCGGAATGTCGAAATGTCGTTATGTCGAAATGTCGTTATGTCGTCATTCCGACAAACACAAAAAAAGAGTCCCTCCGGCATTTCTGCCAGAGGGACTCTCATTAAAACGGCGGCGACCTACTCTCCCACATTGCGGTGCAGTACCATCGGCGCGCACGGGCTTAACTT
>CAJOHO010000054.1 GCA_905234555.1 uncultured Bacteroidaceae bacterium
AAGACGGTGGACGTGGAGCCGCTCCTGACCAAGGTGGGCCTCACCCCCGTCAGTGGCAACATGGTAGCTGCCTTCGTGGGCGAAGAGTGTCGCGGCACGGCGACCCTCTCCTCTTCCAGCCTCACCCCGATCGTCCTCTATGGTCGCACCGCCGGCGAGTCCCTGACCCTGAAGTATTATGATGCAGCCAAGGGCGTGTTATACACCATCCCCGACGCCGTGAAGTTGTAAAGCATCAAAAACTCTTATCAATAACCCTTAAACAATTATGAAAAAGATGATGAATTGGGTGCTGGCTGCCACCCTCATTTGCGGTGCAAGTGTGTTTACAGCCTGTTCGGATGACGATGACGACAAGGATGCCTCTTTCAGCAACCTTGGCGGGCAACTGATTGGCAAGTGGATGGTGTCGGAACTGGACGGCCAGCCGTGTCCTACCAACTTGAAGACGGTGCTGACGTTTGAGTCGCCCACCAAAGCCTATGGCAGCCTTTCCGATTTCTACTCTTCGACGTGGAACGAGAAGGTGCAGGCCGATGTCAAGATTGACGGAAAAAAGGTGAGCGTCATCAACCAGGACGGCAACACCAAGAATGTGCTGGACTGCACCATCTTATCCATTTCGGATATGGAATTGCTGATGAGTTCCGACTGGAATGTCTATGTTGACGGAAAATCGGTTCAGCATGAGGTCTATGGCAAAGAGCGCTATGAACGTATTACCAGCGACTATCAGGATGACATCCTCGGCATGTGGGAAGGCAAGGTGACCAGCGCGGAAGACGAGCACACCGACGGTGAGCTGCACCGCTGGGAGTACAAAGCCGACGGCACCTACGTCTATTACAACCAGGATGCCGAAGGCAAATGGGTGAATAACAACGACGAATACTGCGAGTACTTCGTCGATGGCATCCTGCTCTGCACCCGTTGGAAGAATGATGCCGACAGCGAGGAACAGCGTGAGTGGTGGGAGATTGAGAGCATCAAGGACGGCGTGATGAAGTGGACGGCTCTGCGCCAGCGTGAGGACGGCACCACCTACACCGCCACGTTCGAGATGAAAAAGGTGAACCAGACCAACCGCATTGCTTTTGTAGAGCATATCCGCAAGAACCTGCAGATGCTGGCAGAGAACCTGAACTTCTACTCATGGATTTCAGCCAACCGCTTCAACCTTTATGTCAATCAGTATATCCTGAACAACCCCGAGTTTGAAAAGGTGCTCAGCTCTGCTATCTTCCAGCAAACCTATGCCACCATCAAGCCCGTTGAGGAAGGCAGCGAACTGGCGGAGATGGGCTTCACGACGTACGGCACCCTCAACCTCACGGAGTTCAACTACCGCTTCAGGGCCAAAGAAGACTTCACGGGCTTCGATATTGAGCCGGCAGAAGACTTCGAGATCCTGCTTACCACAATGAATCCAGCTACACAACGAGTAGATCCAGACGTAATGAAACTGACGCTGAAAGCCGGTGGTGAAACCAGTTTCAAGATGCTCATCCCCTCACGCCGTCATGAAGGTCTCGCCCTCATTGTCCTTGTGCCTTCCGAGTTCCAGTTTGCCCTCTCTGACAGATTCACCGGCACCTGGGAAGACTTGTACTCCGGCACCTTCATCAACAAGATGACACCCACTACAGGTTCATCCTACGCCCAGCTCCGCCGCGACAACTGGAGCGTCAGCGGTGAGGTCAACAGCGTAATGGCGTTGCCGAATGTGGACCGTGTTGCCGATGCCACCACGCTTAAATTCGCCTTAAACATAGACCATCCTAACGGCAAGGGCGACATGGCTCTCAGCTTCATCCAGAACAACTACCCGATGATCGACCTCTCTATTGCCGAGACCGGTCCGAACAATATCCTCGACTTCGACCTGTCACAGATGAAGAACATGTCCAGCATCCTCGACATCCTGTCATTACTCTCGAGCGGACGCAAACTCGACAATGCGCAGATTACCCTGCTCGGCGACCTGACCACCACCCTCAGCATCAGCGACATGCAGCAGGCCCTGAAGGTCTATACTGATTCGAGAACTGCCCGCCGCAACTATGCCGACCAGCAGACCATTGAGAACTACACCCAGCAGCTGAACGAACTCGTCAATGCCGAAATGACCTGCAAAGGCATCAACCAGACCATCCCCGTAAGTTTTGTTACTGCTAAGCTTGGTGTTGACTGGTGTACGATGCCTGGTCTGAGTTTTGCCGACGAGACTGGCTATGTACCATTTACCGAGCTGCTCGACCGGCAGTCGTTAGAGTATGGCACCAACATCATCGACCACGCCATCGACCCCATGAAGGAGAGCATCATCGTGATGCGCCAGCTGATCCAGTACGTTCAGGCCCTGTTCGGTGCCTACGAGTAGTCGGCGGACATCGCTTTCGCTACGTAACTTTCGCCGTTTGTGCGTACCGACAAGTCGCATACAACGAACCTTTCTGTCAAGCCCCCTCAATTGCCATCGTTGCAAGAGGGGGCTTGCAACTGTGTATAAGGACATTGGCTTGTTGGAAAAAAGACGAAGTCTGTGATATCTGTGAGCAGTAAAAATTTGCAAAAATAGTTTCTTAATTCGCTGGAAATGATGTTCGGAGGGGTGGGGCTTGGCTGTTTGGAAGATTTTGCGTAACTTTGCAGGCTGAAAGTGCTCGTAAGAATCGACAAACAACTGAAATATGCTAAAAAGACTATGCTTGATGGTTACGCTGCTGAGCGTGACAGTACTGGGAGCGTGGGCCAGCGATGCCAGCTCCTTCGGTGGTGGTGACGGCTCCGCCAAGAATCCTTACCTTATTACAACGGCTGCCCAGTGGGACCAGCTTGTTAGCGACCTGAACGGACGCCGACTGAGCGGCAAGCCAACGGCAAAGGGACTTTATATCCACGGAAACCGAAAAGTTGTGGTGAAGTGATGTTCGGACGCAAAGCAATGAGGTACAGGCTGCTGGTCATAGGCATTTGCTTCTGTGGGCAGATGATGGCGCAAGGAAGCATTGGGTCGCTCATCGGTAAAGTGAAATCGATGAGAGACTCCACCGTGGTCAAGGGGATTGACAGCAGCTATATAGAAGTACCGGACAAACCTTGGCAGATCATCTTGAGAACGAATGTGAACCAGACCATCGTGAGTATGCAGACGGAGGGAACGATGGCGGGTCAAGATTATCATGCCAAACCGTATCTGAAGACCACTCCTTCGAAGCATGTCGGTCTTTGGGTTGGTTACAGGGGTCTTGGTATGGGCTACTCGATGAACGTTGGTGGCGACAAAGGTCGCAAACTGACTTTCGGTTGCACAGGTGGTGCATACGGTGTCAATGTGCACTTCCACTCGTTCGAGAACAGCAACCCTGACTTCAATCTGAACAGCAATCTGCTGACAGAGGACAACAAGGAGGCTTGGAACGACATACACCTGACAGAACCCATCCGTGTGAGAACGGTCTTCGCCGACGCATACTATATGTTCAACGGCAAGCACTTCTCCTATTCCGCGGCCTACAAACAGAGGGTCATCCAGAAGCGGTCGGCGGGTTCGCTGATGGCGGGACTGATGTACAACTATACACGTATCGACTATGCCTCAAACACGAACGGCGACCTGGTCTATCTGATGGAGGGACTGGGCAAAGTGAAGCTGTGGCAGGGAAGTGTGGGTGTAGGGTATACCTACAACTGGGTGCCTGCCCGTGGACTGCTCGTTAACGTCATGGCGATGCCCATGTTGACCCTTGTCAACAAACTCAAGGGCTATGGCTATGCCACCAACGTGCCGGAACTGATGGAAGACCCCCTCTTCTGGGATCCCAACACCACCGACGAAGAGTGGGATGAGTGGTTCTATGAAAGAGTGCGTATCACCCACATGGCCGACAAGACGTTCAACAGTGGTGTCAGCTTAGGTTTCGATGCCCGTATGTCGGTGACCTACAACTTCGGGCGATATTTCTTCAATGCCTACGGACAGTTCAACAATATCCGTTATCATCACAACAACAGCACCGGATACCTGAACGATTGGTTCATCAACACCTCCATCGGCATTCGCCTATAATAACTTTCTGAACATCGAAATGGTCGATTCCAAGTACGGAACCGACCTTTTTCCTTCTGGTCAAAACCCTTTTTGGGCTTAATCTTTTTTCTTTGTCAGATAATGGGCTTGTTTTACTTCGTTGCCGTTGGCGTCGGGTTCTGTCCACCTCAGCTCAATCTTGTTACCCGTTGGGTCGATGGATGCTGCGTAGTGGCGGGGACGCTCTCCCTGAACTTCCTGCGACTTGGCGAATTCCTTACCCGATGTCTCGGTTTCGGTGATGAAGTCTTTCGCCTTTTGCTCCATACCGGCTTTCGGGGTGACGTTGCTGTCGTCCATCTCGAACTTGACTCCTGGTTTGCGCACCATCAAGAGTGTGTCGGCACGCAGTTTCCACGTGCCATTAGTGATGTATTTTGTGTCAATGCAGCCGTTGAAGAGGGGGGAGGCCTGGTGAATGATGCTGGTCTGCTGGTACGTGTGGTCGGAAGCGTATTCGAGGATGTAATCGTATTCGGTGGTCTTTACCACAATCCATGACCCGATGAGTTCGTCCTCCTTCACGTCGTTGCCCGTGTGCTTACGGGTCTCGATGTAGGTCGTCAGTTCCTCGTCGGTGATGCCCATGGTGAATTTGCACCTGTCGCTGATCTGTTTGAAAAGGTAAGCGTACGTGTTCAGTTCCTGCTTACTATCCACAGCCATATTGATGAAGAATTTGACATCGTCCTCCACCAGAAACTTGCGCAAAAGCACGGGAGGGTTGACAAGCAGGTCTTTCTTCAGCTCCTCGTTGAATGCGTCCTCGCCGACGGGTTTCTTCCATCGCGACGAGCTGTTGATGTGGTCGTACAGTTCGTGACGAATGACGTAGAACCGCTGCACCTCGTCGATGAACGTAGCGTTGTTAATGCTCTTCCACGAGTCCTGACTGCTGAGAAACACCTTCTCCGTCGATTCGTCGAGCCGGTACGTCAATGGTGAGTTGTCTCTGGCGACGATATAGTCCAGCACCCACGCCAACGTATCTACAGAGACAGAATCGATCCTATTCAGGTCTTCCATCAGATACAGGGCAGTTTCACCAATTTTTTCGTGCTCGTCTGCGAGTTTCGTCAGGGTTTCGATGGTGTTGTCCATATCGTGGATAACCATCATCGCCATGAGCCGTCCGTTGGCCACCTTCTGCCGGTTCTCTAAATACTGGGCGGTGC
Source organism: uncultured Bacteroidaceae bacterium (assembly GCA_905234555.1). GTDB lineage: Bacteria > Bacteroidota > Bacteroidia > Bacteroidales > Bacteroidaceae > UBA3839. Next base: position 5,266 of record CAJOHO010000054.1, read on the forward strand.
CGAAGGTGAGTACGATGGAGATGGTCGTACCCAGAAAGGTCATGACCAGTTCTCTTAGCCAGCCCTTACCCTTCATGTTGCTGCCGAACTTAGGCATTCTGAATTTTACGTTCATTGGATGCTGTTTTAGTTTACTGTTTACTGAATTACATTCAGTCGATTTTGTCACGACTCGGCAAAGCTCATGCAAGCATGGCTCTGCTCTCGCTGTTCCAAAATGTTCCAGTTTACCGTTTACAGTTTAATTATGAATTATGAATTGTGAATGTTCTCTTCACTCTTCACTTCTCTCCCCCTTGGGGGAGTTGGAGGGGGCTACTTTTCCCTGTACCAGTCGGCATACATGATGTAGTGTTGGGCGATGCCCTGGTTGAGTTCGCGGGCTTGGTCGGGATCCACTTTCTTGATGAACTTTGCAGGTACTCCGCCCCAGAGTTCTCCGTCGCCCACCTGTGTGCCTTTCAGCACCAAGGCGCCTGCTGCGATGATGGCACCTTCACCAATGACGGCATCGTCGAGCACGGTGGCTCCCATACCGATGAGGGCGCAGTTCTTGACGGTGCATCCGTGCAGGGTGACGTTGTGTCCGATGGTGACGTCGTCGCCAATCTCGATGGCAGCTTTCTTATATAAGGTATGGAGGCAGGAGCCGTCCTGTATGTTCACACGGTTACCAATGCGGATGTAGTTGACGTCGCCACGAACCACGGCGTTGAACCACACGGTGCACTGGTCGCCCATCGTGACATCGCCGACGATGGTTGCGTTCTCAGAAAAATAGCAGTCTTTCCCCCACTTCGGGGTCAAGCCGCAAACGGTTTTGATTAAAGCCATTTATATTTACGATTTGACGATTGACAATTTACGATTTATTTGACGATTTTACGATTTATTCTTCACTCTTGACCTGCGGTCGAGCCTGCTCACGCTCGGCATAGCTCAAACGAGTTTGGCTCTGCTCTCGCTCAATCGCAGCCTTCACTTAATCGGCAGCGTCTGCTGTCTCAGCCAGGAGCGATGAGGCTCGTCGAGGTGGGGAGCGAGGCGGTCATAGACCATCTGTTGGTAGGAATTGAACCAGTCGAGTTCTTCGGGCTGGAGCAGGGAGCAGACGATGGGGGAGGTGAGGATGGGGCAGAGGGTGAGTTGCTCGAACTGGTAATAGGGTCCGAATGTGAGTCCTTCGGAGTTGTCGCATTCACGCAGCTTTGCTTCGACCACCAGCATGGTGTTCTCGTGGCGTACGCCGTGGCTGCCAGCGATGTAAATGCCTGGTTCGTCGGTGATGGTCATCGTGGGCACGAGGGGCTGAGGCATGTAGTTCATGCGGAACTGATGAGGTCCTTCGTGGACGCAGAGGTAGGAACCTACGCCGTGACCTGTGCCATGCAGGTAGTTGATGCCGTATTTCCACATCGGTTCGCGAGCGAGTGCATCGAGCTGGGTGCCGTAGGTGCCACGAGGGAAGACGGCACGGGCGAGGTTGATCCAGCCTCGCAGTACGAGCGTGTAGTCGCGTCGCTCCTCCCAAGTCAGTTCACCCAAGGGGAGTGTACGGGTGATGTCGGTGGTGCCGTCGAGGTACTGACCGCCCGAGTCGCAGAGCAGGAGCCCACGTGGTTCGACGGGTATGTCTGTCTCTGGCGAGGGTTCGTAGTGGACGATGGCAGCATGAGCGCCATAACCCATGATGGTCTCGAAACTGACGCCTCGGAACAGGGGCTGTTCCCTGCGGAAAGCTTCGAGCTGGGCAGAAAGCGTCAGTTCTGTCTGGTTGCCTTGCGGAATAGTTTCGAGTGCCCACTTCATCCACTTCACCATAGCGATGCCGTCTTTCAGCATGGCGCTGCGGTAACCACGAATCTCTGTCTCGTTCTTCATGATCTTCATGGTGGAAACAGGGCAGTTGCCTTCGACTGCCTGACGCAGACTCTGCACCACGCTGACGTTGGTCTTGTCGGGCTGAACGAGTACCGGCTGCGTCAGTTGGCGCAGGTCGTCGAAAATCAGACCATAGTCTTTCACCTCCACCTTTTCTTGCAGGAGATAGGCTTTTACTTCTTCGGTCAGCTTCTCTTGATTGATATATAAGGTGGCGAAATCCATTCCTACCAGCAGGTAACTGACAAAGACAGGGTTGTAATCGACGTCTGTTCCGCGCAAGTTGAGGGTCCACGCCACTTCGTCGAGCATGGAGATGACAACAGCTTGCGCACCCTGTTCGGCTGTGGCCTGACGGATGCGTCTCAACTTCGAAGCAACGTCCTCACCCGCATATTTCAACGGATGCAGCTCTACGGGGTTGGCAGGGATGGGCGGACGGTCGGTCCAGATTTCGTCGTAGGGGTCTTCTGAAGAGTGAAGAGTGAAGAGTGAAGAGTGAAGAATGCTTAATTCTTGTTCGAGGGCTTTGGCTTCAGCTGCTGTGAAGCAGGTGCCATCGATGCCCACCTTCCATTGGCTTCCTTGCCCTGAGCTTGCTTGCCCTGAGCTTGCCGAAGGGTTATACTTCGACGTGATCCACTGAGCGATGGTGGGTGTGTCTTCCAGTCCAAGTTTCATCAACTCGAAGGGAGTGCCTTCCAATTGTTCGGCGGCAGCCAGGAAATAACGGTTGTCTGTCCACAGGGCTGCATGGGTGAGGGTCACGACGGCTGTTCCTGCAGAGCCGTTGAATCCGCTGATCCACTCACGGCTGTGCCAATGGTTCGGCACATACTCGCCAGAGTGAGGGTCGGTGCTGGGAGTAATAAAAACGTGGATGCCCTTCTCGCGCATCCACTGGCGCAGTGCTTCCACGCGCTGAGAAATCGTGGTATTCATATTGTTCGGTTGATCTGTGTACCCCCGACGAGAATCGAACTCGTATCTACTCTTTAGGAGAGAGCTATTCTATCCATTGAACTACAGGGGCGGAACTCAGAACCCGTTGGCTTTCTTTTCCTTGATACCAGTGGCTTCGATGACGTTGATGACGTAGTCGCCCAGTTTTTCGCATTCGGCGATGATGTCCATGTAATAGACACCAATCTGGTAGTCGTAAAGCTGGTTGTTGATATCGAGGATGTTCTGGTTCTTGAGCTGGGTGCGGTAGTTATTGATTTCGTGTTCGAGATTGTAGGATTTGTTTAAATCGACGTAGCGTTGCTCTCCATACTTCACTACTACATTCATCTGGGAAAGTGCGTCTTCGTCAAGCATCATCATGCTGTGGATGTGTTCATACTGCTTCTCAGTGAAGTCTTCCTGTGAGTGTTGACGTTTGCGGCTGATGGTACGTGCGAGGTTGTAGCAGGCGTCGCCGATGGATTCCATTTCGCTTACTACTCGCAGCATCCGCTGGATCTCCGTCTTGGAGTCCAAGGACAGGTGACCTTCACTTACCTGATTGAGGTAGTGGGCAATCTCGATTTCCATGTTGTCGGTGATGCTTTCGTACTTCTCAATACGCGAGAACAGCTTGTTGAAGTCATCACCTTTCTCCGTATGCAGCAATTTCTGCACAAATCCGAACATCTTCTGGCAACGTTCACCAAAAACCACAATCTCGTTTTTTGCGTTGAGAATGGAGAGCTCCGGCGTCTGCATGAGTCCGGCGCTGACGAAATTCAGACGTGATTCTTCGTCCTCGATGGTTGGCTTTTGCTTGATGACACTGCTGACAATCTTTTCAATCTGTGGGATGAACCAAATGAGGATGAAAGTGTTGATGAGGTTGAAACACGTATGGAAGGCGGCGAGCACGAAATTCAGTTTGGCTGCGTTAGCTGCAAAAGCCGCAGTACTTACACTTTCCTTTGTCATCGTCACATCGTAGCCCACCATTGAGCAGACCATATTGACAAAGGGCTTGAACACCAAGAGAATCCAGATTACTCCGAAGAAGTTGAAAAACATGTGGGCAAAGGCAGCACGGCGTGCTTGTGTGCCAGCCGAAAGTGCCACGATGTTTGAAGTTACCGTTGTACCGATATTTTCACCCATCACCAATGCAATGCCTTGATGGATGGGGAGTGCACCGCTGGAACAGAGAATCATGGTAATCGCCATAACGGCAGCAGAGGATTGTACGCACATGGTGAGCACACCACCGATGAGAAGGAACAAGAGGGTAGTGGTGAAACTTTCTGGGTCGAAACTGGAAAAGAAGTTGAGCACATCTTCATTCTCCCCTAAGTTCATATCCATACCCGTCTGGCGCAATGTACCCAGACCGAGGAACATGAATGCCACACCAAAGATGAAATCACCCAATGTACGTCGCTTCTTATTGTAAATAAGAATAATAGCGGCAAGAAATGCGGGATAGACAAGCATGGTGACATTGAAGGATGCTCCTGCAGAGATAATCCATGCCGTGAGAGTGGTTCCGATGTTTGCTCCCATGATGACGGAAATGGCCTGAGCAAGGGAAAGAAGTCCGGCGCTGACGAAGGAAACGGTCATCACCGTCGTAGCGGTAGATGACTGAACGGCTGCCGTCACTCCTACACCCGTCAGCATTCCTGTGAAGCGGTTAGTGGTCATGGTGCCGAGTATGCGGCGCAACTGAGGACCTGCCATCTTCTGGAGTGCATCACTCATCGTCTTCATGCCGTACATGAGCAACGCCAGCGAACCTAAAAGTGTGAAAATGGTTGTAAAATCCATAAATTTGGAACGGTATGGGTGATTAAATCATCATTCTTTGGCTCAAAAACGAATTTTCAAAACCAAAATTTGTTTCTTTCCACATAAATCCCTAACTTAGCAGGCAAAATCATGAATTTACTCAACTTTCGCAAGTGAATCTGATTGAGAAAAAAACAATAAAAACTCTTTTGATGTTTGCAGCTCTTTCAGAGCTTTTGTGCTAAGCACTATGCCTTGCCTTTAAGAGCAAGCTCTTACGTCAAGCCATAGTCCTTATCACATAACTTCGTTATTACAAACTTCAAA
>CAJOHO010000055.1 GCA_905234555.1 uncultured Bacteroidaceae bacterium
ACAAGCTCTTGTTCCTGAGACAGCATAACCTTTACGTTTTATGCTGTAAAGGTACAAAAAAATCTGCACATAGCCAAATTTTTAGTGACTATGTGCAGAGATGAAGTTTCAAAAAGATGCTAACGGGACTTTTTCAGTGCCCTCCTGCTGAGGTCTTCTCTTTTTTGTGTTGCACACTGCTCCGCATCTCTGCGAAGGTAGTATCTTACTAGAAAAACAATGTAGTTAACACAAAAAAAGCGCCATATTAAGACTTTTTGCGGAGTGAATTTTGTAATATGAATTAAATGTTGTAACTTTGCACCAAATTTGCAAAAACGAATAAAAACAAGAAAAATGAAGAAAATTCTTTCTGTGACCGCAGTGATGGCAGCTATGGTGCTTGCCTTTTCCACTTCGAGCTGTACGTCTTACAAGACCGTACCTTATTTTATGAACAGCGACTCCGTCAGCATGATTCAGGCTCAGACTTTGTTTGATGCCCGTCTGATGCCAAAGGACATCATCACTATCAACGTAAACTGTCCTGAAGACGCAGACGTTGCACGTCAGTTCAACCTCGTCGTACAGTCTGACCGCTACGGAAACAACAGTTCGCTGGGTTCCCAGAATATCACCAGCCAGTCTTACGCTCAAGTACAGTACATCATCTCCAACGAAGGTTACATCGACTTCCCTATTCTGGGTCGTCTGAATGTAGTAGGTAAGACCAAGAACGAACTGGAAGACTATATCGCAGGTCTCATTTATCCTAAGTATTTGAAGAAGCGCCCCGTAGTAACGGTGATGATGGCAAACTTCAAGGTTTCTGTGCTGGGTGAAGTGAGCCGTCCAGGTGCTTTCACCGCTCAGAACGGAAAGATGAACATTCTGGAAGCTTTGGCTCAGGCTGGCGATATGACGATTTGGGGTCAGCGTGACAACGTGAAGGTGCTTCGTGAAGATGCCAATGGCAACAAGACGTTCGGTGTGCTGAACCTGAACGACGCCAACGTAATTCATTCTCCTTACTACCAGTTACAGCAGAACGACGTAGTGTATGTAACGCCAAACAAGGTGAAGGCTAAGAACTCAGGTATCGGTTCAGAAACTTCGCTGTGGTTCACCTCTGTCAGCATCGTCATCTCGATGGCTTCGTTGCTGTATAATATCTTGAAGTAAAAAGCCTCTCCCCCAGCCCCTCCCCGAAAGGGAGGGGTAACTAAAGCTACATAAAAAACTCCTGCCCGCTGGGTAGGAGTTTTTATTTTTCACCTCGAGACTAAGTCGTGAGGCCTTAATTCACCTGCTTGCGCAGATAGATGATGGTGGGAAGGTGGTCGCTGTAACCGTTGAGCCATACACCACCGGCGTGGGTACGCTTAGGATAACCCTTGTTCTTGCCTTCCTGCTGGATGAGGAAATCACGGCTGAAGACCTCTGTGCGATAGAACGAGAGCTTGGTAGGAGCTTCGGAGCGATTCAGAAGGTTACCTGTGAAGACAATCTGGTCGAAGAGGTTCCAGTTGCCGTTATACTTCAACGTTCCTACACCAGCACGACGCAGTACGTTCCACCAGGGATTGAACAAATCGTGATCATCACACTCATCGGGTGTACGACGGGCACCCAGTGCCTGAGCCATACTCTTGTCGTCTGGGTCGTCGTTCATATCACCCATAATGAAAATCTTGGCATTAGGATTCTCACGAAGCAAAGAGTCCTTGATGGCACGTACCTGACGACCTGCTACCTCGCGATAGAGACTGACAGACATACGAGAAGGCCAGTGGCACACGATGCAGTGAACTTCCTCATCGGCAATCTTGCCTGAAGCCACGAGGAATCCACGCGTAGCACGATGGGAGTCACCCTCAGGATTTACGTAAGGACGCAACACATGGTGGTCGTACTTGAAGAGTTTGGGATTGTAGAGGAACGCACATTCCACACCACGACGGTCTGGTCCGTCCTCATGGATAATCTTCAAGCCTCGATCCTTGAGCGCAGGCTGAGCCACGAGATCCTCCAACACACGACGGTTCTCAATTTCCGACACACCGATGATGGCTGGTCCAAGCGGCAATTTTACGCGAGACTCCTCGTCGGTAGCCAGACGAGCGAGCGTTTCAGACATATTCTTCAACTTAGCCTGATACTTCATGGTTCCCCATTGGTTGGCACCATCAGGCAGGTACTCGTAGTCGTTCTTGTCCTCAATCTTCTTGCGTTGACCGTTCACCTCAGCATACACCTCATCGTGAATAGTGTCGAAGAGGTTTTCAAGGTTGTAGAACGCAATGGCGTAGTACGCTGAACGAGGTTCTGCGTTGACAAAGGGTGACTGAGCTTCATGATGGGAAGGACAGAAAGAAAGAATTGCAACGCCAATCAACGAGATGGCTGCAAAAAGGCAATAACGGGATTTATTCATAAGATAACTTTTTTATGTCGGAGTAATCAGAGTAATCGGAGTATTCAGAAGAATCAGATTTTTCTGTCTCATTTTTTAATTAGGTAGTGCAAATATCGCAATAAAAATTAAGAATGCAAGAATTTCGGGGATGAAATTGAGTTTTTTTATGGAAAAAGACTAAAATCTTGAAAAAAAATGTTTACTTTGCACCATATTCGTCACAATGATGATGAAAAACTAACAAACATCAAGTAGAAAGAATCAACAAAACTAACAAATAAAAACTATTTCTTTCGTATTATGAGAAAAAAACTATGGCTACTGATGCCATTTCTCTCCGTACCTGTCCTGTCGATGGCTCAAACACCGACCGATAGTTTGGCTGGGAAAGAAAATGAGGACCTGGAGTCGTTCGTCTTCTCCGACTACGAGATAGACGACGAATCCACGACCAGTTCACAAACTGCGACCTCATTGGCAAACTACAACGACGATGCCTTCCTGTCGAAGACCAACTTCCGATTCGGGCATTCGTATTACAGTCCTCACAACTACGACCAGATGTATCGTTCGAACACCATCAACGGTGCAAACGTGAACGATGTGGAGTCTGGCGTATTTCGCTTCTCGTCGCTCTTCGGCGGTCTTAGCGATGCTTCGCGCAATCAGCAGGGTCTGACCGTGTATGAGCAGAACGCCTTGAACTACGTAGATATTGGCGGCGGTTCGGACGTGAACGTCAGAGCCAGCCAGTTTGCTGCCGGTAACAAGGCTACCCTCTCGCTCACCAACCGCAACTACATCGGACGTGTGATGTTCACCCACGCTACAGGTATCCGCAACGGATGGGCTTTCGCACTCACAGGCGGTGTACGCTACGGTGAGGAAGGCAACATGAAGGGTACGTACATGAAGTCCGCTTCTCTCTTCTTAGGGGCAGAGCGCATCTTCAACAAACACCACTCCCTTTCTCTCTCCCTCATCGCCCAGCCTACCGATCAGGCTACCAGCAGCTGGACGACGGAAGAAGCCTACTGGCTCGCCAACAGCCATTACTACAATCCCTTCTGGGGTTGGCAGAACGGAAAGAAGCGCAGCTCACGTGTCCGCAAGACATTTGAGCCAACTGCTTTCCTTACTTGGGACTGGACCCTCGACGACAACACAAAACTCACCACAACCAACATCTTCCGCTACGCCAAGTACGGACAGACCTACATCAACCGTACGAACAACGCAGCTGACCCACGTCCTGACTACTACCACTACATGCCCAGCAGCATCTTCGATATCTATGGTGCTATGAACGGAGGCACAGCCCCCAACGACTGGGAATACTACGAGTGGCAGAACTACGTGGACTACTGGCAGGCAAGCGAACACAACCGTCAGATTGACTGGGACAAGATGTACATGATTAACCAGAACAGCGTGAAGGACGGTGGAGAAGCTGTTTATTTCCTGGAAGAATCGCACAACGACCAGCTGGCTTGGAACTTCGCCTCCACGTTCGACAAGATCTTCAATGCCCGCAACCGCTTGAACGTAGGTCTGAACCTCAACCACACCACCGCCATGCACTACAAGACAATGGCAGACCTTCTGGGTGCTAACTTCCACACCGACATCGACCGCTTCGCTTCGAGCGACTATGGTATGAATAGTGCGGAAGCTCAGAACGACCTCGACAACCCCAACAAGCAGATTCGCAAGAACGACAAGTTTGGCTACAACTATAACATCCTGATTAACAAGGCACAAATCTGGTCTTCTTACACTTATACTTACGATAACCTCTCTTTGGTGTTCAGCGGAAACGTGAACGGAACCACCATCGAACGCGACGGTAAGATGCGCAGCGGACGTTCGCCAGAACACTCGAAGGGTCGTAGCGGAGCCGCCAAGTTCCTGAGCGGTGGTATGAAGGCTCAGCTGGGTTATACCGTAAATGCCCACCACCGTTTCCACTTCAGCGCAGGCTACGAGATGCGTCCACCTATCAGCAACCACGCGTTCCTCGATCCACAGATCAAGAACGACTATGTGCCTGACCTCACCAACGAACAAGTATTCCACGCTGACATTACCTATAAATTCGGTGTAGGTAAGTTCAACGGACAGCTTCGCGGTTACTTCACTCAGTTCAGCAACCAGGTGGAGCAGACGCAGTTCTTCGACGATATCGAAGAGAAGTACAGCTACCTCACGATGACAGGTATTCAGAAACGTCACTATGGAGGTGAGCTGGCACTCGAATACCGCTTCAACAGCAACCTCAGCGCTGACTTCGTTGGTGCTTATGGCGATGCGTACTATGCCAACAACGCCAACGCCATCATCATCTATGACAACGCCACCACTCCTGCCAACGGTTGGGACCAGACCCACAAAATGCCGCTCAAGGTCATTACGAAGGACATGAAGGTGGGGTGCACGCCGCTGACTGCCCTCAGCCTTGGTGTGAAGTACAACATCAGCAACTGGTTCTTCGAGGCACGTGGCAACTACTACGACCGCAGCTACATCTACTTCTCTCCCTACCTTCGTCTCACCGACGTGATGCCCAATGTCAACATGACCTACAACCAGATGGGTGAGCCACAATGGGACGTGAACCCGATGCGTGGCGGTGTGCTCTACGACGAGACAGGCCAGAACATTGTGGATTACGTAGCAAAGAAGCAGCAGAAGTTCGACGATGCCTTCATGGTTGACCTCAGCATCGGTAAGTTCATCCGTCTGAACAAGGGACGCACGATGAGTATCAACCTCAACCTCACAAACATCACCAACAACACCAACATGGTGCTGCGTGGACGTGAGGAGAACCGCAGCGACTACTTCGACGTGGAGAAATACCAGAAGACTACTCAGAAGGTGAAGCAATACAAGTTCGGCTACAACCCGAAGATTGCCTACGCCTACCCGTTCAACGCATTCTTGAATGTTAACTATAAGTTCTAACCACATTATAATAAGGAATACATTGTTTAATATAAAAGCATCTGAAAGATTATGAAAAAGAATATATTCTATGTACTCTCTGTGGTAGCCGGGTTGACATTCACGCTGACTTCGTGCAACAAGTTCGACTATAGCGAACCGGATATGCTGCACGATGTCTATAACAGCGACACCGAAGCAACTGGCACTACCACTACCCTCGCCCAAGTGAAGGAAGACTATCGTGTCTTCGTCACAGAGAACCAGCACCGCTGGCAGAAGGTTGAGGAAGACGTTATCTTCGACGGATATGTTTGTGCCAACGATATCTCTGGAAACCTTTATCAGGCCATTTATGTTCGCAAAGGCGACGACGCCATTGTCGTAGGTATTAACGACAACAGCCTCTGGACCACTTATCCGGTCGGCACCCACGTCGTCATCAACCTGAAAGACCTCTATGTGGGTTCCTACGGCTACATGATGAAAATTGGTATGCCCTACACCACTTCTGGCGGAAACGCCCGTCTGGGAGGTATGCCCAAGTTCAAGGCAAAGGATGCCGTGAAAGTCATCGGTCAGGACGAGACTGCTCCTGAGACCGTACCTGTAGAGGTGAACAGCCAATGGCTCGAAGCCAAGAAAAAAGACACCAACGAGATGCACCAATGGTCGCCCATGCTGGTCAGCGTGAAGAACGCTACCATCAAGGGTTACAACGGAAGAGCAGTCTATGCCGTGTATGAAGATCGCGATGCAGGTAACGGTGTGAACGACGTCATCACCGTTGACGGAAAGAACTACACCCTGCGTCAGAGTGCGCTGGCCAGTTTCTCAGCCGACACCATTCCTACAGGACCCGTCGATGTCATCGCAGTCCTTACCCGCTACGGCAACGACTGGCAGTTCTCACTTCGCGAAGCCAAAGACGTAATACCCGCTGAATAAAAATGAGTGTGTTTGGCGGTTTCCCGCCAAAAGAAAAATTCCCAAACGACAAACGAATAAAAAAACAACAAAGATATGAAAAAGCTATTTTCAAAACTCATGACGGCAGCAGTGGCACTTTGTTTCCTCACCGCCTGTGAAGACGTCCCTGCTCCCTACTACGTGCTGGCACCTCAGTCCTCTGAGGAAATTCTGGAGAACCTGGAAGGCGAAGGCACGAAGGAAAACCCCTACACGGCAGCCGATGCTGTGAAAATCATCAAAGCCGGTGCCTACACCAGCCAGAATGTCTATATCAAAGGTATCATCAGCAGTTGGTGTGGAAGGCAAGGATGGTGAGATGACCGACCTGCCAGGCAACAACTACGGCAACGCCACCTACTTCATCTCTCCCGACGGTTCTGCCACCGACCAGATTGAGGTGTATCGCGGATCAGGTCTGGGTGGAGAGAGAATCTCCAGCGAAGACTACATCAAGGTGGGCGACGAAGTTATCGTCTATGGTATCCTCACCCTCTACGGCTCAACACCCGAAATCACTCAGGGCAGCAAGATCTACTACCTCAACGGACAGACCAAGGAAGTGGAAGAGAAGAAGAGCGACGTAGATCCTGCAGGTTCAGGAACGAAGGAAGATCCTTACAACGTGGCTGGTGCTCAGCAGGTGATTGACCGAGTAGGCAACAGCGAATCCGACTTCATCTATGTTCAGGGTATCATTTCCCAGATAGACGAAATTAACGAAAACTACGGCAACGCCACTTACTACATCAGCGACGACGGCACGACCGTTGGTCAGCTCGAAGTTTATCGCGGATTTGGTTTGGGTGGTGAGAAACTGGCTGATGGTGACATTCATGTAGGTGACAACGTCATCGTTTACGGAAAGGTCATCAACTACAACAACAAGACACGTGAGTTCACTTCTGGCAGCAAACTCTACTCGCTCAACGGCGTAACCAAGGAAGTGGAAGAGCAAATGGGTGAAGCCAAAGGTAGCGGTACACTCGAAGATCCGTACAACCCAGCTGGTGCTGCTCAGGCTGTGAAGGATTTGAGTTGGACTTCCAGCACAGAGTACCAGAAGACAGGCGAGGTATATGTAAAGGGTAAGATTTCACGCATTGCCAATAACGGTACCTTTACACAAGGCGGCACCTACGGCAACGCATCCTTCTACATCTCTGAGGATGGCTCTCAGACTGGCGAATTCTACTGCTATCGCATCCTGTATCTGGGCAACAAGAAGTATGAGTCTGGACAGCCCGACATCAAGGTGGGCGACGAAGTTGTCATTTGCGGCAAGCTGATGAACTATCGTGGTAACACACCTGAGACCGTTGCAGGAGAGGCTTACCTCTTCTCTTTGAACGGAGTATCAGAAAGCGGTGGTGGCGGCACACATGCTGAAGCCAAGGGTAGCGGTACACTCGAAGATCCATACAACCCTGCAGGAGCTACTCAGGCAGCCAGTGGTCTTACTTGGACATCCACCACAGACTACCAAAAGACTGACGTAGTGTATGTGAAGGGTATTATCTCTCGCATTGCCAACAAGGGTACCTTTACTGAAGGAGGCACCTACGGCAACGCATCCTTCTACATCTCCGAGGACGGCACAGAGAGTGACGAATTCTACTGCTTCCGCGTTCTGTATCTGGGTAACAAGAAGTATGAATCCGGACAGACCGATATCAAAGTGGGCGACGAAGTTGTCATTTGCGGCAAGCTGATGAACTATCGTAATAACACACCCGAGACCGTAGCAGGAGAAGCTTACCTCTATTCGCTCAACTCCAATGGAGGCGGCGGCGACAACCCACCTGTACTGGAGACAGAAGGTGAAGGCAACCTCAACTCACCCTACACTGTGAACGATGTGAAGGCAATATATGACGCAAATGCTGCAAGTTCTGACAAGGTATTTGTAAAAGGTTATATCGTTGGTTATGTTGATGGTAGTGCCAAGACCGTAGGTGAGGGCGCACGCTTCGCCATCGATCCGACAGTAGCACCCACAGTCAGCAACTTACTCGTGGCAGCTTCACCCAGAGAATCAGATGTAACAAAGTGCATCCCTGTTCAGTTACCTACAGAAAATAATGCTCCAGGTATCCGTGAAGGTCTGAACCTGAAAGATCATCCTGAAAATCTCGGACTTGAAATCACACTCTACGGAACCATCACGAAATACTTCGACTACGGAGGTGTGAAGAACGTGACTTACGCAATCACGACAGGTGGTATCTATGGTGTAAATCCATCTGATGCCGCAAAACGCAGAGTCAGAAAGTAAAACGATTACATTCAGATGAAAGGAATTTTCAAACATACATGGATCATCATGCTCGGCATTCTTGTGTCGGGCATGATTTTCTCGTGCAGCAAAGACGATGACAAAGGCGGAGGCGTCATCGACCAAAGCAACCAGAACAGCAACATCTGGGCAAACAAGCCCGATGCTATGCGTCTGGAAGTACCGGCTCTGCGTCGCAGCAGCGGCTCCTACTTCATCGTCCACTATGCACAGATGAACAACTCAAACTCGACAAAAGTATTCAACTATTGTCTCGAGTTCGATTCTCTGAACACCCACAGCCGCTGGGTGGCTTTCTGTTTCGACGACACCACGAAGGTGAAGAACGTGGGACGCAGCAACGAACCGTTCGATGCCGACCCCATGGTTCCCTCTGCCTGCCGCATTGGCAATACAGCATACAGTGGTACTGGCTACACACGAGGACACCTCTGTGCTTCAGCCGACCGTCTCTTCTCTACGGAAGGCAACGAGCAGACCTTCTACATGAGCAACATGTCGCCTCAGGAGTATAACTTCAACTCCTACTATTGGGCACAGTTGGAAACGCTCATTCGCGACTGGGCTTACTCCGGCAAGTTCAAGAAACTGTATGTCTGCAAAGGCGGAACCATCAACAGCTGGCAGCAGCTAGGACAGTTCACCACCACCAACATCAACGGAAAATATGTGAAGGTGACCATTCCAAAGTTCTACTTCATGGCGATTCTGGGTGAGACACCCAGCAAGACCTATCAGTCCATCGGTTTCTGGGTGGAACATAAGAACTACGGCTATGGCGGCGGCAACTATCCGCGCAAGGATGTCATGCAGGATCACGCCATGAGTATTGATGATTTGGAAGAGAAGACAGGTATCGACTTCTTCTGCAACCTGAACGATGCAGCCGAAAAAGTCGTAGAGAAATCCTACAACCTCAAAGCCTGGACGTGGTAATTGCTTCGTCACAGACAAAACGCTCCGAAAGGAGTTGATTGAATATTTTATAATGAGAATAATACTAACAGACTATTAAAATGTTACAGACAATTCTATGCCACAGCCTGCGACGTCTTGCTGTGATTCTGTGTTTATTAGCAACCCATTTCTCACTCTCAGCCCAGCGTCTTCAGCAACCTTTGGGTCGTGGCGTTGTGGCTGTTTATCGTTCTGGCGGACGTAGCGTAACATCCTCTGGCGGAACAGGTTATCTCATCTCGTGGCGCAAGCTGGCTCAAGAGCCGGAAGGCACCACCTATAATGTCTATCGGCGTGCAGCTGGTGCTACAGACTTCACCAAGATGAATGCCTCGCCCCTGAAGGTGACCAACTACAGACCTACTTCGCTGGCACCCAACACCGAATATGCCGTCACAGCCATCAGTCCCGATGGTGTAGAAGGTGAGATGAGTGCGCCTTTCCTCTATAAGAATCAGTCTTGGCCGAATGTTTGGCTGAACATCGACTTCGACGACAATGTCATCCGTCGAAACGATTATCGCACGAAGTTCTGCTGGCCGATGGACACCGATGGCGACGGTGAATACGACGCCGTTGTGGTTGACCGCCTCTATGCAGGAGCTGCTTCTGGTGAGGAAGACACAGAGAATACCGCCACCACCAGCCACAAGATTCAGGCTTACCGCTTCACAGGCGAACTGCTGTGGACCGTTGATATGGGACCAAACGTAAACATCTGCGCAGGTCAGAACGATATGGTGGTAGCCTACGACATCAACTGCGACGGACGCTGCGAAGTCATCATACGCAGTTCCGACGGCACTCGCTTCTGGGACAAAACCAACGAGACTTGGGGCAAGTACGCGATGGGAAGTGCTGTGGCCGACGTGGATGGCGACGGCATCGTGGATTACCGTTCACAAACCCAGCGAAACCGTCCCTTCTATATCAGCGTCATTGACGGCCTCACAGGTGCTGAGATAGCTGCCAGCGAACTGAAGTACAGCGAAGTTCACGACGGCTCCGACAGCTACACTCGCACTTCGCGTTCCAACTACATGAGTGACGGCTATTCAGCGATGGACGGACACTTCGCCATCTGCTATCTCGACGGTATCCATCCCTCTTTAGTAATGGAATGTCTGGATCGCGACACCAATAAGACCCATCACAACTACGTCTTCACCTGGGACTACGACTGGAACGGCTCTGTTCCCTCCAACTGGCACCATTCCCACACTTGGAGCCGCAACGACAAACGTCCCTGGCCTGCTGAGTTTCACCAGTTAAGAGTAGCGGATGTGGATGGCGACGGCACCGACGAGATGATTCAAGGTGGCTACTCCGTCAATCCCCACACAGGCTGGTTTGCCAGTCCTGGCATCGGACACGGAGACCGCTACATCCTCAGCGATATCGACCCCGACCGCCCAGGACTTGAAGTATTTGCCATCCAGCAAAGTGCCCTCCTCGGTCAGTTGCTCTACGATGCCCGCACCACCGAACATATCAAAGAGTGGTATCTGTCATCGGTCTATGACGTGGGACGCGGCACCTGCCTCGACATCGATGCCTCGCACAAAGGCTACGAAATCCTAAGTTATGCCGATGAGTTCGTCTATGACTGCAAAGGCGAGAAGACAGGTCAGACCCGCACAGGCTCGATGTATGAGGGCTGCTGGTGGGACGGCGACCTCCAGCGTGAGTGGCTCAACTCACCTGGCGGCAGCGGCTGGGGCACCAACCTCATGGTATCGAAGGTGCTGGGCGACCGTCTGGCCGAGTTCTCGCAGGAAGCCAACTGGGCGACACACGCCGCCACAGGCACACGTCCTGCCTTCATGGGTGACATCATGGGCGACTGGCGCGAAGAAGTGCTCTTAGCCAAGCAGGACGACAACGTCTGCACAGGTCTTGTTGGCTACACCACCGCTATGCCTACCAACTACAGCATCTACTGCCTGCAGCAAGACCCGCACTATCGTGGCGACTGCACCACTCGCGGCTACTACCAGCACCCCAACACAGGCTTCTATCTGGGTGGCGATATGCCAATGCCACCACTGCCTCCTGTATTCGAGGCAGAAGTGCGCAACCAGATGACAAGCGGAAAGAGCGTGATGTTCGACCTGCAAAGTGCCAACGGCTCTGTGTTCGAGGTAAACGGCGAAGCTCCCACCACTCTCTACCTGATGAATCCCAATGGTCACGACTACACCTTCAACGGCACAGGTACTACGGGCAAAGGACAGCTTATCAAGTCGATGCAGGGAATGGCCAGGTTCAACTGCAAGCTGGGTCATACGGGCTTGAATCTGATCAGCGAAGGAACATTGGACGTGAATGGCGACATCACCGGTCCTGTGGAACTGCGTGCTCGTGGCACATTGAGTGGCACCTGTACCTTGATGGATACGATTATCTTTGAGGGCGCACTCAACTATGAGGGCTGCCGATTGAAACCTTGCATCATGGATGACATCTACGAAGGAATCATCACCTCAAAGAAAAGTATGACGCTGCCAGGCAATGTGTATCTGGAGATAGGAGTTGGTTTTATCGGCAGTTCGGAGGATATCAGGCCTGTATGCAGTACTCTGAAAGTGGAAGGCGACCTCACTTTCAAGAACACTAATTACATTACTGTGAATCGGATGAATCAGAATCCAGCAAACTTTACCATTGCCGAATGCACAGGCACGCTGACTTGTGATGTGTCGAAGCTGAAAGTGCGAGGTTTGGAAGGCATCAACTACGACCTCGTGGTGGAAGACGGAAAGAAACTCGTCTTGCAAATTCATGAAGCTCGTGCTCCACAGGAGAATGTGGTTTGGACAGGAACCGAAAGCAAATTGTGGGACTACAAAGCCCAGAATTTCTCTGTCTCGTCTGTTGCTACTGAGTCGCAACCCACTGCCTTCGTTGCTGGCGATGCTGTGGTCTTTAATGCTCAGGGAAAGCAGAAGAGCATCACCCTGAACGAGATGATGGTGACCAGCGGAGTGACCTTCGACAGCGGCACTTACACGCTTTCCGGCGAAGGTGGTATCAGCGGCGAAGGCGACCTCACAGTGAATAAAGATGCTGCCGTCACGCTCAACATGAAGTACAGCGACTACACCGGCAAGACCATCGTCAACGGCGGAACGCTGACTGTGCCTAATTTCTACGATGGAGGGCAGAAGAGCGCTCTCGGAGCCGCTACAGCCGATAAGGGCAACCTGCAGCTCAATGGCGGCACGCTCGTCCTCTCGAAGGATAATATGGGTACAGACCGCCAGATTACCGTTACCGACACAGCCACCATCCGCATCACTCAGAGCAACAGCGCCCTCTCGCTCAAGGGAGCCGTCAGCGGTACGGGTTACCTCATCAAAGACGGCTCAGGACAGCTGAACTTCACCTACGGCGGAGCCAACAACTTCGCAGGTCTCATCGTGAAGAAAGGTATCGTGGCACAGGGAGCTTGGAATGCCACCTTCGGCAAAAGTGGTTCACCCATGCTGCTGGCTGGCGGAGAAGTGCATCAGATCGATGTAAACAGCACCTCCACCGTACCAACCTTCAACCACATCGTGACTGTTCAGGAAGGCACCAGCAACAAGATTGTGGGTTCTTCGCGAGGCAAGATCAACGGCTCGGTGAAAGGCAAAGGCAACCTCACCATTGTGTCTAAATACGTGCGTTGCGACATCGGTCTGAACTTCGCCAACTACGAAGGCACGCTGACCGCTTCGGGCAGCCAATGGCGACTGATGAGCAACGTCACCGATATGTCGAAGGCAACCCTGAAAGTCGATGCTGCCACCAACATCGCCCACTACGCCAGCGGCAGCGGCAACCAGCAGACTGCTACGCTCCGCATTGGTGCCATCGCTGGTTCAGCCACCGACGGCGTGCTGGAGGGTCAGACCACCTATCAGATTGGCTATCTCAACAAGGATATGACATTCTCAGGACTCTTCAAGGGCGCATCCGTCACGAAATTAGGAACGGGTAAGCTCACGCTGAAAACAGCAGGTAGCACGTCTCCTATCACCGTCAGCGCAGGTACGCTGGAACTCACTAACAGTTCCACCACAGCCATCACTACAGGCACTATCACCGTTGCAAACAATGCCACCATCACAGGAACGGCTTCTGTGCAGAACCTCACGCTCAGCAAGGGTGCCACCACCCTCTGCCAGCTGAAGTCCTCAGGCAACACCTGCCTCACCGTGAAGGGCAATCTCCGTCATAGCGGAGACACCATCCTCGTGGTGGTGCCTACGACGCGACATCTGGAGATTGGCGACGAAATCACCGTCTATAACGTCAGCGGCAGCCACAGCGGCTCTTTCGTCGTGAAAGTGGATGATGGCGGCAAGGGCTACGAATTCGACGCCTCTACCCTACTTACCGACGGAAAGCTGCGCGTATCTGCCATCACCGATATCCACCAGCCCATCGCCTCCGATGCCCTCGTCTATATCTACACCACCGACGGCATCTTGCTCTATCGCAACATTACCTTAGCAGAAGCAAGGAAAATACTGAGACCAGCCACCTACATCATCGTTCAAGGCAAAAATACTCAGAAGATACGAATTGAATAGAAGGGCTTTGCTCTCGCTCATTCACAATTCACTCCGTGCATCTGCTCTTCACTCGGCATAGCTCGAACAAGTTCGGCTCTGCACTCGTTCATTCACAGATTCACAATTCACAGATAGAAAACTAAGGGGTACCCTCCTTTTCCTTATAGATTTATATCTATATTTATATATATAAATTAATATATATTAATAAATATTAACATTCCCCGCGAAGGTTTGGAGGGAGGAGGGCACGAAAAACGATCTGTGAATTGTGAATTGTGAATGGTAGAGGTGAAAAGGCTAAAAATAGAAAACGTAAGCTATTGATATAGAGGTTATTAATGTTTTCAAAAATAGTGTTAAGGCAAAAGTGTAGTTAGTGTTAAGACTTTTGAAGTTTTCTCTTAAGGCAAAAATTATTTTCTCTTAAGGCTAAATTCAGTTTGCCTTAACAGCACTTTCAGCCCCTTTTAACACTTCATTTTTCAGCCCTTCAACCAGCACGTTTCCAGATGGAACACATCATTTAACAAATGAAATAAAACAAATTTCACGCAAAAATGTGCATTTTTCATGCTATTTCAAACAAACAATAAAAACTCAATTAAAAATATGGATAATATGAAGCAAATTCAGTATCAGACGCAGGGAACTTGCTCAAAATTGATTGAAGTGTCAGCCGACGAGAACGACATCATCCAGAATGTGTATTTCGAGGGCGGTTGCAATGGTAATCTTCAAGGAATCTGTCAACTTGTGAGAGGACAAAAGATCGACGATGTCATCACCAAGCTCAACGGCATCCGTTGCGGCATCAAGCGAACATCATGCCCCGACCAACTCTGCCGTGCCCTCGAGCAACTAAAACAAAAGTAAGAAGGAATCACTTCCCGATGCAACCGTTCTACGGTATGGCAAACTCTTTGCCGCCCCTCTTTCTATTTTGGACGGCAAATAGAAAAATATAACAACAATTATGGGCTGTGCCTCATTGTGACACTGCCCATAATATAAGTTCATAGAAAGTTTATAGATTCTTAGTCCAATCCTCCATGTCTTTCTTTGATGCACGATTCAGTAACTTTCCTTCCTTCCAGTTCACATCAGGATAAGCGGCTGTCCCTTCTGCATAACAAATATATATTATAGCCAGAAGAAAAAAGGTTTAGTTTAGGCTATAGATATATAATATGGGATTAAACTAAACTGGCTATTGCTGCGCTAAAAAACTAATACCGCAATCTTTCTCTTTTGGACGGCACACAAATCAAATGCTATACGGAATCGTGAAACTCA
>CAJOHO010000056.1 GCA_905234555.1 uncultured Bacteroidaceae bacterium
GTACATCTGCAACTTTATTCTGTTAACTAATGTGTTGATAATCATATAAATAGTTAAAGTTTTATAATGACGAATTACCACCCAAATTGACGCAGAACCGAATTTGACGCAAAAAACGACGAAAACAACAAAGTTCTTTGCAACACCTTCAAGTGGCTCAAAGAGACACGAAAATTCTTTAAAAAAACAACGAATTAAAACGAATTACACGAATTTATTATTGTTTTGGCAGCCAAAAATGTCGCGGAATTATATTTCTTTCAAGAATTTGAGAATTAGAGATTTTTTTTAATCCTTTAAATCCTTGTTTAAATTTTCAATTCGTGAAATTCGTCTTAATTCGTTGTTTAAAAATTACTTGTTTCGTAAGAAATATTGGTTAAGAAACACTAAAAATTAAGGTAATAGGGGCTAGTTTTTGGTTGTTTCAGAAATTATTCGTAACTTTGCACGATGAATTGTACTCAAAGGCCTGAAACGATCGCCTTCAGAGGCAAGAAAAGGCTTGAAGAAAAGCCAAATTCATTGAAGACTGAAACATGAAACTACTGAATATCAAGACGCTTGCGGCTTTGACTGCGATGGTGACGTTGGTTGGCTGCAACCAGTATAACGCCATCTATAAGTCGCAGGACTACGAATATAAGTACGAGGCTGCCAAGCAGGCTTTCGTGGCTGGGCATTATGTGCAGAGCTATCAGCTGCTGGACGAGATGCTCATCATGCTGAAAGGAACGGAGAAGGCAGAGGAGTCGCTCTTCATGGATGCGATGTGCCACTTCAACCTGAAAGACTACGAAACAGCAACCACTTACTTTGAGCGCTACTACAAGACTTATCCGAAGGGTGAATATGCTGAGTTGGCACGCTTCTACGGCGGAAAGGCCAGCTACCTGCAGTCGCCCGACCCAAGACTGGATCAGTCGCCAACGTACGCTGCCATCAATTCCTTGCAGGAGTTCCTGGAGTACTACCCTTACAGCTCTCGTCGCGATGAAGCCAACGACATGTTGCTGAGACTGCAGAACCGATTGGTGCAGAAGGAATACAACGCTGCCAAGCTTTACTTCGACCTGGGTTCGTATAATGGAAACTGCATCTACGGAGGCAGCAACTACGAAGCCAGCATCATTACGGCTGAGAACGCACTCAAGACTTATCCTTACACGAATCTTCGCGAGGACCTCTACATGCTCATTCTCAAAGCTCGCTACGAGCTGGCTGTCAACTCTGTGGATGAGAAGGCAAACGAGCGTTTCCAGCAGGCCATCGACGAGTATTACGGCTTCAAGAACGAGTTCCCTGAGAGCAAATACACGGCTGAGGCAGATAAGATTTTCCGCAACGCCAACGATAAGGTAAAGAAAAACTAAAGGCTTTTGCAGCCAGACGAACAAAGCTGAACGATCAGCCCAACGACGTGAAGCTGCATTTACAGTTAAGAATAATTTCAACTACAATTATAACAACGAAAAATGGACTTTAAGAAATCAAAAGCTCCCACCAACACCGTCACTCGCAATCTGAACGATTTGAGCAAAGAGACGGGTAACATCTACGAAAGCGTAGTCATTATGGGCAAGCGTGCGAACCAAATCGCATCGGAAATGAAAGAAGAACTGTCGAAGAAGCTGCAGGAATTCGGTTCCAGCAACGACAACATGGAAGAAGTCTTCGAGAACGATGAGCAGATCCAGATTTCACGCTTCTACGAGCGTCTGCCAAAGCCCACGCTGATTGCCACGCAGGAATTCATCGACGACAAGCTTTATTTCCGCAACCCAGCGAAGGAAGCTCAGGAACCTCTGTTCTAAACGGCTATGATTCAGCGCATTCAATCGGTGTATCTCGCCATCGTAGCAATCCTCAGCACGGTGTCGCTTTTCTCCACCATCGGTAAGTTCGTTGCCGGTGGTGAGATTGTCTCTACGTTCAGCAACTTCTCCTTCTCGGCAGACAAGGAACCGTTCAGCCAGGTGGAGAGTTGCGGACCCTGGGCGTTGGGCGGACTGCTCCTCATCGTTCTGGTGCTGAGCCTCCTGACCATCGGTCTGTTCAATCATCGCATGAAGCAGGTTCGCCTCACCATCTTCAGCAGCATTCTGCTGGTGGGCTACATTGCCGTCTATGCCTTCTTTTCGTGGGTGTTCCAGGGAAAGTTGCAGGCTGTTGCCGCTCCTGACGCAGAGGTGAGTTTCCAGCTTTGTGCCACAGCCGTCTATCCTGTGGTCTGCCTCATCCTCAACATCATGGCGATCCATCGCATCCGCAAGGACGAGAAGCTGGTTCGCTCATTGGATAGAATAAGGTAACAGCGGACCCACCCCCAAACCCCTCCCTGCAAGGGAGGGGAGAGAGCTAAAGCATTATTCATCAGGAAACAAAGATAAGACGTGGATTTCAAGGACTTAGTACAGAAGCGACGCAGCATTCGCAAGTTCACAGACGAGGAACTGAGCGCAGAACAGGTGCAGACCATTCTGCGTGCCGGACTGATGTCGCCCACCTCGAAAAGTAGCCGTGCCTGGCATTTCATCGTGGTAGATAACAAGGAACTGCTGGAGAAGATGGCTCAATGCAAAAGCGCTGGTGCCGACTTCGTGAAGGACGCTCCCATCGCCATCGTGGTGCTGATGGACACAGCCCAGACCGATGTATGGGTGGAAGATGCGAGTATCGCCGCTGTCACCATGCAGTATCAGGCAGCCGACTTGGGACTTGGCTCCTGCTGGGCACAGGTCCGTCTGCGTGGACGGGAAGACGAAGGCACACCTGCCAACGACATTCTCCGATTCCTGCTCGACTACCCTGAGACTTGGGAAGCAGAGTGCATCCTTGCCTTCGGACACCCAGCCATCGAACGCAAGCCGCAGGATGAGGACAAGCTGAAATGGGAAAGCGTAGAGGTGAAGGATTAGAAGCCGCAACCATGAAAATCACGCTGATCGGAGCTGGCAATCTTGCCACGAATCTGGCTTTCGCTTTGGTGGAAGCAGGTCACGAACTCAGACAGATTTACAGCCGGACTGACGCTTCTGCGAGAGAGTTGGCAGAGAAAACGGGAGTTGAAGCATTCACTTCACAAATTCCTGCAATCAACAAGGATTCAGACGTTTATATTGTCTCGATTACAGACAAAGCACTCAACGAAATAGCTCCTCAGTTGGTGGAAGGACGAGAGCTGGCTCTCTGGCTCCACACAGCAGGCAGTATGCCGATGGATGTGTTCGGTTGTCGTCGCAGAGGTGTACTCTACCCCATGCAGACCTTCTCGAAGCAGAAACGGGTTTCCTTTCGCGCGATACCTATATTTATAGAGACAGCCGAAGCGGAAGACTTAAAGCTGGTGAAGGCTTTGGCGCAGTCGCTTTCCGACTCCGTCTATGAGCTGAGCAGCCAGGACCGCCCTTACCTCCATCTCGCCGCCGTCTTCTGCTGCAACTTCGCCAACCACTGCTCCACCCTCGCAGCACGGCTGCTGGAAAAGCACGGCATTCCCTTCAACGTGATGTTGCCTTTGATTGACGAAACCACGAAGAAGCTCCACACGCTTCCTCCTTTGGAGGCACAGACAGGTCCTGCGAGCCGAGGCGACGAAAACGTGATGAACAAACACCTGCAAATCCTTGAAAGCGAAGGAGAACAGACACTTTCCAAAATCTACCGACTCATGAGCCAGAGCATTCAGCAGAGTGCTTCAGCTCCTGAGACAAAATAAAGAAACAGATGATCAACTATGACCTCACCAAGATACGTGCCCTCTTCTTCGATGTGGATGGCGTGCTCAGCCGACAGACCATCAGTCTGCATCCCAACGGAGAACCGATGCGAACGGTTAACATCCGCGACGGCTACGCCATGCAGTATGCCGTGAAGTGCGGACTTCGCCTTTGCATCATCACAGGCGGAAAGACGGACGCCGTTCGCCAACGCTACGAAGGACTGGGACTGACAGACATCGTGATGGGCGTTTCCGTCAAACTCGAAGCCTACGAAATGCTCTGCAAGAAGTACGGTCTGAAAGACGAGGAAGTGCTCTATATGGGCGACGACATTCCTGACTACGAAGTCATGAAGCGTGCAGGACTTCCCTGCTGCCCAGCCGATGCAGCCCACGAAATCCGCGAAATCGCACGCTACGTCTGTCCTCAGAACGGAGGCGAAGGCTGTGGTCGCGATGTGATAGAACAAATCATGCGAGCCAAAGGCCTCTGGATGCATAACGCAGCCGCCTTCGGCTGGTAATCAGAAAACCCAGAACGCTTAGGAAGACCTGAAAAAGCTTTGAACCGAATAGGCACAAAAACAATGCTGAACAACCTCTCAAAATACAGAATCGTCCTTGCCAGCAACTCTCCTCGTCGTCGAGAACTGTTAGCTGGTCTGGGTTTGGAGTTCACAGTCCGCACCCTGCAGGACATCGACGAGAGCTATCCTGCGACGTTGCAAGGCGAAGCGATTCCCATGCATATCTCCAAGAAGAAAGCTGCTGCCTATCTCCCCACGCTGGCTGACGACGAACTCCTTATCACAGCCGACACCATCGTCTATGTAAGGAAAGAGAAAGCCGTTAAGGAGAACGAACCGGCAGAACTGTGTGAAGCAGGCGAAGTGCTGGGTAAGCCTCACGACGAAGAAGACGCCAAACGGATGCTCAGAGAGCTGTCTGGACGCAGACACGAAGTCATCACAGGCGTCAGCATCGTCACAAAGGAAAAGCAGAAGACCTTTGCTGTGACCAGCATGGTATCATTCGCCCAGCTCTCCGACGAAGAAATCAGCTACTACGTGGAGAACTATCGTCCGATGGACAAAGCAGGTGCTTACGGCATTCAGGAGTGGATCGGCTACATCGGCGTGAACGGTCTCGAAGGGTCGTATTTTAACGTCATGGGACTGCCCGTTCAGCGTCTGTATGAAGAACTGAAAAGTTGGTGAAAAACGTAGGCTGGAAATGAAAAAACGGCACTTCTTCACACCTCAAAAAGCGAAAAGTGTTGTTTTTTTGAAAAAATATTCAGTTTTATTTGTTTTATTGCGTCAAATCATCTATATTTGCTGAGTTGAAAATGTAGAAGACACAAGAAAGAGACAATTCTTTATTCAATACCATTTTAATAACAACTAACAATTATGAGTCAAAAACGTGTTTATACCTTCGGCAACGGTAAGGCTGAAGGTAATGCAAAAATGAGAGAGGAACTCGGTGGAAAAGGCGCAAACCTCGCCGAAATGAACCTCATCGGTGTACCTGTTCCTCCTGGATTCACAATTACAACTGACTGCTGCAACGAGTACTACGAAGTGGGTCAGCAGAAAATCATGGAACTGCTGAACGACGACGTGATGGCAGCCGTGAAGCACATCGAAACCCTGATGAACTCCAAGTTCGGCGACAAGGAAAATCCTCTGCTCGTCAGCGTTCGTTCGGGTGCACGTGCCTCTATGCCTGGTATGATGGACACCATCCTCAACCTCGGTCTGAACGACGAAGTGGCTGAAGGTATGGTGAAGAAGACCGGCAACCCACACTTCGTGTACGACTCTTATCGCCGCTTCGTGCAGATGTACGGCGACGTGGTGCTCGAAATGAAGCCAGTGAACAAGACCGACATCGACCCATTCGAGGAGATCATCGAGAAGGTGAAGGAAGAGCGTGGCGTGAAACTTGACAAGGACCTCAGCGTGGACGAACTGAAGAAGCTGGTTCAGCTGTTCAAGGTTGCCATCAAGGAGCGTACAGGCAAGGACTTCCCCAACGATCCTATCGAGCAGCTCTGGGGTGCTATCTGCGCTGTGTTCCGCAGCTGGATGAACGAACGAGCTATCCTCTATCGTAAGATGGAAGGAATTCCTGATGAGTGGGGAACAGCCGTATCCGTGATGGCAATGGTATTCGGCAACATGGGCGACACTTCAGCAACAGGTGTTTGCTTCAGCCGCGACGCTGCTAACGGCGAGAACGTATTCAATGGTGAGTACCTCGTAAACGCACAGGGTGAAGACGTGGTGGCAGGTATCCGCACACCTCAGCAGATCACCAAGCTCGGTTCACAGCGTTGGGCAGAGCGTGCCGGTATCAGCGAAGCAGAACGCGTAGCCAAGTATCCTTCAATGGAAGAGGCAATGCCTGAGATCTATGCACAACTCAACGGCATTCAGGAAAAACTCGAAGAGCACTACCGCGACATGCAGGATATGGAGTTCACCGTTCAGGAAGGTAAGCTCTGGTTCCTCCAGACTCGTAACGGTAAGCGTACAGGTGCTGCAATGGTGAAGATCGCCATCGACCTGCTCCACGAAGGCAAGATCGACGAGAAGACTGCTATCATGCGTTGCGAACCTCAGAAGCTCGACGAACTGCTCCACCCAGTATTCGACAAGAAGGCTCTGGCTCAGGCCAAGGTGATTGCTCAGGGTCTGCCGGCATCTCCAGGTGCAGGCTGCGGACAGATTGTGTTCCACGCAGACGACGCACAGGCTTGGCATGCAGACGGACACCGTGTGGTGCTCGTTCGCATCGAGACATCTCCAGAAGACCTCGCCGGTATGTCAGCAGCCGAAGGTATCCTCACAGCCCGTGGCGGTATGACCTCTCACGCAGCCGTTGTGGCTCGCGGTATGGGTAAGTGCTGCGTTTCGGGTGTCGGTGCCCTCAATGTTGACTACAAGGCAAAAACCGTGGAAATCGACGGCGTTACCTACAAGGAAGGCGACTACATCTCTATCAACGGTACAACAGGTCAGGTTTATGCTGGCGAAGTGCCCACCAAGGCTGCTGAACTCAGCGGTGACTTCAAGGAACTCATGGACCTCTGCGACAAATATACCAAGCTGCAGGTTCGTACCAACGCCGACACACCACACGATGCACAGGTTGCACGTGAGTTCGGTGCCAAGGGTATCGGTCTGACTCGTACAGAGCACATGTTCTTCGACGACCAGAAGATTATCGCCATGCGTCAGATGATCCTCGCCGACAGCGCCAAAGGCCGTGAAGAAGCTCTCGCTAAGCTGCTTCCTTACCAGAAGGCTGACTTCAAGGGAATCCTCGAAGCGATGGACGGTCTGCCAGTAAACATCCGTCTGCTCGACCCACCACTCCACGAGTTCGTTCCTCACGATCTTGCAGGTCAGGAAACAATGGCTAAGGAAATGGGCGTTGACCTCCAGACCATCCAGCGTCGTGTTGCCTCTCTTGCAGAGAACAACCCAATGCTCGGTCACCGTGGTTGCCGCCTGGGTATCACATTCCCAGAAATCACAGCGATGCAGACTCGTGCCATCCTCAGCGCAGCCTGCGAACTGAAGAAGGAAGGCAAAAACCCAATGCCAGAAATCATGGTTCCGCTCATCGGTATCCTCTACGAGTTGAAGCAGCAGAAGGAAATCATCCAGACCACTGCCAAGGAAGTATTCGCAGAGTACGGCATCGAAGTAGAATTCGAGATCGGTACAATGATCGAGATTCCACGTGCTGCCCTCACTGCCGACCGCATCGCAACAGAAGCTCAGTACTTCTCCTTCGGTACGAACGACCTCACTCAGATGACCTTCGGTTACAGCCGCGACGACATCGCTTCGTTCCTGCCTGCATACCTCGAGAAGAAGATTCTGAAGGTTGACCCATTCCAGGTTCTCGACCAGAACGGAGTTGGCCAGCTCGTGAAAATGGCAGTTGAGAAGGGTCGTGCCATCCGTCCAAACCTCCGCACAGGTATCTGCGGTGAGCACGGTGGTGAACCTTCATCCGTGAAGTTCTGTGCTAAGATCGGTCTCAACTACGCTTCATGCTCTCCATTCCGTGTGCCTATCGCACGCCTCGCAGCCGCACAGGCAGCTGTCGAAGAGTAATTATCACTCTTAAATAATGAAAGGGATCTGTCCGCTTGGGCAGGTCCCTATTTGTATCTCCAAGTTTCTACTAAAAGCAGTGTTCATATCGGAATAAACCATGATAATATTGTATATCTTATCGGAATTCAACAAAAATAATACTGCATTTTATCGGAGTTTTGAATAGTTTTTCGTATCTTTGCGGCGAGAAACGACAACGGCGACTACGTCGGCACCCTCGACAACTTCCGCCTCTACGCGCTCTGCCTGACCGCCAACGAGATTGACGAAATCTTCGAGAGCGTGACCACTGGCATTGACTT
>CAJOHO010000057.1:0-5722 GCA_905234555.1 uncultured Bacteroidaceae bacterium
CTGCAGAACATCTATGCTTCTGCCGACGGGAAGGAAGACCAGCTCGTCACCATCGAGCAATTGCCAGCCGTGCTCCAAGCCGCTAAGAACGATACCACCGAACTCTTCGTCTCGCTCTATGCCGACGAGAGCGTACCTTATAAGAATATAGTGGAAGTACTCAATGTTGCCAACGACAACAACTTCAAGATGGTGCTTGCCACTCGTCCACCTGAGAATAAAGAATAAAGACCCATCCCTGCCTTTCCTTCGCAAAGGAAAAGCGTAGATACCTATGGATCAGAACAAAAAACAGAAAACCATCGCTGCGGTTGTCAGCATCGTGCTCCATGTAGCCATACTGGGACTGCTCACCATCCTCACGCTCAGCGCTGCCGAAAAGCCCAAAGACCGTATGGATGACGGCATACCCGTGCTGCTGGGTGAAGTGCCCGATGCCGGTGGTGAGGATTTGGGAGGACTCCCTGCCGACGGTAGGGACGAGGAAGGCGACGAGGCAGAATCCACCGTGGTGGAAGAACCTGAAGCCCAGGTGGAAGAAACACCTGCTCCTGCTCCCCCTTCACAGCCTGTGGCAAAGCCCAAGCCTGAACCGAAAAAAGCTGAGGAAACGAAGCCTGCTCCTGTAAAGTCCCAGATTTCGCAGGACAAGGAACAGACCGTTGCTGCCCAGAAAGCCGAAGCCGACAAGAAAGCCAAGGAAGAAGCCCAGAAGAAGGCTGAAGCCGAAGCCAAACGTAAAGCTGAGGAAGCTGCCAAACAAAAAGCGGCTGAGGAAGCTGCCAAGAAGAAAGCTGCCGAAGAAGCCAAGCGCAAGGCTGAGGAAGAAAAGCGCAAAGCCGAAGAAGCTGCTCGCAAGAAACGTGAACAGGATGCCGCCGCAGCTGCTGCCAGCAATGTGGGTGGTGCATTCGGAAAAGCCAACAACCAAGGAAGTAGCGGCAACACGCAAGGCAATGGCAGTCAGGGAAATCCGAATGGTAACAGCAATACGGGTCCGGCAAACGGTGTAGGTGGCGTAGGCGGTTCCTATCAGGGTTCACGAACCGTGAGAAATCTGGTAAAGCCTCAATATGCCGACCAAACCAGCGAAGGAACCATTGTCGTAGCCATTGTGGTCAACACTGCAGGACGTGTAACTTCAGCCTCCATCAAGAGTGCAACAACCACGTCTGCTCCACTTCGTAATGCAGCGCTTGCTGCAGCCAAAGCCTCTACCTTCAGCGAAGGAACCAATAACGCAGAGGCTGGTACCATCACGTACAAGTTCAAACAAAAATAACCCCTATGAACGATAAAATTTATGTATTTCTGGCTCCTGGCTTCGAGGATATTGAGATGCTGGGTGCAGTAGATGTGTTCCGTCGTGCTGGTCTGCCCGTTCAGACCGTATCCATCACCGATTCCCTGTGGGTGGAGAGTTCCCACTATGTGAACATCGAGGCAGACCTCATGTTCGAGGACATCAACCCAGACGATGCCGCTCTGCTCTATCTGCCTGGTGGAATGCCTGGTGCTGCCAATTTGAAAGCCCACGAAGGACTGGCAGGCTTGATTCAGCAGCATTACGAAGCAGGTCGTCCGCTGGCAGCTATCTGTGCTGCACCGATGGTCTATGGACAGATGGGACTGCTCCAAGGACTTCAAGCCACCTGCTATCCTGGCTTTGAGAACAAACTGACAGGTGCCAATCCTACTGGCGAACTGGTTGTTTGCGACGGGCAGTTCTTCCTGGGTAAAGGTCCGGCTGCCGTCCTTCCTCTTGCTTACACCATCGTCGCCCACTTCTGCGGCGAAGAAAAGGCACAAGCCATCAGCCAGGCGATGCTCTTCCCTGAACTTTTTTAAATTTTTGCCGTATTATTTTTATTCTTCATTCTCTCCCCCTTGGGGGTTTCTGTCCCCCGATAACTGGGGCGACTGGGGGCTTTAGAGGAGGCACTGAATGTGGCTCCGACCCCACAAAGGGTTGCAAGTTCCCCACTTGCAACGGTGGGCGCGAAGGGGGTGTAAAGACCATTGATTGGAGGGGGCCTTATGCATTATGCATTAACTAAAGCAGTCATCATTGTGGCTGGAGGAAAAGGGCTGCGGATGGGTACCGACATACCCAAGCAGTTTCTTCCCTTGAATGGGAAACCTATCCTCATGCACACCATCGAGCGGTTCCACACCTACGATCCTGCCATGCAGATCGTACTGGTATTGCCGTCCGACCAGCAGACCTATTGGCAGCAGCTCTGTGCCCAGCATGCCTTCTCACTTCCCTACGTGGTGGCTGATGGTGGCGAAACCCGTTTCCACTCCGTTCTGAACGGACTGAAGAAGGTTGCTCCTACGGTTTCTCTGGTGGGTGTGCACGATGGCGTCCGTCCTTTCGTCTCCACAGATGTGATTGCCCGTTGCTACGACGAAGCGGCACGTACTGAAGCCGTGATTCCCGTCATCGATGTCTTCGAAACGGTCCGCCATCTCCTTCCCGATGGCAGCAGCGAGACCGTTCCACGCAACGAATACAAGCTGGTGCAGACCCCACAGGTGTTCAGCGCAAAGCTCTTAAGGGAAGCCTACCAGCAACCGTTCTCCGAGCAGTTTACCGACGATGCCTCTGTGGTGGAAGCTTTGGGTCACCCCATCACCCTCGTTCCTGGCAATCGCGAGAACATCAAGATTACAACACCAAACGACCTCCTTTCGTAAGAATACCAAACGACCTCCACCCCTGACGAGTGAAGGTCGTTTCCTTTTTAATATAAGTAAGGAGAATCTGGCTTATTGTCCCAGATACTCAGCCCTGCGGAAGACGTTTTCGCATTGATAGGTCAGTTCCTGCTCAGGCGTCAGCATGTTGATGACATACTTGAATTTGGTGGGTTCTTCGCTGATCTTCCCCTTGGCGTTCTCAACGGTGTTCTGGGTCACCCATACCACGAACTCTTCCTCGTCGTCGAGTTTCCATGTTCCGTTGATCACCACCTTCTTGCCTTTCTCGTCCTCCGTCCAGCACACATAATCGCCGCTGGCATAGAAGCACTCGATGCCTCGTGGGAAGGCAGTCTGTTCCTCACTCACTTCTTCGTAGCGCCATTCGCCAATGAGACACAAGTCCCAAGTGGATTCCTTGGCTACTGACTTCTCAGGTTCTTCCTTCGGCTCGTTCTTGTTTTCGCCGCTGTTGTTGCAACCCACCAGCAGGCAGGCCAGCAACATTGTCATAAAAATTGATTTCTTCATTATTTTGTCTGTTTTAATTAGTCCGAATTATCAATTATGAATTGTGAATTATTCTTCACTCTTCACTCTTCACTCTTCACTTTCTTAATACCCCATCTTGCTTCGTGCCCGTTTATACTCGTTGATGGCTTTTTCCACATAGTCCAAGGCACTCAGGTCGGCATATTCACCCACGTTCACACCCATCGAAGCAGCTTGGGCAATGGCAGCACGGGCTTGACGCAGTCCTGCCTCAGCCTGAGCCAGCTGAGCATCCGAAGTGATGACGAGGTTACGAATCTGCTCTTCTGACAAATCGTCGAGGTTGTTCCAGTCGGTGGTGCCGTTAGGATTGACTTTGATGTCGTCATCGTCATCCAGATTGCCATAGCCGTGATCATCAAGATCGTCAGCAAATGGGTTGTTACTGTTCGTCTTGGTAGGCTTGTTATTGACTGGCGAGTCCTTGGGGAGTTTCTTCTTGGGAATGCCACCCTTCTTCATCCAGTCGTTCTCTTTCTTGTTAGCCCATTCCTTCTGCTTGTCGATGGATGGTTTGTCGCGACCCAGGAAGTTGCCGAACATATCTTTCCACACGTAGCAACCACGTTCCTTGTCCCATTCCTTCTTGATCTGGTTCATGTTGGTCTTCTCTACCTTCGGATCGTCGGGATTGTTGTTGTAGCCTGTGAAATAGACGCCCTGATCCATATCCGACATCGGCTTCATGTTCTCGTCTTTACAGAGGAAATTACCCATGCTGTCTCGCCAAACATAACCTTTGTATTTGGAGTCGTACTCCTTACGCACACCAGGTGCTTTCGTGTTGACGTAGCAGGTTGTGTTGTTGCTTTCGCGCAACTGCTGCATGGCTTTCTCGCTGATGCCGATGCTCTGCGCCATTGCAGGTAAGGCAAGAAGCCCTGCCAGCATTATCCATAATCTTTTTCGTTTCATACGTATCGTTAGTTTTTGAGTTTTTAAGTTTTCACTCTTCACTCTTCACTTCTTCCCCCCTTGGGGGGATTAGAGGGGGGGCTTTTAATAATCGATATTCGCTCTTTCTCGTTTATATTGGTTGAGACCTTGTTCGATGCTTGTCAGGATGCTGCCGTACGATTCCAGTTCATCGTCTTTCTGCAACACTCGACGTGCGATATTCACATGCTGCTGCATCTCGTTCACCCACGCATCGGCAATCTCCAGCATCTGCACATCGTCGCGATAAGCCTGACGCCTCTGCTGGTAGTGATAGATGGAGTTGCGGGCATTCTCCACGATGGCGCCGTAGGTATCCTGCTTATGATACTTCGCCACCTGCTCCCAGGCATAATTGAGCTGAGCAGACATATTCGCTACCTGATGGTCGAAATTCTCCAGCAACTGCTGAATCTCCAGCGACAGGCGCTTTTTGGCACCGGCATGCTTCAGACGGTAAGCCTCATCGTCAGCATCGCTTTCCGCCTGACGGCTCTCCTGAATCGCCTTCACCTGTTCGTTCTCCATCTCGCGAACAAACTTGGCTATTTCCTTCTGAGCCTTTTCGTCTTCTGGCGAAAGCTTCTTCTTGGGCACGCTTCCCTTCTTCAGCCAGTTCGAGTTCTGCTTGTTCAGCCACTCCATCTGCTTGTCGGCAGAAGGCTTGTCGCGACCCAGGAAATCGCCGTGGATGGTGCGCCACACGTAGCAGCCACGTTCCGAATCCCACTCCTTGCGAATCGTCGGATCGCTCGGCTGAGGATTGTCAGGATCGTTGTTCACACCCGTGAAATAGACGTACTTGTCCATTTCGGAGATTGGTTTCATGTTGACATCGCGGCAGATGAAGCCACCCATGCTGTTACGCCACACATATTCGCCACGCTGGTGGTCATATTCCTTGTGCACACCAGGCGCTTTCGTGTTGACATACACCGTGTAAGTCTCGTCCTGAGTATCCTGAGCAGACACACTGACAGCCAGCAACATCAAAGCAAACAATAAAAGAAATTTAGTCTTCATAAGCTGATCGGTTGATTACGAGTATAGTTGATGGATTAATTACAAAGTATAGTTGATCGGTTGATTCAGTATCGGTCGCAAAGATAAGGGTTTTTCCGCTATCTGCAAAGAAAAAGCAGCATTTTTTGGCGTATTGCACATTTTGCAGGTCTTTTTTGGACGCGCACTACACATTTTCGTTCTTCACTCTTCACTTTAATCTTCACTCTTCATTTACTTTGCGAAGTTACGAATAAAAAGTGGGTTAAAAAAATAAAGGACCGAAATTCGTACAAAAAACGTTTTCTGTTTGGGTGGGGGCGCTGTCGCCAGAAGATAGTTTCAGGAAGGGCTTCAGAACATGTGTTAAGGCAAAGGTGCAGTTTGGGTTAAGGCTTAGTGAAATTAGAGTTAAGAGTTACGGAATTTGGAGTTAAGGGAAAAATTCGTAAGTGTTAAGGCAAACTGCGAAAATGGTTAAGTAAGGTGCCATTTTGGGGCGCTCAAACTAAAAATGTCAACTAAACCA
>CAJOHO010000057.1:5751-8336 GCA_905234555.1 uncultured Bacteroidaceae bacterium
GAAGCGTTACAGCGTTACAGTTGTTACAGTTGTTTTTTTCGTCTTTACGACCTCAAAAAAACCTCTATATTTATATATCTATATATTTATATATATATAAATATATAGATATATAAATATAGGTCACTTTCTCGACTTTTGATAACGCGATTTTTAACTGTAACAACTGTAACGCTGTAACGCTTGGCAACCTTTCTTGTTGGTTATCAATGGGTTGTGCTATTTTTAGGATTATTGAGTAGGTTTTAACCCTCTCCCAACCACAGGTAAAATGCCCAGATTTATCCCTAAATGGGGTTGAATGGATCAGTATTTGTGGGTTCCGTTTAGCTCACGAATTGAAGGTTTTTTCCCTTGTATGGCAAAAAATCCGGAATTTCCCGATGAAAAGATTGTCGTATTACTAAAGATTCTGATCTGACAGAACGAATCGTTCGGTCAGCTTATCATCGACATAGAATGATACAGGTATTTTGATACATTGACCAGCGTACCAGGGTGGAACTTTTTATTAGGTAGAATATGTCTGAAGTCCTTCAAAACGGATCAGAGTCCCTTGATCTCGAGCCGTTCACCTGTCCCCGCGTCCCTCTCCGATTTTTGCCGGGCTGAAATCTCAGCTGAGCGTTCCAAAAACGTGGAAAAGTACAAGGGCTCATTTTTGAGCTCTTGCAAAAGAACCTACAAATTGTCGAATGGTGAACCAGTGACAATGTCACCAGTTGAAACTTCTTGCGGCTGATGGAAGAAAGTACATGGGCTGAATTTTCAGCTGTTGTAGCGTTTGCCGAATCGAAATTTCGATTGGGCGTTTTGAACTATCTAAAGATGAAGCCAGTATGGAAAAAAGTTACAGGGCGCAAATTTGCGCTCTGTGAAATGATGACTCCTAATCTTGAGGGACAGAAACCCTGAACCATGTGGGCGCAATTTTGCGCTGACATCCCGTACCATCCGAAATATGAAGCCAACGTGGGAGAAAATTACAGGGCGCAAATTTGCGCTCTGTGAAATCTATAGGCGCAATTCTCAGATTCTTAGACAAAAAGACTGGCAATCTTGACATACCGGGTTGCCGAAAAAGAGTATGGACGCTCTAAATTATACCCAAAACGAGTTTTAAATCTCTTTTTTATGCCAGATTGTTTGCATATCTCAATAAAATGAAGTACTTTTGCAGTCTCAAAGGTAACGAACAACTTAAAAAATATCACCATGTTAGGCTTTAGTGTATCTAATGGCGTAGAAATCAAGGGGCGTTTTGCAAATGAAATGCGTGAAACAATGAAGCGCGTGCGCTCTGGTCGCTTGAACAAAGCGGACAAGGCAGCCTTGCGTTTTCAGCAAGAAGAAGGTGAGGTAGAGTTAGTTCGTGGGTAAGAATGACGCAACATTTCACATATCGCCCTTTTACGGACTTTCACGAGTTCGCAGGTTTCGAATGTCGTATTGACGAGGTGGATGATTTTATTCACAGCCGAAGTAAATTCGTTAATAACGGACTGGTTGAAGCCATCGAGGGAAGCGATTGCACTCCGTATGGAGTCTATGACAACGGTACATTGGCGGCATTCTTCGCCATTCGCAAAGATCCCAAGAACATTGATGCCATCGAGATTGCTTTTCTGGCAGTAGACAGAAAATATGACTATCGGGGACTGGGGAAAGCTATCATCCGTAAGATTATTCAAATAGCGATAGAGGAATATGGCTTAGACCTTTTAACGGTCGAAGCCTTAGTTCTTCGCAGGCACAAGCCAAGGCCATACGATGCTGTAGGTTTCTACTTGAAATGTGGCTTCATCAGGGCTGAGTTTTTCGACGGACATAAAGATACGCTAAGCATGTATCGCCCTATCATCAAAGGCGAAAAGCCGATAGATACTGAAATTAGATTAGCAATCAAATAATCAAGGAGTTAGTCTCCAATACCATCACAGACAAGCGGTAATCACTAGGGAACTGCAGGCAGCTTCTTTCTGAACATAGCGTCGTGTCCGTAACACGAATGCTTTATATATCATTAAAGACTCTTTTGTAACCTCTGGCACGTGACCCCGATATGAAATGATCACGGTAAGGTTCCATGATCCGCTTGTGACGACGTCGCTCGAATTTGCCGAGTCGAAATTTCGGCTGGGCGTATGAGCCAAGTGGAAAAGTACAAGAGCGCAATTTTGCGCTGAGCGTTGTACTTCCCTAAAAAAAGTTGAATGATTTTTACTTTAACCCTGCCATAGGTTGAATGTCTGTTAGGTACCTTCATCCTTATCTCTGGCAGAAGTTGAATATTTGTGGGTTCTGTTTAGCTCACGAATTGAATGAATTTTGCATGTTTGGCAAAAATCCAAGCGGTAATCCAAGAAATAAATGGGTTGCCGCACTTTTTTTATAAAAAAATGAGGTTCTGTGTAACAAAAGGTGGAGAAATCACGTTTGTACTATTGGAAGACAAAAACGAATGACAATTAAAATTGATAATTATAAATTCAACTTTCGCAAGTGAATCTGATTGAGAAAAAAACAATAAAAACTCTTTTGATGTTTACAGCTCTTGGAGAGCTTTTGTGCTAAGCACTATGCCT
>CAJOHO010000058.1 GCA_905234555.1 uncultured Bacteroidaceae bacterium
GGCGGACCTGTGGTTATCGGCATTCATCAACCCAACGGACGCTATTCTTGGTATGTGTTCTCACGTCAGTCAAACGGCAAATTTGCACCCGTCGATGATAACATCAACAACCAGACATGGTGGATGACCGATCGTTTCGGACGCGATGTGAAGGCACAGACCGTTGACGTGCGATACGAAGGACTGGGAAGGCTTGTTGTCCGCGAGTATGAAGGCGGCGAGAAATTCATTTACAACACCTCTGGTAAATTCATTACGTGCGGTCGTAAAGTCAGTCTGGTGCAACATGCGGTTGACGGGAAACTGCTGGTATATCGTGAACCTGACGAAGAAGGTGGTTCTTATAGCATCACAGATGAAAATGGTCACATTGTGGCATTAGGCAATTCTATAGAGACATACAATGATGCCATCGTGGTGATGAACAATATTGGAGGTGAAAAACACTATACGCTTTCGAACTGGCGCGGCGAGCAACTAGAACTGGATGGCACTATGTGGTTTTTCGATGGAATCAAGGCCTACAACAACGAAGGTTCCTATTACCTCTTGAAAGACAATGAAAAAGGCTATGCCGTGATAGGCAGAGGTTTCAGACGAGTTGGCGAGTGGTACGATACCGAAGAAGAGGCTCACCGTGCCTGGCGCGACTATCACCCAAGACCATAATCACATTCGAGCATATCAATCCAAAGAAGCTGGGGAAGCATCACGAGATGCTTCCCCAGTTGATGTTTGTTTTGCGAAGTTCGTAGAGGCGTTGCCAAAGGATTTGGTTGAGGGGATTCTGTTCGCAGTTTTCGTCGTCGATGATTTCCTGAGCTGCATCGCGAGCCATCTGAAGCAGGATTCCGTCCTTTGCCAAATTGGCAATCTTCAAGTCGAAAGCCATTCCGCTTTGCTGCGTTCCTTCCAAATCGCCTGGACCGCGAAGCTGAAGATCCTGCTCTGCAATCTCAAATCCGTCTGTGGTGTCCACCATGATCTGTATGCGGCGACGGGTGTCTTCGCTAAGGTTGTATTTCGTTACGAGAATGCAGAATGACTGGTCGGCTCCACGTCCCACTCGTCCTCGGAGCTGATGCAACTGACTCAAACCAAAGCGCTCTGCGTTCTCAATCACCATCACGGAGGCGTTGGGCACATTCACACCTACCTCAATCACAGTTGTCGCCACCAGAATCTGCGTTTCGCCGTTCGCAAAACGCTGCATCTCAGCATCTTTTTCTGCAGGTTTCATCTGTCCGTGCACCTTCGAGATGCTGCAATCGGGGAAGTCCAGTTTGACTTGCTCATATCCGTCTTCCAGGTTCTTCAAGTCCATCTTCTCGCTTTCCTTGATGAGCGGATAGACGATATAGACCTGACGACCCAAGTCAATCTGACGGCGAATACCCTTATTCAGGGAAAGGCGATGTCGATCGTACTGATGAATGGTCTGGATGGGCTTACGGCCTGGTGGCAGTTCGTCGATGACGCTCACATCCAAGTCTCCGTACAGGGTCATTGCCAACGTTCGGGGAATAGGCGTTGCCGTCATCACGAGGACATGAGGCGGTACCACGTTTTTCTGCCAAAGCTTAGCACGTTGAGCCACACCAAAACGATGCTGCTCATCGATAATCACAAGTCCTAAGCGGGCAAACTGCACATTTTCCTCAATCACGGCGTGAGTGCCAACCAGGATGTGGATATCTCCTGTCAGCAGGTCGTTGAGCAGTTTCTCGCGACGTTTTCCCTTTACCGTTCCGGTCAGCAGTTCCACTCGCAGCGGCATATCCTTGAGCATACGCTGAAGGGTTTCCAAGTGCTGCTCAGCCAGTATCTCCGTTGGCGCCATGATGCAGGTCTGATAGCTGTTGTCGATGGCAATCAACGCACACATCAGCGCCACAAGCGTCTTTCCGCTGCCCACGTCTCCCTGCAACAGACGGTTCATCTGCCTGCCGCTGCCCATATCAGCACGTATTTCCTTGATGACTCGCTTCTGCGCACCCGTCAGTTGGAAAGGCAGATGGTGGAAGAAAAAGTCGTTGAACATCGTTCCCACACGAGGAAAAACCAGTCCGCGATACTTTCTGGCTCTATCGCGCGCGTACCTTATTATATTTAGTTGCACGTAGAACAGTTCTTCGAACTTCAGACGAGCCTGTGCCCTGCGCAACGAATCGGCAGAAGTGGGATAATGAATCTGGCGCATTGCTTCATCGCGCGAAACAAGATGATAGCGTTGTATGAGATAGTCGGGCAAAGTCTCCGCCAAAGGCTGATCCAGCATCTTCAGCAACGTAGCCGTCAGCTTTGCAATCATCGACGAGTTCAGTCCCCGCTTCTTCATCGTCTCCGACGTGTGGTAGATGGGACGAAACAGCCTCCCCCCCGCCCCCTCCGAAAGAGGGGGAGTGCCAACGGAAGTGGCAGGCGCTTCAGCAAACAAAGAAGGAGTTGACGGAACGAAAGAATACTTAATGTTTTCTCCGCGTTGATGGTTCTCCCCCTCTTTCGGAGGGGGAAGGGGGGAGGCTTCTAACTCCGGATGCGGCACATTGATCCTTCCTTTGAAGAGCTGCGGTTTGCCAAAGACAATATAGGGTTTGTGGCAATCGTAGTTCTGGGAAATGTACTTCGTTCCCTGAAACCACACGAGGTCAATCACTCCGGTTCCGTCGGAGAAATGTGCGATGAGGCGCTTCTTGCGTCCTTCACCCACTCCTTCGAACGAAAGAATCTCACCAATCAGCTGCACATAAGGCATATTGCCGTTGATGTCGGAAATGCGGTAGAAGTGGCTGCGATCGATGTGACGGTAGGGATAAAACTCCAGCAAGTCGCCCACCGTCTTGATGTCGAGTTCCTTTCGCAGCATGTCTGCCCTGTGCGGACCTACACCCTGCAAATACTTAATATCTTGGTCTAATCGCAGCATAATAAAAGAGGTTTCCTCGCTACACGAAGTTTCCGAAGTGCAAAGTTACGAAAAAAATCAATATAGAAGCATTTCTTGATGCTTCCCCAGCTTTTATGACTTGGTATGTACCAATGTGATTATGGTCTTGGGTGATAGTCGCGCCAAGCACGATGAGCCTCTTCTTCGCTTTCGTACCATTCACCGACTCGTCTGAAACCTCTGCCTATCACAGCATAGCCTTTTTCATTGTCTTTCAGGAGGTAATAGGAACCTTCGTTGTTGTAGGCTTTGATGCCATCGAAAAACTTAAAACCATCAATTCTTAGT
The DNA here is from genome assembly GCA_905234555.1 of uncultured Bacteroidaceae bacterium. Classification (GTDB taxonomy): domain Bacteria; phylum Bacteroidota; class Bacteroidia; order Bacteroidales; family Bacteroidaceae; genus UBA3839. The sequence goes on from CAJOHO010000058.1 coordinate 3,236, forward strand.
TCTTCACCACGCCAATTCGAAATGCTATAGCGTTTTTCACCCTTAATATCGTTCATCACAACGATGGCATCATTGTATGTCTCTATAGAATTGCCAGAAGCCACAGAATGACCATTTTCATCTATGATGCGATAAGAACCACCTTCTTCGTCGGGTTCACTATATACCAGCAGTTTCCCGTCAACCGCATGTTGCACCAGACTGACTTTACGACCGCTCGTGATGATTTTACCAGAGGTGTTGCAAATGATTTTTTTGCCGCCTTCATATTCGCGGACAATCAACTTCCCCTGTGCTTCGTATCGCACGTCAACAGTTTGTACCTTTATATCGCGTCCGTGACCATCGTCCGATACATTCGTCTGGAGATTGAGCCAATCATCGACGGGTGCAAATTTGCCGTTTGACTGACGTGAGAACACATACCAAGAATAGCGTCCGTTGGGTTGATGAATGCCGATAACCACAGGTCCGCC
>CAJOHO010000059.1 GCA_905234555.1 uncultured Bacteroidaceae bacterium
CGTTTCGCTGCGCTCCACTAAAAAAGGCTGCGCATGAAAAAATCGGTTTTTCAGCCCGAAGGGCGATGTTTTTGCTCACAAAAGTATGTGATGGCTCTGCTAAGGACTGTAAGTCCGACACATACTGAAGTGAGGGTTTTTGATGTTTTTGTTAACAAGCGAAACTTGTATGAATTGACTCTTCACTCTTCACTTTCCACTGCTATGGTCGAAATTTTCTGCAAAAATACTAAAAAAAATCAAAAGTTTGCGTATGGAACGAAACTTTTGCAGATTTATGATGCATTTCAGCCAAATTTAACATATAAACCGCTCTGTGCGGTGGTCAATAATCAAATCGAAGGACTTACACATCGTGTTTTCAGTTCGAAACAGGTGGAGTTCCTCGACATCACCAATCAGTTTGCCCGTAAGGTCTATATGCGCTCCATGACCTTCGTGCTCTACAAAGCCATCGAAGACCTCTTTCCTGGCACTCAGCTCATCGTGGAAGCACCCGTTTCCAAGGGCTATTTCTTCTTGTTGAAGAAAGCGGTTTCGTCTCCTTCGGAGAAGAAGGGAACAGAGCATGTCGAAGTGACGCTGGAAATGGTTCAGCAACTGCGTCAGCGGATGCGTGAGATTGTGGCTGAAGGACACCGCTTCACACGGCTCGAAGCTCCAACGGAGCAAGTGGCAGCTCTCTTCCGTGAGCGGGGACTGGAACGGAAGGCCATGCTGGTGGAAGGATTAGGAACTCTTTACTGCTATTACTATCAGCTCTGCGACACCTACGACTACTACTATGGTCCACTTGTGCCATCCACCGACTATCTTACCGATTTCGATCTGGTGAAATATTACGACGGACTGCTGCTGCGTGTGCCACGCGAAAACGGGAAACTCCCTGAGATTGTCAAGCAGGAGAAGATGCTGCTGGCTTACCGTGCAGCCCATAAGATAGAAGAACATGTCGGGATGACCTCGGTGGCAGAACTCAACGAACTGACTCGCAAGGGACTTGATGGAGCTGCCATAAAAGTGGCTGAGGCGTTGCAGGAGAAACAGATCAGCCGTATTGCCGACCAGATTGCCGAACGGGGCGACGTGAAGGTGGTACTCATTGCAGGACCTTCATCCAGCGGCAAGACCACATTCAGCAAACGACTCAGCGTCCAGCTTATGGCTTGCGGACTCATGCCTGTGGCACTTTCGTTGGACGATTATTTCATCGATCGCGAACTTACCCCTCGCGATGAGACCGGCGACTACGACTTCGAACATATCGAGTCGCTCAACCTTCCCCTCTTCAACCAGCAGCTCAACCAGCTCCTGCGAGGGGAGGAAGTGGAACTGCCCCGTTACAATTTTGCCGAAGGCAAGAGCGAAGCCAGCGGACGACGGTTGCAACTGGCACCTAATACCATCTTGATATTAGAGGGCATCCATGCGCTCAATCCGCTGCTTTCTGCTGATGTGCCCGAAGCCGCCAAGTTCCGTATCTATGTGTCTGCGCTGACCTCCATCAAACTCGACAACCACAATTATGTACCAACGAGTGCCAACCGACTCATTCGTCGGATAGTCCGTGATCATAAGTATCGCGGTTCGTCGGCGCAGCAGACCCTTGCCCGTTGGGCGAGTGTGAGGAGAGGAGAAGACCGTTGGATATTCCCGTTCCAGGAGAATGCCGATGTGATGTTCAATTCCGCCCTGTTCTACGAACTGGCTGTCTTGCGCGATGAAGCTCTGCCTCTCCTGGAGACCGTCCACGAAAACTGTGAGGAACACATCATGTCCTCAGCCCTTTTCCGTTTCCTCCGTTATTTCGAACCCATCTCCGCAAAAGAACTACCGCCCACCTCCCTCTTGCGAGAGTTCCTCGGCGGCAGCTCCTTCCATTATTAGGTATCTTTATCCCTTGCCCAAAAGGCAGGGGTTTCTTTTTCAAAACAAAACCTCCTGTCCGACAACGAATGTCGAGCAGGAGGCTTTTCATTAAACATTTCTATGTTAATTTTGTGCTATTCGCTTTTTGAGAAATAGGTTTTCCACAGCCTTATAAATCAGTAGGTTACGCGTTTTCAAAATTAGCCTTAAGGCAAAATAAATTTTCCCTTAAGGCAAACGAAATTTTGCCTTAAGAGTTACTACCATTTTGCCTTAAGACTTTTTTCAGTTTCATTTAGTGCTATTCCACCCTTACTCTTAAGCGCCTTCCCGTGAGTAAAAATCCGCATTCCATTCGTGTTTGTTTTTCTTCACGTTGTAAGAATTTTTAAGGCCTCTGAAAGCCGCATGAATACAGGGCTTGCGCCATGTTAGGTTGAAATGCTTTATCCTAACATCCAACCTAACATCCACCCTAACATTTTGGCGTTCGAAAAATAGTTATTATTTTCTCGTGATTCTTTCTTTTACCCCTTTCATCTTTGTCCAGAAACAAGATTTCTGTCCGTTTTCAAGTTAGGATGAATTTGGTCTCCCATGTTAGGTTAAATGTTAGGTTGAATGTTAGGTTCAACCGATTCAACCTAACATCCTGAAACCCGTATAAACACAGGGGTTCCAGGCCCCTATGTTAGGATGTGAGGTTCATTTGTTTTTTTTGTAGAAATCCAAAAAACAGCGCCCAGAAATTCAGCGTGCTTTGGCAATAATCCCAGCACGTTCTGCTGAGATTTTGAGCGTGCTCTGCCGAGATTTTGAACGAACTGGAGCGAGTGGTTGGAGCTTGCTGTAATTTTCGTTGGAGCGTACTGTGTTTCTTGAAATAACACGCAGAGAATTCAAAGCCTACTTCTCATATCCCGATATCCAAATGCAATGAAATTCATTTTCCTGCACTTTTTTCATTTTTTTGTAATAAATCCAAGAAATAATACTGATATTAGTAAATCTTTACAGACAAGAGCAATCAAAAACACAAAATTTTATTATCTTTGCAACAGATTTCAGTTAAGGAATGATTCTAATATGAATCAGACATTGATAGGCAGAGAGCAGGAGGTAAGGCTTTTGCGAGAATGTCTGAATACGGACAAGTCAGAGTTTTTGTAACTACAAATTATTGATACGCGTCTGAGAACTGTTCCAAAAGATAAAACAAGAAGAGTATGGATATTGGAAAGATTATTCGATTTTTATTAGTTGCTGGCTGTTTCGCCGGAGCAATTGCCTACATTGCCTCAGTTTCGCACAAACGCGACGTGAGCAGGCAGTTACAGAGTTTCCAGAACGAACAAGCCATGCAAAAGGCTCGTAAAGAGAAAGAGCAGGCTCATAGAGAGGAAGCAATTACCGACGACGCCAGAGTTGACCGGCCTCTGTTCCCCTGGCGGGATGAAAATGGAAAGATGGGCTTCATTGACAAGGAGGGCAACGTGGTGATTCCCTGTCAGTGGAATGATGCTCTTTCATTTAGTAAGAGTTTAGCTGCCATCAGAGACAGAAACGGCAAATGGGGCTTTATCGACAAGGAGGGCAACGTGATGATTCCATGCCAGTGGGATGAAGTACGTCAATTTAGCGAGGGTCTAGCCGCTGTAAAGGATAATAATAAAGGTTGGGGGTTCATCAGACCAACAGGAGAAATGCCTTTTACTTATAGCGACAGGTTGGTGCCAAAGGATGGTTTTATGTACTTTCAAGAAGACTACGCTGTCGTTCTAGATTGTAATACAGGGAAATACGGCTTCGTAAATAAAGGAAGGAAGTTCTTACAGGATTCCTGGTGGTACGACGCATATCCATTTAGCGAGGGTCTTGCTGCCGTTAAAGATGAAAACGGGAAATGGGGCTTCATTAACAGATCAGGCAACCTGGAGATACCCTGTCTGTGGGATAAAGCTAATAGTTTCTCCGAGGGACTGGCTGCAGTGGAACACGACGATAAATGGGGCTTCATCGACAAGAAGGGCGATGTGGTTATTCCATGTGACTGGGATTTAGTTTATAGCGGATTTAGCGAAGGCTTAGTCCAAGTATATGATTGTTTAAACGGATCTGGCTTCATCGACAAGAAGGGCAACGTGGTAATTCCATGTCAGTGGGATAGCGCAGACGACTTTAGCGAAGGATTAGCTGCCGTCCAAGACAGAAGTTACAAATGGGGCTTCATCGACAAGCAGGGCAACGTGGTGATTCCCTGCCAGTGGGATGAAGTATGTCAATTTAGCGCGGGCTTAGTCCAAGTCTGGAATTATGACGGCCGCATACACTACATCGACAAGACAGGCCGGATAATAAAATAAATTTCGGTATGCGGATAAAATACTTAAAGAATTTAAATTTCTGTTAAACCCAGCCAGTCACAGCCATAATTGCGTTGCTTGTAAGCCCGTTCAGCTGCGGCATCGTACTTAATGTCAGATGTGTACATGGCTGCAATCTTTCGGGGACGTGGGGACATCTGTGTCCTTGGTTGTCAGAGTGGTTAACACCAAAACTGCCATCAAAATATTCTTCAGCCAAATCTTTAATGAAGGAGTCAAGGACACAGCGGGACAGACCCTCTGTGTCCTTATTATTTTGCCTTTAGAGAATTATTCTGCTGCAAATATACGATTTTTTCGGGAAAAATCGCTAACTTTGCGCCAAATAATAGCCGAAACACTTAAAAAACATAGAATTGCAGTATGAGGAAAGAGCTTTTATTCTTATTGTCATTCATGGCCATCACGGCCGCGGCCCAGCCGAAGAAACTGTTGGGCGGGGATGTATCGTTGTTGCCATCGTACGAGGCGCGGCACACGGTCTACAAGGATTTTGACGGTCGCGAAGTCAGTTTCCTGCCTTTTGTCAGGCAACAGGGCTGGAATGCCATCCGTGTGCGGCTCTTCGTCGATCCCGACAACGCGCCGGGCGACCACAAGGACGAAGGCGTCTGTCAGGATCTGCCCTACGTCATCAAACTGAGCCGGCAGGTCAAGAAAGCCGGTATGCAACTCATGCTCGACTTCCACTACAGCGACACCTGGGCCGACCCTGGGAAGCAGTTCACGCCTAAGACATGGGCGCAGGCCGACAGACGAGCCCTCACCGACAGCGTCTATGCCTACACCCGTCGCACGCTGCAGGCCATGAAGAAGGCCGGCGTGGCACCGCAACTGATACAGGTTGGTAACGAGATCACCAACGGTCTGCTGTGGCCGACGGGGAAACTCGATCCCACAAGTGACGAGAACTGGGATACCGTCACCGACTTCCTGAAAGCAGGCTGTCGCGCCTGTCGCGAGGTCTGTCCGAAAGCCCAGATCATTATCCATACGGAGAAGGCAGGCGACTGGGATGTCACCAAGTCCTACTACCTGCACCTGCGTCAATATGGCGTCGATTACGACATCATCGGCCTGAGCTATTATCCGATGTGGCACAAGTCGATACCCAATCTGGGGAAGACGCTCGACAATCTGGCTGAGCTCTTCCCCGACAAGCCCGTGATGATCGTCGAGGCTGCCGCTTACTATTCGCATGAGAACGATCCGTGGGCCAAGCCTGATCAGTATGCCGAGTTCTATCCCATCAGCATGGAGGGACAGGCGCAGTACACGAAGGAGCTCGTGGAAGAACTGAACAGGCACCACAACGTGACAGGTCTCTTCTGGTGGTTCCCTGAAGAGAATGGCTTTGGCAATACCGTCACGAAGGGCTGGCTGAATCGCGGACTCTTCGACAACAAGACCGGCCAGGCGCTCCCCGCCCTCAGGGAACTGTCCGGCTTCATGCACTAGTCGTTTAATGTTAAAAGATGGCCCAAGATTCGTAGATTTGCCCGAAAAAGTTTGGAAGATTGGAAAATAATGCTTACTTTTGCAGTCGTAAACTATCAATATGATGAGGACACAGCGGGACAGACCCTCTGTGTCCTTGTGCAAGTGGCACTTGCACAAATGGGAAGTCTGGATATTCTTCAGCAAACTGCTTCATGTACTTCAAGTTACGTATGGAATATCCACTGTCATTTCC
>CAJOHO010000060.1 GCA_905234555.1 uncultured Bacteroidaceae bacterium
GGGGGCTTACTTTTTCAAAAACAAGTCCGCAATGCCTGTTTATCGGCACTGCGGACACATGATTTTTCGCTTTTCAACTTTTAGCGGACAGCAATAATTCCTTATTATATTATGAACCCAGAGCTGAACATTCATTTGCTGGCTGAGCAACCCAAGTTGTTGTGGAACTTACTGTTTTTGGGTTGTGTGGCATCCATGTTGTGCTTTCTGGCTTGGAATTGGGCCTTGAAACAATTGGGTGCTGTTACCGCCACCAACTACGTTTATCTCAATCCCGTCACAACTATCGTCTTTGCCTGGTTCATTCTTGGGGAACCCATCACGTTCTGGTTCATTCTCGGCACGGTCCTTATCCTGACAGGCATGTTCCTGGCTGATCTACGACGCCGTTCGAAAAACACGAAAGACCCGAAAAAGAACGAAGATTCGTCTAAACATTGAAAAACACGAAAAACAGGAAAAACATTTTTTTAAAACAACAAATTTGACGAATTTGACGAATGATTTGTTGTGAAAGAATGCACCCTTGGTGCAACGAATATTTGTCACGATGCGGCAAAGCTCAAACAAGTTTGGCTCTGCTTATGCAGGGTGCATGATGAGCCATTAGTAAAGAGTAAAAATCGTGTAATTCGTTGTTTAAAAAATCTTTTTCATCCTTAAATTCTTGTTTTTGTCTCACGCAGAGTTCAATGCCGGTACGCTGACGCTGAACTTCACGCCAGAAACGGGTGACAATGCCGTCACGGCCATCACAGCCGGTACACCTTATATTATTAAATGGGCTGGCGACGGCTCCGACAACATCGTGAACCCCACCTTCGCTGGCGTCACTATCTCCACCGATGTCTGCAACAAGACCTGTGACCTTGGTGAGGACAAGTCCATCACCTTCCGCGGCACCTATGGCTACCGTCTGTTCACTGACATCGATAAGAGCATCCTGTTCTTCGGCACCAACAACACACTCTACTATCCGGAGAATGGAGCCACCATCGCCGCCTGCCGCGCCTACTTCCAGCTCAACGGCATCAGCGCCGCCGACCTCCCAGTCGGAAACGTAAAGATGTTCTTCGGTGACGAGGAAACTTCAATTCATGATTCACAATTCATAATTCATGATGAGGCTGAGACTTGGTACACACTCGATGGTCGCCGACTTTCAGGTAAACCAACCCAGCGCGGAATATATATCAATAATGGACGTAAGGTTGTGATGAAGTAAGAAAGCTCTGGTTGTTTACGAGTTGACAAAGACTTTTTAAGGGCATTTTCTACAAGCCCGATAATACCAAAGCATCCCAGCTCTTGTGGAACCAAGAGCTGGGATGCTTTAGTGTTTGGTTGACTGTATATTTTCAACTATTGCTTCAAGGCATGATAGGTAGCGCCATCTACAGGCTCACACCATTGAGTTTCACTCGACTTCTGTCTCGACTCGGCAGAGATGATGCGAGCATCTTTCTGCTCTCGCTGCTCCATCAGTTCGTTGCTGGCTTCCTCCTGCACATCCTTATGATAGGTAAGGTGCTGGAACCACGAGTCTTTCTGGGCTCCGTGCCAATGTTTCACTTCGGCAGGGATGGCAATGACGGTACCAGGAATCATCTCAACGGGAGCCTTGCCCCATTCTTGATACCAACCACGGCCTGCAACACAGATGAGCACCTGCACCTGCTTGTGGTGGATGTGCCAGTTGTTTCTGCAACCAGGCTCGAAGGTGACATTCATGACGCCACCGCCAACATCTGCCAGATAGCTCTGACCAATGAAATACTTTCCGTAAGGGTTTGGTTCGCCCTTGGACCACTTGGTGCTCAGGGTGTAGCCTTCGTTGCAGAGCCAAGCGCAGAGTTCATCCACCAGTTGCTTCGAGTTGCCCATATTCACGGCTCCCTGCTTGTGGTCGGCGAGTTGTGGAGCCACGCCTTCAAGACCGCTGAGGGCTGCTACGGTAACAATCTCGCGGTCGGCAGCAGAGAGTTGGTTGCCAGCGAAGATGTCGCCAAAGAGGTGTGACTTCAGGTAGTAGTCGTCCTGGGGGCAGAATTCGTAGTTGAAGGGCTTTCCTGAGAGTTGTGTCTGGTTCTTTGTGCCCAGTTCGTAGGATTTCTTGGCATCATCCCATTCTGCAGGTCGCGTCCAGGGTTTTCCTTCCTGCCAGACTCCCTCCAACTCAATGGTCTTTGCACCCCCTTCGGTTCCCCCGTTTCGCGGGGGACAGAAACCCCGAGGGGAGGCTTCCAAAACCTTGCTCAGCGTTCCAAGAGCGTTCAGGGAACGTGGAAATCCCGTGTAGGCATAGAGCTGCGAGAAAGCCTCCTTCAGTTCATTGATGGTTACACCCTTGTCAAGAGCCATACGTACAGCTGGTTCCAAACGTTCCATATCGCCCTGTGCCATCAGGCAGGCACAAGCCGCCAATCCCTTTTGACGCTCCGTCAGCGTCTGTGCATTTGTTGTTATCATCGTCATGATTGCGATTAAAATTAAAACGATCCTTTGCATGATTTCTACACTATTTCAGATTCTCTTTGAAAAATTCTGCCAACTTGTCCCAGGGAATCATGTTCTTGGACTGACCCTGACCAGCCTTTTCCTCGTAACCACCATCGTAGAGGTCGCAGTGCGTGGCATCGGGGATGATGAGCAGTTGCTTGTTCTCGGGATTGGGGTTAGGTTCGCCAACGAACTTATAGCCCTCGGCCTTACCTTCCACCATATAATGAAAGGCTGCCTCGCCAAAGTAGCGCGAGTGAGCATCGGCACCGTGCATCACGAGTACGGCAGAGCGGATTTCGTTGATATAGTAGAGGAAACGGCTGTTGGCGTAGGCCTGAGTGCCGATGACGCGCCAGCCGTCGTTAGAGTTGCCTGAGCGTTTGTGATAGCCGCGTGGGGTTTTATAGTAGTCGTAATAGTCGTGGACGAAGCGGGGAGCCTGTGGGGGCACGGTGTCCAGCACGCCTCCAGCCATCGCGTTGGGGTCGGTGAGACGCTGTTTCGAGAGGCTCTCTCGGTTTCTGTGGCGAGCTTCTTCCATGTCGAAAGCATCATTGTAGTCGTTGCCGCTGACGCGCGTCATATCGTACATTGTGGAGGCAACAGTTGCTTTGATGCGAGTGTCGGCAGCGGCTGCATTCAGGGCGATGCCTCCCCAGCCGCAGATTCCGATGATGCCAATCTTCTCGGCATCTACTTTTTCCTGCTTCGACAGGAAATCGACAGCAGCCATGAAGTCCTCAGTGTTGATGTCGGGCGAAGCTGTACGACGCGGTTCACCGCTGCTCTCACCCGTATAGGAGGGGTCGAAGGCCAGTGCTACGAAACCACGCTCAGCCATCTTCATGGCATAGAGTCCGCTCGACTGCTCCTTGGTAGCGCCGAAGGGACCGGAGACGGCGATGGCAGGCAATTTTTCACTTTTCACTTTAAACTTTTCACTTGCCGCAGGCTCATACAGGTCTGCTGCCAGTGTCAGTCCGTACTGAGTCTTAAACGTGACCTTCTTGTGGGCTACTTTCTCGCTCAGAGGGAACACCTTGTCCCACTCCTGCGTCAGTTGCAATTCTTGTTCCATATTCTCGTTTGTCGTTTGTTTGTTCGTGCAAGCCGTGAGCATTCCACCCAGCAGCAGTGCTGTTAATATAACGTTTTTC
>CAJOHO010000061.1 GCA_905234555.1 uncultured Bacteroidaceae bacterium
CTTACAGGCAGACAGCATCAGCAGCAGACGCAAATCTTGTAAAAGATTGAAATCAAGGAAAGGGTTTTTAAGGTTTTTGTCTAAACTCAAGCTTTGCAGGTGATTCGGAAGATTAGTGAGATCTGTGTTCGAAAAAGAAAATTATTAACCCTGAGTTGGAGTGAGGAACTTCACGTGAATAAGCTGGCCAGCAATTCCAAACTTCTCCTCACAAAACAACTCACAAAAATGAAAAAGAAAAATTCAAAGAAACTGATCGAGACTGAGGTAACGCTGGAGGGCGCAATGTCCTTTGGCAAGTTGGAAGACGGACGCCACGTAGCTGACTTCATGTGCATGGAGGATGTGCAGATGCAGGACTATACGGCACGTTGCAAGGTGGAGGTGATGAGGGACGGAAACGTCTATGTCACCGAGCTGCAGAAACGCAAGAAGAACAAACCTATCTTCCGCGACGACAACAGTTCACTGTCGCTGGGAACTGACGGCAAGTACTACTTCTACTTCGCGCTGCCTGAGCAGCTGGTGAACGAACTGCCTGCACAGCTCATCCGTCAGGCGACTGCGATTGCGCGTAAGGTTATGAACGAAATTATTAATAAGGAGGAGGTGAGCGTATGATCTACAGAATTGAACAGGGGGAGGGCAGACGCAAGTTTGCCTTCCCAGTAGCGAACCGCGAGGAACTGATGGCGCTGCGTAACTCCGCGAAAAACCTGAGCAATCTGAAGAAGGCGCGTGAGGGTGACGAGGATGCGAAGAGAAAACTCCAGCAGTTTGCCTATAACATCGGTCATGTGGAAGGAAAACTGGCTGGCTGTAAGAGCATCGGAAGCTTTTTCTTTCATGACGTGGATGCCTATGAAAAGCCTCACCCCCAACCCCTCTCCGAAAGAGAGGGGAGCCAAGATAGCTGTTCTCTGTCGTCAGATGAGATTAAGAAGCTCATCTTGGAGAAGAAAGATGAGATTGGGCTGATGATGCTGGAGAGGAGTGCCAGCGGAGGTTGGCATCTGGTCTGCAAGCGAGTGCCAGGAACCACGATTCTGGAGAATCAGGTGCGAGTGGCGACCCTCCTGCATCTGGAGATGGATACGGGTGCGAAGGACCTGCAACGAGTGGTGTTCAGCACCAGCGGCAGCGAGGATGATCTGGTCTATTTAGACGATGCCCTCTTCACCGAACCGATGACACCTGAGGAATGCGAACGGGAATACAACCGCCTGAAGGTAAGAGTGATGCGCAAGGAGGAACAGGTTCCTGCAGGGGCGAAGAAAGGGAATAAGCACTATAGACCGTGGGAGGCCTCCCCCCTTCCCCCTCCGAAAGAGGGGGAGACCAAACCAACGGCTCAGCCTGACAACGGAGTATATACTCGGTGGGTCCAGTCCCCTTTTTAAGGGCACCCCTTACGCAACGATCATCGCGGAATGGTGGAAACGCAACGGCGGTGAGCCGCAGGAAGGTGAGCGCAACGTGAAGCTGTATCAGCTGGCGGTAAACCTGCGTGCCATCTGCGACAACGACAAAGCGTTGCTGATGCAGGTGATGCCTCGTCTGGGACTGGACGAACGGGAGGTGCAGAGCATCGTCGATTCGGCTTGCAAGGAGCCGGTGAAAGGGATTTCGAAGCAGATGCGCGAGATCCTCGGTACGAACTCAGCACAGGCTTCGGCCACGACCCAACGGGCAGCGATGGAGGCGCAGTTGGAGATGTGGGGTGAGCAGATTGAAGCGCTGTTTCCTCATTATCCTATCCTGCGTGACGTGTGCAAGGGATTGAAGCGAAACCAGTACCCAGCTGCCCTGTTTGTGGCTGGCGGGCTGATGATGACGCTCATGACGCGATGCACCTACCGCTTCTACCACAGACCCGAAGAACTGCGACGGCTGAACAACTGCACGCTGATTATCGGAGATCCTGCTTCGGGTAAGAGCTTCGCCACAAGGTTGTTCAAACTCTTGGCGGCTCCCATCGTGAAGGCTGACAAAGTAGGAAAGGATGCCATCAACGCCTACCGTGAGCAGACTCGCAGTAAGGGTGCTAACAAGGACAAACCGCAGAAACCAAAAGTGGTGGTACGACTCCATCCTGCCAGAACCTCGAACGCTCAGTTCATTCAGGACATGGTGAACTCGGTGGAGGTGGTGGATGGAGAGGTGATGCAGCTCCACATGCTGACCTTCGACACAGAGCTGGACAACACGGTGACGGTGCAGAAGGGCGGTTCGTGGATTGACAAGCAGAGTCTGGAGCTGAAAGCCTTCCACAACGAAGAGGACGGTCAGGCTTACTCGAACAACGACAGCATCCTGCAGGACTTCTACGTTACCTGGAACTTTATCTACACGGGCACCCCCATCGCCCTGAAGAAGAAGGTGAACTCCCAGAACTTCGGAAGCGGTCTGGCAACACGCCTTTCCTGCATTCCTCTGCCTTCGACCAACTTCCGTATGATGGATCGAGAGACCAACATCGACTACGAGAGTGACGAGCGTCTGAAGGAATGGGCGTTTAAGCTGGACCGTACGAAAGGTGAGCTGAGTGTGCAGAAGCTGGTGGATGAACTCTACGACTGGACGGCACGCCGTATGGAGGATGCCGGCGAGAACGAATCGTTTGCCGACGAGATGCTACTGAAGCGCTGTGCCTATCATGGTCTGAACTTCTCGGCTCCTTTCGTCGTCATGCGCCACTGGGCAGAACTGCATCAGGAAGGTGACTTCTGGTGTGGAGCGTTCCAGACGGATGACACGGACTGGGAGTTGGCAGAACTCATCACGAACATCCAGCTGACCTGCCAGCGTTACTTCTTCGGAGCGATGGCAGAGCAGTACTTCGACGACAAGGATCGTGAAGCTTCGTATAAGGTACAGCGTCGCAGCAAGACCATCGAGGGCTTCAAGAACCTTCCTGAGGAGTTTACGGTGGAGGACGTGATGAGGTGCTTCGGAATTGAGAACCCCAATACCGCAAGGTCGCGTATCTCGAAATTACAGAAAGACCGCGTCATCGAAAAATCAGGAGACTATGTTGAAAATGGTACAACGAAAAGTAAATACAGAAAGACAGGTATTACTATTCTCTGACGCTGTTGACGCTGTCGCTGTTGACGCTGTTGCTTTTGCAAAATCAAATTGTTTAACCTATCTCCAGTCCCTCTTCGGAGGGCTGGAGTATCTAATTAGAAATTATAAGGTATGGAAGAAAATACTAACAAACAGCCTCTGACAATGGAGGCACTAGTGAATGAACCGTGGTGGAACACGGAGATGCATTCTGAGTTTGAATATCTGGATGCCATCGAGAAACTGGTGGCACACAAAGCCACCTCTCTGCCTCGTGGCTATCGTAACAACAACCCTGGCAACCTGCGTCATGGAAAGACGGAATGGAAAGGTCTCTGTCGGGCGCAGAAAGACAAGGAATTTTGCCAGTTCCGTTCGCTCTCGATGGGTTTCCGAGCCATGCTCAAACTCCTGCTGAACTACTACGAAACGCACCGACTGCGCAACTTGCTGGCTATCCTCTGCCGATGGGCACCCACAGCGGACGGGAACGATCCACAAGCTTACGCAAAGCGAGTGGGTTTGCAGGTAGGACGAAGTGCCAAAGAGCCGCTGCCTCATCCGAAAGGTGATAAGATCCTTTGGGTGGATATCATCTTAGCGATGGCGGAAGTGGAGAACGGCACGAAGACCTACTATCCACGAGGTCACCTGAGAGCTTGTGCTAACGATGCGTGGACTGAACTGTTTAATGCATAATGGACCCACCCCCTTGCCCCTCCACAAGGGAGGGGAGTATATAGCCCACCATTGAAGGGGCAAGGGATGGGTTAAATTACAAATTTTAAATTGTAAATTTATGGAAAAGAATATGAAACTGGCTGAGCATTTGGCTTCGCCCAATGTGGCTGCACTCAGTCATTCAAACAAGCTTGATGACATTCGATTATCGCCACATTTCACGCTTGGCGAAATGACGAAGACGTCAACGGGATTACCGAATGTGCCGAATGAGGCTCAAGTGAAGAATCTGATTCGGCTGTGCAGCTGGCTTGAGATGCTGCGAGACGAGTGGAACCGAAGATATGGCGGGAGTGATGCTCCAGCCCCCTCTAACTCCCCCAAGGGGGAGGATGATGGAGATCCGATTATCGTGACGAGTGGGTTCAGGTCGCCAGCAGTCAATAAGGCTGTGGGTGGAGTTTCCACATCCAACCACCTGACTGGCTGTGCTGCCGACATCCGCGTAGCAGGCTTCAAAGAGGCTCTCCGTAAGGCGGTCATCCTGCTCGACATCAGCGACGAGAGCGGCGAAGACTTCGACGAACTCCTCATCGAACATAACCGCCGCGGCAGCTACTGGATCCACTTCGCCGTCCGTCCTCCGACACAAGGAAACAGACGCAAGGTAAGATTCATTTACGCTTAAGTCTCAATTAACAATGACCTCCTGCTCGGCATTCGTTGTCGCACAGGAGGTTTTATCGTTTCAGTCAAATCAGAAGGGACAGGAACTGATCCTCATTCGAATCAGGTTCCTGCCCTTTATTATCAGAAAGCGGATCTGGGAATCACCTTATAATTCCTTTCTATTATGCACACTCTTTTATTAATTGGCAAACAATCAATTAACTCACATCATCTAACCATCGTGGCAATAAATTGCTCGGTTGGTGCGACTCGAAGTCGACTCTTGATGCTTATTCAAAGACCGCTTTTCTGAAATGTTACGCAAAGTTAAGCATTTTTTCCGAGATAAACAAATTTCCGGCCTTAAGAAATGTTAACCCCCTGAAAATAATCTCCACACCACCCTATCTTCCATCTTCCATCAGACATCAGACATCTGACATCAGACATCAGACTTCCT
>CAJOHO010000062.1 GCA_905234555.1 uncultured Bacteroidaceae bacterium
TGAAAGCTCGCTTTCTAATGGCCGAGTCGTGAGAAAAGTCACGGAACAAAGTGACGTAATCGTATAAGGACTGTAAGTCCGACACATTCTGAAGTGAGGGTTTTTAAGGTTTTTATTTAAATCTAAACACAGGGGTTTGCGGGTAATCCAGATTCTGAACACAAAACCTCCCGACTGGTATCATGCCAATCGGGAGGTCTTATAATTATTATAAGTATTTTGCGGTGAGGCTGTGAGGGTGTTGACGGAGTTGGGCGGGGGTGCCGCAGAAGACGATGGAGCCACCTTCTTCGCCGGCTCCTGGACCCAGTTCTACGACGTAGTCGGCAGCACGGATGACATCCGTGTTGTGTTCGATGACATAGATGGTGTTGCCCCGCTCGCTGACCATCGTGCGGAAGAGGTCGATGATGCGCTGCACATCCTTGGGATGTAGGCCGTCGGTGGGTTCGTCGATGATGAAGTACTGTCCCTGTTCGCCCAGATGGGAAGCGATCTTCAGGCGCTGCAACTCGCCTCCGCTGAGGGTGGAGAGGGCCTGACCCAAATGGAGGTAACCCAGTCCTACTTCGCGCAACGGACGCAGCTTCTCCTCGATGACGGTTCCCTGGAAGAACTCACTCGCCAGACGAACACTCAGATCGAAGACTTCGGCAATATTCAGCGCCTTCCCCTCGGAAACATCCGAACGGAAGGTCTTGCCTTTCGCTTCTGCTGAAGAGAGTCGGTATTGCAGCACTTCCTGGTTGTAACGCAGTCCGCCACAAGCCTCACAGGTGGTCTCGATATTGTCCATAAACGCCATCTCGCTGACGACGATACCCTTGCCGCCACACACAGGACAAGCGCCCTTGCCGTTGAAGGCAAAGTCTGTCTCTTTCTTCTTGAATTTCCTGGCAAAAAGCTTACGAATATCGCCTGCCACATCCATATAGGTGGCAGGAGTGGAACGCAGGCTGATGCCGATACTTTTCTGAGAGATGTGGACCCACTCGCTTCGGACCCACCCCCTTTGCCCCTCCCTGCAGGGAGGGGAGTAGTTAGTGCGCAGAAATTCCATCAACGAGCTTTTGCCTGAACCAGCCACACCACAAATGGCGCAAAGCACACCCGTAGGCAAATCTATGGTGACATCCTTTAGGTTGTGCAGATTGGCGTGCTTGATGGAAATGTGACCACTCCCCTCCCTTGTGGAGGGGTCGGGGGTGGGTCCGCTGGGGAGGGGTCCGTTTCCCCCTTTCAATGCTTCGCCCGTCACCGTTCCGCTCTTCAGCAGTTCGTCGTAAGTGCCTTCGAAGACAATGTTTCCACCGTCAATGCCAGGACCTGGTCCCATATCGACGATATGGTCTGCCATACGGATCATCTCCTTGTGATGTTCCACCAGCAACACCGTGTTGCCGGCATCACGCAACCGCTGCACGCTGTGCTTCATCAGCTGGATGTCGTGGTTGTGGAGTCCGACGGAGGGTTCGTCGAGGATATACAGCACATCGGCTAAGGAGGAATTGATGTATTTGGCAATCTTGCAACGCTGGGCTTCGCCTCCGCTGAGCGTACCCACACCCCGATCGAGGGAGAGGTAGCCCAAGCCTATCTCTTCGAGAGCTGTGAGACGGGCACCGATGGCCTGCTGGAGATCCACCGCCAGCGGATCGCTGATACTGCGAATCCATTGGTTGAGACGGGTGATACTCATCCTGCAGACTTCAGCGATGTTACGACCTTCTATCTTGCACGAACGCACCCGCTCATTCACACGAGTGCCCTGACAGTCGGGACAGGTGCCCATCCGCAGCATCGGATTGAGGACAGCAGCATGGAGCAGTCCTTCCTCCGAATTGATGATGCTGCGATACATACGCGGAATCAGTCCTTCGTACTTCGCCGTCTTGGGCCAGTTGGCTGGCGGATTCTTCAGACGAATCTGTGGACTGTGGAGGAAGAGTTCCAGCTCTTCGGGCGAATAGTCACGGATTTTCTTGTCGAGGTCGAACAGACCGCTGTGGGCATAACGGATCCAACGCCAGCCTCCTTTGCCGAAGGCGATGTAGTGGATGGTGTCTTCGTCGTTGAGACTCTTGTCGAAATCGACGAGCTTATGGATGTCGAGTTCACGAATTTCGCCCAGTCCGTTGCAGCGAGGACAGGATCCTTCAGGATGGTTGAACGAGAAACTCTCTGCATAGCCCACGAAAGGCTTTCCCACACGCGAGAAGAGCAGACGCAGCAAGGCATAGATATCGGTGTAGGTACCCACCGTAGAACGTGAGTTCTGCGCAGGCTTCTTCTGGTCGATGACGATAGCGATGGGGAGGTTCTCGATGCTCTCCACATGAGGCCGCCCGTACTTAGGCAGGTATTGCTGTACGAAGGTAGGGAAGGTGTCGTTCAGTTCACGTCGCGACTTGGCAGCAATGGTGTCCATCACCAGCGAACTTTTTCCGCTGCCGCTCACACCCGTAAACACCGTGATCTGGTATTTGGGAATCTGCAGGGAGACATTATTCAGATTGTTCTCTGTTGCCCCACGTATGATAATCTGGTCTCTATCCATTCAACATTTGTCTCAACATTGGAAAAAAGAAAAGAGGAGACATCCAAGACAATCTCCTCTTTACCGTGGTGCGCCTGACAGGACTCGAACCTGCACGTCGTAAAACACCAGATCCTAAGTCTGGCGCGTCTACCAATTTCGCCACAAGCGCTTTTTAAAGCATAATTCACAATGCATAATGCATAATTGCGGGTGCAAAGTTAGTGCAAATTGAGCGCAATACAAAATAAAAAACGGTTTTTTTTATTTTTATTGCCGAGATGCAGCCTAACTTCAGCGAATTTATGAGCTAAAGTTACGGATAAGTGAGCACAATACAAAATAAAAATTGGCTCACTAGTAAAATCCTGTGTTTGCTTACAGATTGTAAAAAAGAAAAAAACAGGAAAAACTCTTTCCTTGATTTCAATCTTTTACAAGATTTGCG
>CAJOHO010000063.1 GCA_905234555.1 uncultured Bacteroidaceae bacterium
TTTGTTCTGCATATACTAAACCTTTTATAATTAAACATTGGACAGCTGCTGCGAGCCTGCGAGTGGCTTCACCCCAGCAGGAACACACCCGTCCGTCAGACGGTCGTGTATTACACTGGGACTTCTTGACTAACCTTCCGGAAATTCCGGCTCTCTCACGAGACGTGCAGGATAGCTGTCCGTTATTGTTGATGTTATATGCCATGTTCGGGCGAGGTTGAAGTTTCCCCAGCAGTAGCCTGTTGTCGATTAACAGGGCTCCCAGGACAAGTGCCGGAGGCATTAGAGAGTATATGGCCATTGCCAAGAGCAGGTCCATTATTGCCCATCGCGTTGTCATCTACGTCTGAGCCAGAAGATGCGGACGAGGAATTGTTGACAGTCAGCTGTCCATGCCTCATAGCATTGATGGGGTTGGCAGCATCTTTAGAGGTGGGGAAACCCGAAATATGAGCGACCTTGACAACCGGCCTCCGGGTGTAGTGGGGATTCCTGATAGTCTTCTCCTCATCGCCATCCTTCCCCAGCCAGAAGGCGAGGCAGTGGATGGTGTGAACGGTCGTGCGGTTGTTAGCCTCAGACGTGAGTATTCCCATCTCGTTGAACATTCGGACAGAGCGTGGCCAGTTCTACTGTCGAGGCCACAAACTGGCCAATGTCTAAGTCTGCCTCGAAGTTCTTCTTCTCATAGTGAACCGGCTCAATGGCAGCCATCTTGACAAACGTGGTCAGAGCCTCTGCACGGTGGAAGCCTTGCTGGTCATCGCGCAGGAAATCCAGCTGCCCACTAGACAGCAGGATTCCGTATCTAATATCCGTATATACCATAGAAGTACCTATTATATTATACATGTTTCCAATCACGCTTGTTGGGCTTGCGCCGATGAGACGAGAGAATGGCTTCGTTCTCCTCGTCGGCAGTCAGAGGCACTGCATTACGGCGGTTGGCCTCCAGCCACTTGTCGAGTTCGTCCTGATATAGTACCCATCGCTTGCCAGGCTTGGTGGCGGGGAGCGAGCCGTCGGCAAGCTTCATGTACAGTGTGCCAAGTGGTATGCGCGTGTACGCTGCCGCCTCATCAACCGTCATAGGCTTGTGGCGTTTCTCATTATCCAGATGTCTCTTGCTCTCGTCCTGCTGTCTGGCCAGCAGGGTCTTCATGCCCATCACCTCATCCCGAAGCTGGGCAACGACCTGTGGAAGGTCGTTGAAAGTTATTTCATTGTTATTCATTATAAACACGGTCTTTGGATAGAAGACCGCTGCAAAGGAACACAATGATGTAATGCTGACTCCGATTATGCCTGATAATCGCTGAATAATCTGTCAGCATCGGCAGGAGTACCTGTAGAAAAAGAGCATCCTTTCCTTACCAGCATAAAAGAGCATGGTAGGGAAAGGATGCTTCGTATAGAATAAAGACTGAAGAATTACTCGTCGTAATGGAAAGCGTAATCGTCTTCGTCGGGTGGGTCTAACTTGATGCTGCCTTTGTTGGGGTTGAATGTGAAGTTTCGGATGCTATCAAGTTCGCAGTCTTTCATAATATCAGGAAACATCGACTTGATAAAATCAGCACGGACATGACCGCTATAGCCATTCTTAGTTCCAAGCCTTTCACCTATGTTCCAAACGAAATGTCGAAGATCGAGAGTGGTTAATTTCTGCTTAAGGATTATGGGTATGGGAGAATAAGTGTATTTATCTGCCCATTTCCTTATCTCTCCACATAGTTTCTCCAGCTCTTTATCGTCGTTGACATAAGGGGACATGGTGTATTGGGTATATTTAATGATGGCTGCAATCACATTCAGCCTATGCTTCTCCTGTTTCCGCTTGTACTCCTCATTGCGAAGAGCGTATATATCAGTTTGTTCTTCTTCCACGTCGTCAGATGGTTGCGTATCTGATGGGGCGTCGGGAAGGGTTTCTTCCTCTCCCTTCGGTTGACACTCTTCGAACGGGGTATAGTCTTTTTCCTCAATCTCGGTTGTCAATAACAGGGGGACTTTTGGCATTTCGTTTGGGGCAGAGACTTTTCGTCTTCTACGCCTGTTCCATGCAATAGAGAACAACTCTACCCAAAATGACTGGAAGATGTAATAGACTATACTAAGGAGGAAAACGCATGACAAGAACACCACGGCGCGGACAAAGTTGTCATCGTCGAAATTAGCTCCCACTACCAGTGAAACCAGAAGGGAGATAAGCAAAAAGACAAAGAAAGGCAAGCCCCATATCAGGCACCAGTCTCTCATTTTGAATCCATCTACATCATTCATACTGCCTACAATCTTTATTCTTCGGATACAAAGGTACTCCAATTACTCCGAAAAGTTCGTAATTTAACACTTCTATGCGACTACACTTAACCTTTATTAGTAAATCAATCTCGTTTGTTAGGGAATATTGAACCAAAACCATGCATGATACCTTTTGGCAGGAGGAACAGAGGACTATTCCCCTGTTCCTGTTTTCAAGGCACGTAAGGCTGGCGTGGGCTTCAGTGTGATACGATCTACCGACTCGCGCTTGCTTTCATCAGCCATCTCTGCGTAAATCTGCGTCGTGGCCACGTTCTTGTGTCCGAGCATGTGCTGGACAGTGTAGACACTGGTGCCCGCCTCAACCTGTAGCGAACCGAAAGTATGACGGCTCGAATGATAGGACACGTGCTTGGTGATGCCTGCCTCCTTCAGCCAGTTCTTCAGCGGAGCTTGGGTCAGGCTGTCGTTGAAACCTGTGAACACCTTGTCGGTCGGCTTGCGGTTTTCATCCTCGTCATAAAAGCCAATCAGGTCCAGTGCCTCATTGCTGATGGGATTGTTCACCAACTGCTGTGTCTTCTGCATACGGAGGGTGACGTACATCCCCCCATCGCCATAGGGCTGAATCTTCTCCCATGTCAGCTGCTTGATGTCGCTCTTTCTGAGTCCTGTCAAACAAGAAAAGAGAAAAGCCTTCTTCAATACCTCTGAGGAACATGGCGTATTAGCCAGTGTTATCAGTTCTTGTCTCGAAAGATGTTCCTTCACCGTAGGGATGGTGTCGATGCGCTCCAGGAATCCGTTCGGATTTTCCTGTATCTTATGCTCACGGTAGGCTGAGTGCAACACGGCACGGAAGGTTGACCAATAGCCTGCCACGCTGTTGATATGCAGTTTGTGGCTCTGATGCAGGGTCTGCGGGGCGTTCATCAGGTAGTC
>CAJOHO010000064.1 GCA_905234555.1 uncultured Bacteroidaceae bacterium
TTTGTAGCTTTGAAAAGTCTGCTGCAAAGGTACAAAAACTTTTGCAGACCAAATAAATTTCAAGATTACTTCGCGCTGTAGATCTTGCTCACGATCTTCCATTCACCATCCTGTTCAGCCAGGGTGAACATGTCGTTGAAGGTGGTCAGTTTGCTGAACGATGACGAGATGCGGACGAAGGCTACGTTGCCAGCAACGGTCACTTCTTCCACGGTGTAAGGGGTCACCTGTATAACCGCGTGGATTAGCCAAAGATCTTAACCAGTCTGAAGATAAAGAATTTCTTGTCAATGACACCCCTTAACTGAGCCCTGAAGTCCTTGATTTTGGCATTGAGCGATTCTGCCGATGCATTGGTGGATCTGTTCACAAAGTAGTTGAGGATTTCATCTTCTCTGTCGTACATGGCGGCTGCTATATCATTGAAAGCCTTGTTGTCGAAGTCACCCACCTTGGCATACCATTTCTGTATGCTCTTGCGTCCAGCCTCTTTGTCACACCTTTGGGCGAAAATCATTCTCAGCGAGTGTGTCAGGCTGTATGCCGTCTCTATGTCAGGGTACAGCTCGAACAGGATTTCTGCACGTTCCCTCTGGCTTGGAGTCCACTTCTCCGGTGATACCATCAGCAGGTATTTGCTGCGCATGAGCAGTTCAGCTTTTGTCTCACCGTTCTTCAGTCTTTCGGGATGGTATGCGGCATTACTGCGGATAGAATTGCCTTCTTCGTCTACAAGTGGCTTGCCGCTCCCCATGAGGTCTTTAATCATGGCTCTGAAGTCGTCCCTGGCGTTAGCCACCTCCGTCATCACCTCACGGCGATGCCCAATACGTATCTCCTGCAATGCCTCCAGACAAAATTGCTGATGGTGGAAACGGTCGAGGGTAATCATTGCCTTGGGGAAGCAGGCGCTGACAATCTGGTGCATACTGTCAGAGAAGTCCAGCGTCACCTCCTCAACCAGCAGACGGACTGCCTCAGGTATCTTCTTTAGGATGCTTGTAACCTCCTTTGCCTTCGTCCCCTTAGCAATGGCGACAAGACAGCCCTTACGCCCATGAGCATCCTTGTTTGACAGAATGGTATAGACCTCACCAGTTGACAGGCACGTTTCATCGATGCTCAGGTGTGTCCCCATGTTCTCTGGGATTATCACCCAGTCCTCTGCGTGGCCTGCGTCCTCCCAAGTCTTGAAGCCGCTGATGACTTCCTTGTACGAACGCTCAAAATTATCACCGCTTATGTGATAGTCCTTCTCAAACGAACGGGCCGTTATAGGGACCGTCTCCAAACGCTTCTTTTAAAAAATCCGCCAGTTCCTTCGAACAGCGGGTAGACTCCTGAATGAAGTCAAACTCAGACATCACATTGTGATTATCTTCGTCAAGCCAGCGACGGCGACGCACATGCAACAGGACCTCTTGACCACGAATGGGAAAGTCGTGAAAGGTCTTGGATGGAGTAAAGCCATTGGGACGAAGGTCTCCACGATTCTCGGGTGTCAAGTCATTCTCGTCAAGGTACAGATGGATGACATTGGGACTTTGGCCTTCTAACTGTTGCTCCTGATTGCCTTTCTTCTCCTTTGGCTTAACTTCGATGTTCGTTAACTCAAACCATTCCAGCATGTGCTCCGGTAAAAGGCATTTGGCTAATATTTCGTATTGTGGATTCATTGTGACATCTCGTTTCTTATTAAAACGAAAATATCGCAATTTTAGTGTGGATGATTACACGCGGTTATGCAGGTGACCCGACAAAACTCAACACTTTGACCTTTGGTCTTACTCCTCCTTGCAAGACAAAACTGATGCAAGCATCGTTTTGTGCTTGCTTCGTTCGTCGTTTCGCCCGCCTTTTTGCACTTTTAACGCGCAAACGGCTCGTAATTCACAAACTTTTTGTACCTTTGCAGCCGTAATTACAAAACTCATAGCGTTATGACAGAGACTAAGAAAGATTTCAAGGACTGGGACATCAGCGACTTCGACTTTGCTCATGCAACAAGTTTGGCCCATAAGCCTATTCGTCCTGGCCGTCCGTTTAATTTCTTCAGGACCAAGAAGGGAGAGCCATGTCCGAAGTATGTTGAACACCCAACATCAAACCTCGCCGAAGTGTTATGAATTACAAAAAGGATTTTGGCACGAAGGCTTCCGCCATTATTACAGAAGCCTTCGTGTTCCCAAGCTTCAGGCCGGGAGAGTAGCCCAGCCTTAAGTACTATACTCCTTTCGCCGCGTGGGACACGGGAGCCGACCATACATCTATTTCTTCGGAAGTTATAGAGGCTCTGCAGCTCAAACCAAAAAACTACACCACGATTATGGTCTTTGGTGGAGAGCAGAAGGTTGGTGTTTATGATGTAGCAATAGCCTTGCCTAATGGAAAGTTGTTTCATGAGATGGAAGTCTATGGTGCTGATTTGGGCGAATACTCCATCCTTTTTGGTATGGACATCATCACTGAGACCGACTTCCTCATCACCAACGCCGACGGCAAGACCACCTTCCAGTTTCGCACACCCAGCGAGGGCGGCGTGGAACTTTAAAACGCAGAAACTCAATACACATTTTAGCTTATGCTACGCAGAGAGACGTTAAATAATCATAACACAGCGAAAAGAATGGCCACAGAATTTGTCCATTCCGATAATTTTTACCCTCTCAAGTTGCGATTTCTTGCATTTTCTATGGCATAATGCGTTACAATTCATAAAA
>CAJOHO010000065.1 GCA_905234555.1 uncultured Bacteroidaceae bacterium
GCAATCTGCTTACCAATCTTGGTGAATGTCTTGGCCATGTGGCCCCATCTCTTCAGCTTTGTAGCTTTACGATATTCAAATGCTCTTCCCATATTTTTATTATTTTCGTTATTATTTTTTTGTCGTTATTACGTTATTTCGGTATTCCGGGATTACGGTATTACGAGACGTTAGCGCAACTCGGCATTGAGTTGCTTCTTGAGGTTCTGAATCAACTTCTGCATGATGGCGTCGATTTGCTTGTCGCCCATGGTCTTTTCGGGATCTTGCAGGATGAAGTTGACGGCATACGACTTCTTGCCAGCGGGCAGTTTGTCACCCTCATAGACGTCGAACAGCTCGACTTTCTTCAGGAACTTACGCTCCGTCTGACGAGCAATGTCTTCAATCTGCTGGAACTCGACGCTCTTGTCAATGAGCAAAGCGAGGTCGCGGCTGACTGACGGGAACTTAGGAATGTCGGTGAATTCCACCTTCTGCTTGCGGATGACTTTCATCAGGGCCGTCCAGTGGAGCTCGGCATAATACACGGGCGTGTCGATGTCGAACTTCTTCTGCAGTTTCTTGGTCAGCACACCCAGTTCGATGAGCTTCTTGCCGCCGCGATTCTCGATGGTGAGACCAGCGGAGAAAATGGTATTCTCACTCTTTTTGCGCACCAACATTCCTGGCTGCACACCGATGCGAGCAAGGATATTGTCCACGTGTGCATCGAGCTCGGCAAACGACGTATCCTCATTGGCATGAGCCCACGAACCCTCAACACGCTTACCTGTCAGCCAAAGACCTAAATGATACTGCTCTTTATAGGCCTGCATGGGGTCGTCCTGATTCTCCTTCGCAGGGTCGAAGCTATAAACGTTTCCGAACTCAAAGAAACGGCAATTGGGGTTCTTGCGCTTGACATTGTGCTCGACGCTCTCCAAACCGCCATACAGCAGGGTGCCACGCATCACGTTGAGATCGCTCGACAGCGGGTTCATAATCTTTACCAGCTGAGCCTGCTGCTCTTCTGCATAGTAGGCACCCTTCGTCAGCGAGTTGTTCAGGATTTCGTTGAAGCCTGCACCCACCAACTGCTCTGAAACGAGGTTGGCCAGCTTGTGCTTCTGGTCTTCGTCGCCCTTAATGACAAGGCTGGACTTCAACTGCGTGGGAATCTCCACATTATTATATCCGTAGATGCGCAGGATGTCTTCCACTACGTCGCAAGGACGCTGAACATCGACACGATAAGCGGGAACTTCGAGCTTCAGGCCCTCGGCACTTTCGCTGAGCACCTTCATCTCCAGCGAGTCACAAATGCTCTTGATAGTTTCGACGGGAATATCCTTACCAACGAGCGAGTGAACATAGCTGTATTCGAGGTCAACAACTGCGTTCTCCATCTTCTCAGGATAAACGTCCTTGATTTCCATCGACACTTTACCGCCTGCCAGTTCCTTGCAAAGCAGGGCGGCATATTTCAGTGCGTCAATCACGCCATTGGGATCAATGCCACGCTCGAAACGGAACGAAGCATCGGTGCTCAAACCGTGACGGCGGGCCGACTTACGAATCCACGTGGGATGGAAGTAAGCACTCTCGAGCACAACGTTCTTCGTGGTCTCGTAGGTTCCACTACCCTTTCCGCCAAACACGCCAGCGATACACATGGGTTCCTCGGCGTTGCAAATAGCGAGGTCGCGGTCAGAGAGCTTGTGCTCCTCACCATCCAGCGTCACAAACGGTGTGCCTTCCGGCATCGTCTTCACCACAATCTTGTGACCCTTCACCATGTCGGCATCGAAACAGTGCAGGGGCTGCCCCAGCGCCATCATCACGTAGTTGGTGATGTCCACGATGTTGTTGATGGGACGTAATCCGATGACACTCAGCTTGTTCTTCAGCCATTCGGGACTCTCCTTCACCTCGCAGTCAGTGATGCTGACGCAGGCATAGCGCTTGCAGGCCTCCGTGTTCTCGATGACGACGTCGATGGGGAGGGAGTTGTTGTCGACGGCGAAATCGTCGACCACAGGACGGTGGGTGGCAGTTTTGTAGCCGTTCTGCTTCAACCAGGCATACAGGTCGCGAGCCACACCCCAGTGCGACAGCGCGTCAGCACGGTTGGCGGTGATGTCAACCTCAATGAGCCAGTCGCTCTCCAAGTGGTAATACTCGGCGGCAGGCGTACCGACAACAGCGTCCTCAGGCAATACGATGATGCCTGAATGGTCAGTGCCGATACCAATCTCGTCCTCAGCACAAATCATGCCTAATGACTCGACGCCACGCAGTTTCGACTTCTTGATGACAAATTCCTTGTCGCCATCATACAGCACACAACCCAAATCAGCCACGATGATCTTCTGGCCAGCAGCCACATTGGGAGCGCCGCAGACAATCTGCTGGGGTTCACCCTTACCTAAATCAACGGTAGTTACATGCAAATGGTCTGAATCGGGGTGCATCTCGCACGTGAGCACTTTACCAACGTAAAGTCCCTTCAGACCGCCCTTAATACTTTGTACTTCTTCGAGTGCGTCAACCTCCA
>CAJOHO010000066.1:0-1594 GCA_905234555.1 uncultured Bacteroidaceae bacterium
GAGTGAGACGGTGAAGGACTACGAGGATGCTGTCAGCAGCATAAAGGGACGAGGCTACACCATCCGTGGGTTAATCATAGACGGCAAGCAGAGCCTGTTCAAGACGTTTTCTGAGTACCACATACAGATGTGCCAATTCCACATGAAACAGATAATCAGACGCTATCTGACTCTGAATCCTAAGATGCATGCCAGCAAGGAGTTGAAAGCTTTGGTGGACAGGCTGCACAAGGCAAATGAGGCTGATTTCAAGAAGGATTACCAGGAATGGAAAGAGAAGTGGAAGAACACGATTAGCCACAAGAGCCTGCACAAGGACGGAAAGATGCACTATACGCATCAGAGGCTGAGAGCAGCGATGAACAGTCTGAACTTCTATCTGCCTTACCTCTTCACCTATCAGCGGGAGGACTGCAAGGGGATGCCTAACACGAACAACAAGATAGAAGGGACATTCACTGATTTGAAGAAGAACCTGAACAACCACAGCGGCCTGACGAAGGAGAACCGCAAGCGGTTCATTTCTGGGTTTTTCTTGGCATTGGAATCTAAGCTTGAACGGTCGGAGCAAGATATGAATAATGAAGAAACAGGCAACACGTAATGTGAAGCCTGTTCCGTTCAATCTTGAGTTCGCAGTCCTATTCCTCATGGAGTTGCTCCCCAGCAGAGCTCCACTATGCTTCAGACTGCGGAGCAAAGGTACAAATTCTGTTTGGTCTGGCAATGAAAAAGCTGGAAAAACTCATCCTGCAATTTGAGCTATAGAACACCTACCACTTAAAAATATCCTGCAAAATGAGCTATACGCCTGCTTTTTATCCAAGTGTTTCTTTTTCCACTTCCACGGGTTCATGGAGGAAAATCTGGGCCTGTCCCTTGAATTTCTCCGTATTTTCTGTCGTCAGGTAGTGCACATTTCCTCCCTGTGTACAGCGCTGTTCAATCTCCGGGTGACGTTCGAAATAGTGTTGCAGCGATTCTGCCACATATTCCCCCTGCGAAATGATGCGGATGCCTCGTGGGATGTATTTGTGAATCTTGGGCAACAGCAACGGATAGTGCGTACAGCCCAAAATGATGGTGTCGATATCAGGGTCTTGACGCAGCAACTGGTCGATGCGCTTCTTCACGAAATAATCGGCTCCAGGAGAATCTGCTTCATTGTATTCCACCAAAGGCACCCAGAACGGACAGGCTACACCCGTCACCTGTATGTCAGGAAATAGCTTGTGAATTTCCAGATTGTACGACTCGCTCTTGATGGTTCCCTCTGTGGCAAAGATGCCAACGTGGCGCGAGTGGGTCAACGAACCGATGATCTCTGCTGTAGGACGGATGACGCCCAAGACCCTGCGGTTGGGGTCTAACTGGGGCAGGTCGTTCTGCTGAATGGAGCGTAACGCCTTGGCAGAAGCGGTGTTACAGCCTAATATGACGAGGTGGCAACCCCGTTCGAATAGTCGGGTGACAGCCTGACGGGTGAACTCATAAACCACATCGAACGAACGCGTGCCATAGGGCGCACGGGCATTGTCACCCAGATACAAATAGTCGTATTGGGGCAACAACTGACGAATGGCGTGCAGAATGG
>CAJOHO010000066.1:1607-3056 GCA_905234555.1 uncultured Bacteroidaceae bacterium
AGGAACGCTGGGCAGAGTCATCATGAAAATGTCGGGTTTTATTTTAACAATGCCGCCTTGACTTCTTCCGTCACGTCTTCACCCATTTCCGGGTTCAGCCAAGGAAGAGCATCGGCATCCGTATTCAGAATGAAGGCATAACCGTGTTTCTGTCCTACTTGCTGCACGCAAATCTTCACCATGAGATTGATAGATTCCATGAGTCGTGACTCCTGTTCGTTGAGGATGCGCAGTCCCTCGTTCTTGAAGGCGATATTCTTGTCGAGCATCTCCTGCAACTCGCTTTGGCGCTTCTGCAGAATGGTTTTGGGGAAATTCTTCTGGCCATCCAGGAACTCTTCGTATTTCTTGTTGAAGTCGTCCTCCACGCGCTTCATCTCGGCTTCATATGCACTATGCATTTGTGCCATTTGTTGCTGCATCTCAGCATATTCCGTCATCGACTGCCTTACTGAGTCGAAACTGAGATAACCGAACTTCATGGCTGTATTGCTTTCCTGTGCGTAGACGGTCAGCCCCACCATGACCATCGCCATCATTACTATTACTTTCTTCATAATCCTTTTATGTCCTGTTTGTTGACGCTGCAAAGGTAGTGCAAATCGAATAAAATACAAAACAAAAACCGATAAATTTGGCACTTTGCTTGTTTTTTTGTAAATTTGCCGCTGATATGGGAAAAATAATCGTAGCAGGTATAGGACCTGGCAGTAAGGAAGACATTACCCCCGCCGTACTCGAAGCAGTGCGCGAGGCTGATTGCATCGTAGGCTATAAATACTATTTCCAGTTCGTGGAGGCTTACGTCAAGGAAGGTTGTGAGTGCATCGACACGGGCATGAAGAAAGAACGTGAACGTGCAGAACAGGCTTTCCTGTTGGCTGAACAAGGAAAGACCGTCGTGGTCATCTCTTCTGGCGACGCAGGCATCTATGGTATGGGTCCGCTGATTTATGAGATGCGGCGTGAGCGCCAGTCGGATATCGAGGTAGAAGTGCTTCCTGGCATCTCGGCCTTCCAGAAAGCAGCCTCATTGTTGGGTGCACCTATTGGTCACGATCTGTGTATCATCTCTTTAAGCGATCTGATGACCCCATGGGAAGTCATTGAGCGCCGCATCAAGGCAGCTGCTATGGGTGATTTTGTCACTGCTATCTATAATCCCAAATCGCACGGGCGTTACTGGCAACTCTATCGTCTCGTGGAACTCTTCCTTCAGGTGCGCTCCCCTGAGACCCCTGTCGGCTATGTCCGTCAGGCAGGTCGCGAGGAGCAGGAAATAAAGGTCACAACCCTTGGCGAGTTCGATCCTGAGGATATCGATATGTTTACTGTTGTTCTTATAGGTAATTCGCAGTCGTATCAATGGCAACCCCTCTCCAACTCCCCCGAGGGGGAGAGACCAGTGTTCATTACGCCTCGCGGATACTATCGCGAAGAGGCGGCGGC
>CAJOHO010000067.1 GCA_905234555.1 uncultured Bacteroidaceae bacterium
CTTCGCACCTCGAAAATATACTTTTGCGGAAAAGAGCCTAAAGGCATTCGTAACGTCTCAAAGCTGCAAACAAAAAAGATTCACGAATAGCGAAGGCTACCAAGCTCACACCGACACAGGCGTGGGCATTGGTGGTTATAGCATATTCGTGAAACTTGCAGCGTTGAGACGTTTGCTATATCATTGGTGACCCACGCTCTTTTCTACTTATAAGTAGGCAAGGTGAGTGAATTGTTACATGCAGATAGTCTAAAATAAAGTTAAAAGACGGTCTAGACTCTTTTCGTAATCAAAACAGATTTGAATCTTCAAACATTAATACACACAACTAACTAACAAAAAAGATGATGAACACAACAATTATTGAAGACGCAGAAGAAGCGTCAATTACGCTTGATGCCATCTGCGAGATGGCAGCAACCATGAACGAGACTTATGAAAAGATGAAAAGGATTCCGAAGCACCTGTATGGGCAGTACTATCTGCATGAGAAGGAGAAGTACGATGCAAGACCTGCCACGCGGAGGTATAACGGATGGAAGCTGCAGGAGTGGGACGAGTCGTTCAACTGCCTGAAGGACATGCAGACACTGGTTGTCGCTGTATTCCTAACGAGTCGTTCGCTGCGCTTTTCGCGCACGCCAACGATGTGGGAAGTCGCTGAAGTACAGTTGGACCTGGTAAAGAAACACATGCCTTGTGGTTTTGTCTATTGTAGGGATTTCAAGGAGATGTGTGCCCGCTTCCGCAGGTATAACTGGTGGGAGGGTGACATCCTGAAGCTGGATTACGAAAGCTTGGGCAAGTATTTGCTGCAGAACTTTCATAGGATGACGGATGAGGAGCGCCAGGCATTCTTCGATCTGGACGTGATGGTGGAACTGATCAATGAGGACATCCGGAAGGTGATGCCGAAGCCAGAGCCCCCTACCCTTTCTCCCTGTTCAGAGGAAAAAGAGATGCCTGAAAAACGTATTAGGAAAAGTATCGCCTTGTTGATGGAAGAGCGATATGGTGACGAGCCGCTATTCAATCTGCAAGGCCATTGGCAGGCCGTCTACCGCATACTGGTGGATAAGGGGTACTGCCGTGATTCTGACTTCGACGGCTTCGATGCCTTTATCCGAACAGTAATGCCAGAGAAGGTGAACAAGCCATATAAGAAAGAGTCAGTGAAACAAATAAGCCAAACAGACTTTGTGAAACCTTTTGATGAATGGTCATTTGATAAGCAGGTGTCTAAGACCCGAAAACCATTTGATCGTATGGTTGCCATAACCCGTCGCTTCCGTGAAATCTTAGATGAAAATAATCTGTAAAAGAAGAAATATTCATCGAAATATTTGGAAGTAACGAAAAAAGTTCCTATCTTTGCAACGTGAAAGGAACCTATTTAGGGTAAGAGCCCCGGTTGGTCCGGCAAGCGACTTGCTAAAATAGAAGCACTTTTAAACTCCGCTTCAGATGGATAGCCCCGGTTGGTCCGGCAAGCAAGGCCTTTTTTAAGTTCACCAATAGTTGCTTCGAAAGAGAACTTATCAATGATGGCGTATGGCTTGTAGGGACCGTGGTTCTTCATCTTTCGCAAGGCAAGTACTGTTCGCACGCCGAGATCACGGTCAAAATAGGCAAAATACGCTTGCTTTCCTTGTAATAGTCTTCTGATGTTCGTTTGTCCATTTCGAATACAAAGGTATAAATTATTTACAAAAGTACCAAATTTTTCACTCACGTTTTCACTCACGGATTAACTCTTAACCCAATTTTTCACCCATCGGTAAAAACCTTGCAGAATTTTGGATGTTTCCATATCTTTGCTGCCGATATGTAATCTTATTGTTTATGGCAACGAAGACGAAAACCAAAACGAAAACAGACGAGGCTCCACGCGAGCATAAGAAGGCGTGGCAGGAGACGTGTGCCACGGTGGAGGAGATCAAGCAAATGGTCAGCGAGCGGGTGCTGCTACGCTATAACGAGGTACGACGGCGCACGGAGGTACACTGGCTGTCGGAAGGCCCGGTCATCCAAGAGGATGAGCAGGGACTGCTCACCATCTTTGGTGAAGAGGGAAGCGTTACCGACGGCTACCGGAACCTGGGCGACCGGGATATCAACACACTGTGGGGGGAACTGTGCAAGGAGAAATCCGTCGTCA